>DATCEO010000075.1:0-76688 GCA_036510065.1 Streptosporangiaceae bacterium | reverse complement strand
CGGACATGGTCCGCCAGGAGATCTACGGCTACCTGCTCACCCACTACGCGATCAGCTCGCTGATCTGCCGGGCCGCCACCGAGGCGGCCATCGACCCGGACCGGGTCAAGTTCAAGCGCACCGTCCGCATCGTCCGCCGCCAGGCCGCCGACCCGGCGGCCTTTCCCCCCTGAACAGCAAGAACGCACTCTCGCGGCCATCATGGCTGACATCACCCGCAAGAAGCACCTGAACCCCCGGCGCCGCCACCGGACATACCCGCGGGTGGTCAAGCGAGCCCGCCACAACTCCTACCGGGTCAAGCGGCCCGGCGACCACGGCACCCGCCATCCCGGCCCGGCCACGATCAGCCTGGTCAACCTGCGCCCGCACCGGCTCGCAGCTTGATCAACTTACGCTGAGTGGCATTGCCTCCTGACCGCACAGTGCAGGTTGACCCCTATGGGCCCTACAGCCACATGCGCCTAGGTCAGTGCCACTTGCCAGGCCGCTTCTGGACCGATTCCATGGCCGAGCCCATGACGACCTCCGGCAGAAGGGAGTTGCGCAGGTCGACCGCCGCGAGCGTGAAAAGGCTTACGGATGAGCGAGCGGATCTCGAACGAGCTGCGGCGCGGCGGGAAGGCAGCGATCATCCGCCGCCTGGGGTTAAGAGACCGCGATGTTGACGTCGGTCTCCTTCTCCTCGTAGCTGGTCCAGACGTTGCCGCAGTGGCGATAGGTCATCCTCTTGGTCTGGTAACGGCCGAGAATGACCTCGACTGCGCCGCTGTGAGCCTTCAGCGCGGCCAGGTACGTACGCTGTCGCGCGAGCGCAGGAGGATCGTCCTTCACCTCCGCGGTGAAATACCGGACGGCCAGGATCTGATCGCTGGGCCGCACACGCTGGATCAGATGCTGGAGGTCCAGCCAGAGGTACCGCCGCCCATACTTGTCGTGGAGCCCGTGGTACAGGTTGAACCCGTCCACATAGGCGATGACGGTGGCCATGGTGCTCCTCGGAACACACTCTGACGGGCTCTGGTTATACTGGTGCCAACCCCGCCGGTCCTTGGACCGGCCTGACGGCCCCGCGAGAGGCCGTCGTTTTTTGTGCCTGAGGTGCACTTAGCTACCTATCGGTCCATCTCGGGGCCGCCGAGACCTGATCGCCTGAAGGCGCTCGCCGCTCGCCGCTCGCGGACTGCACCCAGAACGACCAGCCGTTTCGATTCGGGTTCACATCAGGGCTCAGTGCCGCTACGAGCGCAACCGCAGCGCCGCTGGGCGTGCCGAAGGCTTGGTCGGCCAGCGGTCCGGTTGTGATCGTTAGCGACTGGGTTATGGGGTCATAAGAACCGTCTGTACGGGTCCCGGCGTAGATTGCATGGACAGCTACCCGCTCACCAGCCGACTCGGCCGGGCGGTCCTCGGCCCCACGAAACTCCTTCAATAGCCGACGGAGTACATCACCCGGAGACGTCGCCCATGCGCGCGCGAGCAAGGTGACCTGCTGCGGGCCGCGGAGCCGCGATCACGCGAACCCCTAGACCCGCTACAAGCATCAACGACCAGGCGAGAACGCGCCCAGCTAGATTAGCCGTCAGCCTTGACGCCGCCGAGAGGCCCACTGGCCTTCACCACACCGATCGGGCACGACACGCCCGTCCCGTGGTCGGGGCAGTACCCGTAAGGGTTTTTCGTGCTTGAAAGATACTGCTGGTGGTAGTCCTCGGCGAAGTAGAACTCCGACGCCGGCACGATCTCGGTGGTGATCTCGCCGTATCCGGCCTCGGTCAGCCGCTGCTGGTAGGCCTTCGCCGACTGCTCCGCCTCGGCCTGCTGCTCCGGCGACTGGTAGAAGATCACCGAACGGTACTGGCTCCCGACGTCGTTGCCCTGGCGCAGGCCCTGGGTGGGGTTGTGCGACTCCCAGAACACCTTGAGCAGCTCCGGGTAGGAGATCTTGGCCAGGTCGAACACCACCCGGACGGCCTCGGTGTGGCCGGTCCGTCCGCTGCAGGTCTCCTCGTAGGTGGGGTTAGGCGTGAAGCCGCCCTCGTAGCCCACCGCCGTCGTTACCACGCCCGGAGTCTGCCAGAAGCTCTTCTCGGCGCCCCAGAAACAGCCCAGCCCGAACTCGGCCACCTGGGTGCCCTCCGGGTACGGCGGCCGCAGCGGGGTCCCGAGGACCTCGTGCCGGTCCGGAACCCGCAACGGGGTCGTCCGCCCCGGCAGGGCCTCCTCCGCGGTGACCATCCGCGCCTTCTGCGAACCGAATGTGCCCACGGCTGCCTCCTCGCATGACCCGTGTCAGCGGAGTCCTCACTCGGCGATCCCGCCGGCTATTTCCGGAACTCCGTACAGGTCAGGCAACAACATCGGGCTGGCCGCGATTCCCCGGCTCACCGCCGGGCGGCGGCGTCCGGGCGCGGCCGCCGCAGCCGGGCCCAGCCGGGCCCGGCGGCCTGCCCCGCCGGCCAGACCCAGTAGCCGACCGGGAAGAGCCGGATGTGCAGGCGCTCGGAGACGAGCCCCCACAGCCCGCGCGGGGCCCAGATCGCCACCGCGATGGCCACGGCGCCGAGCACGATGAAATACCAGGTCCCGTAGCTGGCCAGCCACTGCTGGAGGGCGAAGAACACGATCGTGCCGAGGATCGGTCCCTCGATCGTGCCGATGCCGCCGATCAGGCAGGCGAAGATCATCTCGGCCGTCCACTGGACCGAGAAGGCCGCCGTGGGCTGCACGAACGGCTGGCTGATGATCTCCAGTCCGCCGGCGGCGCCGCAGCCTGCCGCGGCTAGGACGAACACCAGGAGCTGGGCGCGGGACACCTGGGCACCGACGCTCCGCGCGCCGGTCTCGTCGTCGCGCACGGCGGTCAGCACCAGGCCCAGGCGGCCGCGCAGGATGGCATACAGGCTGATCAGCACGATCACCGCCACGGCCAGGGCCACCCAGTAGGTGTAGGCGTTCAGCAGGGTGTTGCTGATGGCCGGCAAGCCGGGCAGCGGCTCGCCGGTGCCGCCGCCCAGCGAGGCGAACCGGATGACGACCAGATAGCAGATCGACGCGATGACCCAGGTGGCGATGGCGAAGTAGCCGCTGCGCAGGCGGGACAGCAGCCACCACACGATCAGGCCGAGGACGGCGCAGCCCAGCGCGGCGACCGGCAGGCCGATGAACGGGTCGGTCCCGTGCAGCGCGACGATGAGCACCAGGTAGGAACCCATGCCGATGAAGGCCTGCTGGCCGACGGACACCAGCCCGGCGTACCCGGCGAGCAGGTTCCACATGCTGGCCATGATGAGCAGGATGAAGAAGTTCACCAGCAGGCTGGTCGTGCCCGCGTAGACGAGGTAGGGCAGGTAGGCCAGGACCGCGATGACCACGACGGCGCCGAGAGCGGGCCAGAGCGGCGAGCGCCGGGAGCGCGTGACCCTGACGTCGGCGGCGGTAACGGCAGGGGCGCTCATGCCGTCCTCCGGCTCGTCGTGATTCCCTGCGGCCTGATCAGCAGGATCAGCAGGAACAGCAGCTGCCCGGCCAGGATCTGGTCGTTGGAGCCGATCTGCGCGCCCAGCTGCTGGACCACGCCGAGCAGGATGCCGCCCACCAGGGTCCCCCACAGCGACCCGAGACCGCCGATCACCACCGCCTCGAAGGCGAACAGCAGCAGCAGCGCCGTGGTGCCGCTGGTGGGAGTGAACGAGGTGTACATGCCGTAGGCGATGCCGGCCAGCGCCACGGTGGCGAACGCGATGGCCGCCGCGATGCCGAAGACGTGCCGGTAGTCGGCGCCCGCGAGCTGCGCGGCCTCGCGGTCGTCGGCCACGGCCCGGATGAGCCGGCCCTGCCGGGAGGAGGACAGGAAGTACTGCAGCCCGAGCAGCACTACGACGGCGACTCCGAAGATGACCAGGTCGAGGTAGGCGATCGTGATCTGCGAGCCGAGGTGCAGCGACTTGGAGATCAGCGAGCCGATGCCCAGCGTGCGGCTGTTGGCCGAGGTGAACTGCTGCAGCGCGTTCTCGATCACGACCGAGAGCCCGAAGGTGACCAGCAGCGTGGTCAGCACGCCGCGGTTCAGGCTGGCCTGGATCAGCGTCCGCTGCGCGAGGTAGCCGAGCGCCGCGAACAGCGGAACGACGATGAGGAAGGACCAGACGGTGGGGATATGCGTGACGGCGATGACGCCCACAGCCAGGTAGCCGGCCAGGATGGCCAGGTCACCGTGGGCCAGGTTGATCACTTTCATGACGCCGAACATCAGGGACAGCCCGCAGGCGAACAGCGCGTAGAGGCCGCCCAGCAAGATGCCCTGGATGATGGCGTTGACCCACGTCATGCCGGCGCTCCCGGGGCCGCGTCCAGCCCGAAGTAGGCGCTCTCGATGCCGGCCGCGGTGAGCTGGCCGGGCTCGCCCTGCAGCGTGGTCCGGCCCTCGAGCAGGCAGTGCACGCGCGAGGCCACCCGCCGGGCCTGGCTGACGTCCTGCTCGACCAGCAGGACGGTCACGCCGGAGGCGAGCAGGCCGGGGAGCGTGTCGTAGATCCGGGTGACGATCACCGGCGCGAGGCCCAGCGAGAGCTCGTCCAGCAGCAGCAGCCGCGGGTTGGCCACCAGGGCCCGGCCGATCGCGACCGACTGCTGCTCACCGCCGGAAAGCTGGGCCGCCAGCTGCTTGCGCCGCTGCGGCATCCAGCCGAACAGCTCGTAGACGCGGTCGATGTTCCACGGCCCCGGCCGCGCGTAGGCCGCCCCGACCTGCAGGTTCTCCTCGACGGTCAGCGAGGGGAACAGGCGGCGGCCCTCGGGGACCATGACGATGCCCGCAGTCGCGCGCTTCTCGGCCCGCAGGGCGCGGAGATCGGCTCCGTCCAGCAGGATGGACCCCGACGTCGGCGCCTTCAGCCCGGAGATGGCCCGGAGCAGCGTGGTCTTCCCGGCGCCGTTGGCCCCGATCATCGCGTAGACCTCGCCGGCGCCGACCGTCAGGCTGACCTGGTCCAGGGCGCGGAGCTGACCGTGATGCACGGTCAGCTCGCGAACCTCCAGCAGCGGCGGGCTGGCCGTCACGCGCCCTCCCCTTCCGGCTGCCCGCCCGCCAGGCCGGTCAGGGACGTCGTGACCTCGGTGCCGAGGAACACCTCGCGGACGGCGGGCTGGGCGAGCACCTCCGCGGGCGAGCCGTCGCCGACGAAGGTCCCGCCGGCCAGGCACAGCAGCCGCTCCACGGCGCCGGTCAGGGCCCGGACCACGTGCTCGATCCAGATGATGGCGATCCCGTCGCGGCGGATGGCGGAGACGATCTCGACGAGCTGGGCGACTTCGGGGTCGGTCAGGCCGCCGGCCACCTCGTCCAGGAGCAGCAGCCGCGGGCCGGTGGCCAGCGCCCGGGCCAGCTCGAGCCGCTTGCGCTGCAGCAGGCCCAGGCGCTCGGCCGGGCTGTTGGCCTCGGCGGTCAGGCCGGCCCGGGCCAGGACCTCGGCCGCCCGCTGATAGCTGGCCCGCCGCCGCAGGCCGGCCCCCTGCTGCACGGCGACCAGGACGTTCTCGAAGACCGTCATCGCGCCGAACGGCCGGGGCACCTGGTAGGTGCGCCCGATGCCCAGCCGGCATCGCGCGGCCGGGCCCTGCCGCGTGATGATGGTGCCGCCGAGCCGGACCTGGCCCGCATCCGGCGCCAGGTCACCGGAGATCAGGCTGAACAGGCTGGTCTTTCCCGCGCCGTTCGGGCCGACAACGCCGATCATGTCGGCCTCGCCAACGCGCAGCGACAGGTGATCCGCGACGACGACCCTGCCGAAGCTCTTGGAAACCCCATTGAGCTCCAGCAGGGCCGGCCCCGTGATCTCAGGCACGAGTCAGCTCAGGCATTCGTCGGCTGCAGCGACGCCCCGACCGGGACGCTGTGGTTCAGCGAGTTATCGACAACCTTCATTTCAAACGGATACTTTCCGGTCGACGCCTTCCATTGCACGCCGACCGGCGGGATAATGCCAACGCCCGGCGCCGGGCCGGAGGCGAAGTTTATGGCGCCGCACATCCCGGTGTAACTGACGTTGTGCAGCGCGCTGGCCACCTCGGTCTTGTCATGCGGGTCGGTGACCGCGCCGAAAGCCTCCTTGGCCACCTCGAAGAGCGCATAGCTGGAGCCGATGGACTGCACCCATTCGTTGCCGGTCGAGGCCTGGTAGGCACTGGCCAGCGAGGCCGCCGACATGCCGGTCAGCGACGAGGAATACGGCATGTACGGCCCCCACCACGAGTCGGTGGTGATGTTGTTCACCAGCGGCCCGAGCGCCTTGGTGTCAGCGGGGAAGAGCAGGACCTTGGCCACCGTGGCCAGCTTCGGCTTCCAGCCCTGCTGGGAGGCCTGCTTCCAGAACGTGTTGAAATCCGGGGGCAGCGGGCAGTTGCTGAAGACCTCGCAGTTCTTGTTCTTGAACTCGGTAATCATCGAGGTGAAGTCCGTCGTGCCGTCGGCGTAGGCCCCGCCGTCGACGACCTGGTAACCGGCTGCCTTGATCTGCGGCTCGAATCCCCCGCGGAACGCGTTGCCGTCCGAGTCGTTCGGATACTGGCAGGCGACCACCTTGTTCGTATGGACCCGGTTCCACATGGGCGAGAAGCACCCGGCGAATTCCTTCAGCCCGAAGAAGAACACCGTGCAGTACTGGAATTTCTTGGTCGGCTGCAGCGGATTGCCGCCCAGGCCCGCGTACCAGGACTCCCACGGCACGATCGTGGACAGGCACGGCGTGCCCTGCTTCTGGCACTGGGCGGCGACCGGATTGGTCGTCTCCGGGGTGGACGTGGTGAGGATGAGGTCAACCTTGTTCTGCAGGGCCAGCTGCTGCGCGACCTGGCCGGCCCGCACCGGGTTCGACTGGCTGTCCATGACGACGATGTTGGCCTTGTACTTCTTGCCGCCGACCTTGAGGCCGTTCTTGAAGGCCGGGGTGTTCCTGATCTGCCCGAGCACGAAGTTGTCACCCGACGCGAACCCGGCCAGCGGGCCGGTCAGCGGCGTGATGAAGCCAATGTTGATCGTGCCCGTGCTCGACGATCCACCGGTGCCCTTGAGGCCGGAGCCGCACGCGGCCAGCAGGCCGCCGCTCCCGGCAGCCAGTGCGCCTGCTCCCATGCCCTTCAGCAAAGAGCGCCGCCCGATCAGGGCGGGGTTACGGTCCATTCCGTCTCCTGACAGGATGTTCGCTTAGCGTACGGGTATACGCAATGTAGAACTTAACCATGCGGAATCCGCGACTGTCAACAGTGGGACACAGAGCCTAAATGGGCCCTATCTGGCGCCAGAAAATGGGAATCCAGGGGACTTAAGCGGGCAACCTGCCAGGCGGGGAGGCGGCGCGGGACGGAGCGGACGGAGCGCGGCGGTCCGCCTACGCGGGGCCCTTGGCACGCAGGTCGGCCTCGATCTGCGCGGCCGTCTCCAGCAGGACCGGGAGGATCTGCTCGCGCAGCGCGGCCATGCTGACCCGGCTCGCGTGCGCGGAGACGTTCATGGCCGCGGTGCCGACGTCCGCGGCTCCGCGGATCGGCGCGGCCACTGCCCGGAGCCCTTCTTCCAGCTCCTGGTCGACGATCGAGTACCCCTGCTCCGCGACCTGGGCCAGCAGCTCGCGCAGCCGGGCCGGGTCGGTCACCGTCCGGTCGGTCAGCGGCTCCAGGGGGGCCTGCGCCAGGTAGCGGTCCAGCTCGCCCTGGGGCAGCGCCGCCAGCAGCACCCGGCCCATCGACGTGGCATACGCCGGGAACCGGGTGCCGACCGAGATCGCGACGGTCATGATCCGCTTAGTCGGGACCCGCACCACGTACACGACGTGCTGACCGTCCAGGACCGAGATCGACGACGACTCGTGCAGCCGGGCGACCATTTCCTCCATGTGCGGCACCGCTACATCCGGCAGCGACAGGCCCGACAGGTAGGCGTAGCCCAGTTCCAGCACCCGGGGCCGGAGCGAGAACTCCCGGCCATCGCTGCGCACGTAGCCCAGGCTGACCAGGGTCAGCAGGAACCGCCGCGCGGCGGCCCGGGTCAGGCCGGTGGCCCGGGCGACCTCGCTGAGACTGAGCCGCTCCCGGTCCGGGCCGAAGGCCCGGATCACTGCCAGCCCGCGATCCAGCGACTGGACGAAGTCGCTGTTGCGCGGCGGCGGCCGGTCGTCTGCCTCGGCAGACTCGCCGTCGTTCGCAGTGCGGCCGGAGGTCCTCATCGCATAGATGCTAACCGGTGCCCGCCTTCAGCTGGCTCAGGTTGATCACCTGGCTGGCCGGCGGGGCGGCGGGCGCGGCCACGGCGTCCCACTCCGTGAACACGACCGACTCGTCGCGTCCCTGCGGGGCGACCAGGCGCAGCGGATACGGCTGGCCGCGGGCCGCGACGTCGAGGGTGGAGCCGTCGGCCCCGTGCAGGACGACGGCGGGCTGGCCGAGCACCGTGGCCAGCCCCGCGCGGGTAAACCGGGGTAGCGCCCGGATCAGCGACCGGGTCAGGCTGGCCATGCCGAGGCTGCCGGTGAGCTGGCTGCGCTCCGGGCCGGACATCTGGACGTACCGGCCGCACAGGACAGCGCAGACCCGGCCGGGTGCCCGCAGCTCCTGCAGGAACGGCCGCGTCGCCTTGATGAAGACCTGTCCGCCGGCCCCGATGAGCTGGAGGGGAACCCCGCCCTCGGTGATGGTCCCGGCCAGCCCGCCGCCGCGCAGGACCCCGATATTCAGGGTCACCGGCCGGCCGCCGCCCGGCAGCTGGCCCGCCAGGTGCATGCTGGTCGCCGCCTGGACGGCCGTCTTCATCGCCGCGACCAGGCTCGCGGCGCCGCTGTTGGCCCCGCCCGCCGGCGCGGTCCCGCCCGCGGCCGCGGCACCGCCCCCGGCGCCCGAGCTAGCGCAGCCGCCCAGCGCGATCACCGCGCTGCCCGCCACGGCGCACGCCGCTGCCCCCACCCGAATACCCACGCAAATCCCCCCATGCGGCCCACGGCTCGTCACGATCACGACCGTTATTCCGCGCTATGAGCCGGGAAACGGTCGTGATCACGCGCGGCAGTGGTGTCGCGGTCGGGCCTACCCGCTGCGCTCGACGACGAACTCGCAGAAGGCCTCGAAAGCATCCCGCGCCGGGAGGTCCGGCAGGCGCAGGATCTCCGCGCGGGCCACGCCCACCCAGTCCAGCAGGTCGGCCCGGGCCATATCCATGGCCGGGTGCGCCCGCAGCAGGCCCAGCGCCTCGGCGTGCTGCGCCGGATCGGTGAGCTCATCCTGGCTGAGCAGCTCCACCAGCCGGCCGTCGCCCGGCCCGGCCGAGCGGAGGGCATGCAGCATGGGCAGCGTCCGGACGCCCTCGCGCAGGTCCGTCCCGGGCGTCTTGCCGGACTGGGCCCGGTCGCTCGCGACGTCCAGGATGTCGTCCGACAGCTGGTAGGCCACGCCCAGCGCCGCGCAGGCCGGCGTGATCAGGGCCTCGACTCCCGCCGGGGCGTCGGAGAACATGGCCCCGAACCGCCCGGAGGTCGCGATGAGCGACGCCGTCTTCTCGGTGATCACGCCGAAGTAGTACTCGAACGGGTCCGTGCCCGGCAGCGGGCCGACGGTCTCGGCCACCTGGCCGGTCACCAGCCGGTTGAAGGTCTCCGCCTGGATCCTGATCGCCTCGGCGCCGAGGTCGGCGAGAATCTGCGAGGCCCGGGCGAACAGGAAGTCGCCGGTCAGGATGGCGACCGTGTTGTCCCAGCGGGAGTTCGCGCTCGGGGTGCCCCGGCGGACGTCGGCCTCGTCCATGACGTCGTCGTGGTACAGCGTGGCCAGGTGGGTCAGCTCGATGGCCACGGCGGCGGGTATCACCCTGGGGTCCTGCGGATTGCCGAACTGCGCCGCGAGCAGCACCAGCATCGGCCGCAGCCGCTTGCCGCCGGCCTCGATCAGGTGCGCCGCGGCCTGCGTCAGGACCTCGTGCTCGGCCTTCGCGGCCGCCTTGAGGGCGTCCTCGACCAGATCGAGCCCGGCGGCGACCTCGGACGCCAGCGCCGCGTCGGCCAGGTCCACTCCAGCGGTGATCAAACGGGCTCCCTCATCGGCTGACCAGCACCGTCGGCGAGCCCGCCGCTTGCGGGCCCGTGGTTGCCGGCACCGTGCGCCGGCACCCACCAAGATATGCGCATCTGATGGTCACCTGAGGTATGCCCTGCCCCCGCGGGTAGACACCCCGGCGCGCCGCGGTCCGCTGCGTGCTCAGCCGGGGCTGCCTAGCGGACGAAAAGCTGCGCGGCCGCATGGTTGGCCAGGTTGAGCAGCGGCTCGGGGACGATGCCCAGGACCACGGTGGCCACTGCGCCGATGCCGACCGCCACGCCGGTGAACGCGCTCGGCCGGACCACGGCTGGGCCGTCCGGGGCCGGCTCGCTGAAGAACATCAGCACGATGACCCGGACATACGGGAAGGCGAGAATCGCGCTGGCGATGGCGCCGATGACTACCAGCCACACCGCGCCGCCCTGGATCGCGGCCTGGAAGACGGCGAACTTGCCGATGAAGCCACTAGTCAGCGGAATCCCGGCGAAGGCGATCAGGAACAGGGCGAACACTCCCGCCACCAGCGGCGACCGCTTGCCCAGGCCCGCCCAGCGGGACAGGTCCGCCGCCTCGCCCGCCTGGTCCCGGACCAGGGTCACGATGGCGAAGGCGCCGATCGTGGCGAACCCGTAGGCGGCCAGGTAGAACAGGCTGCCGGACAGGCCGGCCGGGTTCGCGGCGACCACGCCGGTGAGGATGTAGCCAGCCTGCGCGATCGAGGAGTAGGCCAGCAGCCGCTTCACGTCCCGCTGCGTGATGGCGATGATCGAGCCCACCAGCATGGTCAGGACCGCCACGCCCCACATGGCCGGCCGCCAGTCCCAGGTCAGCTGGCCGAACGCGACATAGAAGACGCGCAGCAGCGCGCCGAAGGCCGAGACCAGCGTGCAGGATGCCATCAGGGCCGTGACCGGCGTCGGAGCGCCCTGGTAGACGTCGGGCTTCCAGCTCTGGAACGGCACCGCGCCGATCTTGAACAGCAGGCCGACGCCGACCAGGGCCAGGCCCGCGTACAGCAGCGTGGCCGAGGCGACCTCCGACTGCGCCGCGGTCGCGATCGCCGACAGCCGCACCGAGCCGGAGTAGCCGTAGAGCATGGCCACGCCGAAGATGAAGAACGCCGACGAGAACGCGCCCAGCAGGAAGTACTTCATCGCCGCCTCCTGCGAGAGCAGCCGCCGGCGGCGCGCCAGCCCGCACAGCAGGTACAGCGGCAGCGAGAGCACCTCGAGGGCGACGAACATCGTCAGCAGGTCGTTCGCCGCCGGGAAGAGCATCATCCCGCCCACCGCGAACAGCGTCAGCGGGTAGACCTCGGTGTGGTTGAGGCCGGCCAGCAGTCCCTCGCGCTCCTCGGCGCTGCCGGGCACCGCCGCCGCCTGCGGCGTGAACGGGCTTACCCCGTGCGAGGACTCCGCGATGAGCAGCACGCTGACGAAGGCGAGCACGACGATCGTGCCCCACAGGAAGAGCGTCGGCCGGTCAATGCCGACTGCCCCCTCGGCGTCGATCCGGCCGGGGCTGCCGTTGGCGAAGATCGTGCTGCTGGCCGCGACCACGACGGTCAGCACGAACGCCCCGGCCAGGCTGCCCAGCGTCAGCGCGATGTGCAGCGGCCGCCGGAGCTTGCGCGGCGAGAACGCCTCGATCAGCACGCCGGCCAGCGCCGCCGCGAAGACCAGGAGCAGGGGCGAGAGCTGACCGTACTCAATGTGCGGGGCGTTGATCGGCGCCAGTGCCGCTACGGTCCCGGTCACCGGGAGCTCCCTTCATGGCCGACGGCGGTCGCCGGATGCGGCGGCACCGGATCGGTGGAGTGGGTCTGAGTCATGGTCTGCTGAACCGCGGGGTTAATGATCTTCAAGACCGGCTGCGGATAGACCCCCAGCCCGATGATCAGCACGATCAGCGGCACGACCGCCCACAGCTCGCGGGGCTTCAGGTCCGGCATGTCGGCCAGTTCCTCGCGGACCGGGCCGGTCATCGTCCGCTGGTACATCCACAGGATGTAGATGGCGGCCAGGATGATGCCGACAGTGGCCAGGACCGCCGCGGCCTTGTACCGGGTGAAGGTGCCCAGCAGCACGAGGAACTCGCTGACGAACGTGTTGAGGCCCGGCAGCGCCAGGCCCGCCAGGCCGGCGATCAGGAACAGGCCGGCCATGACCGGCGCCACCTGCTGCACGCCGCCGTAGTCGGCGATCAGCTGGGAGCGGCGCCGGGAGATCATGAAGCCGACGAGCAGGAACAGCGCGCCGGTGGCGAACCCGTGGTTGACCATGTAGAGCGTGGCCCCGGACTGGCCCTGGCTGGTGAACACGAAGATGCCCAGGGTGATCAGCCCCATGTGAGACACCGAGGTATAGGCGATCAGCCGCTTGAGGTCCCGCTGCCCGATCGCGACGATGGCCCCGTACAGGACCCCGATGACCGCCAGCGCGATGACCAGCGGGGTGAAGTAGTGCGCGGCCGACGGGAACAGCTCCAGGCAGTACCGGATCATCCCGAAGGTGCCGACCTTGTCCAGGACGCCGACCAGCACCACGGCCGCCCCGGGCTGGGCCGACGCGGCCGCATCCGGCAGCCAGGTGTGGAAGGGCCACAGCGGGGCCTTGATGGCGAAGGCGACGAAGAAGCCGAGGAACAGCCACTTGCTGGCGGTCGGGCTCAGCGCGAGGTGCTCCAGGGAGGTGAACAGGAACGTGCCGTGGTGGCCGCCGTGGATGGAGTAGACGTACAGCGCGATCACCGCGACCAGCATGAGCAGGCCGCCGAGCAGGCTGTAGAGCAGGAACTTGACCGCCGCGTACTGCCGCTGGCCGACCCCGTAGCTGCCGATCATGAAGTACATCGGGACCAGCATGGCCTCGAAGAACACGTAGAACAGGAAGACGTCGGTGGCCGCGAAGACGCCGATCATCATGGTCTCCAGGACCAGCATCAGCGCGAAATAGGTCTTGACGCTGCGCCGCGGCGGCGGCGCGTCGGCCGGCCCCGCGGTGCCTTCCGGGTCGTTCCAGGAGGCGAGCACTACCACCGGCATCAAGACCGTGGTCATCAGCAGGAGGACCAGCGCGATGCCGTCCACGCCGACGGCGTAGTGCACGCCGAACTGCGGGATCCACTGGTAGACCTGGGTGAACTGGAAGTGCGGGCCGCCCGGCCTGAACCGCACGGCGATCACGATCGAGACGGCCAGCGTGATGAGCGTGAAGACCAGCGTGATGACCTTGACCAGCTGGTCACGGGCGCGGCGGCTGGCGGGACTGCCCGGGGCGGAGCGGCCAGGCGTCAGCCCGATCACGACCGCGCCGACGAGCGGGATCGCGCCCGTGACCGTTAGCCAGGGGAAATTGCTCATGGAATCCGCAGCCTCACCGCTCTAGAGCCGGACCAGGAGGAGGGCGCCCACCAGCAGCACCGCTCCGACGAACATCGACAGCGCGTAGGAGCGGACAAACCCCGTCTGCAGCTTGCGCAACCGCCCGGAGGAACCGCCGAAGGTGGCGGCCACGGTATTGACCAGGCCGTCCACGCCCCGGTTGTCGAAGTAGACCGAGAGCCGGGTCAGCCACTGGCCGGGCCGCATCAGCAGCGACTCGTTAATGGCGTTGCCGTAGAGCTCCTTGCGGGCCGCCACCGTGACGGGGTTGCCCGCCGGCGCGGTCACCGGGACCTCCCGCCGTCCGTACATCAGGTAGGCCAGCCCGGCGCCGGCCAGCACGAGCACCAGGGTGACCCAGCCGGCCAGGGTGAACACGCCGCCGGAGGTCGTGGGGCCGCCGGTCACGGGCCGCAGGAAGTCGAGCAGCCGGCTGTTGAGGATCAGGAAGCCGCCCGCGACGACCGAGCCCACGGCCAGCAAGATCATCGGAATGGTCATCACCCTGGGCGCCTCGTGCGGATGCACCTTCTCTTCCCAGCGGCGCTCGGCGGCGAAGGTCATGAACATGACCCGGGTCATGTAGAACGCGGTGATGGCGGCGCCGATCACGGTCGCGACGCCGAGGATGGCCCCGGAGGTGCCGCCCTTGCCGAAGGCCGCGTCGATGATGGAGTCCTTGGTGAAGAACCCGGAGAACGGCGGCACGCCGATGATGGCCAGGTAGCCGAGCAGGAAGCAGACGAAGGTGATCGGCATGACCCGCCACAGGCCGCCGAAGCGGCGCATGTCGACCTCGTCGTCCATCTCGTGCTTGACCGACCCGGCGCCGAGGAACAGCCCGGCCTTGAAGAACCCGTGCGCGATCAGGTGCGCGATGGCGAACACGTACCCGGCCGGCCCCAGGCCCGCGGCCAGCATCATGTAGCCGATCTGGCTCATGGTGGACCCGGCGAGGGCCTTCTTGATGTCGTCCTTGGCGCAGCCGATGATCGCGCCGAAGATCAGCGTGGCCGCGCCCACGATGGTGACCACGAGCTGGGCATCGGGCGCCAGGTTGAACAGGAAGCCGGACCGGACGATGAGGTAGACCCCGGCGGTGACCATGGTGGCCGCGTGGATCAGCGCTGACACCGGGGTCGGACCCTCCATGGCGTCCAGCAGCCAGGACTGCAGCGGCAGCTGAGCGGACTTGCCGCAGGCGCCCAGCAGCAGCAGCAGGCAGATCGCGGTGACCACCCCGGTGCTGGCCAACCCGGCCGCGTGACTCACGCCCGTGAAGGTGATCGTGCCGAAGATGGTGAACATCAGCATGATGGCCAGGGACAGGCCGGCGTCCCCGACCCGGTTGGCGATGAAGGCCTTCTTCGCCGCCGCCGCCGCGGCCGGCTTGTACTGCCAGAAGCCGATCAGCAGGTAGGAGGCCAGGCCGACGCCCTCCCAGCCCGCGTACAGGGCGAGGTAGTTGTCGGCCAGCACCAGCAGCAGCATCGAGGCCAGGAACAGGTTCATGTACCCGAAGAACCGGCGGCGCCCCGGGTCGCTGGCCATGTAGCCGACGGCGAAGATGTGGATCAGCGACCCGACGCCCGTGATCAGCAGCACGAAGCAGATGGACAGCGGGTCGAGCAGGATGCCGATGTTGACGTTGAAGCGGCCGACGGAGAGCCACTGGAACACCTGCAGGTCCCGGCTCCGGCCGCTGGCCGGGTAGCCGAGCATCGTGAAGAAGATCACGACGCCGTAGCAGAAGGCCGCGACCGGCATGGCCACGCCGAGCAGGTGCCCCCAGGAGTTGGTGCGCTTGCCGCCGGCCAGCAGGACCACGGCTCCCGCCAGCGGGAGCGCGACCAGCAGCCACGCGAGGTGCAGAGCCCCGGTCGCGGGCATGGTCGTCAGCGCCGGGGCCGGCGGCGCGATGCCGCCCAGGGCAGAGCCTGTCACAGGAGTCTCTCCGTAGTCAGTACTTCATCAGGCTGGCGTCGTCGACCGAGGCCGATCTGCGAGCACGGAAGATCGAGGTCAGGATGGCGAGGCCGACGACCACCTCCGCCGCCGCCACAACCATGACGAAAAACGCGATGACCTGGCCGTCCAGGGCGCCGTGCATCCGGGCGAAGGCCACGAAGGCCAGGTTGGCCGCGTTCAGCATCAGCTCCACGCACATGAACACCACCAGTGCGTTGCGCCGCACCAGGACGCCCACCCCGCCGATGACGAACAAGATCACTGACAGGGCCACGAAATGGGCCGGGCTCACCATTACGCATCCTCCTGGTCGCTGGCGCCGCGATCGAGCGCGGTGACGCCGGGCGATCCCATCTGGCCGCCGCCCGAGATGACCTCGCTCACCGATAGCTCAGAGGGCGTGCCGTCCGGCAGCAGCGCGGGCATGTCGACCGCGTTGTGCCGCGCGTACGTGCCCGGCCCGGGCAGCGGGGTCGGGCGTCCGCTGGCGATCCGCTGCCGGACCAGGCGGCGCTGGGTCGGCTTGGGGGTGGTGCGCTCCCGGTGCGTCAGCACCATCGCGCCCAGGGCCGCGGTGATCAGCAGAGCGCTGGTGACCTCGAACGGGAACACGTACGTGGTGAACAGCAGCCGGGCGATACCAGAGACATTCCCGGCCCCGAAGGCGACCTTGGCCCGGGAGGCCGGCCCGATGGCCGCGTGCCCGACTACCAGGCTGAGCAGGGCGAGCAGGCCGATGCCGAACACCCCGGCGGCGAGCCGCTGGCCCCTGATCGTCTCCACGATCGAGTCGGCGGCGGTGATGCCGACGATCATGAGCACGAACAGGAACAGCATCAGCACGGCGCCGGTGTAGACGATGACCTGGACGAAGGCCAGGAACGGCGCGCCCTGCATCGCGTACAGGACCGCCAGCGACAGCATGACCACGGCGAGCAGGACCGCGCAGTGCACGGCCCGCCGGGCCAGCACCATGCCCAGCCCCGCCACGACGGCGATGATGGCCAGGATCCAGAACGCCAGCTCCCGGCTAGTCGTCGCGGCGCTGGCCGCGAGCACAACGGGGTGAGTCATTGCGACGCTCCCGGGTCGTCGTCACCCGGCTGCTCGGAGTCCGGCGCGGTGGCGGCGGCGAGCATGGCGCCCAGCGCGTAGTACTCCTCTTCGGTCTCGCCCAGGCGCATGGGATGCGGCGGCGCCTCCATGTCGGGCTGCAGCGGGACGACGAGCTGCTCCTTGGTCCAGATCAGGGCTTCCCGGCTGTCGTCGGCCAGCTCGTACTCGTTGGTCATGGTCAGCGCCCGGGTCGGGCACGCCTCCACGCACAGCCCGCACAGGATGCAGCGCAGGTAGTTGATCTGGTAGACCCGGCCGTACCGCTCGCCGGGCGAGTACCGCTCCTCCGGGGTGTTATCCGCGCCCTCCACGTAGATCGCGTCCGCCGGGCAGGCCCAGGCGCACAGCTCGCAGCCGATGCACTTCTCCAGCCCGTCGGGCCACCGGTTGAGCTGATGCCGGCCGTGGAACCGCGGCGCGGTCGGCCGCAGCACCTCCGGGTACTCCACGGTGTCGACCTTGTGGAACATGGTCCGGAAGGTAACGCCGAATCCCTTGACGCTGTTCAGGAAGTCAGGCACCTGTGACCTCCTTCGTCGCAGCAGGGTCAGAAGAGCTGCCGCCCCGGCCGGCGGCCAGGCCCGCTGGATCCTCGGCTATCGGCTCCAGGCCGATGCCGTGGTAATGCGGCAGGTCCATCGGCGGCGTCGGGAATGACGGCCCGTGCTCGGCCAGTTCCGCCGCGTCGCTCTCGTCCTGTTCCTCGGCCAGCCGCGCCGCCCGCTGCGCGGAGGCTTCCCAGCCGAACCAGAGCAGCAGCAGGGCGGCCACGATCAGGGCGGCCACGATATAGACGCCGGTGCTGCCGCCCTGGCGCCGCCAGACCCGCAACGTCGCGATGATGAGGGTCCAGGCCAGCGCGGTCGGGATGAGGACCTTCCAGCCCAGCGCCATGAGCTGGTCGTAGCGGATCCGCGGCAGCGAGCCGCGGAGCCAGATGAAGAAGAAGATGAAGGCCACCATCTTGCCCAGGAACCACAGCACCGGCCACCACCCGGTGTTGGCGCCCGGCCACACCGTGATCGGCCACGGGGCCCGCCAGCCGCCGAGGAACAAGGTGGTGGCCAGCGCCGAGACCGTGACCATGTTGATGTACTCGGCCAGGTAGAACAGCGCGAACTTGAGCGAGGAGTACTCGGTGTGGAAGCCGCCGACTAGTTCGCCCTCGCCTTCGGGCAGGTCGAACGGGAGCCGGTTGGTCTCGCCGACCATGGTGATGATGTAGATCACGAAGGACGGCAGCAGCAGGATCGCGAACCAGGACGGGTAGTGCAGGATGACGCCGCCGATCCGGAACGGGGCGCCGTGGGCCTGGGCGCGGACGATCGCGCTCGTGGACAGCGATCCGGCGTACAGGAAGACCGGGACGAACGCCAGGCCCATGGCGATCTCGTAGCTGATCACCTGGGCCGACGCCCGCAGGCCGCCGAGCAGCGAGTACGGCGCGGCGGACGCCCAGCCGGCCAGCACGATCCCGTAGACGCCCATGGAGCTCATCGCGAGCACCAGCAGGACGGCCACCGGCAGGTCGCTCAGCTGCAGCGGGGTGTAGTGACCGAAGATCGAGACGATCGGGCCGAAGGGGATGATGGCCAGGCTGATGAAGGCGGGGATGACTGACAACGCGGGCGCGATGACGAACAGCAGCCGGTCCACCCCGCGCGGGACGATGTCCTCCTTCAGCGCCAGCTTGACGCCGTCCATCAGGGACTGCAGCAGCC
Source organism: Streptosporangiaceae bacterium (assembly GCA_036510065.1). Classification (GTDB taxonomy): domain Bacteria; phylum Actinomycetota; class Actinomycetes; order Streptosporangiales; family Streptosporangiaceae; genus DASUBV01. The sequence continues at coordinate 58,421 of DATCEO010000075.1, read as the reverse complement.
CGAACTTCCCGGCCCGGTTAGGCCCCGGACGCTGCTGCATCCGGCCGATGACGCGCCGCTCGGCCCAGATGGTCAGCAGGGTGGTGACCACCAGGAACCCGAAGATCACGATGACCTTGAGCAGGACCAGCCACCAGACGTCGTGCCCGAAGCTGGCTAGCGTCGGATCCGTGCCAGACGCGGCCAGGTCCTTCATTCCGCGCTCCTCAACATGACTAGGGTGCCGTGCCCGGCGTTCAGCTCCCGCCGCAGGCCGCCGCCCGTGGAATTGGCCGGCAGCCACACGACCCGGTCTGGCATGTCGGCGATCTCCACGGGAACGGTCACGGCACCGCGCTCAGTGGCCACGGTCACCTTGCCGTCGGCGGATGCTCCGGCTTCCGCCGCGGTCGCCGCGGACATCCGCGCGACCGCTGACCGCGCGGTACCCGCCAGGTTCGGCTCGCCGTCCTGCATGCGGCCACCGTCGAGCAGATTATGCCAGGTGGCCAGGATGGCCTGACCCGGCCCCGGCAGCGTGACGCCGCGGGAGCCGCCGCCCGGGTTGGCGGCCGGAGCCGGAGCCGCCAGGCGGCCCGTCGGCGCCACGGCCTCCGGCACCGGATGGCGGCCCAGGGCGCTCAGCTCCCGTCGCGCCGCGGCGGCGTCGGGCAGGCCCAGGTGCACGTCCATCTCGTCGGCCAGCGCCGCGAGGACCTGCAGGTCCGAGCGGACCGCCGGAACCGCCAGCGCCGCGCCGAAGGTGCCCGGCCGGCCCTCCCAGTTCACGAACGTGCCGCCCTTCTCGGCCACGGCGGCCACCGGGAACACTACGTCCGCGCGGTCGGTGACCGCGCTGACCCGCAGTTCCAGGCTGACCACGAACGGGGCCGCCTCCAGGTCGGCGAGGGCCGTGTCCGGGTCGGGCAGGTCGGCCGGGTCGACCCCGGCCACCAGCAGGGCGGCCAGCTCCCCGCGGCCGGCGTCGGCCAGGATGCGCGCGGTGTCGCGGCCCGGCTCGGCCGGCAGCGAGCCGACGCCCCAGGCCAGCGCGACCTCGGCGCTAGCCGACTCGTCGGCGATGGCGCGGCCGCCGGGCAGCAGCGTGGGCAGGGCCCCGGCCTCGATCGCCCCGCGCTCGCCGGCGCGGCGCGGGATCCAGGCCAGGCTCGCCCCGGTCTGCGCGGCCAGCCGGACCAGGGCCGACAGGGCGCCGGGCACCTCCGCCAGCCGCTCGCCCGCCAGGATGACGGCGCCGGGCTGACTGAGTGCGGCGTTCGCCGCCGCCAGGCCCGGCTCGCCGGCCGCGCCGAGCGCGTCCAGCGCGGCGCCCTCGGAGCCTGGCACCGCGGGCAGCAGGATGCCGGACAGCTTCTCCAGGCCGCGGCTGGCCAGGGCGGCCAGCGAGTACACCGTCATCGTGCCGGCCCGGACCGCCTTGCGCATCCGCAGGTACACGATCGGGGACTCGTCCTCGGGCTCGAAGCCCGCCAGCAGGACGGCGGGCGCCTGCTGCAGGCTGCGATAGCTGACCTGGCCCCGGCCGGCGACGTGGTCGGTGAGGAACCGCGTCTCCTCGGCCGAGTGCGCGCGGGCGCGCATGTCGATGTCGTTGCTGGCCAGCGCGACCCTGGCGAACTTGGCGTACGCGTAGGCGTCCTCCAGCGTCAGGCGGCCGCCGGTGAGCACGCCGGCGCTGCCCCGCGCGGCGGCCAGGCCGGCCGCGGCGATGGAGATGGCCTCCGGCCAGGAGGTCGGCACCAGCACGCCGTCGGAGTTGCGGACCAGCGGCATCACGAGGCGATCCGGCTGCGTGGCGTAGGTAAAGGCCCACCGGCCCTTATCGCAGTTCCACTCCTCGTTCACCTCCGGGTCGTTGCCCGCCAGCCGCCTGGTCACCGCGCCGCGGCGATGGTCGGTGCGCTGCCGGCAGCCGGAGGCGCAGTGCTCGCACACCGATGGCGTGGACACCAGGTCGAAGGGCCGGGCCTTGAACCGGTAGGAGGCACTGGTGAGGGCACCGACCGGGCAGATCTGCACGGTGTTGCCGGCGAAGTAGGAGTCGAACGGAACGCCCTGCGCCACTCCCACCTGCTCGTGCGGCCCGCGGTCGAGCAGCTCGATCAGCGGGTCGCCGGGGATCTGGTCGGCGAACCTGGTGCAGCGGGCGCACTGGATGCACCGCTCACGGTCGAGCAGCACCTGGGACGACAGCGCGATCGGCTTCGGGAAGGTCCGCTTGGTGCCGGTGAACCGGGTCTCGCCCTGGCCGGTGGACATGGCCTGGTTCTGCAGCGGGCACTCGCCGCCCTTGTCGCACATCGGGCAGTCCAGCGGGTGGTTGATGAGCAGCAGCTCCATCATGCCGCGCTGGGCCTTCTCGGCTACCGGGGAGGTCAGCTGGGTGTGCACCACCATGCCCTCGCTGCAGGTCGTGGTGCAGGAGGCCGGCGGCTTGGGCTGGCCCTCGATATGCACCAGGCACTGACGGCAGGCACCCACCGGGTCCAGGAGCGGGTGATCGCAGAACCGGGGGATCTGGATGCCGAGCTGCTCGGCGGCCCGGATCACCAGCGTCCCCTTGGGGACGGTGATCTCGAACCCGTCAATCGTGACCGTCACGCCATCGGCCGGGGCCGCGGTGGAAGGACCCGTGGTGGAAGAGACTGTCATCGGGCGGACTCCATGGTGAACAGCGTCGAGGCGGCAGGGTCGAACGGGCAGCCGCCCCGCCTGAGGTGCTCGATGTACTCGTCCCGGAAGTACTTGATCGACGAGCCGACCGGCGCCTGGATCGAGTCGCCCAGGGCGCAGAACGCGCGGCCGGTGATGTTGTCGCAGATGTCCAGCAGCTTGCCCAGGTCGGACTCGCTGCCCTGGCCGCGCTCCAGCTGGTCGAGCAGCTGGACGACCCAGAAGCTGCCCTCCCGGCACGGCGTGCACTTGCCGCAGGACTCGTGCTCGTAGAACTCAATCCAGCGCAGCGCGACCCGGACCACGCACGTTGTCTCGTCGAAGAGCTGGATCGAGCGGGTGCCGAGCATCGACCCGGCCTTGGCCACCGACTCGTAGTCCAGCGGGACATCCAGGTGCTCGTCGGTGAACAGCGGCGTCGAGGAGCCGCCCGGCGTCCAGAACTTCAGCCGGTGCCCGGCGCGGATCCCGCCGGCCAGCTCCAGCAGCTCGCGCAGGGTGATGCCGAGCGGCGCCTCGTACTGGCCCGGCGTCGTGACGTGCCCCGACAGCGAGAAGATGCCGAAGCCCTTGGACTTTTCCGTGCCGAGCCGGGCAAACTCCTGCGCCCCGTGCTTGATGATGTAGGGCACGCTGCAGATCGACTCGACGTTGTTAACCACGGTCGGGCAGGCGTACAGCCCGGCCACCGCGGGAAACGGCGGCTTCAGCCGGGGCTGTCCGCGGTAGCCCTCTAGCGAGTCGAGCATCGCCGTTTCCTCGCCGCAGATGTAGGCGCCGGCTCCGGCGTGCACGACGACCTCGAGGTTGAGCCCGGAGCCGAGGATGTCGGTGCCCAGGTACCCGGCCTCGTAGGCCTCCGCCACGGCGTGGTGCAGCCGCCTGATCACGTGCAGCACCTCGCCGCGCACGTAGATGAAGGCGCGCTCCGCGCGGATCGCGTAGCAGGTGATGATGATGCCCTCGATGAGCGCGTGCGGGTTGTTCAGCAGGGTGGGCATGTCCTTGCAGGCGCCCGGCTCGGACTCGTCGGCGTTGACCACCAGGTAGTGCGGCTTGCCGTCGCCCTGCGGGATGAAGCCCCACTTGAGCCCGGTGGGGAAGCCCGCGCCGCCGCGGCCGCGCAGCACGGAGTCCTTCATGGTCTGGATGACCTGGTCGGGCTCCATGGCCAGCGCCTTGGGCAGCGCCTGGTAACCGCCGTGCCGCCGGTAGGCGGCCAGCGTGAAGGGGTCCGGCTCGTCCCAGTGCGCGGTGAGCACGGGCGTCAGTACGGCGGTCACGGGGTGCTCCCTGCTATCGAGTCGCCGGCGCCGGAGTCGTCGTCATCGGGAGTCCAGCCGTGCTCCTTGGCGACCCGCAGGCCGGCCAGGCTCGCCGGGCCGGCCGTGTTCCCCAGCGCGGCCTGGTCGTCCGGGAACCCGGCCAGGATCCGGGCGGCCTGCTTCCAGGTGCACAGGCGGGGCGCGCCGCGCGTCGGGGCGACGTCGGCCCCGCTGCGCAGGCCGTCGACCACGTCCCGGGCGGCGGGCGGGGTCATGTTGTCGAAGAACTCCCAGTTGACCATGACGACCGGCGCGTAGTCACAGGCCGCGTTGCACTCCAGGTGCTCGAGCGAGACCTTGCCGTCGCCGGTGGTCTCGTCGTTGCCGACGCCCAGGTGCTCTTTCAGGTCAGCGAAGATGGCATCGCCGCCCATCACCGCGCACAGCGAGTTGGTGCAGACCCCGACGTGATACTCGCCGACCGGGCGGCGCTTGTACATGGTGTAGAACGAGGTCACCGCGGTGACCTCGGCCTCGGTGAGCCCGAGCTGCTCGGCGCAGAACTCGATGCCGTCGGCCGAGACGTAGCCCTCCTCCGACTGCACCAGGTGCAGCAGCGGCAGCAGCGCCGACCGCGACCGCGGGTACCGGGCGATGATCTGCGCGGCGTCCGGTTCCAGCCGGGCGCGCGCCTCCTGCGTCAGCGCCATTACCTGTCGACGCCTCCCATCACGGGATCGATGCTGGCTACGGCCGCGATGACGTCGGCGACCATGCCGCCCTCGCACATCGCGGCGAGAGCCTGCAGGTTGGTGAACGACGGGTCACGGAAATGGGTCCGGAACGGCCGGGTGCCGCCGTCGCTGACCGCGTGGCAGCCGAGCTCTCCGCGCGGCGACTCGACGGCCGCGTACACCTGGCCGGCCGGGACCCGGAAGCCCTCGGTGACCAGCTTGAAGTGATGAATGAGAGCCTCCATGGACTGGCTCATGATGTGCGCGATGTGATCGGGCGAGTTGCCCAGGCCGTCCGGGCCCAGCGCCAGCTTGGCGGGCCAGCCGATCTTAGCGTTGCCGATCATCACCGGGTCGTCGCCGGGGCGGCCCCCCGACAGCCGGTCCACGCACTGCGCGATGATGCGCAGGGACTGGTCCACCTCGTCCATCCGCACCCGGTAACGGTCGTAGACGTCGCAGTTGTCGCGGGTGGGCACGTCGAAGTCGTACGTCTCGTAGCCGCAGTACGGCTGGCTCTTGCGCAGGTCCCACGGCAGGCCGGTGGCCCGCAGGACTGGCCCGGTGACGCCCAGGGCCATGCAGCCGGTCGTGTCGAGGTAGGCGATGTTGCGCGTGCGGGCCAGGTAGATCGGGCTGGCGTCCAGCAGCGCCCGGATCTCGCCGATCCGCTCGGGCATGACCGCCAGGTACTCGCGTAGCCGGTCGAGCGCACCCGAGGGCAGGTCCTGCGAGACGCCGCCCGGCCGCACGTAGGCATGGTTCATGCGCAGGCCGGTGATGAGCTCGAACAGGTCGAGCGTGTTCTCCCGCTCCCGGAGCCCGTAGAGCAGCACGGTGGTGGCGCCCAGCTCCAGGCCGAAGGTGGCGATCGCCATCATGTGCGAGGAGATCCGGTTCAGCTCCATCATCAGGACCCGGATGATCGTGGCGCGCTCGGGAATCTGCTCCTCGATGCCGAGCAGCTTCTCCACGGCCAGGCAGTAGACCGTCTCGTTGAACAGCGGGGCCAGGTAGTCCATCCGGGTGCAGAACGTCGTGCCCTGCGTCCAGGTCCGGAACTCCATGTTCTTCTCGATGCCGGTGTGCAGGTAGCCGATGACCGGCCGCAGCTCGGTCACCGTCTCGCCGTCCAGCGTCAGGATCAGCCGCAGGACCCCGTGCGTCGACGGGTGCTGGGGGCCCATGTTGACCACCAGGCGCTCTTCCCGGCTGTCCGCCGACGCCGCCGCGGCGATGACCTCGTCCCAGTCCTCGCCGCCGACGGTGAAGACGCGGCCCTCGGTCTCGTGGTCAGCCTGAGCGGTCATTCGTATTCCCTCCGCTCGTCCGGCGGCGGGATGGTCGCGCCGCGATACTCCACCGGGATGCCGCCCAGCGGATAGTCCTTCCGCTGCGGGTGGCCTCGCCAGTCGTCGGGCATCTCGATCCTGGTCAGGGCCGGATGACCGTCGAAGATGATGCCGAAGAAGTCCCAGGTCTCGCGCTCGTGCCAGTCGCAGGTCGGGTAGACCTCCAGCAGCGACGGGACATGCGGATCGGCGTCGGGCACCGATACCTCCAGCCGCACCCGGCGGTTGTGCCGCAGTGACACCAGGTGGTAGACGGCGTGCAGCTCCCGGCCCATGTCGGCCGGGTAGTGCACGCCGGACACGCCCAGGCACAGCTCGAAGGCCAGCGCGGGCTGGTCACGCAGCCTGGCCGCCACCTCGGGCAGCCGGTCGCGCCGGACATGGAAGGTGAGCTCGCCGTAGTCCACGGCCACCCGCTCGACCGCGTCCCCGAAGCTGGTCCCCGATTCCTCCAGGGAGCCGCCCAGCGCATCGGCGACCTCGTCGAAGTACGACCCGTACGGGCGCTGGGCGGGCAGCGGCGGTGGCCGCCGCACCTTGAGCCCGCCGTACCCGGAGGTGTCGCCGGTGGTCTGGGTGCCGAACATCCCGGTCCGCTTGACCTGCTCGGCCAGCCGCTCCCGGCCGGCCAGGGCGGCCGGCTCCGGCTCGGCCGGACCAGCCTGCCCGTCCGCGGCGTCATCCCGGCCCGTGGTCACTGTCCCGCCCCGTGGTCATGGGCACCGGCTCCGGGCACGCCCGCCGCCAGCGGCAGCCGCCGCAGCCGGGCCTGCTCCAGCTCGGTGACCTCGCGCTCCCGGTTGGGCCCGAGCTTCATGTTCTGGATCTTGTCGTGCAGCTTGAGGATCGCGTCCAGGAGCATCTCCGGCCGTGGCGGGCAGCCCGGCAGGTAGATGTCGACCGGCACGATGTGGTCTACCCCCTGCACGATGGCGTAATTGTTGAACATGCCGCCGCTGGACGCGCAGACGCCCATCGAGATGACCCACTTGGGCGCCGACATCTGGTCATAGATCTGCCGCAGCACGGGGGCCATCTTCTGGCTGACCCGGCCCGCCACGATCATCAGGTCCGCCTGGCGCGGGGTGTTGGAAGCCCGCTCCATGCCGAACCGGGCCAGGTCGTGCCGCGGGCCGCCGGTCGATATCAGTTCCATGGCGCAGCAGGCCAGGCCGAAGGTGGCCGGCCACACCGAGCTCTTGCGGGCGTAGCCGACCACTTTCTCGACCGAGGTGAGCAGTACGCCGCTCGGGAGCTTTTCTTCCAATCCCATGACTTAGTCCCACTCCAGGCCGCCGCGGCGCCATACGTAGACGTAGGCGATCAGCACGGTGCCGATAAAGGTGACCATCTCTACCAGCCCGAACACCCCGAGCCGGTCGAAGGCGACCGCCCAGGGGTACAGGAAGATGATCTCGATATCGAAGACGATGAACAGCATCGCCGTCAGGTAGTACTTCACCGGGAACCGGATGCCCGAGGGCTGGCGAGTGGGCTCGATGCCGCACTCGTAGGCCTCCAGCTTGGCCCGGTTCCACCGCTTAGGCCCCGACAGGGCCCCCATGATCAGCGAGAAGACGGCAAAGAAGGCGGCCAGCGCACCCAGGATCAGGATCGGCACATAGTGGCCCATCGTCTTATACCCCCTTGCCTGTCTGCCGGGGCACCTTGCCCTGGACGTTCATGTCGGCTGCTCACCACCGCGCGTCGTCGTGCTCATGTCGACCGGCTATGCCGCCGGCGTTATCTTAGACACCGCGTTAATCAGGCGATCCGTCGCGTCGCCACCGCGGGTCTCGGTGAGATTGCCGAGCAGCTTCATGGTGAGCCGCATCACCGCCGGGCGCTTGATGCCGTGCCTGGTCGCGAACCGCATGAACGACGGATTGCCGATCAGGTCGACGAAGATCCGGCCAAGCGTGTAGTACCCACCGTAGCTGTCCTGGAGAATCCTCGGATAAGCCTGCAGGACCCGCTCGGTGCTGGCCGCGGTCGGCCTGGCCAGGGCCTGGGTAATGACCCGCGCAGCTATCTCCCCGGACTCCAGCGCATAGCCGATGCCCTCGCCATTGAACGGGTTGACCATTCCGCCCGAGTCCCCGGCCAGCAGCAGGCCCCGGGTGTAGTGCGGGGTGCGGTTGAAGCCCATCGGCAGCGCCGCGCCGCGGACTGGCTGAGTCCGGTTCTCCTCGGTAAAGCCCCACTCGGCGGGCATGGCCGCCAGCCACCGGCGCAGCAGGGACCGGTAGTCGATGTTCTGGAACGCCGCCGACGTGTTGAGCAGGCCGAGCCCGACATTGCTCGTGCCGTCGCCCATGCCGAAGATCCAGCCGTAGCCGGGCAGCAGGCTGTTCCCGTCCCACAGGTCCAGCCAGGCCTCGAGCCATTCGTCACGGTGCCGCGGGGTGGTGTAGTAGGACCGCACCGCGACGCCCATCGGCCGGTCGTCACGCTTGCGCAGGCCCATGGACACCGACAGCCGGGAGGAGTTGCCGTCCGCGGCCACGACCAGCCGGCCGCCGAAGTCCTGCGGCTGCGCCTCTTTCCCCTCGGCCGTGTCCTGGGCCAGCACGCCGGTGATGCGTCCGGTGCGGTCATCGAGCACCGGGCTGGTCACGTTCATCCCCTGGATAATCCGGGCGCCGGCCTTCTCGGCGTGCTGGGCCAGGATCTGGTCGAAGTCAAGCCGGGTGCGCACCAGTCCGTAGCCGGGGAAGCTCGACATGTCGGGCCAGGGCAGCTCGATGCGCCCGCCGCCGCCGATGATCCGCAGGCCCTTGTTCCGCAGCCAGCCGTCGCTCTTGCTGATCGGCACGCCCATGGCGGCCAGGGCCTTGACCGCCCGCGGGGTCAGCCCGTCGCCGCAGACCTTCTCGCGCGGGAACCGGCTCTTCTCCAGGACGAGCACGTCCAGTCCGGCGCTGGCGAGGTAGTAGGCCGCCGCCGACCCGGCCGGGCCCGCGCCGACGATGATGACGTCGGCTATGTCGGCCGTCTCGGCACGCCGACGCCGCGGGCGAGGTCCGGGACCACTGCCGCCGGGCGGCTGATCCGGCGTGCCGACGGGGAGATCTTGCTCGGTCACGACCCGTCCTGAGGCTTTGCTGCAGACTCCAAGCCTTGTGAACGGCTTCACAAGGGCTACTGGCACTGCAGTCTAGTCCGTTGCCGCAGCTGCCGGTCCGGCCGCCCCTGGGCTAGGCCGGGCGCCGCGCCAGGTGCAGCGCGACGACTCCCAGCGAGAGGTTGAGCCACCGCACCCCGCCCCAGCCGGCGGCACCGATCCGGTCGGCCAGGTCGCGCTGACCAGGCCAGTCCCGGATCGACTCGGCGAGGTAGTCGTAGGCCTCCGCGTTCGGCGACAGGCGGCGGGCGACGGCCGGCAGCGCCCTGGCCAGGTACTGCTCGTACAGCGCGTTCAGCGCGCTCGGCCGCAGGTGGCTGAACTCGCAGATCACCAGCCGCCCGCCGGGCCTGGTTACGCGCAGCAGCTCGGCTAGCGCGACATCCGGGTCGGCCACGTTGCGCAGGCCGAACGAGATCGTCACCGCGTCGAAGGCCGCGTCGGCGAAGGGCAGGTCCAGCGCGTCCCCGGCCACGAAGCGCAGCGCCGGGGCCGGGTCCCGGGCCCCGACCGTCAGCATGCCCAGGGAGAAGTCGCAGGCGATGCAGCGCGCGCCGGCGGCGGTGAACGCGCGGGAGGAGGTCCCGGTCCCCGCCGCGAGGTCCAGGACGAGCTCGCCGGGCCGGGCGCCGACGGCTCGGGCCACCACCCGGCGCCAGTACCGGTCCTGGCCCAGCGACAGCGCATCGTTCAGCAGGTCATAGCGCTCAGCGACCTTGTCGAACATCGCCGAGACCTCGCCGGGCTTCTTGTCCAGCTGGGCTCGCGTCATGGCGTCAGCCTGACATACCGCCGCGGCGGCCCGGCCGCGGCCGGCCGGTCACAGGAGCTCCGGCCGCTGCCACGGCTGGCCCAGGACGTGCTCGGCCAGGAAGGCCAGCACCGTCTCGTACCAGACCACCGTGTCACCGGGCTTGAGGATCCAGTGGTTCTCGTCCGGGAAGTACAGGAACTTGGCTACCTTCGAGTGGCTGGTCAGGTCGGCCCACAGCCGCAGCGCCTCGCCGACCGGCACCCGGTAGTCCCGGTCGCCGTGAATGACCAGCATGGGCGTCACGATATTGGCCACATGCAGGTGCGGGGAGTTCTCGTCGTAGCGCTTGGGCGCGGCCGCCGCGTCCCCGAAGATCCGCCGCCAGTACGCGGGCTCGTCGGTGGTGCCGTTGAACTGGTCCAGCGCCCACAGGCTGGCGTGGCTGACGATCGCCGCGAACCGGTCGGTGTGCCCGGCGATCCAGTTCGCCATGTAGCCGCCGAAGGAGCCGCCCATCATGGCGGTGCGGCTCGCGTCGATGTCGGGCCGCGTGACGACGGCGTCGGTGATGGCCATGACGTCGGTATACGGGCTGTCGCCCCAGGCGCCGTGCCCGCGCTCCATCATGTGCTGCCCGTAGCCGGTGGACAGCGCCGGATCGGGCAGCAGGACGGCGTAGCCGCGGGCCGCCATCAGCCAGGGATTCCAGCGCCAGGACCAGGCGTTCCAGCTGGACTGCGGACCGCCGTGGACCCACAGCAGCAGCGGGGCCGGCGCGCCGGCCGAGGCGGTCTGCGGCAGCACGAGCCAGCCCCGGACGGTCGTGCCGTCCGCCACCGTGGTCTGCACCTCCTCCAGGCGCCCCGGCACCTCCAGCGCCGCACCGGGAGTGCTCAGCCGCACCGGCTCGCGGCTAGCCGGGCCGCCCGGGGCGCTGCCCGCCAGGTCGATCCGGACCGGTGCGGGCGGCGCGCCGATCGCGTTGCGCAGGGCGTAGAGGGACCGGCCGTCGCGGGACAGGCTGAGGCTGTCGTAGGCCCCGTCGTCCGCGGTGATCCCGGTGACGCCGCCGTCCGCCAGGTCAGCCCGGAACACGGGGCGCCGGCCCTGGTCGTCGGCGGTGAAGTAGACCGAGCCAGAGTCGTGGGCCCAGGCCACCTCGGCCGGGATCCGGTCGAACCCGGCCAGCAGGTCCCGCGGCTGGCCGCCGCCCAGGCCGGCTAGCACCAGGGTGGCGTCGCCCGGCCGGTCGTAGGTATCCCGCTCGGTGCGGATCGCGGCCACCAGGCGGCCGTCCGGCGAGACCCGCGGCTGGCTAAAGTCCGCCTCGGCCGACGTCAGGAGGGTGCGGCGGGCCCCGGTGGCGGCATCGATGACCACGATCTCCGTGCGCCGCTCGCCGGCGGGCTCGGGCACCACCCAGCCGGTGACCACCGCCGAGCCGTCCGGGGTCAGCTCGAAGACCTGCTCGTCCAGCTCCCGGCGTGCGTCCGGGGTGAGGTCACGCGGCGCCGGCGCGCTTTCCTCGCCCGCCGGGACCGGCCCGGTCAGCAGGTGCAGGCTGTCGGGGCCCAGGTCCTGGTCCCAGTACCGGACGGTGCCGCCCTCGTGCAGGATCGCGTTCACGCCCGCGGCCGCCCGCGCCTTGCGCCGCGCGGCGTCGGCGGCGGCGCCCGTGGCTCCCGGCAGGACGCCGGCGCTGTAGACCACGGCAGCCTGGTCGCGGGCGCCGGAGATGGCCGCCACCCCGCCCGGCGGGGCTGCGATCCGGCGCGCCTCGCCGCCGGCCGCCGGCAGCAGCCACAGTGCTGCCTGGTCCCGGGCTGCCTGGTCCCGGGCTGCCTGGTCCTCGGCCGGCTCGTCCTGGCCAGCCTCCTCGGCCCGGGAGCCGCCCGGCTCGCCCGGCCGCTTGGAGGCGAACAGCAGGGAGCCGTCCGGCAGGAATTCCGGGCTGCTCTCGCCCTCGGCACTGCGGGTGAGCCGGGCCGGCACGCCGCCGGCGGACGTCGGCACGCGCCAGATGGCCGTGACGTACCTGACGGGCTCGCCGCCCACCGTCTGCACGGTAGCGGCTAGCCAGGTACCATCCGGCGACAGGCGCAGCGAGGTCACCCTGGGGGCGGAAACGAATGCGGTCAGGTCGGTGAAGTCGGTCACAGGTCTCCTTGCTGTGGGCTCCATGGGACGATACGTGACATGAGGGACGTCAGGAAGGCCGCCCGGCCCGGCTGGATCCGCGCTAGTTTCGCGTCATGAAAGCGCTTGTCCTCGCTGGCGGCTCAGGTACCCGGCTGCGGCCGATTACCCATACCTCCGCCAAGCAGCTGCTGCCCGTCGCCAACAAGCCCGTGCTGTTCTACTGCCTGGAAGCCATCCGCGATGCCGGGGTGACTGACGTCGGCGTCGTGGTCGGTGACACCGCACCGGCAGTCCAGGGCGCCGTCGGCGACGGCTCGGCGTTCGGGCTCAAGGTCACCTACATCCGCCAGGAGGCCCCGCTCGGGCTGGCTCACGCGGTGCTGTCAGCCGCCGACTATCTCGGCGATGACGACTTCATCATGTACCTGGGGGACAACTTCATTGTCGGCGGCATCACCAGCCTGGTGGACGAGTTCCGCGCGCGGCGGCCGGACGCCCAGATCATGCTGACCCAGGTCCCTGACGCCCGTGAGTTCGGGGTAGCCCAGCTCAACGACGCGGGCGCCGTGATCGGGCTGGAGGAGAAGCCCGAGCATCCCAAGAGCGACCTGGCCCTGGTCGGCGTGTACATGTTCACGGCGGCGGTCCATGAGGGCATCCGCCAGCTCAAGCCCTCCTGGCGGGGCGAGCTGGAGATCACCGAGGCGATCCAGTGGCTGCTGGACGCCGGGCGGCTGGTGTCCTCGACCGTGATCTCCGGGTACTGGAAGGACACCGGCAACGTCGCGGACATGCTGGAAGTCAACCGGATGGTGCTGGAGAGCCTGGCCCCTCGGGTGGGGGGCGAGGTCGACGCGGCCAGCGAGCTGATCGGGCGGGTCGTGATCGAGGAAGGCGCGATCGTGACCCGGTCCCGGATCGTCGGGCCCGTGATCATCGGGGCCGGCACGGTCGTCACGGACTCCTACGTCGGCCCGTTTACCGCGCTGGCCGACGGCTGCGTGATCACCGGAGCCGAGATCGAGTACTCCATCGTGCTGGGCGGGGCGTCCATCCGGGGGGTCCGGCGCATCGAGGCCTCGCTGATCGGCCACGCGGTCGAGGTCACTCCGGCTCCGAACGTCCCCCGGGCGCACCGCCTCGTACTCGGCGACCACAGCAAGGTCCAGATCAGCTCATGACCCGCTGGCTAGTGACCGGGGCCGGCGGCATGCTCGGCCGCGACCTGGTCGACCTGCTCCGCGCCGCCGGCGCCGCCGTTACCGCCCTGTCCCGCCGCGACCTGGACATCACCGGCCCGGCGGCCGTCACGGCGGCGGTGCGGGGCGCCCGGCCCGACGTCGTGGTCAACTGCGCGGCCTGGACCAACGTCGACCTGGCGCAGGCCAGGGAGGACGAGGCGCTGGCCGTCAACGGCGCGGGCGCGGCCCATGTCGCGGCCGCGTGTGCCCGGGCGGGCGCCGCGATGATCCAGCTGTCCACCGACTACGTCTTCGCCGGCACCGCGGCCCGGCCGTACGCCGAGGATGCCCCGCCGGCGCCGGCGAGCGGCTACGGCCGGACCAAGCTCGCCGGCGAGCGGGCCGTGCTGGAACAGCTGCCGGATTCGGGTTACGTCCTGCGCACGGCCTGGCTCTACGGGCCGCACGGCGGGAATTTCGTGCGCACCATGATCCGGCTGGAGCGGGAGCGGCCGACGGTCACGGTGGTGGACGATCAGCACGGCCAGCCCACCTCCACGGCCGTCGTGGCCGAGCGGATCCTCGCGCTGGCCGGCGCGCGGGCGCCCGCGGGCGTCTATCACGCGACCTGCTCGGGGCAGACCACCTGGTTCGGGCTGGCCCGCGAGGTGTTCGCGCTGATCGGCGCCGATCCGGACCGGGTGGTGGCGATGCCCAGCACCCAGCTGGATCGTCCGGCCCCCCGGCCCGGCTACAGCGTGCTGGCCCACGGCGCCTGGGCCCGGGCCGGCCTGGGGCCCCTCCCCGACTGGCGGGCCGCGCTCGCCCGGGCCATCCCGGCCCTCGTGACCGGCCCTAGTTATCGGTGATCATGGCCGCGGCCACCGTGGCGTTGGTGGACTCATCGATGAGGATCAGGCCGCCGGTCATCCGGTTCCGGCTGTAGGGATCGCAGAACACCGGCTGGGTCAGCCGCATCGTCACCCGGCCGATCTCGTTGAGGCCCAGCTGGGTCGCCGCCTCGTCCCGGTGCAGGGTGTTGACATCGAGCCGGTACTGCAGATCCCGGACGATGGCCTTGACCGTCCTGGTCGAGTGCTTCACGATCAGCCGGCTCTGCGCGGTCAGCGGCCGGACCTCGCTCATCCAGCACACCATGGCCTCGATGTCCTGGGTGGCCACCGGCTGGTTGTGCGGGCGGCAGAACATGTCGCCCCGGGAGACGTCGAGGTCGTCGTCGAGCAGCAGCGTGACTGACATGGGGGGGAACGCCTCGGCCGCCGGCCCGCGCGCGGTGTCGATCCGGCGGATCGTGGTGGTCAGGCCGGACGGCAGGTGCATCACCTCGTCCCCCGGCTTCAGCACCCCGCCCGCCACCTGGCCGGCGTAGCCCCGGTAGTCGTGCAGTTCCGGGTCGGTGGCCTGGTGCGGCCGGATGACGTACTGCACCGGGAACCGGACGTCGATCAGGTTCCGGTCGGACGCGATGTGCAGGTGCTCGAGGTGGTGCAGCAGGGACGGCCCCTCGTACCACGGCATGTTGCCCGAGCGCTGGACCACGTTGTCGCCGTGCAGCGCCGAGATGGGGATGAACGTGAGGTCGCCGATCTCGAGCTTGGCCGCGAACGCGGTGAACTCCTCGACGATGTTCTCGAATACCTGGGCGCTGTAATCGACCAGGTCCATCTTGTTGACGGCCAGGACCAGGTGCGGCACATGCAGCAGCGTGGCCAGGAAGGCATGCCGGCGGCTCTGCTCCGTGAGCCCGTTCCGCGCGTCGACCAGCACGATAGCCAGGTCGGCGGTGGAGGCTCCGGTCACCATGTTGCGGGTGTACTGAATGTGGCCGGGCGTGTCGGCGATGATGAACTTGCGGCGCGGCGTGGCGAAGTAGCGATAGGCCACGTCGATCGTGATGCCCTGCTCGCGCTCGGCCCGCAGGCCATCGGTCAGCAAGGCCAGGTTCGTGTACTCCTCGCCGCGTTCCCGGCTGGTGCGCTCGACCGCCGCGAGCTGATCCTCGAAGATCGCCTTCGAGTCATAGAGCAGCCGCCCGATCAGCGTGCTCTTGCCGTCGTCCACCGAGCCGGCCGTGGCCAGCCGGAGGATGTCCATGTGCCGCTCCGCGCCGCCCGCGGCTGCCTCGCGGCCCGGCTCGGCGGCGGCCTGCGTGCCCGTCATCAGAAGTAACCCTCTCGCTTGCGATCCTCCATGGCGGCCTCGCTGGCCCGGTCATCGGCCCTGGTCTGGCCGCGCTCGGTGATCCGGGTGGCCGCGATCTCGGCGATTACCTCGGCCACCGTGGCCGCCGAGGACTCCACCGCGCCCGTGCAGGTCATGTCGCCGACCGTCCGGTACCGCACCAGGGCCTCCAAGAGGGACTCGTCATCGGCCCTGGTCACGAACTCGTTGTCGGCCAGCAGGATGCCGTCGCGCTCGAAGACCTGGCGCTGGTGGGCGAAGTAGATCGACGGGATCTCCAGCTGCTCCCGGTCGATGTAGTACCAGACGTCCAGCTCGGTCCAGTTGGAGAGCGGGAACACCCGGATGTGCTCGCCACGGTGGATCCGGGTGTTGTACACGTTCCACAGCTCAGGCCGCTGGTTCTTGGGGTCCCACTGGCCGAATTCGTCGCGGAAGGAAAACACCCGCTCCTTGGCGCGGGCCTTTTCCTCGTCGCGACGGCCGCCGCCGAATACGGCGTCGAAGCGGTGCTCGGTGATCGCGTCCAGCAGGGTGGTGGTCTGCAGCCGGTTACGGCTGGCCCAGCGGCCGGTCTCCTCCGCCACCCGGCCGGCGTCGATGGAGTCCTGGACGGAGCTGACGATCAGGCGCGCCCCCGCCTCCTGCGTCCGCCGGTCCCGGTACTCCAGCACCTCGGCGAAGTTATGGCCGGTGTCCACGTGCATGACGGGAAACGGGATCTTCGCCGGCCAGAAGGCGCGCTCCGCGAGCGCGAGCATGACGATCGAGTCCTTGCCACCGGAGAACAGCAGCACCGGCCGCTCGAACTCGGCGGCCACCTCCCGCATGATGTGGATGGATTCGGCCTCGAGGACATCGAGCTGGGACAGCAGGTAGTCGGTACGGGACGGTGCCATCAGGAAAGCTCTCCGGGTCGGTAGGCACTAGCAGATGTACTGAGCCAGGATAGCGGCGGCGAACGGCTCCAGGGGCAGCGCGCGGCACTCCTGCGCCGTGCACCAGCGCGCCTCATCGCCGGGCTGGCCTCGCGGCCGGGGCGGGCCGGCCGGGACGATGGTGGCCTGGTAAATCAGCCGGACGGCGTGCAGCGGGCGGCGCCGCCGTCCGACCCGCGCGACGTCGCTGAGCACCTCCCGCAGGGCACCCACCCGGACCTCCAGGCCGGTCTCCTCCCGGACCTCACGGATCACGGCCTGCTCAGGATGCTCACCATGCTCGACGCCGCCGCCGGGCAGCAGCCACAGCCCGGACCGCCCGCGGCCCGTCTCCCTGCTCAGCAGCACCCGGCCCGCCTCGTCGACGACCAGGGCGTAGGCGGCCAGCCGCTGGAGGGTTCCCACCGCCACGCTCCTTCGGCTGACCAGCAGACGGCGCAGGCCAGCGCCACGCCGCCCAGCGTAGCCGTGGCGCTCGCAATGCGGGGATGCGCGGACAATTCGGGACCAGCCTCGGCTAGGGTTGCCTCGTGCTGAGAGCGAATACGTCCAGGTCGGGAACTATGGTCGGCACGCTGGCGACCGGTGGCGCGGCCACGCTCTTGACCTGCTGGGCCGTCGGGAAGCTGATGCAGAGCGAGGCGGTCATCCGGCCGTCGCGGCGGGTGTACGACTACGTCCGCGAGCACCGGTCCCCGGCTCTGGCCCGGCGCCTGGAGCAGGCCGTGACGACGATGGGCGACTACGCCGTCATCGGCCCGTTCTCGGCCCTGGTCGGGGGAATGGTCGCCTACGAGCGCCGGGACTGGACGCCGCTGCCGCTGCTGGCTGGCGGCGTGATGTCCGAGGTCTACCTGCAGAAGGCGCTCAAGCGGCTGGTCAAGGGGACCAAGCCGCCGCAGGAGTTCTCGGTCGGGCCGCCCGGGGACTTCCCGTCCGGCGGCGCGGCCCGCACGGTCATCACCTTCGGGCTGCTGGCGCACCTGCTGGCCCAGCGCTGGGACAGTCCCGCGGAGCGCCGGGTCATCTGGGCCATCGCCGCGGGGCTGGTGGCCGCCCAGGGCGGCTCGCGGCTGTACCTGGGGCGGCACTGGCCCGAGGACGTGCTCGGCGGGTGGCTGTTCGGGTGGCTCATCCTGCGCACCCTGACCAAGGCCGACGAGCTGGCCTGAGATCTCCGCCCGGGCCGCCCGGGTCAGGCTGAGCACGTCCAGGAGACCGTTCCGGACAGGGTCCGGCCAGCCGCCCGCGTGCCCTGCGCGTTCGCGAAGGTAAACGAGCCCGAGCCGTTGGCCTTGAAGGTCACCGACGCCGAGGAGCTGGCCGCCAGGAGGTTATAGCTGGCCGTGCCGACGTTGATGACGGCGCCGGCGGCGGCGATCGCGTCCTTCCCGTAGGTGCCGGGACCGTGGTAGGGCAGCACCTCGGCCGCGTAGTAGACATCGCTGCCCACGGCCGGCGATGGCACCCGGAACAGCTTCCTCGCGCCCTTCGCCCCCGGCGTTCCCCTGCGGGCGAGCCGTGCGCAGGAGCTGGCGGGACTGGTCACGCCGGGAAACGCGCTGAAGGACGCGTGCCGGCTGCTCGCGCCGTGCAGGTTCAGAGTTCCCTTGAAGGTGATCAGCCCGGCGATGACCTGACCGGACGCCGCGGCCTGGCTGCTGCCGCTGCCCGGGCTCGCGGGACTGGAGGACGCACCGCCCCCGGCGCTCCCCGAGGCCGTGCTCCCTGACGCAGCGCTCCCCGAGGAAGCGCCCCCGGAGGACGCGGACGGCGAGGAGGCCCCGGCCGCCGAGGACCCGGCGGATGAGCTACAGGCCGCCAGGGCGGCCGTGAGGACAAGCCCGGCCGCCACGGTCGTCCCCCTGGCGGCAAGCAGGCGACGCTTTCGGGGGCAGGCAGGCGGGGATGTATATGGCATGACAGGGAGTTTAGAGGTGCGCGTTACCGATATTTGCCTGGTCAGCATTCAGACCCCGTTACTTGGCGGATATAGGAGATTCGACCCGGCGGCCAGAGCCGCGGTTCAGATGCCACGACCGCGGCGGTTGGCCATGCGCACGATTGAGGTGGCCGGAATGATGCCGGCCGCCACGGCCAGGGCCAGGTAGGCCCGGCGTTCCCGCGGGTTGCCCCGCAGGGCGCGCCAGCTGGAGCGGCACGCGGCCGGCCGCTGGGCCAGGGCGGCCTGCGCGAAGGCGATCTGGCCCTCGATCCGGGACCGGCCCTGCGGGTCGGCCGTCAGCTCAGGATGCTTGCCCAGCATGTAGGCCAGGGCGTCCGCGATGGTCTGCCAGCGCTCGGCGAAGAACGACTGCTCGTGCCAGTACACGTCGACCAGCGGCTGCTCCACGGAGACGATCGGGCCCAGCCGCGCCGCCCGCAGCAGCAGGTCATAGTCCTCGCCGTAGCAGCCGGGGATCTGCTCATCCACCAGGCCCAGGTCGGCGAGGGCGTCGCGACGGATCACGAAGGTCGACGGGTGCAGCGCTGTGACGCGATCTCGCACCAGCTCCGGCAGCCCGACCCGGCCCGGCGGCACGCGCTCGACGATGTGGTCGGAGTGGTGAATACGCACGCCGCTGGCGACAAACTGGGCCGACGAGCGGTTCAGCTCCTCGACCTGCAGGCTCAGCTTGCCGGCGTCCCAGGCGTCGTCGTCGTCGCAGAAGGCGATCAGGGCGCCGTCCGTGGCGGCGATCCCGGTATTGCGGGCGCCCGCCAGCCCGGGAGTCCGGGTGTTGGTCACCGTCCGCAGCTTCCGCCCGGCCGGCACCTCGACCGGGACCGGGACCGGCGTGCTCTGGTCAAAGACGACTACGCACTCCAGCTCGCCCGGGTAGGACTGGCGCAGGATGCTGGTGACGGCTCGTTCCAGGAGCGCCGGGCGGTCGCGGGTGGCGACGATGACGCTCACCGACGGCCACGGCAGGTCAGGCCCAGTCAACGAACAGGCTCCTTACTGGTCGGCCAGGGCAGGGACCGCCCGAGCAGGTCCTCCAGGCCGCGGTTATGGTCCTCGAGAGCTTCCCGCAGCCGCTGGCGCGTCTCCGGGCGGATGTCCGGAGCGGGCATGTAGTTGTGCCGGACCCGGCTGGTCAGCCGGCCCGGCGCGAGGCCGAGAAATTTCCACACGTCATTCACGTGCCGCTGCGGATCGGCGTAGAAATCCTCACTGGCCGCGATGTGGAACTGCTCCCGCGGGAAGAGCCCGAACCAGCGCGGCAACATGTCGAGGTAACGCCCTTGCGCCAGATAGGAATGGTTCTCGTGCTCCGCGCTCACGTATCCGGGCTCCGAGACGATCCGCTCCTGCTCCCCGCGCAGCCGCTCCGGCTCGGCGTCCAGCGCCTCCTCGAAACTCAGCGTCTCGCCGCCGTGATGGGTGCGCTCCTTGAAGTGGGAGTAGGCCCGCTCCACCGGGTCACGCAGGAAGACAATGATCTTCACATCGGGGAGATCGCGGGCCAGGCGCTCGGCGGCCAGGGGATGGAACAGGTAGTACGGGCTGGCGTCGCCCGCGATGGCGGGCTGGATGCCAGGCCGCGCGAGATGCCGCCCGGCGACCTGCAGGGGAAAGTGCGAGCGGTACCACGTCAGGCCGCGGGAGTAGCGCGTGTCGTAGTAATGGACGCCCTTGATGTGCTGGCGCCCCGGGAACAGTGGCTGGATGGACGGATGCTCCAGCACGTACCGGTAGAGCGACGTGCTCCCGCCGCGCTTGGCCCCGATGATGACGAAATCGGGCCCGCGCCGCAGGCCGGACGTGAGCTCGCCGTAGCGGCGCAGCGCGCGCTTGGCCGACTCGCGGGCAGCGCGCTCCACGGGTCCCCTGGGCTGGTCGGTCATCGAGTCCTCCTGGTCATGAAGTCCACCGGTGGCTAGGCCGCCTGCTGGTCGGCTCGGTTGGCTGCGGGCGGCACCGCCCGCAGGCGCAGCGCCGCGGTCAGCCCGGTGAGCTGAAGGGGAACGCGGGCCAGATAGAGCGTCACGGCGAACGCGGCCAGCCCGACGGCCAGCGCCGCGGCCAGGGCCGGCAGCGTCTGGCCCAGCAGGACCCGGGCGGCGACCGCCGATAGCCCGAAGCAGCCGACCGTGGTCGCGACCACGAGCCCGTAGCCGGCCCCGAAGGGGGCCAGGCCCAGCACCATGCGGACCTCGATCACGGCGGTGATGTTGTCGATGATGATGCTCGCCGCCCAGGCGATCGCCGCGCCCACGATGCCGATCCGCGGGACCAGCAGGAAGTTCAGGCCGATGTTGGCGATGAGCGCGGCTCCGGCGTTGAGGGCACTCCACGAGCTCTTGCCCCCCATCAGCAAGACCACGGTCACGTTGCCGGTGCCCAGGTTGACGAGCATGGCCCCGGCCAGGACGGCCAGGGCCGCCGCGCCGGCCGTGTAGCGCGCTCCGAAGATGCCCAGGATCACGGCGGGAAAAATGGCCAGGATGATATAGAACGGCCAGGAGGCCAGCATCAGCCAGCGGGTCGCGCTCTGGTAGAGCTCGGCCGCGCGACTGAACTCCTTGCGGGCCAGGAGCGCGCTGAGCTGGGGGCCTATGGCCAGGCGGTTTCCCTCGAGCGCGAAGGTACCGACGATCGCCAGCTTGCTGACCGCGCTGTACACGCCCGCCGCATAGCCCGACACCAGCGCCCCGACAATCAGGATGTCCAGCCAGAGGATCACGACCTGGAACGTGGCCTGGAAGCCGCGCGGAGCGGTGAAGCCCCAGAACTCGCCGGCCAGCTGGCGGCTCCGGGCCGCTACCAGGTGCCAGTGCCCGCGGTGCCGTCCGCGGTCGCGATTAGCCGGAGAACGGGCCTCCGGCGGGACCGGCGCGTCGAAGATCACGGGAAATTCCAGGGTGGCGGCCAGTTCCGGAGTCACGGGAAACTCCGCCCTGACCGGTCTCCTGGGCCGGGCGGGGGGCGGAGCGCTGGCCGGCCGCGCGGCGGCGGGCTCGCCATGGCGCTGCGGCCCGCGTGGCGCCCGGAGCGGGACTTCCTTCCCGAGGATCCTGACGAAGATGACCAGGCCCGCCGCCAGGCCGAGGACGACCGGCATGCCCCAGCCGACCAGGGCGCCGCGCAGGCCCAGGCCGGCGATGAGGGCGGCCAGGACCAGCCCGAGCCGGACCACCGGCTTTCCGAGGCCCTCGATGGCCAGGTACGGCCACATCCGCCCGAAGCCTCGCGCACCATCGACCAGGCAGGCCGACAGCGCCCCGAGCGGGACCAGCGGGGCCACGAACCGGATGTCGGCCGTCCCGGTCGCCGAGTTCACTCCGTGCAGGAAGATCCGGGCCAGGTCCGGCGCGTAGTGCCACATCGCCACCGCGGCGGCCGAGCCGATGATCAGGACCGGGATCACGGCGATCACGACGACGCGGCGGGCGTCGATCAGGCCCCCGATGGCCCGGGCGCGGGAAATCCACCGGGTCAGCCCCGTGTCCGCGCCGAGCTCGAAGGTGTTGGACAAGATGGTGTACAGCGCGATCAGCTCGAACAGCGCGCCCGCGCCGGCCGGTTCCAGCCACCGGCTGACCAGCACGACCAGCCCGAAGCTCAGCACCGCGCCGGTGACCATGGCCACCAGGTTGACCAGCGATCCGCGGGCCACCAGGGCCGCCTCTGACGAGACCCGCGCTGGCGGCGCCGCGGCCTCGCCTGTCACCGGGCAACCACCGCGGGCACCGGCGGCGGGCTGAGGTCGGCAGCGGCAGCCGGGGTGCTCGCCGGACGCCCGCAGCGGCGGTAGGCCAGGGCCGTGGCCGCCATCACCACCTGCAGCTCGGCGGGCAGCCAGCCGTACACAGTGATCTGGGCCAGGCCGACCAGGGGGACGGTGTGCAGCCAGAGTCCGGCCGTGCCGCGCGCGCGGCGCGTCTGCCACAGCATGGCCAGGAACGTGCCGATGAACAGCGCGGTGGCCGGGTAGCCATCGGAGTACAGGATCATCCACAGCTGGCCCTGGGTGCCGATGGGCGGCGTGCCGCCCTGGCCGGTCACCGCCTGGGGCTCGCCGTAGCCGAAGATCGGCGACATGTTGGCGCCCGCGATCGCCTGGGCCTCGACGCTGGCCCGGGTGGCGTTGCTGCGGCCGTGCGTGCTGGACAGGTTGGCGCTGACCAGATGACCCAGCGGCGTCAGGAGCACGACGACGCCCACCAGCGCGATCAGGCTCAGCAGGGACACCAGCGCGCCCAGGCGGCCCCGCATGGCCAGGCGGATGGCCACGTACAGCAGGCCGACGCCGAGGCTCAGGAACATGCCGCGGTTCAGCGAGACGACCATCGGCACCAGCGAGGCGATCAAGAAGCCGGCGACCACCTTGCGGCGGGGCCCCGGTCCGGCGGCGGCCAGGGCGGCGAGGCCCACCGGGGTCAGCACCGCGATGTTGCCGCCCCAGTTGTTGGTGTAGGGGAAGGGGGCCGCCGGGCGCGGGACCGGAAATCCGAGAAAGTTCTCGACCTCCGCGAACACCGGATGGACCAGCTCCAGGACGAAGGGCTGGTTGCGCAGTCCGTGCGGCAGCAGGTGCTCCAGCGGCGGCGTGAACGTGTGGGCGCCCACCACCAGGCCCGCATAGCCGCCGATCACCACGATCATCCAGAAGACGGTGAGGATGCGCAGCGCCTTGACGTCCATCCGGCCCGAGCGCGGCAGGTTGTACATGTACAGGAACAGGACCCCGGCGCCGGCGTAGAGGGTTAGCCGGTAGCTGAAGGTCATGATCTTCGTGCCGCTGGTCAACTGCAGGCCCGACAGCAGCACCCAGCTGACGAAGGCCAGCCAGAGGGCGAAGGCAACCGGGGCACGGGTCCGTTCCCGCCAGATCAGGGCCACGACCATGAAGATGGGCACGATGGACCAGATGAAGGCGCTGAGGCCGAGCGCCCACCAGACCGGGAACAAGACGAACAAGACGACGAGCGGCCAGGTAACCGGAAGCCGCACGCCGCCGCTTCGTAGCCGGCCACGGGCTACCCGGCCGCCGAGCAATCCGGCGGGTGCCGCTCCCGGCTGACCGAGGCCCTGACGGTCCTCCTGGAGCGGCGTGCTCACGATGACCGCTTCGCGGGTCCGCCCGAGGGAGTGCCGCCGGGAACCGCGGGGAACGGCCGGGTCACCGGCGGCGCGGGCCTGGCCGCCTGCGCGCTGCCGGTGCGGTCCGTGCTCGCCGGGGCGGGGCTGATCACCGGGCTCTGCTCGGGGGACCGCTGCTGCCTGTGCCGGCCGACCTTGCTGCGGCCCACGAAGACGCCGCCGATGACCACCGCGCCGACCTGGTCCAGGCTGTGCCGCACGCCCTCGACGGCCCGGCCCCGGGTGCGCGCCTCACTGGCCAGCACGATCACCCCATCGACGTGCGACCCGAGCGCGAAGGCGTCGGAGACGGTCGCGGGCGGGGCGTCCAGCAGCACGAAATCGTAGTTGACGCGCTGGCTTTGCAGCAGGTCGCGGATGCCGCTGGAGTGCACGATCGACAGGGTGTTGGCCAGCTGGTGCCCGCTCGGCAGGACCGCGAGCCGCTTGACGATAGTCGCCGGCAGCGGAGTCCCGGACGCCTGCTTGGGGTGGTGCGTCACCACCTCGGGGTCACCTCCCCCGGCCAGCAGGTCCGTGAGCCCGTTGTTGTTCGGCACGTCGAAGATCTGCGGCAGGACCGAGCCGCGCACGTCGGAAGCGACCAGCAGGACCCGCCGGCCCGACTCGGCCAGCGCTACCCCGAGCTCGGCGGCCACGCGGCCGGAGGAGACGCCCGCGTCGGTCGAGACCACGAGAAAGGTGTGCAGGTTCCCGCGGGCGGCCGCGGCCACCACGGTTGCCCGCAGCACCCTTACGGCGTCCGCGGCCCGGCTGTTGGGGCTCTCGGCGGTGGCGATCGCCGGCGCCTGGCGCTTGACGCCGTTCCGGCCCACGACGGACACGTGCTCCGCGGGCGGCAGCACCGCCAGGGTGGCCGCCCCCAGCCTGCGCTCGAGCTGCGCGACGTCCCGCACCCGGTCGTCGAACACGTCGCGCGCGAACGCCAGGATCAGCCCGATCAGCAAGCCGATCAGCAAGCCGAGGGCCAGGAGGGTGGAGTGGCCGAGCCCGGACGGCTTGGTCGGAATCGCGGCGTAGATGGGCTTGCCGCCGCTGTCGTCGTAGGTGGCGAGCGTGGCGAGCTGAGTGTCCGCCACGCCGGCCTGGCTGGTGAGCTCGTTGAGCCGGATCGTCAGCGTCTGGTGCGCGGAGGACGTCGCCGACGACCGGCTGAGCTGGCCGGCCACCTGCCCGATCTGCGCGCGCAGCGATGCCACCTGGGCTTTGAGGGTCCCCTCCAGCGTCGCGAGCTGGCCGGCCAGCTGACTGTGCCGGAAGGACAGGTAGGCCTTGGCGAACGCGTTGGCCCCGGCCTGTGCGAGTCGCGGGCTCGATGCCTTCCAGGCGATCTGCAGGACATTAGAGGTGGTCAGCGTGCTGGCCGGGACCGTGACCGTCAGCCGCTTGGCCGCCGTGGTCTGCAGCACGGCCGGCTGGACGCCCAGGTACTGCGCGGCCTGCGTGATCACCGGAGCCGACTGGGCGATGGCCTGCTCGGTGCTCATGTTGACCTGCTGCTGGCTGGCCTGGGTCGACTGGCCCAGCGGGCCTTCGGCGGTCACCACGACCTGCGAGGTAGCCGCGTAGCTCGGAGCGGCGTTGTAGGCATACGCGGCCCCGCCCAGGCCGCCGATCAGGGTGACGACCACGACGAGCACCCAGCGGCGGCGGACGACCAGCCAATAGTCGCGCAGGTCGATAGAGCGCGGCTCAGCCGCGAAATCTTCCTGCTCCGGCACCTGTCGTGGCATGAGAACGTCCTCCGTTACGGCACTCGAGGGTCAGCGGCCTTCAAGCGCCTGCTTCCTAGTTAGCGGGGTGAGCGGGGTGAGCGGGTTCAGCGGGGTGAGCAGTGAAGTAGGGGTCGCGCGCGAGAGCGCGGAATGCGGCCAGGGCCGAAGACGACGACGTCACCTTCCAGTCGAACTGATAACCGAAATTCTCGTGGATAGAGTTAAAGTAGACAACGGCCTTGATCCGCGGGAACTGCGTCCGCAGCTCCTTTCCGGCCTGCCGGAGCCAGGCCGCCTTCGCGTCCGGCCTGCCCTCGACGGCCCCGAACTCCCCGATGAGCAGGGGCTTAGCCGCATGCTCGGCCCACCGGTAGAAGGCCGAGAAGATGTCGGAGAAGCTTCGCCAGGCCACGCCCGGCAGCCTGGGGGCCCAGTTATATCCGTCCGCACCTATCCAGTTTACGTAGGCATCTCCGGGATAGAACCGCTGTGCGAATCCTGTCGCAAAACCGACACCTGACGGATTCCACACCCAGTGCACGTTTGCCGCCCCGGCGCTGGCGAAGATTTCGTGCAGATGCCGCCACGCCGCGACGAACTGGGCCGGCGAGCCGGCGAGCCTGGCCTCATAGCCGTTGTTCATCTCCGGGAAGTAACGCAGCAGGACCGGCCCGGGCAGCGACTTCAGGGCCAGGGCCTGGGCGCGTACCCAGCTGTCGGAGGTGCCCGCCAGCAGCCGGGCCGAGCTCTCGCCGGTCCAGGAAATCATCGGGATCCGGCCGCCGCGCAGGTCCCAGCGCGCGAGCGCGACCGGCATCGGCTCGTTCCAGGACAGGTACAGGCTGCTAATAGCGAGCTTGCGGCCAATGGCGTGCTCAAAGGCGACGATCCCCGCTTCCTGGCCGCTGTCGGTAAACCCGCTCGTCGGCTTGACCCAGGCTCCGAGCAGGATTCCCGCCGCCGGGATCAGGGCGTCCGGCTGCAGCGGCGGCAGTGGCCCCGTCGGCGGCCGGTAGGCGGCCGACGGCTGCTGCTGGCCCGGCCGGGCCAGCAGCAGCACGGCCAGCGCCGTCACGGCCGCGACGATCACGGCCGTGACGGCGAGCACGCGCCACCGCGACGCATGCGAACTCAGGCACACCTGCTTCCTGGCTTCAACCGGATCTCCGTTTAGCCGCCCTGCTGCAGCCCGGCCGCGTAGTGAGCGCCGATCTGGGCGGCCGACAGAGCCGTCGGGTACACGGCCACGTCAGCCATGGTCCCGTTGAAGTAGTAGCTGGCCGGCTGCGTGGTGCCCTGGCTGTTGGAGCCCCACGGGTCGAGGTTCCAGCCGTTCAGGTTGTCACCGCCGACTCGCCAGTAACCGCTGTAGCTCTGCGCCGAGCTCGTGGACGTCGTGCCGATGAGCTGGCCGTCGACGTACAGCGTCTCATTCGGGCCAGAGGTCTTGGTCGCGTCATAGGTCGCGACCACGTAGTGCCACTGGCCGTCGTTGTAGACGTTCGGCGTCTCGATGACCGAGGCAAAGCCGTTCCAGACCCCGAACACCAGCTGGCCGTCGTTCATCATGTAGATGTGACGGTCGTAGCTGCCGCTCATGCCGGTCTGGTTCCCGCCGAACCCGATGAGCTTGCCTCCGGTGTTCGCCGAGGTCTTGAACCAGCCCTCGACCGAGAACGTCTGCGGGCCGGCCACCGCGTTCTGCGCGGTCACCAGGCCTGACTGGCCGTCAAACCCGGTCGCCGTGCTGCCCGTGAACGGTCCCTGGGCACCCTGGGTGGTGCCGGGCTGGTAGCTGCCGTTGAATCCGTGCGACGAGGCATCGGCGGCCGTGCCCGAGGTGTCGTTGAGCGGCCAGAGGAACGACGGGCTGTCACCCAGGACGGTCTGCTGGTAACTCTGCGCGGGACTGGTCGAGGCCACGGTCACCGAGGCCGATGAGGGCGATCTGCCCGACAGGTGGGTCCCGTCGGTGGCCGCGTAGGTGTAGGTGTGCGTGGAGCCGGGCACCAGGCCGGTGTCCTGGTAGCTCAGTACCGGCAGCGCCCACGGCCAGGAGGTGGCCGTCAGCGTGGCGATCGCGGTCTTCCCGCCGTCGCGGAAGATCTGGTAGTTGAGCGTGCCGATGTCCATGCTGCTGACGGCCGGGAACCTGACCGTGTCCACGCCCGAGGACGTGCTGGTCACGGTCGGCGCAGTGGCCGGGTTGGACGGGTAGACCGAGTTCGGCAGGGTCGGGAAGATGGCGAAGCCCTGCTGCGGCTTGCTGTTCACGTTCTGGAAGTCCCCGCCGACGAAGAGCTGGTTGCCGTCGGTGGCCATCGCGCGCGGGCCCAGCGTGGTCCCGTCGGTGGTCGGCGTCCAGTGCCCGATCGAGCCGTCGACCAGCGACTGGTCGAGCAGGTGATGGGTCACCCAGCCGCCGGAGTTGTTGTTGACCTGCGGGAAGCCGCCCGGCGCGTAAGCGCAGTCGTGTGCGTGCGAGCCCTTGAACAGGTAGCCGTGCACCACGGCGATCGACTGGGTCGCGCCCAGGCAGTCGTTCTGCCAGGCCAGCGTGTCGTTGATGCTGCCGCCGCTGTTGTTGAGGTTGACGGCGAAGTCGCCGTCAAAGCAGCCGCCGCCCGTGCCCTCGGAACTGATGTAGGCGGTGCTGCCGCTGATGACGATGTCCTTGACTGCCGGCGGGTTGCAGCTGCCAGTGGCCGGGACGATGTTCGCGCTCCAGGGCTCGTTGGTCGTGCCCGCGGTCGGGTCGACCGCCCCCGCGGCTATCTCCGAGGCACCGTTGAGGTTCTGGAAGTAGCCGCCGATGAGAACCTGGGAGGCATCCGGCGTCTCGGCGATCGTGGTCACCGCGTTGTCGAGGACCGGGGCCCAGGGCAGCAGGCTGCCCGAGGCATCCACCGCGCCGGCGTAGGTGCGCGTCTGCAGTCCCGCGCCCAGGCCGGGCGTGCCCAGCTCGTTGAAGCCCCCGCCGATGTAGACGGCCGAGCCGCTGGGACTCGTGGCGATGGCGTTCACCTTCCCGTACGCCGAGGGTGCCCAGCTGGTCAGCGCGCCATTGCTGGTGTTCAGGGCAACCAGGTTGTCCCGGTAAGAGCCGTTGACGTGGTTGAACAGGCCGCCCGCGTAGAGCGTCTTGCCGTCCGGCGAGACCGCCAGCGCGTACACCGCCGCCGATGACGTTCCCGTGATCACCGGATTGAAGGTGGTGATGAGCGCGCCGGTGGTGGAGTTGAAGGCGGCCAGGAAGGTGCGCCCGACCTCTCCGGTGGTGGAGCCCGCCGGCTGACCCGGCGGCCGCACGTTAGTGAACTGGCCGCCGACGTAGACGACGCCGTTGCCGTAGGCCACCGTCCAGACCGTGTTGTCGGTCTGCCACGACGACAGGGCGGTCGCGCTGACGTTCCCGTCCGCCGCCCCGACTGGCAGGCTGGGCGGCGTCTGCACGGCGGACCGCACGGCGACCGCCGTGGTGTCCGCTGACGCCTGCAGCGCCGGCATGGTGATCGTCGCGACGGCAAGCGCCACGGCGGTCCCCCCGAAAAGGGCTCTTAGCTTCATTCCTGCTCCTCGTTAGGCAGTCCAGCGAGGCCGACCCGCACTGGCAGATGCTCCTGCCAGCTCGTACTCGCTTCCGGGGTAAGTCCCGGCGACATGTTTCCGGGAGCGGCAGGAGCGCCGCTGCCGGTGACGGGGCGACGGCGGTTGAGCCGGCCTCGGTTGATGAGCGACAGTCGCCGACGAGGCTGGCTGACCAGCTCGTCGACAAGCTCGGCGACCCGCGTGACCGCCGCGTTCAGGTCGGTCTCGGGAATGCGGGCGCGGAACCGCGAGGGGTCTCGCGCTGCCTCGTCCAGGAACGCGGCGAAATCGGCCGCCGTCTGCGCCAGCCGGACCCGGCCCAGTTCGGCGACCTTGCGGCAGAAGTCGACCTGGTGGTCATCCACGTGCTCGCCCAGCTGAGGCAGGCGCGGCACCACCACCGGCAGCCGGCCCCGGCTCCAGGCGTCGGCGATGGATGCCGGGCCCCCGTGGCAGACGATGACGTCCGCCGCGTTCAGCAGCTCATCTAGGCGACCGACCGGAAGGAACGACGACGACTGGCACGCTGGGACGACCGAGGCGGCGCCCGTCTGCACGAAGACCTCGCCGGCCAGCTCCGGGTGCCGCTCGAGCCAGTTGTTCACCCAGCCGATGAGGCGGTCGAACGGATGATGATCAGTCCCGACCGTCACGACAATCCGCGCCGTGACTGGCGCCTGCCGCGCAGCGGCAGGCGCGATCAGAGCAGACACCCGATCACCTCGCCCCGCGGGTAATTGCTGGCCTGCTCCGGCCACTGCAGCAGGAACAGGTCGGCGAGCGGGTAGCACAGCCTGCCGGTCACGGTCGGACGGGAGATCCGGTCGTAGACCTCGAGGTAGACCGTCCGGACTCCGAGCGCCCTGGCCACCAGGAAGAAGGGGAACGCGACTCCGGCACCGTCGGAGATCACCACGTCAGGTCGCTGCTCGCGGATGACCCGGACGGCCAGGCGCAGGTTCCTGATGGCATTGGGAACGTTGCGGGTCGTGGGGGCGTAGGCCGGGACGACGGTCTCGCCTTCGAGCAGGGACTCGGTCTGCGGATCGGCGAAGGTGACCCAGCTCCGCTCGTGCTGCTGCCACCAGGCGCGGAGCCGATAGAGCTGCGCCAGGTGGCCGCCCGATGAGCAGGCCAGCAGAATCCTCATGCCACCCTCCCGGCCAGGCCGGCCAGGCCGCGATCCGGGGCGAGCGCCCGGTCCAGTACCTGCTCGACGACGGGATAGAAGCGCTCGTCGATGTCACCGGCGCTGCTGCGCGCCTCCTCGTGCCGCAGGAACAGCTCGACCAGGTGCAGGGTCGCCATCAGCCCGCAGGCGCTGGCCGGCAGGCCGAGCTCGGCCAGGGTCGGGGCAGCGGTGCGGACCGCGTACGGCACCGCCTGCTCCAGCGGGTATCGCCAGGCGACGAACGCGACCTGGAAGTGAAAGTGCAGGACGTCGAAGCCCAGCGGCGCGTCCGGCGCGCTGCTCTCCCAGTCCCAGGCGTAGAGCCGCGGGCCGATCCGGGCCAGGTTCCAGGGCACCAGGTCCCCGTGCCAGGTCCCGAACTCCAGCCGCACCCGGCCGAAGGCGTCCTCCAGCCGCTCGGCCGCTCGCGACAGCACCGCGGCAGCCTCCGGGTCGGTCACCGCGGACTGGATCCTGGCCCGCACGCCCCGCCACCACGGGCTCGCGGCAAGCTCGCCAGCGAAAGGCGGGGAGAGCCGGCTGATCTCCCGGAGCGACTGTGCATCGGGCGCCCGCGCACCGGGTCCCAGCCCGCGGACCCGTCGCGGCAGCGGCGCGGTGATGAGCAGGTCGAGGCCGCGCCACTGCGAACGGCCCAGCAGCCGCGGTACGCCGATCCGCATTGGATGATCAGCACAGGCCCGCAGGGCGTCGGCTTCCCGGCCGACAGCGTCCCGGGTCCAGTCATTCCAGCCGACCTTGATGTAGCCCAGCGGCGTCCCGCGGGTGGTGAAGACCTGGAGAACCGGCTTGCGGTAGGGGCCGCCACCACCCCCGATCGCCACCACGACCGGCCCGGCGCCGAACACCTCGCGCAGGTGCTCGCCGAGCAGGCCAGCCGACAGGTCAGCCGCCGTCGCGCCGGAGGCGACGCCGATGTCGATCTTGTCGCGCAGCAGCGGCTGGGCAAGCCCGGCGCGCAGTCCGAGGCCCAGTGCCCGGCGGGCGAGCCGCTTGCGGGCCGGCCGGAGGGCGTTATACGAGGTCAAGGCCGAGGCCGCGCCGCGCAGGGCGCCGAGGGAGACCAGGAAGCTGCGAGCGCCGGACGACAGCACGGCCAGCTGCTCGGCGCGGTCATAGCCAGCCGGCAGCTGCCCCGCGGCGGCCCAGGTCACCGCCGACGCTCCCGTGAACAAGAGGTCGAGTAGCCAGGCATGAGCCGGCGGCACCGGCGACGTCCGGGATCGCTGCACGGGCCACCCCTCCTCATAAACCCGACATTACTGGTTAAATAGGTCGAACAGCTGAGGCGGGCAGAGCCGCCGACTTAGACATGACGCTTAACCCAGTGAGTTAGTTCACATGAAATTAGGCTCTGGTCCGCCATCAGCGGGTACAGCCCCCAGGCCAGCTCATGCGGACATAGATCCCCCGTACCAGGAATTAGCCTAGTTTCGCCAGGCTGGCCGCGCACGAAGTTCGGCGAAGATCGCCACCGCCAGGCGCGCCGGCCGGCCCCCGGCCGCCGGCCGCCTCCCGCTCCCGGCCCCCCGCGCACCCTCCCGCGCACCCCCGCCGCGCAGGCGATAGCGCAAAGCGCTGATATGCTACGGTTCCGGCTCGGTCAGTCAGCTATCGCTGCTAGTGGGCACTGCTTCTCAGCCCGGCCCTGCTCGTCAGCCAAATCGCCGGAGGGCCCATGAGCGCGCTCAAAAAGCTCAGAGGCCAGTTCGTGGAAGGCCCGGATTCGCTAGGAGAGCGTTACCGCGCCCGACGAGGCAGTTGCTGCGGGAAAGCTTTGCCGACATCGAGTCCATGTCGGTGATTGACCTCGACGGCAGGGTCGGCATGTGGCTGCGGGCTCCTTTCCGCCCGGCCACCATACACATCGTGAACCTCCAGGCGCCCCCGACCGAGGTCCCGCCCTGGATGCGAGTCGATCAGGGCGACGCGTGCGCGCTCAGCGACGAGATAGCCGGAAGCAAGTACGACCTCGTGTTCTCGAATTCCCTCCTGGAGCACGTCGGCGGCCACGCCCAGCGGGCCCGGTTCGCGGATAACGTGCACGCCCTGTCGGCGCGCCATTGGATACAGACCCCCTATCGCTATTTCCCTGTCGAGCCACACTGGCTTTTCCCTGGCTTTCAGTTCCTGCTGCTGAGCGCGCGGGCGGAGATCTCGCGCAAGTGGCCGCTGGTGCACTTTCCGCCCGAAAGCCGCGCCGCGAACGTCCGCCGGGTGATGGAAGTCGAGCTCCTCAGCCGCACGGAGATGCAGTCTTACTTCCCGGACTCCACGCTGCTGCCCGAGAAGACGATGGGCCTGACGAAGTCGCTCATCGCCCTCAAGACGAGCTACCGGCCGGGCTCCGAGGGCAACCGCGCGGCGCGATGGACTTCGGCGCGCCGCGGCTCCGGTCCCGGCGTTCGCGCCGATCACACGCCGATCACACGCCGATCACGCCGCCCTCCGCGACCATGCGCAGCCACGTGAGCTGCTAAGGGCCGCCAGCGAAGATCATCTTCGCGGAACTGACGCGCGACTGAATTGCCGCCTTCTGCTGGGATTTTGTCGTTCCCGCTGCCGACAGACTCCGTTTCCGTTATTGTCCAGTGCTGTTACGCCGCCGCTGCCCGCCCCGCCCGGGTCAGGCAGCAACCCGCCTAATCCCTGTACGGCCAGGGAGCCGGGGACCCAGGTCCCATGGGGTGAATCGGCTTGCGCCGCCAACGACGGCAGGCGCTCGCTGTATGGCTACTCCGGCCAGAACCCGTCAGCTAACCCGGCAGGCGGCCGAGGAGAGGAGTTCTATGCCCCGCAGCCGGCATGCGCCCAAACACTCCGGCAAGTCATCGGCGCTTCGCGTCCCGACTGAGCCACCGAAGCGCCGGAGAGCCAGATATCAGTGGACCGCCGTCACCGCGGCCGTCGCTCTCCTGGCGGGCGCGGGAGCGGCCATCCACGCGGCCGCCGGCCACGTGCACACCGCGGCCTTCTCCGCCGCGAACTGCGCCGCGGCCCCCAAGCTAGCGGCGAACAGTTCCGCTGCGGCAGGCGGCACGCCACTCGGGGTCAACGCCACCAGCACAGGTCAGCTGGCGGGCGCCACCTCGGAGTTCGGGCACCTGTCCGCTATCCGGGTTTACTACACCGGGCTTCCCGATCCCAACGCCTGGAGCTCGGGCGCGCCGGGGGTCAACAAGTCAGTTGTCGTGGTCAGCTTCAGGGTGCCGCCGGCGACCATTCTGTCGGGTGCCGACGACGGCGCGCTCGCGCATTTCTTCGACACCGCCCCGACCGGGCACCCGATCTACTACTCGTACTATCACGAGCCCGAGCCCTTCATCACTGACGGCTCGTTCACGCTGGCTCAGTACAAGGCCGCCTGGACCCATATCGTGGCGATCGCCGACGCGGCGCATAATCCTGACCTCCGGTCCACCCTGATCCTGATGTCGTGGGATCTCGACCCGGCGTCCGGCTTCAACTTCCGCGACTTCCTGCCGGCGGGCCATGTCATCAGCACCATGGGCTGGGACGCTTACCCGGCGGGCACCGTGCACAACTCCAACCCGCAGCTGACCTCCCCGGCCGACTTCATGGGGCCGGAGATAGCCGCGTCGAAGAGCGTGGGCCTGCCGTACGGTTTCGCCGAATTCGCCCTGGGCACGCCGAACGGGCGCCCCGGCTGGCTGGCCGGGGTGGCCAACTACCTGCAGAGTAGCGGTGCCCTGTTCGGCACCCTGTTCAACTCCGTGGGATTCCCCTGGATGGAGCTGAACGACTCTCCCTCTATCCAAGCCTGGCGCGACGCCGTGGCCCGGTCCGACTCGGCCACGCCCAACCCGCCCGCGCCCGTTCCGGTCGGCGCTCCGTCGCCGGCCCCCACGCGGTCGAATCCGGCACCCAACCCGACTCCGACGCCCACTCAGACCGCGTCCGCGGCTCCCGGTCCCACGGTGCTGCCGGCCGCGCCGCTGATCACCGTGCCGGCCGTCAGCCCCACGGCGTTCGCGCCCACCGGCGCCAACCATGTCCGGATCATGTTCAAGCTCAGCCAGCCCGCTCACATCGGGATCTGCGTGATGAGCAGCCGGGGCACGGTGCTGCGGGAACTCGACCCACCCGCTCAGTCGGCCGGATGGTCCTCCACCTGGTACTTCGGCCATGACAAGGCCGGAAACCTGCTGCCCGCCGGGAACTACCCGGTGCTGATCGTGGCCAGCAACGCCGCGGGGACCGCTACCGCGGACACACAGCTGACGGTAACCAGTCAGTAACTAGGGCTCAGTAACTAACGCAACGGCCCCGGTCACCGCAAGCCTGCGGGACCGGGGGCCGCCTGCGTTACGCGCCTAACTGGGCTTGCGGGCTTCCATGTAGAGGGTCTGGTCGCGGCGGCGCTCGGTGTCGGGGGCCTGGTCGAGGTCGGTGTCGCCGTACTCGCGTTCCTGCGGGTCGGGGAACCCGCTGGCCCGGAAGAACAGGGCCAGGGTCTCGGTGTCGAACATGGCGGTGTGCCGGTGCCAGTAGAACAGCTCCTGGACCGCCAGCAGCGCGGTGGGACGGTCGGGGTGCCGGGCCTCCAGGTACTCGCGGTCACCGGCGTAGGAGCGGACCAGCTTGCCGGCGTCGGGCACGCCCACCCGCAGGATCCCGCCCGGGGCCAGCACCCGGTAGCACTCGCCCATGAACGCATCCCCGGCCTGCAGCGGCAGGTGCTCCAGCAGGTGCTCATGGAAGACCGCCGCGACCGACCCGGACGCGAACGGCAGCGGGCTGGCCAGGTTCCAGGCCACGTCGACCGGGTCGCCGAGCAGGTCGATGTTCACCCACCCGGCCTTGCGCTCCCCGCCGCAGCCCAGGTGCAGCCGCAGCCCGCCCCGCCCGGCCAGCGCCGCCGCCTTCCGCCGCTCCCGGCTCCGCACCGCGTCGGTCAGGATCATCCGCCCCGTCCCGCGATAGCGCACCGGGACCAGGTTCTTCAGCACCACCCGGGCACCGGAGTCCGTCGCCTTAGTCAGTCGCAGCCGCTGCTGCCGCGCCCGCGACTCATCAAAGTAAGCATCCAGCAACTCCCGCGAGTCACCCATGTCTATATGCACCTCAATTAATAAGCACCCCGGCCGTAAGCGACCGCTGAGCAGGTTTTCCACAGTATCTGCAGGTCGAGCACGAACGACCAGTTCTCCACGTAGCGCAGGTCCAGCCGGACGGACTCCTCCCAGGAGAGGTTGGACCGGCCGCTCACCTGCCACAGGCCAGTCAGGCCGGGCTTGACCGCCAGCCGGCGGCGGACATGATCGCCGTACCGGGCTGCTTCCTCGGGCAGCGCGGGCCGCGGGCCGACGAGGGACATGTCACCGCGCAGCACATTGATCAGCTGCGGCAGCTCATCCAGCGACCAGCGGCGCAGCCGCGCGCCGACGGGGGTGACCCGAGGGTCGCGACGGATCTTGAACAGCACGGCGTCGGTCTCGTTGAGTGCCGTCAGCTCCGCCTTCCGCGCCTCGGCGTCGGTGACCATCGTGCGGAACTTGTACAGGGTGAAGGCCCGGCCATCGCGACCCACCCGGGTCTGCCGGAACAGGGCCGGCCCGTGATCGGACAGCCGGATGGTCATCGCCACGACGACCAGCAGCGGACTGAGCAGCAGCAGGGCCGACACGGCGCAGGTCCGGTCAAACGCCGCCTTGATGATCTGCCGGGCGCCGGTGAACTCCGGATGGTCCATGTGCAGCAGGGGCAGTCCGGCGACCGGCCGGATCGTCGTGCGGGGCCCGGCGACATCCAGCAGGGCCGGCGCGACACACAGGTCGGTATCGGTCTTCTCCAGTTCCCAGGCGAGCTCGCGCAGCCGCAAGCCGCTCATCTCCGGGCAGGCCAGCACGGCAACGGTGTCGGCGTCGTACCGCTCCACGACATCGGGCACGTCGTCCAGCCCGTGCAGGACCGGTATCCCGGCGATATCGGCGGGATGGACCGGGCCGGCCACGCAGGCCGCCACCACCGAGAGACCGTGATAGGTCTCGCGGTTCAGCAGGGCCACGAGGTCGGCCGCGACCTGCGCGTGCCCGACCAGGACGACCTTGCGCATGCAGCTGCCCAGCCGCCGCAGCTTGTGCAGCCGCTTGCGCAAGGTGAACCGGCCGAGCACGTCGAACACGGTGACCGAGGGCAGGGCGATGAGGACGTAGCCGCGGGCCACATCGGTCTTGGTCGCGTAGGCCAGGATGGCCACGCCCCCGGTCAGGCAGACCCCGGCCTGGAGGACCCGGCGGAATTCATCGGGCCCCACGCCGATGAAGCGCGCGTCGTACCCGCCGGCCAGCCTGACCGCCAGCAGCCAGAGCACCGGCAGGATCAGGCTGAACAGAAGGTACGGCCCGGCATGCCGGCTGGCGGTAGCGTCAAACCGGATCTGGAAGGCCAGCAGTCCTGCCGCCAGGCCGCAGATGGCATCGGCGGAGATGACCTGACGGAGGTACCCGTTCGTCCACGAGGCGGAGTTCTGGCCCGCCAGGCGCGCGACGACCCGGTCGGTGCGCCACCTCCCGGAGAGTGCCGTGTTTCCCGCCACCGCGCTCCTTCTCCACCGATCGACCCCAGCCCCGTACTTGGCCGTCCTTCGTTGGTGCGGCATTCGCCCGGCGTTTTTGACCCGTTTACTGCGTGCTAGCTAGACGCGCCACCAAAACGGGAGGTTGACAGCTATTCACGACTAGCATGAACTTTTTGGCCAGATCCGGAGCATTGCGATCCTCTAGCGGGACAACGCGTTCGCATAGTGGGCCGCGACCTGGGCCGGGGACAGGACCGAGGGATAGACCGCGACATCGCCGATGGACCCGCCGAAGTAGTAGCTGTTCGGCTCGGTGG
The DNA here is from genome assembly GCA_036510065.1 of Streptosporangiaceae bacterium. GTDB lineage: Bacteria > Actinomycetota > Actinomycetes > Streptosporangiales > Streptosporangiaceae > DASUBV01. Next base: position 21,598 of record DATCEO010000075.1, on the reverse strand, counting down.
TGCGCTGGCTGTTGCTGCCCCAGTAGTCGAGGTTCCAGCCGTTGAGGTTGTCGCCGCCGACCCGCCAGTAGCCCGCGTACGGCGAGGACGCCCCGGTGGCCCGGGCGGCGATCCGCTGGCCGTCGACGTACAGCGTCATGTTCGACGGTCCGCCGGCTGAGCTGAACGTCGCCACCACGTAGTGCCACCGGCCGTCGTTGTAGACGTTCGGCGTCAGGATGGCCTGTCGCTGCGGGGTGAGCATGCCGAACACCAGCTGGCCGTCGTTCATCAGGTAGATCTGGCGGTCGTAGCTGGAGCTCCGGCCGGTCTGCCTGCTGCCGAACCCGACGATCTTGCCCCCGGTCTTGGTGGTGGTCTTGAACCAGGCCTCGATGGAGAAGGCCTTCGGAGCGGCCACCCGGCTGGCCGACGTGACCAGGCCCCGCACGCCGTTGAAGGCGGTAGCGGTGTTCGGAGTCCCGGCGATCGGGCCCGCCGCCCGCTTGGTGGTGCCCCGCTCGTAGATGCCAGTGAAGTGGTGCGGTGACGAGTCACCCGCCACGCGGCCAGCCCGCTCGTCGAGCAGCCAGAGGAAGCTCGGATTGCCGTCCAGGACCTTCGTCCGGTAACTGAGCACCGGGCTCCTGCGGGCGACGGTGACCGGCGTCGACGCCGACGACTTCCCCGACGTGCGGGTACCCGTGCTGACCGTCACCGAGAACGTGTAGGCCGATCCCGGCCGCAGGCCGGCGGCGCGATAGTGCAGGACGGGGAGCGCCCAGGGCCAGGACGTCGCCGTGATCTGGCCGATCGGGGCGCGCTGCCCGCTGCGGTAGACCGAGTAGGTCAGCGTCCCGACATCGGAGGTGCTGGCGCCGGTGAAGGTCACCAGGGCCACGCCCCTGGCCGGGCTGGTGGCGGCCGGGGCGGCCGGCCGGACCGGCGTGATGGTGTCGGGACCGGCCGCGAAGCGCACGAAGCCCTGCTGGCCCCGCCCGTTCACCGTGGTGAAGTCCCCGCCGAGGAACAGCTGGTGGCCGTCGGAGGCCATCACGCGCGGGCCGAGCACGGTGGCGTTGGTGTTCGGCGTCCAGTGCCCGAGCGTGCCGTCGCCCAGCGACTGGCTGAGCAGGTGGCGGGTCACGTAGGGGCCGGCGGTCTCGGGGTTCTGCGGGAAGCCGCCCGGCGCGAACGCGCAATCGTGCGCGTGCGAGCCCTTGAACAGGGTGCCGTCGACGACGGCCAGCGACTGGGTCGCGCCGAGGCAGTCACTCTGCCAGGCCAGGGTGTCGCGGGGGCTGCTCCCGGTGCCGAGCCTGACCGCGAAGTCACCGTCAAAGCAGCCGGCGCCCGTCCCCTCCGCACCTAGGTAGGCCGTAGCGCCGCTGATGACGATGGTCTTGACGGCTGAGGTACAGGTGCCCGGGTTAAAGGGAACGATGTTCGCCGCCCAGCGCTCGGTCGTCCTCCCGGCTGCCGCGTCGACGGCGCCCGCGGCGTTCTGGGTCGCGCCGTTGATGGTCTGGAAGTAGCCGCCGATGAGGACCTGGGCGTTGCCAGGAGCCACCGCGATGGAGGTCACCGCGTCGTTGAGGACCGGAGCCCAGGGCAGCGCCCTGCCGCGGAGGCCGACGGCGCCGGCATAGGTCCGGGTCTGGCCGGCGAGCTGGTTGAAGCTGCCGCCGAGGTAGATTTCCGTGCCCCGGGAATTCAGCGCGATCGCGTTCACCTTCCCGAACGCCGTCGGCGCCCAGCCGGTCAGGGCCCCGTTCGACGTGCTGAAGGCGGCCAGGTTGTCCCGGAAGGTCCCGTCGGCATGGTTGAACAGGCCGCCCACGTAGAGGGTCTTGCCATCGGGGGACACCGCCAGCGCCGTCACCTCGGACCCGGACGCGCCCGAGATCGTCGGGTGAAAGGACCTGATCAGGGCGCCGGTGGCGGAGCTGAAGGCGGCCACGAAGGTGCGCCCCGTCTCCCCGTGACCCGGCCGGGCCCCCGGCGGCCGCACCGAGCTGAACTGGCCGCCGACGTACACCGTGCCCCGGGAGTAGGCAATGGCCCAGACCGTGCCGTTCGTCTGCCAGGACGCCGCTGCGGTCGCGCTGACGTAGGGCGCGGGGCGGGCCGATTTCTGCTGGGCCGCCACGGCGCTGGGCTGACCGACCGCCGCCCACGCGCTGGGGATCTGGGCGCTCATCGTCGTGGCGGCGATCACCGCGAGCGCGGTGAATCCCTGCAGAATCCGTACGTTCATAACATCCCTCGGTCGGCAGTCCCAGCCTGCGCTGCCGCGGCTCAACACCGGAGCAGACACGGCGCAATGGTGGCCAGGTCGAACAGAATATGCCGAACCAGGCGGCTACCGGTGAGGGTCGCGCAAATCGGATGGAGTGGCGCTTCGCCACCTAGCTGCCCTGGACGCCCGCGATGGTCTCCAGCAGCAGCGCTGCAATGGGGGACGCGCAGATCAGGAGGTCGGGAAGCGACGGAGAGGGCTGGTTATAGGCCAGGGGCGAGCCGTCGATCCGGGACGTGTGCAGCCCCGCCGAACGGGCGACGGCCACTGGCGCGGCGGAGTCCCACTCGTACTGGCCTCCGCTGTGCACGTAGGCGTCGGCGTCCCCGGCGATGACCGCCGCGGCCTTGGCGCCCGCCGAGCCCAGCGGCACCAGTACCGCGCCGAGTCGCTCGGCGAGCCGCTGCACGAATTCCGGTGGCCGTGATCTGCTCACCAGCAGGCGCAGCGGATCCGCGACGGGCTGGGGGGCGATCGGCCGGGCGGTGCTCAGCAGCCGGTCCTGCGCGGGCAGGGCGACGGTCCCGGCCGTCAGCTCGCCGCGCTCCCAGAGGGCGACATGCACCGCCCAGTCGGTGCGGCCCGGCTCGCCGAACTCGCGCGTGCCGTCCAGCGGGTCAACGATCCAGACCCGGCTGGCGCAGAGCCGGACGGGATCGTCCCGGCCCTCTTCGGAGAGCACGGCATCATCGGGCCGCAGCCGCGCCAGCTCAGTGGCCAGGAATTCGTGAGACAGCCGGTCGCCCGCGTCCCGCAGCGCGGCGGGCTCGCCCCCGCGGGCTCGCAGGGTCAGCAGCCGGCGCCCTGCTTCTGCCGCCAGGCGCTCGGACAGCACATCGTCATCGGCCGCCGTGGCAGGCCCTCTCGCTGAGTGCATGGTCATCGGGTCTCGCAGGCCTGGCATTGGGCGTAGTCCGGGAGCAGCCCGGCCTGGCGCGCGGCTTCGGCGGTGGGAGCGCTGGCATCCTTGTCGGACAGGATGAACTTCATGTCCTCGGGCCAGGCGATGCCGATCTCCGGATCGAACGGGTCTACCCCGTGCTCGATCTCCGGTGCATACGGGGTGGAGCAGAAGTACATCACGGTGGCCTGCGGGCTGAGCGCCACGAAGGCGTGCCCGAGGCCCTCGGCGATGAAGACCGCCTGGCGGTTCTCGTCGTTCAGCGGGACGGCGGCCCAGCGCAGGTAGGTGGGAGACTCGATCCGCAGGTCGACCACCACATCGAGGATCGCGCCGCTGGGACAGGTCACGTACTTCGCCTGCCCCGGCGGGACCTCGGAGAAATGCACGCCGCGGAGCACGCCCTGATGTGATACCGAGCAGTTAGCCTGGGCTAGCTCAAAGCGGTAGCCCAGGTCCTCGAGCAGGTCCGCGGACCGGAACCAGGTGTGGAAGCTCCCGCGGTGGTCGGGAAAGATCCGCGGTACGGCGACAAAGGCGCCGTCGATTCCCAGTGACTGCATGCGGACAAGACTAAGGGCTTCCCTCGGCGCCGCGGGCCAGCAAGGCCTCCGCCAGGTCGGCGCCCCGGCCGACGATCTCGGGCAGCTCGGCTCGCTCGGCGGCGGAGAAATCGCGGAGCACGAAATCAGCCGGGTCCATCCGGCCGGGCGGGCGCCCGATGCCCAGGCGGAGACGGTGATAGTCCCGGCTGCCGAGCGAGGCGGTTACCGAGCGCAATCCGTTATGACCGTTATCTCCGCCACCAGCCTTGAGCCTGATGGTGCCAAACGGCAGGTCCAGCTCGTCGTGGAGGGCCAGGATGCGGCCGGGCGGGATCTTGTAGAAGCTGCGCAGCGCCGCCACCGCGCCGCCCGAGAGGTTCATGAAGCTGAGTGGCTTGGCCAGCGTCACCGGCGTGCCCGCCAGCGTTCCCGTCGCCACCTGGGCCCGCGAGCGGTCGCGCTTGAAGCTGGCCCCCATCCGCTCGGCCAGCTCGTCGGCCACCATGGACCCGGCGTTGTGGCGGTTGGCCGCGTACTGCGGGCCCGGATTGCCCAGGCCCACGATCAGCCACCGGTCTATGGCGCTCAGCCAGCCTGGCCAGCGGAGTCGCCCGGCACGGCGTCCGGCACGGCGGCGGGCGCCTCCGGCTCGGCGGCAGCGGTCTCCTCGCCCTCGGGCAGGCCCAGCTCGGCTTCCATCTGCTCGGCCGTCGGGGCCGCCGTCACGTGCAGGACCAGGATGTCCGGCTCGACGGCCAGCGTGGCGCCCTGGGGCAGCTCCAGGTCACTGGCGTGCACCGCGTCGCCGACCCGCATGCCCTCGATGCTGATCTCGATGCCCGGCGGGATGTGCGTGGCCTCGACCTCCAGCGAGATCTGCACGAGCTGCTGCTCGAGCATGCCGTCGGGGGCCAGCTCGCCCACGAGGTTGATGGGGATCTCGACGGTCACCTTCTCGCCGCTGCGGACCAGGATGAGGTCAACGTGCTCGACGGTGCCCTTGATCGGATCGCGCTGCACGGCCTTGGGCAGGGCCAGCTCGCTGCCGCCCGACAGGCCGTCCAGCCGGATCAGCACGTTGGCCGTGCGCAGGGCCAGCAGGACATCGTGGCCGGGCAGGCTGAGGTGCCGCGGGTCGCCGCCGTGTCCGTAGAGCACGGCGGGGACCTTGCCGGCGCGTCGCTCGCGCCTGGCCGGGCCCTTGCCGAATTCCGTACGCGGCTCGGCCGCGATGTGTACCTCGGGCACGGTGACAACTCCTTGTGACGACAGGGGAATGCGTGCGCAGTCTAGCCGACGTGGCCAGCGTCTGCCGACCTGGTCAGACCTGCCCGTCGAACAGGCTGGTCACCGAGCCATCGCTGAACACCTCGGTGATGGCCCGGGCGAGCAGCGGGGCGATCGACAGGACGGTGAGCTTGTCGAAGCGCTTCTCGTGGCTGATCGGCAGCGTGTTGGTGACGATCACCTCGCTGATTCGCGAGTTCTTCAGCTGGTCCACGGCGGGCCCGGACAGGACGCCGTGCGTGGCGGTCACGATGACCTGGGCCGCGCCCTGCTCGAAGAGCGTCTCGGCCGCGTTCACGATGGTGGACCCGGTGTCGATCATGTCGTCCACCAGGATGCAGGTGCGATCGGCCACCTGCCCGACCACCTCGAGCACCTTGATCTGGTTGGCCACGTCTGGATCTCGGCGCTTGTGGATGATGGCCAGCGGGCAGCCCAGCCGGTCCGTCCAGCGCTCGCAGACCCGCACCCGGCCGGCGTCGGGCGCCACCACCGTCACGTTCGACAGGTCGAGCTTGCCCTCCAGGTAGGAGGCCAGGATCGGCAGCGCGAACAAATGGTCGACCGGGCCGTCGAAGAAGCCCTGGATCTGGGCGGTATGCAGGTCGACGGCCATCAGCCGGTCGGCCCCGGCCGTCCGGAACAGGTCGGCCATCAGCCGGGCCGAGATCGGCTCCCGCCCGCGGCTCTTCTTATCCTGCCGGGCGTAGCCGAAGAACGGCGCTACCACCGTGATCCGCTTGGCCGAGGCGCGCTTGAGCGCATCGACCATGATCAGCTGCTCCATGATCCACTGGTTGATGGGAGCGGTGTGGCTTTGCAGGACGAAGGCGTCGCAGCCGCGGACCGATTCGAGGAACCGGACGAAGATCTCGCCGTTGGCGAAGTCATAGTTCCTGCTCGGCGTCGGCTCGATGCCCAGGCAGCCGGCTATCTCGGTCCCTAGCTCGGGAAAAGCACGGCCGGAGAAGAGCATCATCTTCTTCTCGCCGGAGGCGGTGATCCCGGTCATGCCTTATTCTCCCTTGCCCGACGCGACCGGGCTGCGTCCCGGCTGGCCTGACGCGACCGCCCCGCCTGCCTCCACCCGGTCGCCCGCGATCAGGTGCGCGTACGGCCCGACGACCGCGCCGGGCCCCACCACCGCGCACTCGCAGACGGACTGGATGACGGTAGCTTCCGGAGCGATAACGCAATCACGGACCAGGCACCCTGGTCCGATCCGGGCCCCCGCCCCGATCTTGGTGCCACCTTCGAGCTGGGTGGCCGGGCCGATCCGCGCCCCCGGCTCGAGCACGACGCCGACATCCACCCAGGTGCTCGCCGGGTCGACGATCGTCACGCCGGATCCCATCCACGAGCCGAGCAGCCGGTCGTTCAGCACGCGCCGGGCCCGGGCCAGCTGAGCCTGGTCGTTGACGCCCAGGATCTCGTCGAGGTCCGCGCACCAGACGGTGCCGACCGGGAGGCCGTCCCCGCGCAGGATCGACAGGACGTCGGTCAGGTACTCCTCGCCCTTGGCGTTGCCGGTGGACAGCCGGGCCACCGCCCCGGCCAGCAGGTGGCCGTCGAAGGCGTACATGCCCGTGTTGATCTCGTCGATCGCCGCCTGCTCCGCGGTGGCATCGGCCTGCTCCACGATCCCGGCGAAGTCGCCCGCCTCGTCGCGGATGATCCGCCCGTAGCCGGTCGGGTCCGCGGCCCGGGCCACGAGCGCGGTCGCGGCCGCCCCGGCCGTCTCGCGGGCGGCCACCAGGCCGGCCAGCGTCCGCCCGCGCAGCAGCGGGGTGTCGCCGTAGGTGACCACCACGGTCCCGTCCAGCGCGCCGAGCGTCTCGATGGCGATCCGCACCGCGTGACCGGTGCCGCCGCGCCGTGACTGCACGACAGCGGTCGCGTCGGGCGCGCAGCGGGCCAGGTAGTCGGCCACCGGCCCGCTGGTGTCGCCGACCACGACCACGAGCCGCTGTGGCTGGAGGTCGCGCGCCGCGGCCAGGACGTGGCCGAGCATCGTCTCGCCGCACACTTCATGCAGCACCTTGGGCGTGCTGCTCTTCATCCGCGTGCCCTCGCCGGCGGCGAGAATGATGACAGCGGCCGGACCGCTCATGCTCACTCGGCTCGGCTCCTTGACGTCGTAGTCAGTGGGTCAGTGGGCAGCGGGCTGGGGGGTCAGTGGGCCCAGCAGGCAGAATACCGCCCCGGCTCCGGCGGCCTGCGCTCCGCCGTCGGACCTGGCCGTCTGCCGCGATATGGCGCTGATGCTCCCGGGCGAGGATTCGAACCTCGGTTGTCCGGACCAAAACCGGAAGTCCTGCCGTTTGGACGACCCGGGAAGGGGAAGACGGGCTCAACTCTACCGACCGGGCAGCCGATCCGGCGCTGTGTGATCTTCACGACAATGCCAGAAAATATTCGGTTGACCCTTGCGCAACCTACGGTGCCGTAGCCTACGGTTACGTAAGCGTATTCTGCATCTGCCCTTGCCCCGGTGCGTGCGGACTGACCAGCCGACCCCGGCACCGTTTCGTGCCAAGCGAGGACGCCATGACCACGACCGCTGACCGCCCAGCCACCCCCGCAGGGAGTGCCGCCAGGACTGGCCCGCTCCCCGAGCTCGATCCCGAGCCGATCGGCAGCGGCGAGAAGATCCTGGTCGGGATCTTCGTCGTCGTCCCCATGCTCGCGCTGCTCGCCGCCGTGCCGCTGGCGTGGGGCTGGGGGCTGGGCTGGCACGACATCGTGATCGCCGTCGTGTTCTACGCGATCTCCGGCCTCGGCATCAGCATGGGCTTCCACCGCTACTTCACGCACGGGTCCTTCAAGGCCGTGACCGGATTGCGCGTCGCCCTGGCCATCGCCGGGACGCTGGCCATCGAGGGACCGGTGCTGACGTGGGTCGCCGACCACCGCCGCCACCACAAGTACAGCGACCGCGAGGGCGACCCGCACTCCCCCTGGCGGTTTGGCAGTGACTGGCGGGCGCTGACCAAGGGCCTGGCCTTCGCCCACGTCGGGTGGCTGTTCGACGGCAGCCACACCTCGCAGGAGAAGTTCTGCCCCGACCTGCTGGCCGACCCCAGGATCCGCCGCATCTCCGCCAACTTCCCGGCCATCGTGGCGGTCTCGCTGCTGGCGCCCGCGCTCATCGGCGGCCTGTGGTCGATGTCCTGGCAGGGTGCCGTGACCGCGTTCTTCTGGGGCAGCCTGGTCCGGATCGCGTTCCTGCATCACGTCACCTGGTCGATCAACTCGATCTGCCACACCTTCGGCAAGGAAGAGTTCGAGGTCCGCGACAAGTCCAGGAACGTCAACTGGCTCGCCATCCTGTCCTTCGGCGAGTCCTGGCACAACCTGCACCACGCCGATCCGACCTGTGCCCGGCACGGCGCGCTCAAGGGCCAGATCGACATTGCCGCCCGGCTCATCTGGTTCGCCGAGAAGCTGGGCTGGGCGACCGACGTGCGCTGGCCGGACACCGACCGGCTGACCGCCAAGTACACCGGCGGATCGCGGAAGCTCGGCTCCATGGCCCGGCCCTCGGTGCGCGCGGCCACGTCCGGCGAATTGGCCGACTGAGCGTGGCCCAGACATGATGGACCGGTGACAAGCCAACCACCGGGCAGCGGTCGCAAGCGAATGACGGGCAAGGAACGCCGCGAGCAGCTGCTCAATATCGGCAGGCGCCTTTTCGCCGAGCGCGGCCTGGACGGCACCTCCATCGAGGAGATCGCCGCCCAGGCCGGCGTGTCCAAGCCGGTCGTCTACGAGCATTTCGGCGGCAAGGAAGGGCTGTACGCGGTCGTGGTCGACCGTGAGGTCGGGCGCTTCCTGGAGATGGCGACCCGGCTGCTCGAAGGCGAAGACCACATGCCGAAGTTCGAGGTCGCCGCGGTCAGCCTGCTGCGCTATATCCAGGACAACGCCGACGGCTTCCGCATCCTGGTCCGCGATTCCAACCCGACCTCGGGCTCGGGCACCTTCGCCAGCCTGATCAGCGACGTGGCCGGCCAGGTGGAGTACATCCTCGGCGACGTGCTGAAGGCCCGCGGCTACGACCCCAAGCTGGCGCCCATGTACGCGCAGATGCTGGTGGGCATGGTCGCCTTCACCGGCCAGTGGTGGCTGGACGCGCGCAAGCCCGACCTTGAGGACGTGGCCGCGCACCTGGTCAACCTGGCCTGGAACGGGCTATCTCAGCTCGATCCCAGCCCGCGTATCTCCCCGGCCGCACGCGACCGGCTGCGCAAGAAACCCTAATCGCGCCGGGCGACGACAAAGACCCGGCGGAAGGGCAGGATCGTGCCATAGGGCGCCGGCGGGTAGGCCGCGCGCACCGCGGCTCCGTATTCCGCCAGGAAGGCGGACGCCCGGGCCGGCTCCAGGGCCGCCAGAACCGGCCGCAGCCCGGTCCCCTTGTACCACTCCAGCACCGGATCCTCCCCCGCCAGCACGTGCAGGTAGGTCGTCTCCCAGGCGTCCACGCGACAGCCGCCCCGGCTGAGCAGGTGGACGTACTCGGCCGGATCGGCCGCCTGCCGGTTCAGCTCGACGCCTGCCAGCTGGGGGCGCCACCGCGGCGATCCGGCCAGCTCGCGCGCGATCGCATGAATGGGCTGATCAAGGTTGCCGGGCACCTGGAAGGCCAGCCAGCCTCGCGGGGCCAGCGCTCCGACCCAGGGAACCAGCAGCTTCTCGTGGCCTGGAACCCACTGCAGCACGGCGTTCGACACGATCACGTCCACGGGCTCGTCCGGCCGCCAGTCCCGGATGTCGCCGCGATCGAAGGTGAGGCCGCCCGGACTGGCCGCCGGGGCGTCGCGCCGCACCTGCTCGGCGGCGGAGATCATCTCCGCCGAGGAGTCGATGCCGTGGACCCGGGCGCCGGGCCAGCGCTGCGCCAGCGCGGCGGTCAGCTGGCCGGGCCCGCAGCCCAGGTCCACCACCAGGCCGGGCCGGTCCGCGCCGATGCGGGCGACCAGGTCGAAGAACGGGCGCGATCGCTCATCGCCGAATCGCAGGTACTGCGCTGGATCCCACATTTCAACCGCCTGGATGTCTCGATATCAAGATACTTGGCTTCCTATTTACCGGACCTGAAGTCTCGATGTCAAGAGATATGCTGCCGGCATGGCGCAGCGCGGGACACCGGAGGACAGGACGTCGGCGGCTCCGATGCGCGACGAGGTCGACGACCTGGTCGACCGCTGGCATGCCGAGCGGCCCGATCTGGACGTCTCGCCCTTGCAGGTACTGAGCCGCCTGTCCCGGCTGGCCCGGCACCTGGACCGGGCCCGCCGCGCCGCCTTCGCCGCGCACGGCCTGGAGCCCTGGGCGTTCGACGTTCTCTCCGCGCTGCGCCGGCAGGGGCCGCCGTACCAGCTCAGCCCGGGCGCGCTGCTGCACGCGACGCTGGTGACCTCCGGCACGATGACCAACCGGATCGATCGCCTGGCCGCCGCCGGCCTGGTCAGCCGCCAGCGCGACCAGCAGGACAAGCGCGGGGTCCTGGTCGGGCTCACCGACTGCGGCAAGCGGACCGCCGACGCCGCGCTGGCCGGCCTGCTGGAGCGCGAACGCGAGCTGCTGACCGGGCTGGCTCCGGCCCAGCAGGCGGAACTGGCCACGCTGCTGCGGATGCTGCTCGCGCCGTTCGACGCGCGGCCGCAGGCGCGCCTAGACTCGAATGGAACCTAGCCGGGGGTTAGCGACATTCGCCATCTCGTCAGCCGCCTCGCAGCGCTCGCGGGCTGCGTGCTCGCGACGGCCGTGGTTATTGGCCTGGTGGCTGCCTCACTAGCGGGGTGCTCGGGCCCGGCGGCCGGAACGCCGGCCCACACGACGGCGGACCGGTCAGCCAGTCCGGCACCGGGACCTCGTTACTACCTTTCTCTGGGTGACTCACTCGCGCGCGGCGTCCAGCCCGACTCGTCGGGCGTCAGCCGGGCCACCGCCGGCCGCTATCCCGACCGGCTCTATGCCGTCCTGCGGCGCGGCGATCCTGGCTTGCGGCTGGTCAAGCTGGGCTGCTCGGGCGAGACGTCGTACACGATGATCAGGGGCGGGATCTGCCACTACGCCGCGGGCTCTCAGCTCGCCGCGGCCCGGAGTTTCCTGCGCGCGCACCGCCGGGCGGTGTCGCTGGTCACCATCGACATCGGCGCCAACGACCCCAACTCCTGCTTCCTGGGCGGCGCGCTGAGAAAGGTGGCCCGCTGCATGAGCTCGCGGGTCAGGCTGACCGTCGATGACCTGAGGACCATCCTGTCCGGCCTGCGCGCGGCGGGCGGCCGTCACGTCAAGATCATCGGGATGAACTACTACGTCCCCGAGCTAGCCGGCTGGCTGCACGGCCGGAACGGCCAGGAAATCGCCGTGCTCACCGAGCGGCTCGTGGACGGCTACAACGGCCTGCTGACCCGGATGTACCAGCGCTACGGAGCGCGGGTGGCCAACGTCTTCGCGGCCTTTCACAGCGCTGACTTCACCGACCGGGTACGCCTGCCGCGGTTCGGCGCCGTCCCCCGGAATGTGGCCACCATCTGCCAGCTGACCTGGTCCTGTACCCGACCCCTGCACCGGGCGAACGAGCACGCGAACGACACGGGGTATGCCATCATCGCGCTCGCCTTCCTGCTCGCCGGCTAGCCCCCGAGCTCCTCCGCCAGGGCCAGCCAGCGCTCCTCGAGCGCCGCCCGCTCCTCCTGCACGGTCTTGAGCTCCGCGCCCAGCTCGATCAGGGCGGCGTAGTCGGTAGCGCTCTGCGCCAGCTGCTCGCTCAGGCTCGCCTCCGTGCCGGTCAGCCTGCTGATCTGGCGCTCCAGCCGGGCGAGCTCCTTCTGCCCGGACCGCTGGCGCGCCGCCGTGAGCGTCACGGCGGGGGCCGAGGCGGATGCGGTGGCGGGCGGCGTGGCCGCGCGCTGCTGGTCTCGCTGCTGGTCTCGCTGCTGGTCTCGCCGGGCCAGGTACTCGTCCACGCCGCCCGGCAAGAACGCGAGCTTGCCGTCGACCAGCGCGATCACGTGATCAGTGACTCGCTCCAGGAAGTACCGGTCGTGGCTGACGGCCACCACCGAGCCGGGCCAGCCGTCGAGCAGGTCCTCCAGCTCGGTCAGCGTCTCGATGTCCAGGTCGTTGGTCGGTTCGTCCAGCAGCAGCACGTTCGGCTCGCCCAGCAGCATCATCATGAGCTGGAGCCGCCGGCGCTCGCCGCCGGACAGCTCGCCCACCGGTGCCCACTGCCGGTCACCGCGCAGGCCGAGCCGTTCCAGCAGCTGGCTGGCGGACAGCTCCCGCTTGCCGATCTGCACCGATCCGCGCACCTGCTCGGCGGCCTCCAGCACCCGCAGCCCCGGATCGACCGGCGGCGGCTCCTGGGTCAGGTAGCCGAGCCGTACCGTGCTGCCGCGCCGCACCCGGCCCGAGACGTGCAGCCCGTCCGCATCGCCGGCCGCGCGGTCGTTCCCGTCCGCGTGCGCGTCCGCCTCGCCGGCCAGCAGCCGCAGCAGCGTGGTCTTCCCGCTGCCGTTGACGCCCACCACGCCGATGCGGTCACCCGGCCCGAGCTGCCAGGTGACGTTCTCCAGCAGCGTCCGCTGCCCGGCGGTCACCGTGACGTCCGCCAGCTCGAGCACGGTCTTGCCCAGCCGGGCGGCGGCCAGGCTGGTCAGCTCGACACCGTCCCGCGGCGGGGGCTCGTCCACCGTGAGCGCGGTCGCGGCCTCGATGCGGAACTTGGGCTTGCTCGTCCGGGCGGGCGGACCGCGGCGCAGCCAGGCCAGCTCCTTGCGCAGGAGGTTACGCCGGCGCACGTCCGCGGCCTCCGCGAGCCTGGCCCGCTCCGCCCGCGCCAGCACGTAGGCGGAGTAGCCGCCTTCGTAGGCATGCACCTGGCCGTCGGCCAGCTCCCAGGTTCGTTCGCTGACCTCGTCCAGGAACCACCGGTCGTGGGTGACGACGACGTAGCTCCTGCCGTACTCGCGCAGGTAGCCCGCGAGCCAGCGGATGGCCTCGACGTCCAGGTGGTTGGTGGGCTCGTCGAGGAGGAGCAGGTCATGCGAGCCGAGCAGCACCGCCGCCAGCATGGTCCGCCGCCGTTCGCCGCCCGACAGGCGCGCGAGCTCGGCGGACATGTCGATGTCAGAGAGCAGCGCGTCGATGACGCCGCGGCGGCGCGGATCCGCCGCCCACTCGTGCTCGGGCAGCGAGCCGAACACGACCTCCGCCAGCCGTCCGGTGACCTGCTGGGCCTGCGGCAGGTAGTCGATCGTGACCCCGCGGGCTCGCGTGGAACGTCCCGAGTCGAGGTCAGCGGTGCCCGCCAGCGCCGCCAGCAGCGTGGTCTTGCCCGCGCCGTTCCGCCCGACCACGCCGATCCGGTCGCCGGCCGATACGCCCAGCGACAGCCGGTCGAGGAGCACGCGCGGGCCGTAGGCCTTGCTGGCCTGCTCCAGGTTGACCAGGTTCACACCGATTCCCGCACCGGCACGACGGCGGCGCCCGGCACCGGCCCGCTGGCCACGGTCACGGCGCGGCAGATCCCGGCACCCGTCAGCGAGACCGCGAGATCTCGCGCGTGCGCCGCGTCCCTGGCCAGGAACAAGCAGGTCGGGCCGGAGCCCGACACCATCACCCCGACCGCGCCGTGTTCCCGGCCGGCCAGCAGCGCGCGCCGCAGTTCCGGGCGGAGGGAGATCGCGGCCGGCTGCAGGTCGTTCACTAGTTCCGGACCGACCGCCGCCGGGTCGCCGGAACGTAGTGCGGCCATCAGGGGGCCGCTGAGCTGCGGCTCGGGCTGAACCGAGCGCGCGGCCCGGAGCCGATCACACGTGGCGTAGACCTCTGGAGTGGAAAGGCCGCCCGAAGCGAAGGCCAGCGCCCAGTGGTAGCTGCCGGACACCAGGGCGGCGGTCAGCAGCTCCCCGCGACCGCGCCCGACGGCTGTGCCCCCGACGAGCGCGAACGGCACGTCGCTGCCGAGCCTGGCGCCCACCTCGGCAAGCTCTTGCTGGGTCAGGCCGGTGCGCCACAGCTCGTTGCAGGCGACCAGGGCTGCGGCGGCGTCCGCGCTGCCCCCGGCCAGCCCGGCGGCCACCGGGATGCGCTTGCGGATCTCTATCTGCACGCCGGGCCGGCTGGCCCCCCGCTGCCGCGTCGCCCGGCCCAGCGCGGTCACCGCCTTGCTGGCCAGGTTGGTGGGTCCGGTGGGCACTAGCGCGGCGTCCTCGCCGGTCACCACGACCCTGGTCCGCTCGGCCGGGCGCACCGTCACCTCGTCGTACAGCGAGATGGCCTGGTACACCGTGACCACGCCGTGATAGCCGTCGGACCGGAGAGGCCCGACGGCTAGCTGGAGGTTCACCTTGGCCGGCACGCGGACAGTCACTGCCGACGGCGTGGAGGTCTTCACGATCTGATGATCGTACGCGGATCACCCACCTGACCGGGATCCTGGTCAGGCCGTCCAGACGCCGGCCGCGGCTGCTCGCGGCGGTCAGGCCGCGACGGCCGGCGGCGGTCCGTGACTGTGCAGCACCTTGGTGCCATCGGGGCTGGTGGCGGTGGTGGTCGCCGTTCAGGGCCAGCGTCCAGCCCCATTTATGAATGGCGATCAGATGGTGAAACGCGCAGAGCAGCCCGCACCTCCCCCCTCACCGGCGTCAAGAAAGACGAGCTCGCCACGGCCTTGGGTTACTTCGAGAACAACGCGCCCCGCATGCGCTACCACTGGGTCCGCTCCCGCGGCCTGTTCGTCGGCTCCGGAGTCGTGGAAGCAAGCTGCAAGTCGGTTACCAGCCTGCGCCTCAAGCAGTCAGGCATGCACTAGGCCGTCGCCGGCGCCGGCGCCAGCGCCATCACCACGCTGCGCTGCCAGCAGGCAAGCAGGCCCGAAGACCAGATCTGTATGGAGCGCGCAACGAGGCGCCAGCCGCCTGACCAGCCGAACCCGGTAAACGACCCGGTTCGAGGTACCCGCGGATCCCCGTGACCGCGTCACTCTGCACAGCCTGAAGCGTGGTCCGACCATGCCATGGCCCCCGGCGACCATTGACGAGGCTTTCGCAGATCAGCCGCAGGCGGATGTCCGGAGGATGCGCCTTGGGTTCGCGGGGTCGAAGGGACCCTCGATGATCGTGGCGGGGTCGACGGGGCCTTCGCTGCGGGGCAGCCGGTCGCGTTCGGCGTCGGTGAAGTCACAGAGGCCATACCCGCACACAATGCGCGTGCTCGGGTCGAGGCCGCGCAGGTGCTCCAGGGATATGGTCACCTCGGACAGGCTGGCGATTCGCGCTATCTCCTCGCCGCCGGGCACCTGAGCGCAGATGCGCGCCTGCTCGCGGATGCCGTCCGCCACGGGCATCGTGGTTTCGTAACGACCGCCGTTGCGGTCGAGGACTTCCTGCAGGACAAGCCCGGGCCCGTGCCCGCACCCGAGTCCGCGGGCGTGCACCTCCCATTGAACGTGATCCGGGGTGAGGACCTCCGCATAGGTGTAGAACCTGGCCATGCTGCCTATGGTCGCACGCGGAGGGGGACCGCCCCAGGCCTCGGGAAGAAACGGGCAGGCACGGTTGGTTTGAGGAGAACTGCGGCGACGCCGGGATGGAGGCGGCGGAGGTGGTGATCCGCGCCGGACTGCTCCGCCTCGGCGGGAGCATGCTGGGCGAGCTCCTGTCCGCCGGCCGGGGGCCGCAGGTGCCGTGCGGGCAGGGGCACGAGGCGGAGTTCGCGGCTACCGGGACAAGTCCTTCGACACGGTGCTCGGCCTGGTGACCGTGACGCGGGCCTGGTATCACTGCGCGGCCTGCGGGCACGGCCGCGCGCCGAGGGACGCTGAACTCGGCATGGCCGCGTCCATGTCGCCGGGCCTGGCCGCGATGAACGACCGCGCCGCCGCTGCCGTCCCGTTCAGGGAGGCCGCCCGGCTGCTGGAGGACCTGGCCGGGATCCGCCTCACCGCCAAGCGCGTCGAAAGGGCAGCCGAGTCCAGCGGGGCCGCCGTCGCAGCCGCCGGCCGGCCCCGCGCCGGGCTCATCGCCGCCCGCAAGCTGGTCCCGCTTCCCCCGTCGCCGCTGCCGGACAAGCTCTATGCGGCCATCGACGGCACCAGGGTCCCCATGGCCCCCAAGGAGACCGCCGGGCGCGAGGGCAACGGCGAGGACGGCCGCGCCCGCACCCGCGAGGTCAAGCTCGCCGTCTTCTTCACCCGGAACAGGCTGGACAAGGACGGCTGCCCGGTCCGCGACCAGGACTCCGCCAGCGTCATCGCCACCTTCGAGCCTGCGAGCACGCTCGGGAACCTGGTGAAGGCCGAGGGCATCCGCCGCGGCGCGGACCACGTCCGGCAGCTCACCATCCTCGGCGACGGCGCGGCCTGGATCTGGGGCATCGCCACCGCCAGGTTCCCGGAGGCCACCCAGATCGTGGACCTCCACCACGCCCGCGAGCACCTCCACGACCTCGCCCGCCTCTCCTGGAGTTCATGCTGCTGGACCGCAAGGACGAATGGCTCGCCGCCCGGCTGGAGGACCTCGACTACGGCTACATCGACGGCATCGTGGCCGCCGCCCGCGCGTTCCCTCTCACCGGCGTCAAGAAGAACGAGCTCGACACCGCCCTCGGCTACTTCGAGAACAACGCCGCCCGCATGCGCGGGACTATGCCGACATCCTCAGATCAGTCGCTGGCCCGCATTTCACTGAGCTTGGAGCGGCGATGGCCGGATCGGACGTATCACCGATGCCGGGCCGCGCTGCGCGGAACACAGGCCACGTAAACCGTGTTACTGTGAAACTGTGAAGAACATTACCGTCTCCGTGCCCGACGACGTGTACCGCAACGCCCGGGTCGCCGCAGCGCAGCGCGATACATCGCTGAGCGCACTGGTCGTCGCGTATCTCGAACGGCTGTCCGGGCGGATGGGCGAGCTCGCGAGGCTGGAGGCGCTCCAGCAAGAGGTGCAGGCCGAGATCGGCCGGTTCCGCGCGGCCGACCGGCTTGGCCGCGACGAGGTCCACGACCGTGCGGTTCATTGACACCAACGTCCTGCTCTACGCGATCTCACGTGACCCCGCGGAGCAGGACAAGGCCAAGCGCGCCAACGACATCCTGGCCGACCGTGACCTGGCACTGTCGGTCCAGGTGCTGCAGGAGTTCTACGTGCAGGCAACCCGCGCCAGCCGACCGGACCCCATCACCCACCAGCAGGCTGTCCGGCTCATCGAGTCATTCCGCCGCTTCCCCGTCCAGGACGTTACCAGCGCGATCCTGATGGCGGCCCTGGCCACGCGCCAGCGGTTCCAGCTCTCGTACTGGGACTCTGCGATCATCGAGGCATCCCGCGCGATGGGCTGCGCAGAAGTCCTGTCCGAAGACCTGGGCGACGGCCAGGACTACGCCGGAATCCGGGTCACCAATCCGTTCCGCTGAGTCCGCCACACCTATGTCATTAACGCTTGCACGGCAGGACGAGATTGGTCAGGCAGGTCCTGCCGCCCTCGGAGCGTGGGATCAGGTGGTGGACCTGGCAGGACGCGGGCCGCTGGCGGCAGCCAGCGAAGGCGCAGTGCCGGTCGCGGGCGATAACCGCGCGGCGCAGATGCGGCGGCACAGTGGCGGTGGCGGCACCGACGTCCAGCGGCAGGCTCACGGCGGACGGGAACTCGGCGGCCAGCAGCCCCGTGCGCAGGAACGAGGCCAGCCCGGCTGGTCCGGACAGAACGTCGGCCGCGTGGGCCAGCAGCAGGTCCTGCAGCCGGGCCAGGGTCCGCGGCGGCAGGTCGCCCGGATCGGCCGAGCGGGGGGCGCGGCGGTCCCGCACGCGGATCTCCGCGGGGGGCGGCGGTGAACCGCTGCCGGGCGGGAAGCCGGGACGCAGCCCGGCCAGGAACTCGGCGGTCAGCCTGGCCAGGGCCGTCCGGTTGAGGTGTCCGGACACGATCGGGGTGATCTGCGCGTCGCAGGCGTAGGCCTCCGCCGTCGCCCGGTCGGTCAGCCAGCCTGGCTCCGCCATCTTCGGCGGCGCGAGCGCCGGCCCAGGCGCGCTCGGCGTCAGCGGCGCCACCGAGCTGGCGGAGCTGATCCAGGGTGAGGTGCAGCTGGATCTGCGTGGGCTGCCCGGCCCGTTCGGGCAGGCATCCAGCGGCAACCAGGCGCCGGCAAGCCTCTTCCATGGCGTCATGATCGCGCTGCTTCCTGGTCCGGTTGTCTTCTGGGCCTGCCTTCTTGCCGAGCGACTCCAGGACGGCGCTGAGCGCGGCCGCGCATTCGGGGGTGAGGTCACCGTCGAGCTTGCCGGCGCCCTCGAAGGTGAGCTCCAGGCCAACGCCACGGTCAGGGCGGCCGTGGTCATCGTCGGTGTCAGGCTGAGCGCTGCGCTCGCGCATATCCGCCGCCAGCGCAGCCAGGTCTGCCAGGTCAGCCCCGCCGGCCGCGGCGGCGAGCAGGATCGCGTCGGCAGCCGCGCGCAGGTGGTCGGGCAGCAGGTCCGTCCACTCGCTGATCTTCCGGGCCCAGGATGGCGAGATTTCTCCCGCCGCCAGCGCGTCAGCAAGGGCGGGGTGCCGGGCAAGCCGGTGCAGCCAGCCGACCGCGCCGATGGCCGCGCCGCGGGTGATGCGCGCCTGCCAGATCAGCCAGCCGCGCATCGAGCAATGGCCGTCAGCTTCCAGGCCGCCGCCCTGCACGAACGCCGACAGTAAGCCGGTCAGCGCCGCCGTCTGGCGCGCCTCGGCCCGCTGGAGGCCGCGCAGCGCGGTGGCCTGCTCGGCCAGGGTCAGCGATCGCGGGTCAGCCCGGGCCAGGTACCCCAGCGCGTCATCCAGCATGCTCAGCGCGTCGGCCGCGCTCGAGGGCACGGCAAGCTGTTGCTGCTGGATGGTCATCGAGCACCTCCGTAACCGCGGCCAGGACGGTGAGCCTGGGCCGGGCAGCGAGAGACCTGGGCAGGGGCAGGAGAACAGGAAAAGAAGGCTTGCCAGCAGTCTGCTGCGGAGGGGCCGCGCACCGGGACGGATGCTCCTCACGGAGCGCCATTACCTATTCACCGCTACCACGCTGGTCCCGGCGGCGCCAATCTCTCTGATCGAACTTACGCTCGACTATATCAGAGACCGACGACCAACGCTCGCATTTATGTACGGCAGCCTTAGCCTGGCGGCGCTCGTAAGAATCATTGACGATGACTCGAATATGCCATAAATTATTGATGATCATCAATTTAGGCGAGCCCGTTGTACCTGGCGCCTGGCCGCGCCCCGGAGGAGGCGACCGTGACGTTCTTCAGCGTGCTGATCCAGACTCGCGCGGACGACGCGGGTGACCTGGACCGGGCCGCGCTGAACGCGTTCGCCGACGCCGCCGAGCCCTACCAGGCCACCGTGCGGGGCGGCATGCGATCGTGGTCCGCGCGGATCAGGGTGGAGGCCAGCGGGGCCGCCGACGGCGCCGCCCTCGGCGCCGCGCTCGTGACGCTGCTGGCCAAGCAGGCCGGGCTGCCCGTCTGGCCGGTGGTCCGGGCCGAGGCCGTCCGGGAGGACGTACTCGACGAGGACGTCCTGGCCGAGGACCTCGCCCGGCCGCGGCTTCCCGAGCTGGTCTCGGGGCCCGAGGCCGCCGAGATTCTGGGCGTGTCCGTCCAGCGGGTGCACCAGCTGGCGGTGGAACACTCCGACTTCCCCGCGCCGGCTTACAAGCTGCGCGCGGCCAGCCTGTGGCTGCGCTCCGACATCGTCGCCTTCGGGGAGCGGTGGGATCGCAAGCGCGGCCGGCCCCGCAAGGACCCCGAGGACGCCTGATCCGGGCGCCGGCGCTCGCGACCAGGCTGCGCGGCGATCTATGGTTCGTCCATGACCTCTCCCCTCGTCCGGCGAGCCCACAACGCGACCAACGCCCTGCACTCACTGATCTACTTCGCCCCCGAGGCAGAGCAGCAGTTCACGGCCCTCGGCCTCGAGCCCGGGCGGATGTGCTACTTCGCCGGCCGCTCGGCCCCGATGGGAGCCGTCGGCCCCGGCGTCGTGACGGCCACCTTCTACAACTTCAGCCCGGCGCTGGTGGCCCAGTGCATTCCGCGGGCGTGGGAGCTCGCGAGCCCGTCAGCGGTCATCGCGGCTCGCTTCGTCGCCGTCGACGCGGCGCTGCGCCGGCTCCTGGGTCCTGAGGTCGTCACCTCGGCCGAGATGACCACGATGGCCACGCTGGTTCGCGAGGCGGCCAGCGCATGCAGCGTGGAGGGTCGCCCGCTCTATGCGGGGCACGCCGACCTGGGCTGGCCGGCCGAGACGCACCTGCAGTTCTGGCATGGCCTGTCGCTGCTGCGCGAGCACCGCGGCGACGGTCACATCGCCGCCCTCGTCGCGTCCGGGCTCAGCGGCATCGAGGCCCTGGTAACGCACACGGCCACCGGGCAGGGGTTCGTCCCGGAGTTCGCCCGGACCAGCCGGGGCTGGAGCCAGCGGGACTGGGATGAGGCAGTGGCCCGGCTCACCGCCCGTGGACTGCTGGACAGCGACGGCGCGCTCACCGCCGCCGGACAGGAACTACGGGCGCATGTCGAGCAGGAGACCGACCGGATGGCCGCGCCACCATGGCTGCACCTGGGCGAGGAGCGCACCGAGGAAGTCATCCGTATCGGCAAGATCCTGACCCGCGCCGCCATGTCGGCCGGCGCCTTCCCGAGCAGTGGCGTCTTCGCGAGGACCTAGGCGCTGTCCCGCTCCTCGATCAGCCCGGCATAGTGGCCTGCTCGGCCGGGCGCCTCATGAAGTAGCACATCATGCTGTCTCCCTTGATGACCCCCTCGATGGGGCTGACCAGGTTGTTGATCGCGGGAGGGCATGCGTTCTTTTCGCCGTGGCTACTCACGATCCAGCCGACAGCCCCCATCATGTTCGCGGCGCGCAGCAGGCCGTGGCAGCCCTCCAGCACCCGGGTGCCCGACTTGTCGATGACAACGCAGACCGCAGGAGCGGGGCCCACGGTATGCACCACGTAGATGTATCCGTACTCCCAAGAGGTCATCCGCTCGGTTCCTCGCTTTGACGGGGGTCGGCCGACTAACGGCGCGGGCATGTTCGTCTATAGCATTACCGGCTCAGCTCCCCACCGCAGCCCTCCGAGCGCAAACTCACCGCCGGCCTCGTCGGGCCGCCCAGCGTCATGAACTGGCATCTGCTGCGCAGACAGCGTCAGCAACCGCACGCCCACGCGGCACCCATCGCCGGGCCGCGCCGGCCCAATGACGTCGCTGGGCCGCTCCTGTCGCTGTAACGGCAGCTTCGGCCCGGTCATGTCGCTGCTTTTCTCCGGCCCTTGGGACTCGCGAGGAGCTTGGGGCTGACGTGGAGCTTGATTCAGCTGGTTTCTGAGCCACTGACGGCGGCGATCCGGGTGAACTCGGCGATGCCCAGTGACTCGCCGCGCAGCCCAGGGTCGATGCCCGCCTCCTGGAGCCGCCGCTGCGCCTCGTCCGGCGAGCCGGCCCAGCCCGCCAGCGCGGCGCGCAGGGTCTTGCGCCGCTGCGCGAACGCGGCGTCGATGACGGCGAAGACCTCCCGGCGCCCAGCGCCCCCCGCCGCCCCGGCCCCG
>DATCEO010000074.1:0-43868 GCA_036510065.1 Streptosporangiaceae bacterium | reverse complement strand
AGCTCGTACCCCACGTGTGCGGCGGCGATCCCGGTGATCTGGGCGTGGTCGTAGGCGGGTGCGACCTCCACGATGTCCGCGCCGATGAGCTGCACGTGGCGCAGGGACCGCAGGGTGGCCAGCAGTTCCCGGCTGGACAGGCCGCCGGCCTCCGGGGTACCGGTCCCCGGCGCGTGCGCCGGGTCCAGCACGTCGATGTCCACCGAGACGTACACGGGGCGGTCGCCGACGCGCTGGGCGATCCGCTCCGCCATCCCGGCGACGCCCAGGTGCTCGACGTCGGGCGCTGACACCACCTGGAAGCCCAGCTCCCGGTCCTGGACAAGGTCGGTGTCGCTGTAGAGCGGGCCGCGGATCCCCAGGTGCAGGCACCCAGTCTGGT
The DNA here is from genome assembly GCA_036510065.1 of Streptosporangiaceae bacterium. Taxonomy (GTDB): domain Bacteria; phylum Actinomycetota; class Actinomycetes; order Streptosporangiales; family Streptosporangiaceae; genus DASUBV01. The sequence continues at coordinate 43,486 of DATCEO010000074.1, read as the reverse complement.
CCAGCAGGCCTTCCTCCGCCGCCCGCCGGAACGGCGTGCCGTGGGTGTAGGCCGCCCCGAAGTAGCTGTCCCAGGTATCGAGATGGGCGTCGAAGTGGACCACCGCCAGCGGGCCGTGCACCGCCGACAGGGCGCGCAGCAGCGGGAGCGCGACCGTGTGGTCGCCACCGAGGGTCAGCAGGAACGGTGCTCGTTCCAGCAGGGCCCGTGCTCCCCGCTCGATTTCGGCGATAGCCTCCTCGATGCTGAACGGGTTGACCGCGAGATCCCCCGCGTCGGCCACCTGACGGGCGGCGAACGGCGCGGCCTGCACGGCTGGGTTGTAGGGCCGCAGCAGCCGGGACGACTCCCGGATGTGCGCGGGGCCGAAGCGGGCACCCGGCCGGTAGCTGACCCCGCTGTCGAACGGCACGCCCAGCACGACCGCGTCGGCGCGGTCCACCTCGTCGAGGCGGGGCAGCCGGGCGAATGTCGCCGGTCCGGCGTACCTGGGCACCACCGTGGCGTCCACCTGCCCGACGACATCGCCGGTGCTGACCCGCGGCAGCGGCTCGGTCATGCGCTGTCCGTCTCCGCCACGACATCGTCAATCGCCCGCAGCTCTCGCTCGCTGGCGTCAATCGCGGCCTGCTCGCCGGTCACGTCCAGGGATCGTGACAGCAGCCAGTAGACCAGGCCGGAGACCATCAGGCCGACCAGCCAGGAGTAGTCCACGCCGTTGGTCAGGTGGCCAGGCACGTATCCAGTGTAGGTAAAGCCGCCGATCGACGGCAGCATCATGAAGGGGATCTCGGCCAGGAAGCCGGCAAAGTACGCCGTCAGACCGCGCCACCCCCGCACGCCGTAGACGCCATCAAGGCGTGCTCGGTCGGAAAGCTCGGCGATGTCGCGTAGCTGGGCGCGGGTGCTGATGCTGAGCTTCGGGAAGATGCGGTAAAGGTGCGAGGCGACGGTACGGGGCGATAGGAACAGCTGCTCAGCGATGGCGCGATTGCTGAGGCCACGGGCGGCCAGCCTGGCCACTTCCCGCTCGGTGGGGCTGAGGGCCGACAGGCCTGTGCCGCCCGCTGGGACGGGCTGAGTGACGCCGGTTGCGCGCAGTTCCTGCCGGGCAGCGCTGGTCCACAGCCGGGCGTCGAGCCGGGCAAACTCGTGGGCGGCGAGTTCCAGGGGCTCGCGGGACTTACGTCGCGCGCTTCGTGCGCAAGGTCATCGACTTTCTCGATATCCAGCCGTACGACATCGCCGCCTGAGCAGGCCGCGCGCCCTCACCCGGGTAGCATCTTGCCGGGGGAAGGAAGGCGGACCTGACCGTGCGTAAGCCATTCTCAGTAACTTCCGGGAATAACGGACCTTCGGCGGCCCGGCTGTGCCGCGAGCCGGCGGCCCATGTCGTGACCGCCCGGTGCGGGCTCGCCGGCCCGCGGGACAGGCCGTGAGCCGGCCGCCGACCAGGCAGCGCAACCAGGCGCCGCCGCTGGCCGGACCCGGGCAGGCGGCCGCGCCGCCCGGCGCCGGCATGCCGGCCAGCCGCGGGACGCGGGCCTGGCCGGCCGCCGCCGCTTACGCGCCGCCCGTTGTCGCGGCCGCGACGATGCTTCTGCTGGGGTTCTGGGGACTGGCCCGGCAGTCGGCCATGGGCAACGACGAGGTGGCCAGCCGCTGGGCGGCCATGCTGAGCCTCCCTGAGCTCCGTCATCTGCTCGGCAACCTGGACGCCGTGCATGGCCTGTACTACCTGCTACTGCACGGCTGGGTGGCCGTGGGGACCAGCCCGGCGGTCATCCGCATCCCCTCGGTCATCGCCATGGCGGCGGCCGTGGCGATGACCGCGATTGTCGGCCGGCGGCTCACCGGGTCAGGCTGGGCCGGGCTGTTCGCCGGGCTGATCATGGCCCTGACCCCGGCCATCAGCTACTTCGCCCAGACCGCGCGGTCCTATGCGCTGGTGACCGCCTGCGTCATGGCCGCGACGCTCGCCTTCCTGCGCGCGATGGACGCCGAGGCCGCCGGCAGCAGCCGGTCACGGCTGGCGCGCCGGTGGGCGTTCTACGGACTACTCATCGCGCTCGGCGGCTACCTGAACGAGCTGTCCCTCGTAGTCCTGGGGGCGCACGCGGCCACCCTCCTGCTAGCCCGGGGCCGCCGGCAGACGGCCGTGCGGTGGGCGATCGCCGCCGTGGCGGCAGTCCTGCTCGTCTCGCCGCTGCTGGTCGTCAGCATCCGGCAGGCCGGTGCTGTCGGCTGGATCCCGCCACCGACCCCGGGCGATCTCTGGCTCCTGTTCCGCGACGACTTCGGGGCGACGCCGGGGGTGGCCTTCTTCCTGCTGGGCTGCGCCGTGGTGGCGGTGCTGCCGCCGCTGCGAACGCGGCACCGGCCAGGCCAGGCGGCTGCCGACGCAGCTTCTGAGCCGGCCCGGGCGTGGTGGGCCAGCGGCGGAGTCTCGCTGCCGTCGGTGGCCGTGCCGCTGCTCGTCCTGCCGCCCGCGATCCTGATTGCCGAGTCCCTCATCGGGCATCCGCTCTACGTCGGTCGTTATGTCCTCTACACCGAGGCCGGGGCGGCGCTGCTGGCCGGCGCGGGAATCTACCGGATCGGCCGGTGGCTAGCCGGCCGGTCTGGCCACGGGTCGGCCCTCTGGGTGCCGGGAGTGATCATCTGCGCCAGCACGCTGGTCTTCCAGCTCGGCCCCCAGCGCAACGACCGCACCCCGCAGGTTCGCCTGTTTGACCTGGGCGGCCCCGCGGCCTACGTCGGCGCGCACGCTCGGCCGGGCGACGGGGTGCTGTTCTTCGACTCCTTCTACCGCAAGGTGCGGCTGGGCTATCCCGGCGACTTCCGGGGAGTCAGCGACTTCGCGATGGCGAAATCGCCGGTGCAGGTGGGCAACTTCGATGGCACCGATCAGCCGTTCCCCGTGATCCGGACCCGGATGCTCGCGCACCAGCGCATCTGGGTGGTCGGCCGCCGGCCGTCCGCCAAGGTGATCAGCTCATCGATCCGGCAGCAGAGCAGGCTGCTGCATCAGCGCTTCACGCTGATCGCCAGGAAGCACTTCAGCGGCGTCTGGGTCACGCTCTGGCGGCAGCGCTAGGAGTGCCCGCCGCCACCGACGACCGGCGATGTTCGGGGTGCGCCCGCGCTTTGCCGGAGGGCGGGGCAGGATGGGGACATGACTTTGACAGGACGCCTGGAGCTGGTCGCGCTCGACGCGCCGGATATCGAGAAGCTCGCCTCGTTCTACGCCGGGCTGGCCGGCTGGGAGATCGTCCGGAAGGCACCCGACTGGATCACGCTGCGGGCCGGAGACGGCCAGGAGATCGCGTTGCAGCTCGCCCCCGACCATGTCGCGCCGCAGTGGCCCGGCCAGGAGAATCCGCAGCAATTCCACCTCGACCTGACGGTGGACGGGCTCCAGGCGGCGGCCGAGCGGGCCGTCAGCCTCGGTGCGGAGCGGCTGGCCGACGGCCCGAACTGGATCACCCTGGCCGACCCGGCCGGCCACACGTTCGACCTGTGCCAGCGGGACGGCGCCGGGCCGGGGATCGGCCTGTTCGCGGTCACGATCGACGCGCCGGACGCGCTGGTCCTGGCCCGCTTCTATGCCGACCTGCTTGGCATGCAGGTCACCTACGAGGGCCCCGAGGGCGCGCTCATCGCCGGTGACGGCAAGAGCGTGATGTTCCAGCAGGTGAGCGACTACAGCCCGCCCCGGTGGCCGGAACCGGCCCACCCGCAGCAGGCTCACCTCGACATCACCGTCGATGACCTGGACGCCGGCCAGGCCCGGGCCCTGGAGCTGGGCGCGTCGCGGCTGGACCAGGAGGGCGAGAGCTTCCGGGTCTTCACCGACCCGGCCGGGCACCCGTTCTGCCTCACTTTGTAGATCATCGGCCCGGCAGGAACCGCAGGACGAAGAAGCCCGCCCGTCGAGATACGCGGCTAGCGGCCCCGGCCGCGCGGCGGCCGGTCACGGTAGCTCCATCGTCTGCGCGCGCATCAGCTCGGCCAGCGCGCCCTCGAGAACCGGCGGCAGCTCCTGCCCCAGCAGCCGGAGCTGGTCGGTGATCAGCAGCAGGCCGTGGGCCACGACGGCGGCTCCGTCGGGCGGCGGCTCATCCGGGTCGCTGATGCCCAGCGCGCCAGTCAGCGCCACCACGAGCACGTCGCTGTCGAGCATCTCGTACCAGCTCGCGGAAGCCCGGGCGCAGCTGCCGAGGACCCGCTCGGCATCGACGGCGCCGAGCCCATCGGGGTGCGAGCGCTCGAGCAGGTCTCGCGTCACCGATCCCAGCAGGACGGCGAGCTGCTCGCGGTCGACGAGGCCGAGGCCGGCCATCGCATCGGTGAATGCCGGGGCATCGGCGGATCGCGCGGCCGACACCCCGGCGTCGACGGCCAGGGCCATCTCCCTGGCCGTCCCTGGCCAGGACCGGTAACCCGCCGTCGGCCCGCCCACCCTGGAAGATCCCCTGTCGTCTGCCACGGGCCCATGCTGACATGGCGGTCCAGCAGCAGAACAGGAGGCCCGGGAGGCGTTCCAGGGACCGCTGGCGCCGTTGCCGGCATGGACCTGGTAGGTGCCGGACATGGAGTTGCCGGAGACCGTGCCCGGCCGGCGCGTCAGCGACGTGGGCATGGCCCTCCGGCGGCGGCCGCCGGATGCTCTGCCCTGCTGCGATCGGGGCGGCCGCCCGGACGCGAACGTCAGCTTCAGCGACGGCGCGCTGGCCGGTAGCCGCCGTAGATAACGCTTTCCAGCCGCTTCCAGTAGACCTCGACGCCCTGGAAGCCAGCTGTGGTCAGGTAGCGCAGCTGCTGGCTGAGCGGGATGATGTGACGGACGTGGTTGGCATAGCGGGCCTGCTGCTCTGGCGTGCGATCTTGCCGCCGGCCCGCCGCTGCCGGGTCAACCCGGTCGTTCACCCGCTGCCAGGCCGCATCGACCACGGGATCCTCGGCGCGCACCGGGTCGTAGTTGAGATACCAGCCGCCAGGTACGAGACGGTCGAAGATCTCGGCGAACAGGCCCTGCTTGCGTTCATCGGGCAGATGGTGAACGCACATCGAGGTCACCACGGCGTCGAGCGCCGCCGGGATTGCCGCGGGCCACCGGCCGGTCGACATGTCGAACTCGACGTACCGGAAGCGCCCCGCGAACGGCCGCATCTCACGCTCGCCGGCGGCCATCATCCCCGCTGAGAAGTCAGCGAGCACTGCCGTGCTGCGCGGGTGCAGGTCGAGGATCGCGCGAGAGGCGGCGCCCGTCCCGGCGCCTAGGTCCAGGAACGTGAACGCTTCCTGCTCGCCGTAGGGCAGGAGGGCGGCCATGAGACGCCGCTGCGCCGCACGGTTGCGCTCGTGCTCCTTCGCTTCCGCCGTCCAGGTGCGGACGGCGTCCGCGGACTGCCAGATGGCCGCGTTCATGTCCGTCGACTCATCCATGAGCAGCAGGCTACCGAGCCGCGCGGGCGCAGTCGCCGCCGCGGCGGCCAGTTCCGCCAGGCCCGCTAGCGCTTGCGGGCGACGCCGCCGTAAGCCGAGGCCGCGTCGGTGGCGGCCAGGTCGGCCGGCCCCGGACGCCAGGTGTGCACGTAGACCAGCCCCGGCGGAACCAGGTCCAGCCCGGTGAAGAACCTGGCCACCTCATCCCGGCTGCGCAGGGTCTGCGGGGTGGACACGCGCTCGTTGTAGCGCTTCTGCGCCTCCGCCTGACCCGGGTGGATGTCGCTGGCCGGATGGGAGAGAGCCAGGTAGCTGCCGGCCGGGAGCGCGTCCATCAGCCCGGTCACGATCTGGTACGGATCCTCGCTGTCCTGGACCAGGTGCAGGATGCCCAGCAGCATGAGGGCGACTGGCTGGTCAAAGTCCAGGGTCTGCGCCGCCGCCGCCAGGATGGGAGCCGGGTCGCGCAGATCGCCATGGACATACTGGGTGGCCCCCTCCGGGCCGCTGGCCAGCAGCGCCCGGGCGTGGGCGAGCACGATCGGGTCGTTATCGGCGTAGACGATCCGCGCGCTCGGCGCGATCGCCTGGGCGACCTGATGGGTGTTGTCGGCTGACGGAATGCCGGTCCCGATATCGAGGAACTGCCGGATGCCTGCCTCGCCGGCCAGGTACCGCACCGCCCTGGCCAGGAACGCCCGGTTGGCCCGGACCCGGAACCGCAGGCCCGGCGTGGCGGCCAGGACTCGCTCCCCCGCCTCCCGGTCGGCCGCGTAATTGTCCTTGCCGCCGAGCCAGTAGTCGTACACGCGAGCGGGATGGGCGACGCTGGTGTCGATCTCTAGCCCCTGGCCGGCCCCAGCTGATGCCGGCTGGCCCCCCGAATCCTGCTCCGACACGACGCATCCTCCCGCTCGCCTGGCGGCCGGCTCCCGGCCGCCCGATCTCTGCACCAAACGCGAGAATACGCCCGGTACGGCGGGGGTTAGCTCATCACCCGCGCGCGTCGGACCGCCGCTGCAGGTAGCGGGCGATCTTGGCCGCCTTGCCGCAGTCGTCCATGCTGCACCACCGCCGGCTGCCGTTCTTGCTGTTGTCGATGAACAGGAACTGGCACGCCTGGCAGGGCTTGATCAGGCCGGCGGGCCCGTGGGTGAGCAGCTCGACCGCCGCGGCGACGACCGGCCACAGCGGGGCCAGGAGGCTACTGCCTGGATCCCACCGCCACGCCCAGCCCGCCGGGTCGGCGGCCAGCTGTCCCTGCGCGAGAGCTTCGACGTAGCTGAGCTGCAAGCGCCGCAGGGCGGGATCGGGCGGCACCGAGCCGTCGGCCAGCGCGCGGAAGATCTCCGCCAGGTCGTCCCGGCACGCCTGCACCCGCGCGAACGCGGCGATGGCCTCAGGGCGTGGCCCGGCCTGGTCAGGCAGGCCGCCGGGACCTGCGACGCCGGCACGACCGCTCCAGGCCGCGAAGTCTTCGTAGCTGGCCAGCCACTCGGTATCGGCCGCGCCGCCCCGGGGCCCGGTGCGGGTGTTGACGAAATCCAGCGCCAGGTTGCCGCCCACGATCCGCAAGTCGGTCAGGGGTGCGTGCACCACCGTTGTTGCCACCATTGCCTCCTATGCCGGAACCACAACCAGCCTACGCCCAGATATAGCGCAGTTCACTCCGCATCTGTTACCATCAAAGAGCATTTTGATAGAAACAGGAGGCCAGCAGGGCCTCTCCGGTCACGGCTGGCCGCCCACGAGTCATCGCGGGCGGTCCCGAGGAGTGAGGAAGCACCATGCCCCATTACGGTTACCTCGACTATCAGGCCGGGCGGGCCATGACCCGCGCTGAGCACCTGACGGCTGACGCTCAGCTGGGTCAGCACTACGCGGCACTGGCCCAGCTGCTGCGTTCGCTGGCCAGGCCGCTGCGGGCCGCCCGCCGCCACTCAGGCCCGAGCCCGTCGGCCCGGCCAGCGTGCTGGCCGGCCGATTGCGGGAGCTAGCGGTCCGCTCCGCTGGCCGGTGATGTCACGGTGCTTGATGGCACGGTGCTGGTGCGCACGACCACGACCGGGCAGGGACCGTGGCGCACGCAATACTCAGCTACCGAGCCGAGCAGCATGCCCGGGAACGCGGCCCGGCCCCGTGCGCCGACGACCAGCAGCGACGCGTCGCCGGCCTGCGACAGCAGCGCGGGGCCAGGCGGGCCCTCGACCACGTGCTCGCTGACCTCGACATCCCCGAACTCGGCCCGGATGTCGGCCAGCGCCTCGCGCAGGGTGCGCGAGGTGTCGGCAGCCAGATCGGCGCCGGGCGGGATGCGAGTGACGTAATTTGGCCAGCGCCAGCTCGCCACCCCCCGCAGCCGCGCGCCGGTGAGGCGAGCCTGCCCCGCCGCCCACCGGGCCGCGTCCCGGCTGCCGTCCGAGCCATCCACGCCGACCACGATCACCGGCGCGGCCGTCTCGGGGCTCATGAGGGCGTTCCTTCTGAATCGTCCGGCTCAGGCCGCACCAGCGGCCTGAGCCGCCACCACAGCAGGAAGAGCAGGCCGACGACGAGCATGCCGATGCCAAGCCAGAGGTTGATGTTGATGTGGCTGGCCTTGGCCAGGTTCTTGGCCGAGGTGAAGAACCCGGCAATGGTGAGCATGACCCCGTAGACCACGAACAGGCCGCCGATCATGATCCGCAGATCGAAGAGCCTCGCGGCTGCGGACTGGGGAACATCAGCTGAGGGCGGTTCCGGCTGCGACATGGCGTGCTCCTCCTCTACCGGAAGACGATGGACAAGACGACGACAATGCCCAGGGCGACACCGCCGAGCAGCTTGGGCGACTTCCACCAGACCGGCTTGGGCACGGTCGCCGGATCCGGCGCGTTGGGGTCGGGCACGTGCCAGACCAGGCCGGCCAGCTCGGAAACCGGCTTGGGCTTGGTCAGGTAGCTGACGATGACCGTCACCACGAGGTCGGCGACGAAGGCCGTGATGGCCCCGTAGAAGTTGAGCATCTGCGCGTTGATCGTGGCGTGCGTGGGGTCGTAGACCTGGTGGGGGTAGAAGTAGGGGATGTAGTAGCCGCCGAAGTGCATGGCCGCCGCGCCGATGGTCCCGGCGATCAGGCCGCTGATGCCCGCCCACGGCGTCGTGCGCTTCCAGAACATGGCCACGAGGAAGGTGGCGAACAACGGCGCGTTGAAATAGGAGAACAGCAGCTGGATGTAATTCATGATGTTGCTGTAGCCGGAGGCGATGAACGCCGTCCCGATGCCGATGATGATGCCGATCACCGTCACGATCCGGCCCACGTTCAGGTAGTACCGGTCTCGCCGGCCCCTGACGACGTAGGTCTGCCAGATGTCGTAGGTGACCACGGTGTTGAAGGAACTGACGTTGGCCGCCATGCCGGCCATGAACGCGGCGAGCAGCCCGGCGAGCGCCACGCCGAGGGCCCCGTTCGGCAGGAACCTGCCCAACAGCAGCGGTATCGCGTCGTTATAGCTGGCGGCCTTGGTCTTGCCCAGGTGCGGGATGATGGCCAGCGCGATCAGGCCGGGAATGATGGTGAGGGCCGGGATGAAGATCTTCGGGTAGGCCCCGATCAGCGGGGTCCGCTGGGCCGCGGACAGGTCCCTGGCCGACAGCGCCCGCTGCACCTCGGCGAAGTTCGTGGTCCAGTAGCCGAAGGACAGCACGAACCCCAGGCCCATCACGATGCCGATCCAGTCGCCCAGCGGGTTCGTCCAGTGCCCGACCTGGGTGCCGCCCCAGGTGGAGAAGGCAGCCGGCCCGAGCGCCGTGTGGGCGATCTTCGCTTGCAGGCCGCTCCAGCCGCCGACGGCGTGCAGCCCGACGATCACCAGCGGGACCAGGCCGGCGATGATCACGAAGAACTGCAGGACCTCGTTGTAGATGGCGCCGGACAGGCCGCCGAGGGTGATGTAGGCCAGCACGAACGCCGCCGAGACCATGACCGACAGCCAGATCGGCCAGCCGATCAGCGCGTTGATGACCAGGGCCAGCGCGTAGAGGTTGACCCCGGCGGTCAGCACGGCGGCGAGCGCGAACGTCAGGGCGTTGAACAGGTGGGTCGGCGCGTTGAATCGCCGGCGCAGGAACTCCGGGACGCTGCGCACCCGCGAGCCGTAGTAGAACGGCATCATCACGATGCCGAGGAAGACCATGGCCGGCACCGCGCCGATCCAGTAAAAGTGCACGGTGGACAGGCCGTACTGCGCGCCGTTGGCCGCCATGCCCAGGATCTCGATCGCGCCCAGGTTGGCGGAGATGAACGCGAGACCGGTCACCCACGCGGGCAGCGACCGGCCAGACAGCAGGAAGTCTTCACTGGTGGCAATCGCCCGGCGGGCCAGTACCCCGATCGTCACGACCAGCGCGAAGTAGATCCCGAGGATCGTCCAGTCAAAGGCGTCAACGTGAAGCCGCAGCACGCGCATCACCTCCATGTGAATGCGAGCCCGCCCGGGGCACGATCCGCCGCGCCGGCAGAACGCCAGCCACATGTTGCCCAGGACGAGAGCCGCAAACCTCGGATGCGGCGCGCGGGCCCCTGCTCAGGGCCCGTCGCCTGCGGTGCAGCACCCCTTACTGCAGCCAGCCAATGTTCTCGGCCGCGGTGACCGGGTCACCGGTCAGGAGCGTGGCTCCGACGGCGGCCACGATCTCCGGCGTGGCGCCGGCTCCGGCCAGGGCGAGCGGGACGCGCTGGGCCAGCGCGGCGAGCTGAGCGGCGACGGGCTCGAAGTTCTCTGACACGGTCGAGGCCAGGACGACGATGTCCGGGCGCCTGGCCGCGACCGTCGACATCAGCTCATCGACCGGGGTACTGATCCCGTAATAGTCGATCCGCCACCCGATGCGGTTGAGCACGATGCCGAAGACCATCAGCGGCAGGTCGTGCAGTTCCCCCGGCGGACAGGCCAGGACGGCGCGCGGGCCGTGCCCCTCCCCCCAGCCCCGGGCCAGCCCGGCGAGCCTGCCGCGCAGGACGTTGCTGGCGAAGTGCTCCTGGGCGATGCTGGCCGTGCCCTGCTCCCAGCGCTCGCCTAGCTCGCTGAGAAACGGCATCACGATATCCCGCAGCACCGTCCGCATCGAGAGGTCGGACACCAGCCGGTCCAGGACCGCCTGCGCGGCCGGCTCGTCGAAGGCGTCGAGGGCCTGCCGGAGGGCGCCCGACAGCTCGCTGACCCCTGACAGAGCCCGGCTCAGCTCGCCGCCCTGGCTGGGGTCCGGCCGGGCCTGGCCGTCCTCGCCCAGCACCGCCTGCGCCGCCTCCGCGGCGGACAGCCCGGCGGCGAGGTGGGCCTGCATCCGGCGGACCCGCCGGGCGTCCGCCTCGGAGTACAGCCGGAAGCCGCCCGGTGAGCGCACCGGCCGCAGGAGGCCGTAGCGGCTCTCCCACGCGCGCAGGAGGTGATCACTCACGCCCACGCGCCGGCTCAGCTCGCCAATGCGCAGCATCGGCGAGCCATCCCCAGCATTCATGGCAATACTCTACAGACACTAGACATAGATTTGACAAGATCTCGCGGACAAAGTTACCGTCGGACTCTCGACAAAGAGTAGACGGAAGCTGACGTTATGGACCCCCGCGCCACCCGCCCCCCGACCGCTGCCGGCGCCGCGCTGATCGCCCAGCCGTTCCGAGCCGCGCTACAGCCGTGGGCCGACCGCCCGGCGGGCGGCCCCCTGCGCGCCTGCCTCCTGCCGGGCCGCAGTCCCGCCGCGCCGGCGCTGCCCGCGCCCGTCCCGGCCGCGGCCGGGGGGACCCTGGCGCCGGAGCTGAGCGCCCGGCTAGAGGCGCTGATGTGCGACACCGCGCTCGCGATGGCCGGCCCGCTCGGCGAGCCGCTGATCCGGGTCATCAGGGCAGGCGGCAAGAAGCTGCGCCCGGCTCTGACCATGGCCGTTGCCGCCATTGGCGGCCTCGCCGGCGACGACCCGCGCGTGCTGGCCGCCGCGGCCGCGGTGGAACTGCTGCACTGTGCCGCGCTGGTGCACGACGACCTCATTGACGGGGCGCCGCTGCGGCGCGGCGTGGCCACGCTCAGCGCCCATGAGGGCCGCGCCGCCGCGGTCGTGGGCGGGGACCTGCTGATCGCGGCCGCCTGCGCGCTGGCCGGCGAGGTTAGCCGGGATGCCAGCGTCATCATGGCCCAGACCCTGGGCCAGCTCTGCCGCGGTGAGGCCGTCCAGGATCAGCTCCGGTACGACGCACTGGCCCCGGTCGAGCGGCTCATGGAGGTGACGCGGCTCAAGACCGGCAGCCTGCTGCGGGCGGCCTGCCTGCTGGGCGCGGAGAGCTTCGACGCCGCGCCAGGGCTCTGCGCCGCGGTCGCCGATTTCGGGATGGACCTGGGGATCTGCGTCCAGCTGGTCGACGACCTGCTGGACGTCGTGTCCAGCCCGGCGCTCACCGCCAAGCCGGTCGGCGCGGACTTCAGCTCCGGCACGCTGACGCTGCCCATCGCGCTGGCTATCCGCGAATGCCCGGAGCTGGGCGAGCTGCTGCGGCCGGGCCTGGATCCGGTCTCGGGTGAGCGGGCGATGGCACTGCTGCGCGGTGCGGGGGATGCCCTGGCGTCCACCGCGGCCACGGCCCGGGATCACGCGATCCTGGCCGGCCAGCGGCTCCGTGACGCGGCCGGCGGCCAGGCCGCGGCGGAGCAGCTCACCGGCTGGCCGCTGGCCTACCTGGACAGCCAGCTCGAGTCGAAGGTGGGAGACCAGCATCGCTGGCTGGTCTCGCCGCTGGCGAGCCCGGCGCCATGAGCGCGGCCCAGTCCACGGGGGCGGGCCGTGCCCTGAGTGCCGGGCTCGCCCAGCTGGTCCGCCGGGGCCTGCGCGGCGTGTGGGTCCGCGGTGCGCTGCCGCCCTCGGCGGTGGTCTGGGCGGCCAACCATCACAGCTGGTGGGACGGGTTCGTCGCCGCCTCGGTGCTGCAGGAGCAGCATCGCCCGGCCGCGCTGCTCATGGACGGGGACAATCTCGGTGACTTCCGGTTCCTGCGATCGGTCGGCGTCATCTCCGCCCAGCGCCCCCGCGAAGCCCTGCGCGCGCTGCGGGAGGGCCGGGTGCTAGTCATCTTTCCCGAGGGCGAGCTGCGGCCACCAGGGCCCTTGCACGCAACGGCGCGCGGGGCGGAATGGCTGGGCCGCCAGGCCCCGGCGGCCGTGGTGCCGGTGGCGCTCCGGGTCGTCAACCGCGGGCATCAGTACCCCGAGGCGCTGGTCGACATCTCGCCCGAGGTGGCGCCCGCTGATTTCCCGGCCGCGCTGGCCATCCGGCTGCAGGAACTGGACGCGGCGATTCTCAGCGCGGATCCGCGGCTTCCGGTGCCCGGATTCCGGTGCGCCGTGCGGGGCCGTCCGAGCTGGGACGAGCGGATCAGCCGCTGGGCTGAGCGGGCCCGCCGATGACCGGGCCGCTGATGACCGGGCCGCTGATGACCGGGCTGCGGCGGGCGGTGACCGGCTTCCTGGTGCTCAAGATCAGCGTCCTGCTGCTCAACATGGTGCAGTTTCCGGTCCTGCGCCGTCCTGATCCGGGGCCCGGTGGCGCTGCCGGGCCGGGGCGCCGCCAGCGATCGGTCTCCCTCCTGGTTCCGGTCCGCGACGAAGCGGCCGGGCTGGCGGCGACGGTGCCGGCGCTGCTCCGCCAGGACGCCGACGAGCTGATCCTGCTCGACGACGAGTCCAGCGATGGCTCCGGGCCGCTGGCCAGGTCGCTGGTGGCGGCCGACTCCCGGGCCCGCGTCATTTCCGGCCGGCCGGCCCCGGCGGGATGGGCGGGCAAGAGCTGGGCCTGCCACCAGCTGGCCGCCGCGGCCTCGGGCTCCTTGCTCATGTTCTGCGACGCCGACGTCCTGCTGGCCGACGGGGCGGCGGACGCGGTGATCGCCGAGATGGGGACTCAGCACGCCGACGTGCTGTCGGTATTTCCCCGCCAGGTCACCGGCACGGCCGGCGAGGCCCTGATCACCCCGCTGATCGACGACGTGCTGCTGTGCTTCCTGCCCTTCGGCCTGCTGTCGGTTCCGGTACCCGCGGCCGCCACCGCGAACGGCTCGCTGCTGGTCTTCACCCGGCCGGCCTACGACGATCTGGGCGGATTCGCCGCCGTGCGCGGCGAGATCGTCGAGGACATCGCGATCGCGCGCCGGGTCCGGGGCGCTGGCCTGAAGCTGGGGCTGGTCCTCGGCGGTGACGTCGTGGCCACCCGGATGTACGAGGGCTACCGCGAGGTCTGCGCGGGAATGGCCCGCGGCCTGCTGCCGGTGGCCGGCGGCTCCCGCACGCGTCTCATCCTCGGCGCCGCCTGGCACCTGACGGCCTACACGCTGCCCTGGGGCCTGGCCCTGCGCCGCCGGGCCTGGCTGCTGCCCCTGTCCCTGGGGGTGGCCGAGCGGGTCCTGGTCGAGATCAAGACGCAGCGGCGAGCGGTGTGGCAGGCCGTGCTGACGCCGCTGTCCCCGCTGGCGGCCGCTCCCATCGTCGCCCGCGGACTGCGGCGGACGCAGCGCTGGAAAGGCCGGGTCTACCCATGACGACCCTGCCTCTGACCACCGGGCCCCTGCCGACCCGGCCCACGATGAGCCTGCCCATGCCACGCGCTCAGCCCGTCGTCGGCCATCTCGGCCGCTGGGGCCGCGATCCGCTGGGTCTCATTGAGGAAGGGGCCCGGCTGGGACCGGTGTTCGGGCTGCGCCTGTGGCGCCGGGCCGTGCTTGGCTACTCGCCGGCCTGGAATCGCTTCGTGCTCGGTGATCTGCCGACATTCCGCAGCGCCGGCAGCATGAGCGGCCTGTGTCCCTATCTCGGTGCGGGAGTCGTTCAGCTGGACGCGCCGGCCCATCAGCGCCGCCGCCGGGAGCTCAACCCGGCTTTCGCGCGCGGCGCCGTTAATGCCCTGAGCGGCCAGATGCTGGAGGTCATCGCCCGGTGCCTGCCTGCCGGGTCCTTTAACGCCGTCACGTGGTCGGCGGCGCTCATGCGCGAGATCCTCGGTGTCACCTTCCTCGGCGGGCAGGTCAGCCGGCGACTGCTGGGCGACTTCCTCCGTCCGCTCGACCGTCCGCTGCCGTCCCCGTTCCTGCGCCGGCCGGTGCTGTTTCACCGCATGGACCAGGTCCTGGGCCAGCGGATCGCCCGGGCGCCGGAGGGCACCCTGGCGGCGGCCTTCCGTGATCTGCCGGACGGGGTCGCCGAGCTGCGGGTGGCCATCAGCGCGGGCTACGACACCACCGCCCATACCCTGGCCTGGCTGCTGGCCCACGTCGCGCAGCAGCCGCAGTTCCGGGCCCCGGAGCGCCGCTCATCGGTCATCGACGAGGTGCTCCGGCTCTACCCGGCCGGCTGGATGGGCAGCCGCCGGTGCGCGGCCGACACCCGCTTCGGCGAGATCGCCATCCGCCGGGGAACGCTCGTGCTCTACAGCCCCTACCTCACCCATCGCGACCCGCTGCTGTGGGCCGATCCGCTGAGCTTCCGGCCGGAGCGCTTCGAGAATCCGGTCCCGGCGTGGGGGCTCATTCCGTTCGCGGCCGGCGAGCGAACCTGCCTGGGCCGGTCGTTCGCCCGGCTGGTGCTCAGCAGCGTCCTGGACGCCATGGCCGGCGCCGAGCTGCGCTTCGCCGGCGGAGACCTGCGGCCCCGGGCCGGCATCACGCTGGCCCCGGCCGGGCCGCTGCACCTGGAGCTACGCCGATGACCGACAGAAAGGTGCGCCCATGAGGCACTGGACCTACCTGATCGTGCTGCTGGCGTGCCTGTGCGCCACCGTCCCGCTGGAGTTGCTGTTTCAGGTCCGGGTCCTGCGCCGGCCCCGGGTGCTGATCGCCGCGCTGCTGCCCGAGCTTGTCCTGTTCCTGGGCTGGGACCTGTATGCCATCCACGACCGCCAGTGGACCTACGATCCGCGCCGGATCGTCGACGTGGCGCTGCCGGGCGCCCTGCCCCTGGAGGAAGTGCTGTTCTTCGTGGTGATCCCCGTCTGCGCCATCCTGACCTTCGAGGCCGTGAAGCGCTGCCGGACCTCCCGGATGCCCGCGCTGCCCCGGCCGGCCCGCCGCCGCGAGCCGGCGTGAGCTACACCGTGCTGGCCGCCACCGCCGTGATCGCGGCCGTCGCCGCTGACCGGTGGGTGCTGCGAACCCGGCTGCTGAGCTCGCGCGACTTCTGGACCTCATATGCGATCTTGCTGCTCTTCCAGCTCATCACCAACGGCGTGCTGACCGGGCTGCACATCGTCCGTTATAACGCCGCCTCCATTCTCGGCCTCCGGCTGGCGTACGCGCCCGTGGAGGACCTGGCCTTCGGCTTCGCGCTCATCACCATCACGCTGTGCTGCTGGGCGCGGCTCAGCGCGAAGCCAGGAGCCGGTAATGCTGCCGCGCCGGGTGAGTCATGACGCAGGCCGGCTCACCACCCCGCGCCGCCAGCCGCGCGAGTACGCGCGCCGGCGGCCTGGCCGCGATCGTCGCGGCGGTGTCCTACAGCTCGTTCCTGCTCAGCCCCTGGACTCACCCGTCCGGCGCGGCCAGCCGCGGGTTCATCAGCGAGCTGGAAGCCCCTGGTCAGCCCTACGCCTGGCTGTACCGGTCCTCCGACGTGCTCGCCGGCGCGGGCATCCTCGTCGCCGCCTGGGCGGTGGGTCAGCTGATCCGCGGCCGCCACTGGTCTGCTCCCGCCGTCGCCCTGCTCGCCCTCACCGGGGTCAGCTCGATCGTGGACGCGGCCACCAGCATGCGCTGCGATCCGGCCGCCAGCGCCCGGTGCGCGCACAGCGAGCACACGGCCGCGGGCCTGATCGGCCAGCTGACCGCCCTGCATACCGACTCCGGGCTGCTGCTGAGCAGCGCCGGCATCGGACCGACCGAACGGGCCCGCACGCTGCTGACCTCAGGCTGGCTGCTGATCATCGGCCTGTTCCTGCTCCGGCAGCACGCCCGCGAGCCCAGTTGTGACGACCCCGGAAGGGAGGCCAGCCAGCATGCGAAGCGCAGTCCGGCACGTACCCGGCCCGTCTGATCACGTGGTGGTCATCGGCGCAGGCCTGGGCGGCCTGTCGGCGACCTTGCGCCTGCTCGGCGCCGGGCGCAGCGTCACGGTGATCGAGCAGGCCGCCGGGCCCGGTGGCCGGGCCGGGATCCTGCGCCAGGGCGGGTATCAGTTCGACACCGGGCCCACGGTGCTGACCATGCCCGGGCTGATCGACGACGCCCTTGGCTGCGTCGGGGAGCAGCTGTCCGACCGCGTGCGGCTGATGCCTGTGACCCCGGCCTACCGGGCCAATTTCGCCGACGGGTCCGCCATCGACGTGCACACCGATCCCGAGCGGATGGCCGACGAGATCGCCCGGGTCGCCACCCCGGCCGACGTCGCGGGATACCGCGAGCTCGTGGCTTTCCTGCGCCAGCTGTACCAGCTGGAGATGAGCCACTTCATCGACCGCAACCTGGACAGCCCGCTGCAGCTGGTCAGCGGCGCGGGCCTGCGCCTGGCGGCGCTGGGCGGCCTGCGCCGGATGGCGCCCAAGATCGGGCAGTACCTGCGGGACGACCGGCTGCGCCGGATCTTCTCCTTTCAGTCCATGTACGCGGGGCTGGCGCCGCAGGACGCACTGGCCATCTATGCCGTTATTTCCTATATGGACACCGTCTGCGGGGTGTACTTCCCGCAGGGCGGGATGCACGCCATACCGCAGGCGCTGGCCGATGCCGCCGCCAAGCACGGCGCGACGTTCCGGTACAGGACCCGGGCGGCCAGCATCGAGGTGGTGAACGGCCGGGCGCGCGCCGTGCACACCAGTGACGGCGAGCGGATCGCGGCGGACGTCGTCGTGGTCAACGCTGACCTGCCGACGGCTTATGCGCAGTTGCTGCCGGAGCAGTACCGCCCCCGGCGGCTCAGCCGGCTTCGCTACTCCCCCTCGTGCTTCTTGCTGCACGCCGGGTCGCCGGTGAGCTATCCGGGGCTGGCCCACCACAACATCTTCTTCGGCCAGGCCTGGCGGCAGACCTTCAGGGAGATCATCGATCGCGGCCAGCTGATGAGCGATCCGTCCTTCCTGGTCAGCAACCCCAGCCAGACCGATCCCGCGCTGGCGCCGCCGGGGCGCCACACCTATTACGTCCTGTTCCCGACGCCTAACGCCCGGGCTCCCATCGACTGGTCAGTGACCGGGCCCCGCTACCGCGAGGAGATCCTGCGCACGCTCGGCGAGCGGGGCCTGGCCGAGTTCGGCGCCCGCATCGAGACCGAGGCGACCGTGACCCCGGCCGACTGGGAGAGCCAGGGCCTGGCCGCGGGCGCGCCGTTCGCCGCCGCGCACACCTTCGGCCAGTCGGGCTCCTTCCGGTTCCCGACCCTCGACCGCGGGGTGGAGAACCTGGTCTGGTGCGGATCCAACGCCCAGCCCGGGGTCGGCATCCCGATGGTCCTGCTGTCCGGCAAGCTCGCCGCTGCCCGGATTACCGGCACCAGATGAAAGGCACGTCAGTCATGAACGGACAGCTCAGCGGCACTGAGGGCAGCATGAGGCGCCCGGCGCGCAGCCGGCTGGAAGCCGCGGGGATCACCACCCCGCAGCTGCAGGGCGACTACGAGCGTGCTCGTCAGCTCAACGCCGAGCACGGCCGGACCTACTACCTGGCTACCCGGCTGCTGCCGCCCGCCAAGCGCCCCTACGTGCATGCCCTGTACGGCTTCGCTCGCTATGCCGACGACATCGTCGATGACCTGGACCCCGCCCTGGGCCCGTACGAGCGCGCCGCCCGCTTTGAGGGGTGGAGCCAGCAGTTCCTGCGCAGCCTTGAGACGGGTGCGTCCGATGATCCGGTCATTCGCGCCGTCATCGACACGATGGCCCGGTGGCGCATCCCGTCGAGCTACTTCGCCGACTTTCTTGCCTCCATGCGCATGGATCTCACCGTCACGCAGTACCAGACCTATGACGACCTGGCCGCCTACATGTGGGGCTCAGCCGCCGTGATCGGCCTGGAAATGCTGCCCATCCTGGGCCGGGCCGACGAGGGCGCGCGACCGGACGCGCTCCAGGCCCACGCCATCGACCTGGGCCTGGCCTTCCAGCTGACGAACTTCATCCGTGACGTCGGCGATGACCTCGCCCGCGGCCGGATTTACCTGCCCCAGGAATCGCTGGCCGCCTGCGGCGTCGACCGCCGCCGGCTGGAACGAGCCCGGGCCACCGGGACGACGGCCCGGCCCGTCCGGGATCTCATCGCGCTGGAGATCGAGCGGGCCCGCGTTCTGTACCGCTCGGCCGCGGCCGGGATCGAGCTCGTGCACCCGAGCTCGCAGGACTGCCTGCGCATCGCCCTCACGCTGTACTCCGACATCCTCAGCGTGATCGAGGAGTCCGGCTGCGACGTGTTCAGCCGGCGGGCGTCGGTCTCGCTGGGCCGCCGGGCGCGAGTGGCCGGAGCGGGGCTCGTCCGGGCCCAGTTCTCCCAGCGCAGGCGGGGGCGCCCTGCAGCCGCGCGGAAGCCCGACCGGCCGGCCGATCACGCACCAGGGCCCCAGCGCCGGCCCGCCGACCGGGCGCCGTTCAGGACGTAACGGCGATCGGTTCCTTTCGCTCTTGTTCCGCCGCGGCTGGCTCCCGGAGCCCGACGCCGTAGCCTGCGGCAGGCGCTGACGATCCACGAGGGCATCGGGTCCCCGGACGCCCAGCGCACCCGGGACACGCTGGCCGAGCACGGCCTCTAAGGGCCGCCGGTCACCCAGCGCGCCGGGCGGCCAGCCGCCGGCCGTCATCCTCGATCCAGGCGGCGTCGCCGGGGCCGCCGGCCGGCCCGCGCAGCAGCGCCTGAGCATGCAGCAGGCTCCAGAGCCGGACGCCGTCCTGGCGGCTGCGGTCCTCATCCTCACTGAGAGCCGCCCCAGGATCCGCGGCGCTGGCGGACCTCCGGTAGCCCACCGTGATTCTCTCCGTCGACCTGGAGTCGGCGCTGCCCCCGTACGAGCAGATCCGGGCCCAGATCACGGCCATGGCCGCCAGCGGCGTGCTGCCGTCCGGGACGCGCCTGCCAACCATCCGGCAGCTGGCGGCTGACCTTGGCCTGGCGCCGGGTACGGTGAGCCGGGCGTACCGCGAGCTCGAGGCGGTCGGCGTCATCAGCACCCGCGGGAGGCACGGCACCTACATCGCCCGGCCGCCGCCGCTGACACCCTGTGAGCGCGCCAGCCGGCTCCGGCTCGCGGCCGCGAGCTATGCCCGGGCGGCCGAGCAGCTAGGAGCAAGCCAGCACGAGACCTTCCAGGTCCTGAAGCAGGCCCTGGCATCCTCAGGCCAGGCATGATGGTCCCGGCAGCGGCCGGGGGCCGCTGACGGCCAGGCCGGGTACGCCCGACCGGAAGGAGCGCCGATGGCTGAGCTGGAGCCGCAGAAGGGGGGCCGCAAGATCGCGATGTCGGCGGGGGAGATCGACGCGTTCCTCGCCGCGGAACATACCTGCCGGGTCGCGACGATCGGGCCGGACGGCCCGCACGCGACCGCGCTGTGGTTCGGCTGGGATGGCGCCTGCCTGTGGCTGTACTCGATCATCGGTTCCCGGCGCTGGGCCGACCTGCGGCAGGACCCGCGCATCAGCGTCCTGGTCGACGCCGGGCATCACTACCGGGAGCTGCACGGGGTGGAGATCAGCGGGACCGTCGAGGTCGTCGGCGACGTGCCGCGGACTGCGCAGCCCAACGACGAGCTGGCGCCAGTGGAGCTGGAGTTCGCGCGCAAGTACCTCGGCGGCGCCCAGATGCTGCACGACAACCGGCATGCCTGGCTGCGAGTGACGCCGAGAAAGATCACCAGCTGGGATTTCCGCAAGCTGCCCGCCTGACGGCCTCCGCGTTACCAAGGCGGGGAGATTACAGCGCATGCCGCCGAGAATTCCCGCGCTCATGAGCACCTCAGGACAGGGTTGCTAACTGCTCTAGTCAGAGCGCGTATTAGCTAGCGTACGTACGTTCTAGAAAGTAGGCTGAACGTGTGAATCTGACCGAGTGGGCGCATGCGCAGGGCATCCATGTGCAGACCGCCTACCGCTGGTACCGGGAGGGAACGCTGCCGGTCCCGGTGCAGAAGGTCGGACGCCTCATCCTGGTGTCCCCGGAGACCGCCGCGGGAGCGGCCCGGAAGACCGAAGGCGCTGGCCTGTACGCGCGGGTGTCCTCACATGACCAGAAGTCCGACCTGGACGGGCAGGTAGCACGGCTGTCCGCCTGGGCGGCGAAAGCCGGACTGCCGGTGGCGCGGGTGGAGGCCGAGGTCGGGTCCGGGATGAACGGGTCACGGGCGAAGGTACGCAGGCTGCTCTCGGACCCGGCGGTGACCGTCGTGGTGGTCGAGCACCGAGACCGGCTCGGGCGGATGAACACCGAACTGGTAGAGGCTGCCCTGTCCGCGCATAACCGCCGCCTGGTGGTACTCGACAACTCCGAAGTCACCGGCGACCTGGTACGCGACATGGTGGAGGTGCTGACCTCGTTCTGCGCCAGGCTCTACGGGCGCCGATCGGCGCGGAACCGGGCGTTGAAGGCTCTCGGCTGCGCGCAGCAGGACATCGGGCCCCAGGCCGTGAAGCGCCAGACGTCCGGCGGTGCCGTGTGAGCGCGCTGCGGGAGATCACCGAGCCGTTCGTGGTCGCGCCGCCGGCAGGCACACGAGTACGGACCCGGCTGCGCGTGTCCGGCATTGACGCTGCCGTGCTGCGCGAGGTGGGCGGCTACCTGGGTTCGCTGGCGTCGGCTGACCTGGCAGCCCGGTGCGCAGAAGGCAGGCTCGATGCGAAGCAGCGGGCGCGGTCGCGGCAGGTGCGTAAGCAGGAGCTGACCGCGAAGTCGTCCTCCCGCTGGGCCGGGGCGCTGACCCGCACAAGCGAGGACGCCTACCAGCTCGCCCACCGCAACCTGCTGGCCGAACGCGGCTCCCTGGTGGCCCGCATCAAGCGGATCGAGGCTCGGCTGGCGGTGACGGCGGGGAAGCGGGCCGGGCGGGTGCACGGGTACCTGACCACCGCCGAACGGCACGCCAAGACCATCCGCATCCAGACGTTCCGCATCAGGCTGACCGAAGTCGAACAGCAGCTGGGCACCGGGCGGGTGAGCGTGTGCCGGGGCGGGAAAGCCTTACTGCGCAAGCGAAACAACCTCGCAGATGCCGATCTCACCGAAGCCCGGTGGCGTGAACGATGGGCCGCGTCCCGGCTGTTCATCACCGCCGACGGGGAGAAGGACAAGACCTGGGGCAACGAAACGATCCGCTGGAACCCGGACCAGAACTGGCTGGAGATCAGGCTCCCCGCCCCGCTGGCGCGTCTCGCCAACCGGCCCAACGGGCGCTACCGGCTGTCCTGCCCGGTCGAGTTCACCTACCGGGGCGGCGATGTTGCCGCGCAGGCCGCGACCGGGGCCATCCGCTATGACATCTCCCTCGGCCCTGCACGGGGGCGCTGGTACCTCGACGCATCGTGGAAGACGCCAGCGATCGAGCCCGTCACGCTGGCGCAGGCCCGGCAGGGCACCGTCGTCGCGGTGGACGTGAACGCCGGGCATCTCGCAGTGGCGGTGCTGGACCCCGATGGCAACCGGGCCGGTGTCCCGTACACCATCGACCTGCCACGGGCGGGCCTGCCGTCGAGCACGAGGGACGGGCGGCTGCGGGCCGCGATCACCAGCATCCTCACCACCGCCCACGAGCACCGGGCCAGTGCTGTCGTGATCGAGAACCTCGACTTCGGCGACGCCCGCCGCCAGGGACACGAACGCGCCGGCAACCGGCCCTCGCGGGGACGCCGGGGCCGAGCGTTCCGACACCAGGTCGCTGGCATCCCGACCGCCCGGTTCCGTGACCGGCTCACCCACATGGCCTGCAACACCGGCATGGCCGTCATCGCGGTGGACCCTGCCTACACCTCCCGCTGGGGAGCGCAGCACTGGCTCGCCCCCATGCAACAGCACCACCCCAAGCTCACCGGCCACCACGCGGCAGCATTCGTGATCGGGAGACGCGGACTCGGCCTCCGGGCTCGCCGGCGTGCGTCAGGGAACCTACCCGCACCAGCGGATGCGGCTGCGCCCGAAAGGGCTAAGTCAACCCAGGCACGCTCCGAGACCCACCCGGAGACCGGGACCGAAACCAGGAGACCCGCCACCCGGACGGACCCACGGCAGCCACCAGGCACTAAGACCGGAAGGCCCCGACGGACCACGGCAGGCGACCAGGCGACCCAAGACCGTTCGGGGCCGCCCACTAGGCAGGACTCGCTCCTGCTAGGTGACTAGGAACGGTGCTCTCGACTAGGGCCTGCTGCAGGCGGTCCGCGGTGGCGACGTCGGGCTTGCGGGCGGCGAGCACGTCCGCGTACAGGAACGACTCGCCCAGCCTGACCAGGGCGTAGGCGAGGGCGTCCGGCTCGATGAGCGTGACCAGGCCGAATTCCTCGATGTCGCAGCGCAGCAGAGCCTCGACGAAGGCAACGATCCCGGTCTGCACCAGGCCGCGCGGGTTGGTCAGCACGCGCAGGGCCAGCGCCGGCTCGTCATCCAGCAGCCGCCGCAGGCCCGCCGACGCAGACACGATCGCGTTGACGTGCCGGCCGGTCCCCGGCGTGTGCAGCTCGCCGTCTGGCCGCTCAGCCTCCCACCGGGCCGCGGCCGCCGCCAGGGTGCGCTGCGCGAGCACCCACAGGGCCTCGCTGAGCAGCGCCTCGCGGCCGCCCGCGCGGCGGAACAGGGTGGCCCGGGACACGCCCAGCTCGTCGGCGAGGCCCTGCATGTCCAGCCGCCTGCCGTCGTGGACCCACCGGGCGGCCAGCGCCACCGCCCGGCTGGGCCGCGGGCCGGCCGGGCTGCCTGCTCGCGGCGGGAGGCGGGTCAGGCTGCCGGACGGCACGGGCGCCCCCTGGCGTTAATTCCCCGCTCCGGCACTGTCGGGGGCCGGGTCGCCGGCTGACGCGGCGGCGCTGAACACGCTGTCCACGATGGCCTGCGCGGCCGGCCCGTACGGGGGCAGGAACGCGTCGGCCAGGTCACCGGTCCCGCGCACGACCACGCCGCGCGGGTTGGAGAACTCCCGGAACCCCTCGATCCCATGATGCCGGCCGCTGCCGCTCTGCCCGACGCCGCCGAAGCCCAGCGACGGCAGGGCGCCCTGGACGGCGCAGACGTTGACACACGCGCCCCCCGATGTTGTCTGCCGCAGCACGTGCTCGGCCACCTGCGGGTCCTGGCTGAAGACGTACAGCCCCAGCGGGCGCTCGCCGGCGTTCACCCCGGCCAGCGCCTCGTCGAGGTCATCGTAGGGGATGACCGGCAGGATCGGCCCGAAGATCTCCTCCTGCATGATGCGCAGGCCGCTCGGCGGGTCCAGCACCAGCACCAGCGGCAGCCGGCGGGTCGCCGGGTCGCTCTCGCCGCCCAGCGAGACGACCCGGGCCCCGGCGGCGCGGGCCTCGTCCACCATCGCGACGATGCGCTCCAGGTGCCGCTGGGTGATGATGCCGGTGCAGTCGGCCGACGCCGCGTAGTCCGGCAGCTCGCGGGTCAGGTAGTCCTCGGCGTGCGCGGCGAAGGCATCGACCTGGTCCCGCGGGACCAGCGCGTAGTCGACCGAGATGCACATCTGGCCGTTCTTGATGAGCTTGGTGCCGATCACGCCGCGCACGCTCTGCGCGTCGACGCTGTCAGCGGCCAGGATGGCCGGGCACTTGCCGCCCAGCTCCAGTGTCACCGGCACCAGGTTCTCGGCCGCGGCCCGCGCGACCTCGCGGCCGACCGCCGGGCTGCCGGTGTAGAGCAGGTGGTCCCAGCGCAGTGTGGGGAATTCCTTGGCCAGGGCCAGGCCGCCGACCGACACCGCGACCCGGTCCGCAGGGAAGGTCTGCGAGATCATCTGCCGCAGCAGCTCGGCGCAGGCAGGCGTGTAGTCCGACGGCTTGATGATCACCCGGTTACCGGCCGCGAGCATCTCGACCAGCGGGCCGACCGACAGGTCGAACGGGAAGTTCCACGGGACGATGTTGCCGACGACACCCTTGGGCTGGTAACGGATGCTCGCCCTGGCCGTCCCGTAGAAGGCCGGGTCCGTGTAGCGCTCATCCGGCGCCATCCACGCGTCGAGCTGCTCGATCGCGGAGGCCGCTCGCCCGGCGACGCCGAGCACCTCGACCAGGTCGGTGAACAGGTCCGGGTGCACGGCGAAGTCGGCGCTCATCGCCGCCCGGATCTCGTCCCGGTGGCTCAGCACCATCCCGGCCAGGGCCATCAGGTGGCCCTGGCGCTCGGCCGCGTCCGGATACGGGTCGGCCAGGAACGCCTGGCGCTGCAGGGCGTGCAGCCGGTGCAGCTCGGCGATTGCCGGGCCATCGTCGACATCGGTGTCGCTGGGCGTGACGAGCATGGTCATGAGGTCTCCTCAGGAGCGGCAATGCCGAAAGGATGATACATCTGCAGAAAGTGTTGCAACAGTCCGTCCGGGGATGCCATCCTGAGCCCGTCGCCAGCGGCTCAGATTCAGCGGCACGGCACTCAGCGGCACGGCACTCAGCGGCCCAGACAGCGTGAGGAGCAGCGTTGAGCCCGACCTCGGCCCGCACCGATGACACGACCGGCCCCGGGCACGTCGACGTGCTGATCGTGGGCGCCGGCCTGTCCGGGATCGGCGCTGCGTGCCACCTGCAGCTGGAGGCCCCGGGGACGTCGTATGCCATCGTCGAGGCCCGCGGCGCCAGCGGCGGGACCTGGGACCTGTTCCGGTTTCCCGGCGTGCGCTCGGACTCCGACATGTTCACTCTCGGCTACGCCTTCCGTCCCTGGACGGCGGCCGAGGCGATCGCCGGCGGCGAGGAGATCCGGCGTTATATCCGGGAAACAGCGACGGCGCACGGGATCGACCAGCACATCAGGTACCACTCACGCGTCACGGCGGCCGCGTGGTCCGGAGCGGACGCCCGCTGGACAGTGACGGTCGAGCACACCGACACCGGCGCACGCACCGAGCTGACGTGCGGCTTCCTCTACCTGTGCTCGGGCTACTACCGGTACGACCAGGGCTATACGCCGACCTGGCCCGGCCTGGAGACCTTCGCCGGCCCGGTGGTGCATCCGCAGCACTGGCCGGAGGATCTCGATGTCGCCGGCCAGCGGGTTGTCGTCATCGGCAGCGGCGCGACCGCCGTCACGCTCGTCCCCGCGCTGGCCCAGACCGCGGCCCGGGTGACCATGCTGCAGCGCTCGCCCTCGTTTGTCATGGCGCTGCCGACCCGTGATCCCCTCGCGGGCCTGCTGCGCAAGGTCCTCCCCGAGAGCCACGCATACGCGGCGGTGCGGTGGAAGAACGCGCGGATCGCCACGGCGGTGTACACGCTGTGCCGCAAGCATCCGGCCCGGGCCCGAGCGCTGCTCCGCCGGGGCGTGCTCAAGCGTCTGCCCGCCGGCTACGACACCGACAAGCACTTCTCCCCGGCCTACGAGCCCTGGGACCAGCGCATGTGCCTGGTCCCTGACGGGGACTTCTTCAAGGCCATCAGCTCCGGCCAGGCCGACGTCGTGACCGACCACATCGAGGCCGTTACCCCAGCCGGGCTGCAGCTCCGCTCCGGGGCGCAGCTGGAGGCCGACGTGATCGTCACGGCGACCGGGCTGAACCTGCTGCCCCTGGGCGGCATCGAGCTGACCATCGACGGGGAGCCGGTCCTGGTTCCGCAGCGCGTCGCCTACAA
The DNA here is from genome assembly GCA_036510065.1 of Streptosporangiaceae bacterium. Taxonomy (GTDB): domain Bacteria; phylum Actinomycetota; class Actinomycetes; order Streptosporangiales; family Streptosporangiaceae; genus DASUBV01. Next base: position 17,286 of record DATCEO010000074.1, on the reverse strand, counting down.
GGGCATGATGCTCGAGGGAGTACCGAACCTGGCCTTCGCGATCGGCTACACCAACGCCTCGTGGACGCTCAAGGTCGACCTGGTCTCCTCCTACGTCAGCCGCATGCTGGCATTCATGGCCGAGAAGGGATACGCGGTCGTCACCCCGCGGCTGCCGTCCGACGGCATGGCGACCTCGCCGCTCATTGACATGACCTCCGGTTACTTCGAGCGCGGCCGCGCCACCCTGCCGCTGCAGGGCGACCGGGCGCCCTGGCGGCTGCAGCAGCACTACTTCAGGGACGCGGCGCTGTTCCGCGGTCCCGTCGATCAGCAAGAGCTGGAGTTCCGCCCGGCGGCAGCACTGGCCCGCCCGGCGAGCTGATCACGCTGATGAATCGGACCCTGATCGGCGGTATCGCGAGGGCGACGGCGACGGCCGGGGCGGCCGACGCGGCCCGGCGGCTGACCGCGCCGGCCATCGACACCAGCCACCTGTCCGGCAAGACGGCGGTCGTCACGGGCGCGGGCTCGGGAATCGGCCGGTCGCTGGCGACCCTGCTCGCGCAGCGGGGCGCCGTCGTGCATGCCGCCGACGTCAACGGGGACAGCGCAGTGGCCCGCCTGGCCGACCGGGCGTTCCAGGACGGCCCGGTGCACCTGCTGTTCAACAACGCCGGCATCGGCCACGCCGGCAGCGTGGCCGATACCCCGCTGGGCGACTGGCGGCGGCTCATCGACGTCAACCTCATGGGCGTCGTGCACGGGCTGCATGCGTTCCTGCCGCGGCTCCTGGCCCAGGACGGCCCGGCGCACATCGTCGACACCGCGTCGATGGCCGGGCTGGTCCCGGCGGCCGGCCTGAGCGCCTACTCGGCCACGAAGGCCGCCGTGGTCGCGCTCAGCGACGCCCTGGATGTCGAGCTCGCCGGAACGCGGGTGCGGGTCTCGGCGCTGTGCCGGGCGTCATCAATACCGCCATCGTCGCGACCTCCACCATGCGCGGCGAGTGGGCCGGACGGCAAGCTCGCACGGTGGATCTGTACGCCCGGCGGGGCACGTCGCCGGATGTCGTGGCCCGGCAGGCGCTGGCCGCGGTGAGGCGCGGCCGCAGGATTGTCCCGGTGCCGCGTTACCAGGTCGTGCCGCACTGGCTGCTGAAGCGAGTGGTCCCCCCGGCGGGCCGCGCCCTGTCCCTGGCGTCCTACCGGTACCTGAGCCGGAGCTAACCTCCGCTACGTGATCGGCAGCGGGTCATTCCGGGCTCGATTCCTCTATGAGGAGCCGGGCAGCCGCATCCCGGAGCTCGATCAGCGGTGTCTCGACAGTGCGGCGGATGACGAGGGCGTCTACACGGTAGTAATGATGGGCTAGCAGATCTCGCAGCCGCGCGATCTCTCGCCATGGAACCTGAGGCTGCCGGGCGAGCAAGTCCGAGGGCAGTGCCTTAACCGCCTCGCCGATCACCACCAGCCGGTAGTGCGTCAAAGGCCAGCTGCGCGTCATCCTCGGTGCCGCCACCCTCGGCCCGCTCCAGCGCCTCGACCGCGCGGCTTGCCCTTTCCGCCGCGTCGCGGATGTCGGCAAGCCGCTCTGACGTAGTCCGCGTCACAGCGGGACCGCCTCGGCGAGTGCCCTCTCGCGCACCGGCCCAGCCATCACCTCTACCGCCGCGACGTCCACCGGCCTGCCCACCAGCAGCTCGATCTCACCCGCCAGCCGCAGCAGCGGGAACAGCCCGCGCTCCCCGGCGGAGAAATCGACCAAAAGGTCAACATCCGACTCTGGCGTCTCCTCGCCGCGCGCTACCGACCCGAACACGCGTACGTTCCGCGCGCCTACAGCCTCTGCCGCCGCGCGGATCTCGAACCTGTGCTCCCGGAGCAATGCCGCTACCGGGCCAGGTGATTCAGGGTGGGCTGGAAGCCCAGAGAGCACCAGTTCACGCCCGGCGGCGCGCAGGAGGCGCGCCAGCGTGCGCACCGTCGGACTGGCCGCGCCCGTCTCATACCGCGCCACCATTGCCTGGGAGGTACCCGCCCGACGCGCCAGCTCCGCCTGCGTCAGGCCGGCCTCCCGCCGCACCTCCGCCAGCAGCACACCAGGTTTCGCATCCACCCTCACCACTATACCTTTTCAGGCATAAATGATCCATCCGCCGTGAGGAACGGCGTCGGCGTAACCGCAACTCAAGCGCGACGTCGTGGCATATCGGGCATTCTGTTTCGATGAGGCTATGCATGTCTGGCTGGCGTCGAAGGGCTCGGTCATGAGCCTGACGCTGTGCGTCTTGCTATGGGCGCGGCCTGGCGCCGAGGATGCCCTCGTCACCTATGAGGACCGGGTTCTGGACCTGGTTCCCCGGCACGGCGGCCGGGTGCTGCAGCGCGCGAGGAGCGACGGGGCGGACGAGCGGCCGCTGGAGGTCCAGCTTCTCGAGTTTCCTTCCCCCGCGGCGCTCAACGACTACATGGCCGACGACCGGCGGCTGGCTCTCTCCGAGGATCGGGACCGGGCCATCGCGCGAACCGACGTCATCAACGTCGAGCTGGTCCTTTAACAGACCTCGGGTGGTCTCTTGACGAATGTGCGTCAGCCCGCTTAAATCACGTCATGTAATAAGTCGTGTAACATTTGCCATGTCGCGGTTAAGGAAGTCATCGATGCCTGAAATTAGCGGATCCGGATCCACCCGGGTCCGGCCGCCAGACGGCGCGCGCAGGAGGGCCATCACCGGCTCGATCAGCCGCGGTCTCCGGCGCCGGGTCGTGGTCCTGGCGGCTGCCCTGACCGCGGCTGCCGGGTTTGCGCTGCCAGCAGCCAGCGCGGCCAGCGCGAGCCCGGCGGCCGCAGCGGTCTCCTCCCTGTGCCCGGGGGCGACCGTCGCTGCCTTCGGCCCCAACGTCTGCGTCTTCAACGACACCATGAGCCAGGCGGCCATCCAGGCTGACCTCAACAACATTTCCGCTCAGCAGGTCCCCGTGGCCAGCCAGTTCGACAGCCAGCGCTACGCCGTGTACTTCGAGCCCGGCACCTACGGGTCGGCCGCCAGTCCCCTGGTGTTCCAGGTCGGCTATTACACCGAGGTGGCCGGCCTTGGCGCCATGCCCCAGGACACGGTGATCAACGGCGCCGTCGACGTGTTCAACAACCTGTGCACCGCCGGGACCAGTAACTGCAACTCCGACGACAACTTCTGGCGATCGCTGTCCAACGTGACGCTCAACGTGGACCTGCCTAAGTCGCCGCCGGCCTACGCGCCCCCGGTCGTCGATGCCTCCGGCGCCGGCTGCACGAACTCCGCCGAGATGTGGTCGGCCTCGCAGGCTTCCCCGCTCCGGCGGGACATCATCAACGGCAGCGTCGTCTTCCAGGACTACTGCGCGAGCAATAACTACGCCAGCGGCGGCTTTATCGCCGACAGCAAGGTCAGCGGAAATCTCAGCTTCATTGCTAACCAGCAGTACCTGGTCCGTAACAGCGCCATCGGCAGCGCGACCGGCTGCCCGAACGGCCTGTGGAACATGGACTACTCCGGGGTGCAGGGCGCGCCCGCGCCGGTGTTCACCGGCACCTGCCAGCAGAACACGGTCCTGGCCGCAAGTCCGGTGACCGAGGAGAAGCCGTTCCTCTACACCGACTCCAGCGGCCGCTACCACGTCTTCGTGCCCGCCATCCAGCACAACTCGTCCGGGCCGTCCTGGGCTGGCGGCAGCGAAGCCGGCCGGCCCGTCCCCATCTCGACGTTCTTCGAGGCCAGCCCGAGCACGCCGGTCTGGGAGATCAACACCGCGCTGGCCCTGGGCAAGAACCTCATCCTGACGCCGGGCGTGTATGACCTCCGCCAGCCCATCGTGGTCAGCCGTCCCGACACGGTCGTGCTGGGCCTGGGCTTCGCCACCCTGGTCCCCCAGGACGGCAACGCGGCCATGATCGTGCTGCCCAACCGCGGGGTGAAGGTGTCGGGCCTGATCGTCGACGCCGGACCGGTCAACTCGCGCGTGCTGGTCTCGGTCGGGAACCTCGGGCCCGGTTTCGGCAGCGCCGAGAACCCCGACCTGGTCCAGGACGTCTTCTTCCGCATCGGAGGCGCGGAGACCACACCGGTCTCGGCGACGGTCAGCCTGCTCGACAACGCCAGCAACTCGATCATCGACGACGTGTGGGCCTGGCGGGCTGACCACGGCGGCGCGGTGGGCTGGACGCAGAACACCGCCGCCACCGGCCTAGTGGTCACCGGCGACAACGTCACTGCTTACGGCCTGGCCGTGGAGCATTACCAGAAGAACGAGGTGATCTGGAGCGGCCAGGGCGGCACGGATGTCTTCTACCAGAACGAGCTGCCCTACGATCCGCCGAGCCAGGCGGACTGGATGGCCAGCCCGACCCAGAACGGATACCCCGCCTTCCTGGTGACCAGCAATGTCAGGTCCTTCCAGGGCTACGGCATGGGCAGCTACGTCGTCTTCATCCAGACCACCGCCACGTTGCACGACGCGGAGGCCTTCCAGGCTCCCGATACGCCAGGGGTGCAGTTCTATAACGTCTTCGACCTCTGGATCGCTGGATCGGGAGGCTTCGACTCGGTGATCAACGGGACCGGCGGTCCCGCGACCTCAACCAATCCGGGCAAGGTCGTGCCAGTGGACGTCCCGAGCTACCCGTGAGCCGCTGAGCTTGGCTCTATGAGGCCTGGCCGGCCGTGCCGTTCCTCGGCACGGCCGGCCAGCGGCCTTCAGCGCTGCCGGCACCGCGGGTCAGAGCCGCAGGAACATGGCATCCAGACCCACCAGGCCCAGCGTCTTGCCGTAGAGCTGCCGCATCTGGCCGAGCACGTCCGCCTGCTGGACCCGCTCGATGATCTGGCCGTCGTCGACCCGGACGTAGTCGAAGAAGCTCGCCTCGAATGAGCGCTTCGTGGCAGGCGCCCCGTACAGCCGCCCGGTCGCCGTCCCGCGGACCGTGCCGTGGGCCAGGGCGACATCGCCGTCGGCCAGAACCCGGGCCAGCTCCACCCGGAGATCGGGCAGGCCCTTCCAGACCCGGCGGACCGATTCCTTGGCCTGTTCCCAGTCCACGAACCCGTGGGTGAACCCGACGCAGTTCTCGCGGTAGCGGGCGGGGTCCACGAATCGCCCCGCCGCCTCCAGGTCCTTGCGGTTCACGGCGTCGATGAAACCCTGATAAACGCCGGCGTTGCCGGTGTCCGGGCTCTGGCCGGTCGCGCTCATGCCGATCCTTCCCTGGAGCCCACGAAGATGGTGACGGTGTCCATGACGGAGTCCTCCCGGCGGTCGCAAGCGCAATATTATCAGAGTCCTGATTATCAGGCTACTGACAGACAGGCAGATAATATGGATCCCGTCGCCTCGCCGCTGTATGCGGGCGAGTTCTCACGAGCAAGGAGCGATGGGAATGGCCCGGGCGCCTGACAGCCGCAGTCATGGTCCAGCCGCCGCTGGCCAGCCGGCGTTGCCGCCCTCCATGCGCGAGCGGGCACCGTTCCTCCTCTACCGGGCGTCGGAGATATCGCACTCCCTCGCCAACCAGATGCTCGCCGAGATGGGGCTCAGCGCTCGTCAGGCGGGGATCCTGACCATGGTCGCCGAGCTGGAGCCGATGACCCAGAAAGCGCTGGGAGATGCCCTCGGGATCGACCGGACCACCATGGTGGCCCTCCTCGATGACCTGGAGGACAAGGGGTACGTGGCCCGCCAGCGCCATCCCCGCGACCGTCGGGCCTTTCTCGTTCAGCCCACCGACTCCGGCCGCGACGCCAAGGCTGCCGCCGTGCGGATCCTGGACGAACAGCAACGCCAGTTCCTGGCCCCCCTGAACCCCGCCGAATGCAGGCAGCTCACCGGGCTGCTCAGGCGACTTTGCCGGCCGCCGCCAGCCCGGGAAGAGTAGCGCTCGAGCCAGTCGCCGCCGGGGTCGGCAGGCTAACTGAGCGGGCCTGATGACCAGGAGGTTAGCCCGACGCTGAGGAGGCGGGCGGCGCGGCGGATATCGGCGGTCACCGCCTCGCGGACCTGCTCGGGACTGCGGGTGCCGTCGAGGTGCTTGCCCAGGCTCTGGGACTGGACGTCCCAGAGCCCGAGCAGGGCGGTGGCCGTGATCCAGGGCTCGGGATCGTCCGGGCACAGCCCGGCCCGCTCGGCCAGGATCTCGGCCGCCGTGGCGATGAGCCGGTCGGTCAGGTCGCGCTGGTGAGCGCGCAGGGCCGGGGTGGCCCTGATCAGGCGGCCGAAGCGATGGATCGCGGTGATGGCCAGGGCCGGGTCGTCCTGGCTGGCCAGCCAGGACAGCAGGCTGCCCAGCTCGGCGACCAGGATCCGCTCCGCCGCCTGGACCGGCGAGGTCCCGGGCTCGGCCAGGGCGGCCCGCAGCGAGGCCATCGTCGCCTCCCCGCGGTCCAGCAGCAGCGATTCCTTGGTAGGGAAGTAGTTGAAGACCGTCTTCTCCGAGACCCCGCAGGCCTGCGCGACCTCGGCCACCCGCACCGCGTCGAAGCCCCGCTCCAGGAACATCTCCGTCGCGGTGTCGGACAGCTGCTGGCGCATCAGGCGCTTCTTCCGCTCCCGCAGGCCCTCGGCCTCGGGCGCCCCGGCGTCAGGGGCGCGCAGTGCCGTCCAGTCCACCGTGCGCGGGGTCATTCCCCCGAGCATAGTCCAGTGACCGTATATTTTCTGTTACCCTAATTTTTTAGTCACTATAAAGTTGGGCTGGTATTCGCGGTGAAGATCTGGGAGCTGACCAGCATCGTCCTGCTCACCGTGGTCGGCGGGCTGTACTGGGGGCCGTGGCTGGCCCTGACCAGGTCAATGGCCACCTTCGAGCCGGGCGTCTTTCTCGCGATCGTCCAGCGGATGACCCGGAATATGGCGCCGCTCATGACCATCCTGATGCCAGCAGCCCTGCTGTCGACGGTCCCGGTCCTCATCCTGTCGTTCGGCAACCGGCCGTCCACCTTCTACCTGACCCTGGCCGCGCTGGCCCTGTTTCTGGTAACCCTGCTCGTCACCGTCCTGGTCGAGGTCCCGATTGTCGCGCAGATCGAGACGTGGACCGTAGCGACCATGCCGGCCAACTGGCAGCAGCTTCGCGATCGCTGGGGAGCGTTCCACCTCCTGCGGGTACTCCCGGCCCTGGCCGGTCTCGTCCTCCTGCTGGCGGGCGCGATCTTCTAGCCAGTCCGGCTTCAGCTCGGGCGAGTAAGCCCGTCGCGGCGGCCCTACCGGATGGACTCTCGTGCGCAGGCGGCAGCGGCGACGGGCGAGCGCATTCTCGACTCGGCCGTTGGGACGTTCTGGGAGCTGCCTACCGACAAGGTGTCCCTGGAGGAGGTCGCGCGCCGCGCCGGTGTCTCGGTTCAGACCGTGATCCGCCACCCCCATCCTCGACGAGCTGGCCCGCCGCGGTCACGACATCGCCGTCCGGACGCTCGCCAGTGAGGTCGCGCTGATGAACGAGCGCGGGTTCGCGGCCGCTCCCATCAGCGATCAGGTCGAGGCGATCAGGTTGCAGGACTGGCGCGGCGTGCCGGTGTGCGCCGTCCCGTTCGGACGCGACCAGCTCGAAGTCGCCTGCCGCGTCGAGGTCGCTGGCGCAGGCACCCGGCTGCCCGCGAGCCGGCTGCGCCCCGACCGGCTGCGCGTGAAGACGCGAGAGGCCATGACCCGGAATTAGTTCCCAGAATTCTGGGAGGGTGCTCCGGCGCGCCCGGCGTGATGCTTTCCGTAACGAAAGGAGCCAGCATGTTCGCACGGACGTCGACATGGTCAGGGTCACCCGAGGCGCTGGAGAAGTGGGCCGGCAACGCAATCGATCAGGTCATGGGCTTTGTGAAGGGCCTGCCCGGGAACGCGGGAGTGATGTTCCTGGTCGACCGTGACGGTGGCACGGCATTCACGCTGACCCTGTGGGAAAGCGAGGACGCCGCGAAGGCCACCGATCAGTTCGCTGAGCAGAGCCGTGCGGCGACCGTCGCCGCGACCGGCACGGAACTGGTCGCCCGCGGCAGCTACGAGGTCGTGGCCAGCAGCTAGACTCGGCAGCGGGGGAAAGGGGAGCCATGCTCACCGGCCCGGCGCTCGACAATCTGGCCGCCGCAGTCGCCCGGGCCTGCCGGTCGGGACTGGACCCCGACGCACTGCGGGCCGAGGTCCTGCCGCGGCTTCGGAAGGCCGTGCCGGTCGATGCGCTGTGGTGGGCGGCCGCGGACCCCGCCACGCTCCTCTTTACCCGCTCCTATCGGGAAGAACTGCCGGAGGAATCCGGCCCGTACTTTGTCGAGAACGAGTTCCTGCGCGACGACGTCAACAAATGGACCGAGCTAGCGCGTGATCCGGCGGGCGTGCGCACGCTTATGCAAGCCACCGGCGGCCGCCCGGCGAGAAGCGACCGCTACCGAGACATTTTCGCGCCCCTCGGCCTGCAGGATGAGCTCCGCGCCGTACTGCGGGTAGGCGGCGCCTGCTGGGGGTATGTCTGCCTGCATCGCGAAGCGGCCGCGACGAGTTTTTCCCGTGCCGAGGCACGGTTCGTGCAACAGCTTGCCCCGCACCTGGCCGAGGGCATCCGCATGGGCCTGCTGCGGCAAGCCTGCGATCTGGAAGCCCCGGCGGACGGCCCCGGGCTGGTCCTGCTCGCCGCGGACGGAGCTATCGCCGGGATGAACCAGGCCGCGGAGCAATGGCTCGAGGAGCTCGGCGGCCGCGCGGACGGGTCGGACCTGCCGATCGAGATCTCGGCCCTGGCCACGAGGCTCCGGCACCTGAAAGATCTCGAGCCTGCGCTGCCGAGGCTGCGGGTCCGCACGAGAAGTGGCCGATGGGCGGTGCTGCACGCCTCCTGGCTGACTACTCACCCTCAGGAGACGATCGCCGTCATCCTCGAGGAGGCTCCGCCCGCGGAAGTCGCGCCGCTGATCATGACCGCCTACGGGCTGACCGGCCGCGAGCAGACAATCACCGCCCTTGTCTGCCAGGGCCTGCCGACTCGGCAGATCGCCGGCCAGCTTCACCTGAGCGCCGATACCGTGCAGGATCATCTCAAGTCGGTGTTCGACCGGACCGGCGTGCACAGTCGCGGCGAGCTGGTCGCCGCGATCCTGCAACGGGATTACCTGCCCCACGCGTTCGCCGGTGATCCGCTCGACCGGTCGGGCGCCTTCACCGCTGCCAGGTCGATCCCCAGCTAAGCCGGTCAGGGCCGGCCCACGTACCGGACTGGAGCGGTGGCCGATTGCGAGGGCGGGACGACCGGGATCGGGGTGAACCAGACCGTGCCCGTTCCCGCGCAGGGAAGGGTGAGGGAGGTAGGCAGCGGCTGCGGCTGGTCGTAGCGGGTGAATACCGGGATGGTGGTGTTGCCGTCCTCGCCGTTAATGACTCCGGTGAAATACTGCTTCGGTCCAACCGTGCCCGCCTGGGCCGGTAACGCCGCCGCGCCGAAGGCTAATACGGTCAGCCTGAGAATCCCCGATGATCGCCGCAGATTTCGCACGTCTGCCATCTCCTTTTGTGTTCGTGCCGTTATGGTCCGCCGCAGTGCTCCGCCTGTCAACGCCGCCCCGAGGCTATTCGCTCTCGGCAGCCGCCAAGCTGTAATACATCAGGTACAATGTCGTCATGAGTGCCCCACTGTCGATCCGCTTCGACGACAGCCTGCTGGCCCGGCTCCGGCGCCGAGCGAAGTCCATCGCAGGCTCCACCACCTCAGCGCTCGCGCAGCGGCTTATTGACGAGGGCCTGCGGATGGCCGACCACCCCGGCATCATCTTCAAGGACGGCCCGTCCGGACGCCGGGCCGCCCTCGCCTACGGCCCCGATATCTGGGAGATCATCAAGTACCTCCGCGAGATCGACGACCGCGGCCCCGCCGCCCTCGACGCCGCCGCCGAGGCGTTCGCCGCCGACTCCGGCCGGATCGCGACGGCCGTCAGCTACTACGGCGACTACCCTGCGGAGGTCGACGCCGAGATCACCGCCGCCGACGATGCATCGCTCCGCGCCGAGCGGGCCTGGCGGGTCCGCCAGCAGCTCATCTCGTGAATCAGTCCCGGTCGCCCCGGCTGCTCCTGGACGAGATGTTCTCCCCCGTCATCGCCGCTGCCCTGCGCGACCTCGGCCACGACGTCTCCGCCGTCGCCGAGAAACCGGGTCTCCGCGCCATGACCGACGAGGAAGTATTTGCCTTCGCCGCCACGCGAGAACAATGGCTGCTGACCGAGAACGTCAAGGACTTCCAGCCCATCCTGCAGCAGGCGCGGCAAGCCGGCATGCCTGCTGCCGGTCTCCAGTTTACCAGCAGCCGCGCATTCCCCCGGTCGCGCAAGAACCCCGGACCTCTCATCGACGCCATTCACGCCTGGCTGAGCGCAGGGGTCCCCCGGCCCCCGATTTCCGAGGACTGGCTTCAGCAGAACCGCTGAGCTGGCGCGATCATTACCTCCAGATCATCTGCAGAGAAGACTAAGCTGCTAATCGGCCAATCTTCAGTAAGTAGTCAGGTAACTTTCCGAAGCTGTAGACATTCCTCCTCATGCAGCTGGCTGGCCGGCATCAGGGGACGTCTCAGCACGCCCCAGCGGGTAAGTCCTTCCGCGCCTCCCGGGCCGATGCGTGCATCGGCGCCCGGGCATCCGGAACTACGGACTTCTGCCTGGGGACTGCGGGGCTACTTTTCGAAAGGTAAGGACCTGATGACCGAGACAACCGGCCAACGATCGGAAGCGCAGTGCCGCGCTGCCGCCAGGGCCGAGCAGATCACCCGGCAGCGCTGGGCGGCTGCCCTCCTCGGAAAGATGCTGGACTATGCCGCCATCCAGGGCCTGCCGTCGATCGCCTGGTGCATCGACAGCGCGGGCGCCGGGCTCGCGGGCCGGTGCGAGGCCTACCCGATGGCGCGGCGCCGCGCGGACTTCAACGCCTGGCGGCTCGCGGTCGGAGCCTGGGCGCGCCAGGATGCAGACGTCCAGCGCATACAGGCCGGCAGCGGCGCCGCCGTCCGGCTAGTTGACCAGTGGGACCGGATCGAGCGCGTGACCGTTACCGTGTCCGCTGACCTCTGGGCGGAAATCTAGCCGCATGTAGTCAATTCCCGCCCGGCTCAGTACGCATCTCTGCCGATGCGCGGCCTGGTCACCTCCGGCAGGCTGAACATCGCCAGGCCGCCGAGCGCCCCGCTTCCCAGCTCTGGCGAAGGCACCGCGACCGGCTCCGTATGCCGGTCTGAGCCAGGAGGTAGATCGCCATGCAACCAGACCTCGCGCCCGCCAGGCCGACTCCCGGGCCCCTGCCCACCCCCATGCCCCCGCCCATTCTGCCGCCGCGGCTCATCCTGAGCGGCGGCCCGAGAATGGTCTCGGTCGACGGCGGCCAGAGCGTCAGCATCGAGTTCACCGTGCAGATTTCCGGACCAGTTGTGGCGGGCCCCCAGCTCGCCGCCCTGGGGAACACGGCGGCGAGCTCCGTCACCGCAGCGACGATCAGCCTGAGCGTCCTGCGGCTTCCGTCGGGTGTCACCGCGGCTTTCTCTCCGTCCTCGCTGCCAGCCAGCGCCGCCCCGCAGCAGTTCACGCTGACCCTCACGGCGACACCGGCCGCCCTGGCCACGCAATCGACCATTCAGGTGATGGCAGAAGCGGCCGGCCTGGTTTCGGGCATTGAGTGGGTCGTCGTCACAGTGGTCAGCCCGTTCAGTTTCACTCCGGGGGCGCCCATCGTCCCGATAGGAACGAGCGGCCAGTCGGCCGTGTCCAGTCAGGCCCCGGTCACCCTGAAGGCCTTCGGAAGCGCCGTCATCCCGGTCAACCTCCAGGTACTGGCTGGCGTGACCGGCACCATCTCGTTTGCCGTCAGCGGGCAGCCCGCGGCCGGCGTGACCGCGCAGTTCAGGCCGCCCTCGCTCAGCGCCCCGCCGGGCCCCGGCTACATCGCGATCGCGCTGACCCTCAGTGCGGGCGCGAGGCTCAGCGCGGGGACCTACACGGTCAGCTGCGAGGTCCTGGTGGACTCGGCGCTCCGGGGGGTGCTCACCTTCCCGCTGCAGGCGGTCGGGCCGTCCGTATCGTCGGTCTCGCCCCGGGCAGGCTCGGTGCCGGCGTTCCTCCAGTCGGGCACGCCGGTGGCCATCACCGGCGGCGGATTCGGGCCGGGGACCGTGGTGGCCTTCGGCGACGACACGCCGGTCGCGCCCGGCTCGATCACCGCCGACGGTACCTCCCTCATGGTCACCGTCCCGCCGACCGCCGCCAGCGGGCCGCTTTCGGTTATCACCCCGGCCGGCGTGGCCTCCGGGACGCCAGACTTCGCGGTCGACAACTACCGCAACACCCGCGGCTTCTCCTGGGTCAACACCCAGTCTTTCCAGGACATGCTCGGCGGGTCCTACAGCGGCGCCGACGCGACGGCGCTGTTTGGTGCGGCCCAGACCTATATCAATATCTTCGGCATCGAGATCTTTAACCCGCTAGTGACGGTGTTCCTCGCCATCGCCGATGCCATGCTCGACTCCGGCGGTCAGTGCTATGGCATGTCACTGGGCAGCCTGCGGTTCACCGCTGGCCAGAAGGGCTTCGACGGCCTGCCGTCGCAGGCGGCGGGCATCGAGCCACATGGGCCCGCGGGCCCGGATGCCTGGCTGCTCGATGGCCCGCCGCTGGGCAACGGTTCCGATGTATCGCCGGCGCTGGCCGCATTCGTGCACCAGCAGCATCTGGCCCAGCTGAGCCAGGAGAGCATCGACAACTGGATTGGTTTCCACCTCAGCGTGGGCTCGGCGGCCAGGCTGCGGAGCGCTCTGGAGGAGGCGTTCCACGCGGGGGGCGCCAGCGGCCTGGGGGCCATAGTCTGCATGGTTCCGTCTACCGCAGGAGGACACGCGGTCGTGGCGTATGAGATCGTCGATACGGGCGGCGGGGCATTCGATATCCTGACCTATAACCCGAACGTGCCTTTCCAGGTAAGCGAGGATAACGATCGCGGGTGGCGGGCCAGCCAGGCTGGCCAGAGCGTGATTAACGTCAAGGGCGACGGCACCTGGACCTTCAGGGAACTGGAATACACCGGGGGGATCTTTAACATCACGGTGGTGCCGTGGAACGCCATCCCGGCCACGCCCACCCTCCCCTGGGTGGAGCTCGCCGCAGCGGGCGCCCTGATCGCCGCGGTCATCTGGCTGGTGGTCGGCGACGCTGCCGTGAGCCAGGTGAGTGACGGCCACGGCCATGTGCTGCTGGCCAGCGGACAGTGGAACGTCGATCCGAGCACGATGCTGCCGGGCGTGCGGCCGATGCCCTCATTCGGCGGGCTGGGCAAGAGCCTGCCGCCCGCTTCGTCAGTAACAGCCAGGCGACGCTCACCCACACCGTTACCGGAAATACCGCAGGCACCTACAACCTGTACTGGGTCGGCAACGGGCACAGCGTGACCATGACCGGCGTGCCGACCGCGCCCGGCTCGGCCGACACCGTGCAGATGCCAGCGGGCGGGGTCAATTTCACCGCCGCCGCGGACAAGGCCGTCACGGTAGCGATCACCGGCCTGAGCAGAGCCAGCGGCCTGCCGCGCACGGCCACCCTCCGAACAGGCGCCACGGGCGGCGCCCTGACCAGCTTCTCCTTCGATGCCGAGGCGGAGACGTTCACCTACGCGAACGCGGGAAACCCGGCCAGCTACACCCTGGAGCTGTCCACGACCGATGCTGGCGGCCGGCCTGTCACCCTGACCGCGCCGGCGCCCCCCGCGGGGTCGGGGGACACGCTCACCTTCCGTCCTGACTGGAGCCAGCTGACCGCCGGAAACGGAATCGTCAGCGTCCAGGCACCGTCGGGGGCGGCGACCAACATCCCGCTGTGAGCCGGCTAGCTCCGGGCGGACCGGGCAGCGCGCGTCAGTCAGCTGACTCGCGCTGCCCGCGGCCGCGTGCCAATGGGGCGCGGCGGTCGATGAACCGGCCGGCGGCTGCCGTTGCGGTAGCAGCCGCCGCACCAGGAGATAGCTGGTATGCCTGCCAGTCGCGGGACAGGATGCGGCGGATCGTCGACCGCCGTGCCCGGGACCAGCGGGGCCAGGACATGCCCGGCCGGACAGACAACTCAGGGCGAACGGGCCCGGGGGCGGGTTTCGGAATCTCGATTCCGGTTGTGTAGGCTTTACCGGAAGCATGGTTCCGTTTCGGGGAGGTCCTCGTGGTCGTAGCTAGCCGGCGGGCGCATCATCAGGTGACGTTCGCGGTGCTGGCGCTGGGCGTCGCGGCATTCGCGCTGCTGCAGTCGCTGGTGATCCCGGTGCTGACGACGGTTCAGCACGAGTTGCACACCACGCAGAGCACCGTGACCTGGGTGCTGACCGCCTACCTGCTGTCGGCGTCGATCATGACGCCGATCCTGGGCCGGGTCGGCGACATGACGGGCAAGAAGCGGGTCTTCGTGGCCACGCTGATCGCGCTGGCAGCGGGCTCGCTGCTGGCGGCAGTGGCGCCCTCGATCGGCGTGCTGATCGTGGCCCGGGTGATCCAGGGCTTCGGGGGCGGGATGGTGCCCGTCGCGTTCGGGATCATCCGGGATGAGTTCCCGGCCGGGAAGGTCACCGGGGCGGTGGGAATCCTCGCGTCGCTAACGGCGGTCGGTGCGGGCCTGGGTATCGTCCTGGCGGGCCCGATCGTGAACTCGCTGAACTATCACTGGCTGTTCTGGATCCCCCTGATCCTGACCGTCATCGCCGCGATGCTGGCCGTGCTGTTCGTTCCCGAGTCGCCGGTGCGTACGCCAGGGCGAATCAGCTGGGTGCCGGCGGTGCTGCTGTCCGGGTGGCTGGTGGCGCTGCTGGTCGCGCTGAGCGAGGCGCCAACCTGGGGCTGGGGCTCCGGCCGGGTGATCGGCCTGCTGGCCGCGGCCGCGGTACTGGCAGCGGGCTGGGTACTCGCCGAGCTGCGCGCGGCCACCCCGCTGATCGACATGAAGATGATGCGGCAGACGGCCGTGTGGACCAATAACCTGGTCGCGCTGCTGATCGGCCTGGGAATGTACGCGACGTTCGCTTTCCTGCCCGAGTTCGTGCAGACGCCGCGCGCCGCCGGATACGGATTCGGCGCGAGCATCACCCAGTCCGGGCTGATGCTGCTGCCCTCATTGATCACCATGTTCGCCGTGGGCATGTTCGCGGGCCGGCTCGCCCGGCGGCTCGGAGGCAAGGTCCTGGTCATCGCCGGCTGCCTGATCGGGTCCGTGGCCATGTCCATCCTCGCCTTCGCGCACGCCCAGGAGTGGGAGATCTACCTGTCGAGCGCCATCATGGGCGTCGGGTTCGGACTCGCTTTCTCGGCCATGTCCGCGCTGGTGGTCGCCGCGGTCCCGGCCTCGCAGACCGGTGTCGCGAGCGGCATGAACGCCAACATCCGCACGATTGGCGGCAGCATAGGCGCGGCGGTGATGGCCAGCATCGTCACCTCCCAGCTCGGCCCGTCCGGGCTGCCGAAAGAATCCGGCTACACCATCGGGTTCGCGGTGATGGCCGGCGGCCTCGTCCTGGCGGCGCTCGCTGGCCTGCTGATCCCGCTGCCGCGGCGGACGGCCGGCGAACCGGAGCACGCCGAGATGGCGATGGTCGCCGGCGGCACAATCGTCGGAGACAAGAGCGAGTAACGCACGGCCGGGCCCGGAGTCGCGCGCAGGAGGAGCAACGTGAGCGGTCAGTCGCTGGCGCCAGGCGCCGTCCAGCACCCGGCCCCAGCGGCACGGCGCGACGCCGTGCGCAACTATCACCGCATCCTGGCCGCCGCGCGCGAGGTGCTCGGCGAGTCCGGCGCCGAGGCCGGCATGGAGGAGATCGCCGCGCGCGCCGGGGTGGGCGTGGGCACCGTGTACCGCCGGTTTGCCAGCAAGGACGCGCTGATCGACGAGCTGCTGAGGCTGGCGCTGGAGGAGGTCCTGGCGGCCATCGAACGGGCACTGGCGCGCACCGACGGCCACGGACTCGAGGACCTGCTGCGCGCATTCGGGCAGTCGTTCGCCGACCATGCGCGCTATGCGATCCTGTTCCTCCAGCGCCGCACCGACCCAGCCATCTCGGGGCGGATCCGGGCAGCGATCGACGAGCTCACCGCGCGCGCCATCGCGGCCGGCACAGTGAACCCGGATATTGCCACCGGCGATGTGATGGCGCTCGTCCTGGCGATGCAAGGCCTGGTGCAGGCCACCGGCGAGATCGCTCCCGCGGCCTGGCAGCGACTCCTGGACATCCATCTCGCCGGCATGCGCGCAGCCGGGCCGCTCAGCAGCGCCTCCCCCATCTCCGCCCGGCAGCTGTCGAAGCTGGCCCCGCGGCGCCGAGCCTGACGGCTGCCCCTGACCGGTCAACTGGGCGATGAGTTTCGCGGCTGGCTGCGGTCTGACTTATCAGCTGGACTCCAGGTGAGGACGAAGCTGACGGAGGCGATCATGACGAACGAGGCGAGGGTCGAGGGGCCGGACAGCGCGGCGCTGCCCGCGGTGGCGGACCGTGCTAGCTGGCAGTCGCAGCTGGATGACCTGCTGGCCCGGGAGAAGGCGCACACCCGCGAAGGTGACGCGATCGCGGCCGCCCGGCGGCGGCTGCCGATGGTGGCGGTGGACCCGGCGATCCCGCTGACTGGCGGGCACGGGCCGGTTCCGCTGCTGGAGGTGTTCGAGGGACGCCGCCAGCTGATCGTGTACTTCCACATGTGGCACGCCGGGCAGCCCGCCGAAGGCCAGTGCGAGGGCTGTACCTTCTTCAACGGGCAGGTCCGCGAGCTGTCCTACCTGCACTCGCGTGACGTCACGTACGCGACGTTCTGCCAGGGTCCGTACGAGGAGAGTGTCGCCTACCGCGACTTCATGGGGTGGGATACGCCGTGGTACTCGGCCGAGGGCTCCGCCGACGCGCTGCTCGCCGGACGCTGGTTCGGCATGCAGGTGTGCTACCTGCGGCGCGGCGACCGGGTGTTCGAGACTTACTGGACCAGCGGCCGCGCCGCCGAGGCGATGGCCCCCAGCTACGGGCTGCTCGATATGACCGTCTACGGCCGGCAGGAGACCTGGGAGGACTCTCCCGCCGGCTGGCCGCAGCTCTTCGGGACCAGCGGCGAGCAGTTCCGTACCGACGGACGTCCTACTGCGCAGTGGCCGCGACTGGCAGCCGGGCACTCGGACGACCTCACCGCCAGCCGGTAGCAAAGTTCAGCCGTGGCTAGCCGGAGCCAGCCCAGCTCCGGCTAAGCCGGTTCCCACCGCCAGCCGTTGTTATCCGCACAGATGATCTTTTCGCCGTCCCCGGCCACGCC
>DATCEO010000073.1:0-17108 GCA_036510065.1 Streptosporangiaceae bacterium | reverse complement strand
CAGCACCTTGCCCAGCAACGGCGTGACTCCCGTTACCGCGCGGCTGATTGTTGACTGGGATACCCCGTAGCTCTCCGCCAGTTCTGCCTGAATCCGGTTGCGGCGCATATATGTCAGCGCCACGGTCACGGACTTGAACAGTCCCAGGATAGGCGGCCACGGCCGCCTGCCTTCCATTGGCTCGCCATGGATCATCGCGCACAGGTCAACGATGCTCTCCTGAGAAAACCCGGTGGTATAATACATGTTAGGCGGCTCGTTTTTGTGAGGTTTGAGTGTGGCAACCCAATTCTCTCAATAAACGGGCCGTCGTTCATTTCAACACGCCGGATAGGCGTTATTTGTTCCGCCGTGAATAAGCCTCAACGTACTTCCAGTTGTCAAACTGGGCCTCCGTGATCTCGACTAGCAGTGGCTGAAGGCCAGCAACCCTGTCGGCTCCGTCCCGGACCCTTCGGTTACGCCACGCCGCCCAAGCTGCGCGCGGACCGGTGAGCAATAGCATGATGAACGAGAGAACGGCCACGACTACCAAGACAATGAATAGGGTGTTCATCCAGGCGTGTAGTGGCTGCTTGGCGGTCGTTGCGATCAGTGTGGCCAACGCTACGCTCACGCCCGCAACGCCTGCGAACCACGCTGCGACCTTTCCGCCCCAATCGATCACTGAGCCAGGTTACCGGCGCACCTACGATGCACGACCGGTCAAGCACCAACGCC
Organism: Streptosporangiaceae bacterium; assembly: GCA_036510065.1. Lineage (GTDB taxonomy): Bacteria > Actinomycetota > Actinomycetes > Streptosporangiales > Streptosporangiaceae > DASUBV01. The sequence continues at coordinate 16,388 of DATCEO010000073.1, read as the reverse complement.
TTGATGCTCAGCCCTATCCATTTCGCGCACGAGTTCGGCCACGCGGGTGCCCTGCTCGATCGTGTACACGATCCTCACGTTGGCCGTCGCCTCCGGTAGACGGCCAGGTCGATGACCACACACGCAGTCTCCTGGGCCGGTATCTGCGGCTTGCAGTGGCGGCCCGGCGGCAGCAGGCGCGCTCGACGAGGCCGCCGTCAGCTACATCGCAGACGGCACCGGGAGGCTAGAGGTCATCGACGTGCGACTGGCACCCGGTCCGGACGGCGGCGAGGATGACGGCTGGCTCGCCTACGGGACGCTGCGGACCACCGGCCTGAGCCCGCTCATCCCCAAGGACGAGCCGATGCCCCGGGCATGTGCCGCGCCGCCGTGCTGGCTGGTCTTCTTGGCGGAAGTGGCCGGAAAGGCCACTGCTGCGTCGGCTGCTGAGCACGGGCGTCATTGGCGGGTTCACGACGTTCTCCACGTTCGCTGTCGATACCCAGCGGCTCATCACCGGCGGTCATGCTCTTACCGCTACTGGACTAGCTGCTCGATGATGAGGTAGGCGCCGAGCACGACCAGGGCGATTCCCGCGGTCTGCTCGGCGCGCTCGCGCCAGCGCTCGCCGATCCTGGTGCCGATCGCCAGGCCGAGCTGCGCAGCCAGGAAGGCCTGGAGGGCGATAGCCACGATGACGGCAGTCACAGGCAGGTGGGCAAGGCCGATGGTGAAGCCGATGGCCAGCTCGTCCAGGCTGATGCTGATCCCGAGGCCGATGAGCGCCAGCCCGCGGCTGGTGGTCAGGCGGCTGGCCTTCTCGTCCTCGTCCTTGTCGCCTCCCAGGAGCATCCAGGCTCCGATGGCGATCACGGCGCCGCCTGCCAGGTAGTCCGCGATCTGCCCGATCCCGCGAGCAAGGGCCTTGCCCAGGACCAGGCCGATCATCGGCATCCCGCCCTCGAAAATCACGAAGATCAGCGAGATGGGCAGCCGCTGCCGCATCGTCGTTACCTGACTGGCTCCGATCGCGGCGGCGACGGCGAAGGAGTCCAGGCCCAGCGGAAGCGCGAAGGCCAGCAGCTTCAGCACCGGCTCACGCTCTCATGGTCTCGGGATTCTGGCGCAAGGTGGCCTGCGAGACTGAGCTGGTGACCTCTGCCGATCACACCTCGCGAGGCGTTCTGCTGCGCCAGGGCTTTGCCCTGGAGTACGTGACGCTGGCCTGGAACGTCGTCGGGATCCTCGTGCTGGCGATCGCGGCTGTCGCAGCCCGATCAGTTGCGCTGGCCGGGTTCGGTCTTGACTCCCTGATCGAGATCGGCGCGTCCACGGTGGTGATCTGGGAGCTGTCGGGCACCGGCGCAGAACGCCAGCGCCGGGGCCTGCGGCTGATCGGGTACGCCTTCGCCGCGCTGGCTGTCTATCTTCTGGCGCAGTCCACGGTGGTCCTGGTGACCGGCTATCACCCGCGGCACTCCGTGCCGGGGATCATCTGGGCGGCGGTGACCGCCATCGTGATGTTCGCGCTGGCCTCGGGGAAGGCCAGGACCGGCCGGGCGCTGGATAATTCCGTGCTGCGAACCGAGGGCCGGGTCACGATGATCGACGGGATTCTCGCTGCCGCCGTGCTGCTCGGCCTGGTCCTGAATGCCGGACTCGGCTGGTGGTGGGCCGACCCCGCTGCCGGGTACGTGCTCGTCTACTACGCCGCCCGCGAGGTACGGGAGATTTTCTTCGGCGCGCCAGGAACGACAGCGAAGGCCTGAACCAGGGCGTCTCTGCTGATGGCCGATCATGGCAACGGAGGCCACGAATGGCTCCACGGATCCGGCCGTCGCGCCAGTTTCCTCGGCCAGCAGGCTGGCCAGGGCATTCTCGTAACGGGCAAACATCAGCCGCTGATGCGCCTGCAAGGCAGCGCTGTCGGCGATGAGCTGGCGGAAGTGCGCCGTCTTCTCCGCGACACCTGCTCCTCGCGTGCTTTTACGTCCTCGGTGCAGCTGCGGACCTAGGCGCCCTTGCCGGCGGGAAGCTTCCAGCCGATCACCGGGCCACCTTCGCCAGACTGGCAGGCGGTTCCTTCGGCCATGCCAAGCTCATCACGCCAGGCATCGCCAGCTACATCAGCGTCGTGGAGCGCGGGCACGCCCTGCACGAGCTGACCTTCGCCCTGCTGTTCATCGTCATTCCGCTTTCCCGTTCCGCAGGCGCAGGCGCCGTAGTCCAGGCCAGTGACCGCCGGTTCAGCACCAGACGCCCAGCCGGATGAGCCAGCAAGCTCAATGGTGTTGACCAGGCCGGTCCGGTCCCCGCGCCAGGCGAGCCTCCAAGGAGGCCTAGCTGGTGGCTTTACGCCAGGAGGGGTTTACGGCCCGTACGAGCGCCGCCCGTTCGATCGATGAACCCGACGTCTCGCCAGCGGGGCGTGGTCCCTAGCCGATGCGCGATCAGGCAGGAGCCGCGCGCGCGGTCCAGGTGAAGCTGCCTGCCTCGGGCAGCTCGCTGGCGACGGCCCGGGCGACCTGCTGGCCGAGCGCATCGGCGCTGCTGACCGTGAGCCCTGGATCGACCCAGCCCTCGATTTCCACCCGCAGGGTCCGGCCAGTCCACCGGGCTCGCGCGTGAGCGTGGATCACCCCGTCGACTGACCCGGCGGCTGTCTCGGCGGAGGTGATGATGGCGGGGTCGACGCCGTCGGCCAGGCGGTGCACGACGTCCTTGGTGACCTCGTAGCCGACGTGGCAGATGAACAGGGTCACCGCCATGCCCGCGATCGGGTCGCCCAGCGGGAAGCCCAGCCACACCGCGATCAGGCCGACCAGGGCCCCGGCTGAGGACAGGGCATCCAGCCAGGAGTGCCGGGCGTCGGCGATCAGCGTCGCGGAGTTGATGCGCCTGCCCACGATGAGCTTGTACCGGGCCACCACCTGGTTCCCGACGATGCCCAGGGCCGCGCCGGTGATGCCGAGCGCGACGTGGCTGGTGGGGCCATGGTCGACGAGCTTGCGGATGCTCTCGTACCCGGCGAACGCCGCGCTGGCCCAGATGACCACCGCGATCCCGATCCCGGCCAGGTCCTCGGCCCGGTCCAGGCCGTAGGGATACCGCTCCGTCGGCCCTTTCCGCGACAGCCGGAACCCCACGAACACCACGGCGCTGGTCGAGACATCGGACAGGTTGTGGATCGCGTCGCCGAGCAGCCCGACCGACCCGGTCAGGACCGCCAGCAGCAATTCGATGATGCCGGTCACGGCCAGCCCGATCGCGCTGACCGCGATCGCCCGGTTGGCCTCCCGGCGTTCCTGCACGTCATCCCGCGTACTCGGCAGGGGAAACGCGGCGGCCGGGTCACGCAGGCCCGCGGTCTTATGCATCCCGCCATAATGACCGCCGGTCCCCCGGCCAGCAAAATTACTCAGCGCGCTGCAGCTGTTGCGCGGCCCCGCCGGGCCACTTGCGGCGCAGTATGATGGCACGTATGAGCGATCGTTCCGACGTTGTGGCGGGTCTTGATGCGTGCTCGGTCCGAGTGGTGGACCGGGAGCGGGTTGCCGCCGTCCGGGGTGAGATGCCCTCGGATGAGGACGTGGAGCAGGCAGCGGACGTGTTCGCGCTGCTGGGTGACCCGAACCGGCTGCGGCTGCTGGCGGCGCTGCTGGCGGGCGGCGAGATGTGCGTGTGTGACCTGGCCGCGGTTACCGGGATGAGCGAGTCGGCGGCTAGTCATGCGGTGCGGTGGCTGCGGGCGCACCGCATCGTGTCCTCGCCCCGGCGGCAGGGCCGGATGATGTACTACTGCCTGGAGGACGCCCACGTCCGGATGCTCCTGGATCTCGCGCTGACCCACACCCAGCACACCCTGGCGCTGCATCCCGAGCGGGGCGACGGATGACCGGCTGCGACGGCGATCACCCGGAGTCGGCGCCGCACCACCACCATGGCCAGGACGGCCATCCCGGCGGGACGGGCGAGCACGACCACGGCCATGGCATCACCGCCAGTTCCGACGCCCGCCTGATCGCGCTCGCGCTCGCGCTGATCGTCGGCTTCCTGGTCTTCGAGGTCATCATGGCCTTCGCCGGCCACTCGCTGGCGCTGCTGGCCGATGCGGGTCACATGCTGACCGATGCGGGCGCGCTGGGCGCGAGCCTGCTGGCGATCCGGCTGGCCCGGCGGCCTGCGTCGGGGGTGTGGACGTTCGGGTTCAAGCGCGCCGAGGTGCTGTCGGCTCAGGCCAACGGCATCACGCTGCTGGTCATCAGCGCCCTGGTCGCGTTCGAGGCGGTCAGCCGCCTGATCCATCCCCTGCCGGTGACCGGCGGGATCGTGGTCGCCGTCGCGGCCGTGGGCGTGGCCGTGAACGTCGCCGCCACCTGGATCCTGGCCAGGGCCAGCCGCGGGTCGATCAACGTCCGGGGCGCCTTCGCGCACATCATCACCGACCTGTACGGCTTCATCGGCACCCTGGTAGCCGGGATCGTGATCATCGTCACGGGCTTCGAGCGGGCCGACGCGATCGCCTCCCTGATCGTCGTCGGGCTCATGCTGCACGCAGCCTGGGGCCTGCTGCGCGAAACCGGCCAGATCCTGCTGGAGGCAGCACCCGAGGGGTATGCCCCTAGCGAGATCACCTCGGCCATCACCAGCCAGCCAGGGGTCGCCTCGGTCCATGACGTGCACGTCTGGCTGATCACCAGCGGGTTCCCCGCGCTGTCCGCGCACGTGCTGGTCCGGCCCCCGGCCGACTGCCACCAGGTCTGCCGCGAGCTGGAGCGGCTCCTGTGCGAGCGGTTCGCGCTCGACCACACGACCCTGCAGGTCGACCACGTCCCCGACGAGCTGCTGACCATCGACGGCGGCACCAGGTGACCGACATCACCAGCGCGCCTCCCGCCCAGCCAGCGCCCGGCCTGTACCTTCGGGCCGTCCGCCTGGAGCAGTTCTCGGTCGCGTGGATGCTGATCGAGGCAGGCGTGGCCGTCACGGCCGGCATCATCGCCGGATCGCTGGCCCTGACCAGCTTCGGCTTCGACTCGGTTATCGAGCTGATATCCGCCACCCTGATCCTGAGCCGCCTGCGCGCCGAGCGGCCCGGCGGCCAGGCCAGTGAGCGGGCCGAGCGCAGGGTGCTGCGGATCATCGCCGTCACGTTCTTCGTCCTGGCCGCCTACGTCCTGGTCGGCTCGGTCATCGACCTGGCCAGCCAGGCGCATCCGGAGCGGTCGCCTGCCGGCATCGGCCTGACCGTCAGCTCGCTGCTGGTGATGCCGCTGCTGGGCTGGAGCAAGCGGCGCACCGGGTCGGCGCTCCGCAACCCGCTCGTCCTGACCGACGCCGCCGAGACCATCCTGTGCGCCACCCTGGCTGCAACGACCCTGCTCGGGCTCGTCCTGTTCACGGCATTCGGCTGGTGGTGGGCCGATCCGGTCGCCGCCCTGGCCGTCGCCTGGTTCGCGGTCCGCGAGGGCCGCGAAGCCTGGCACGGCGAACTGCTCTGCGGTGACTGACACATAGACCAGGCGTCCTAGGATGCTGCTGGAAGAGTATGAGTTCGATCATGATGCCGTCGTCCAGGAATGCGCGTTTGCGCGGGAACCGCTCGGCGACATCGCCACCGACGATGCCTATCGCCTGGTGCGCCGCCGGGCCGAAGCTGGCTCCTATGACCGGGTGCTGCTCCTGCTGACCGACCGGCGCTCGCCGCTGGCCAGAATCGGGCGGCGCAGCCTCGAGGCCCGGCTGCGGCGGGTCCTGAACGTGCCCGTGCAGGCCGTCGGTCATCCGCAGTTCGCCCTGCCGGTCGTGTCCGGCCAGTAGGCCGCCGCCCTCCCGTCGCGGGACCGCGCCGACCATGCCGCCGTGAACAGTCGCGGGCTTCGCACCTCCAGTCCTGGGGAGCTGTCCAGAGGGAGGAGATGAGCCACATGAGATGTCTAGCTCAGCGGTCCACGGTCGCCGACGCGATATCTGGCCTCACGGCCACGAACGGGACTGCGCGGACACGGGCTGTCGGCGGCTGGCGGGCGTTGCGGCGAGGAATCGCCTTGGGCCTGGACACCCTCGGCATCGGCGGGCCGGACGTACTGGCTGGTCGATGGGCGGCATGATCGCCCAGGCCCTGGCGGTCCTGCACCCTGCCCAGGTGCGCCGCCTGGTGCTGTGCGCCACGTATCCCGGGACCGGCGCGGTCGTGCCCTCGCAGGCGGCAATCCGGACCGGCAGCCTTTTCCTGCTGATCAGGTCAACGCCTACAACGCGTTCACAGCAGCGATCTCGGAATACCCAGCCGCCCCCGCGGCGCCGGCCGATGCGAAAACGGCTCAGGCGGCCGCCGTAACCGAGTGGTGGGACGGCACCGACGCTACCGGACGCAAGATCGCCAGGATCTCAGTGCCCACGCTTATCGCCGGCGGCACCGACGACCGGCTCGACCCGGTCGCCAATGACCACACCCTCGCCCGCCTCATCCCCGGGCCGAGACTGGTCCTCTCGCGGAATCATAAGAGCGACCGGCAGCAGGCGCGTCACTGGAGCCTGCGGGTGGTAGGTCGACCCGGCCAGCGGTAACGGTGGCGCGCCTCGCTGATGAGGCGACGGATGACGGTGATCGCGGCCGCGAGGTTGCTTATGTTCGGCGGCACCTGGCGTTTCAGGACGATGCGCGGATTTGATGAGCGGCCGGTTGGGCGAGCAGGTCGCGCACGGTCCGCGGCTCATGGCCGAGGAGTGTGCCGAGCAGGGGGTCGACGCCGGCGAAGAAGCCTTCGTGGGCGGCCTGGTACATGGTGAGGGTGAAGCGGGCCACGAACTCGGCTTGCCCAGCGGTGATCTGGGCGGCGACCCACTCGTCCTGGTCCATCACCACGCGCTCGATCGTCCGCCCGGTCAGCTCGGACGCGATCGCCGCGATCTCCTCGAACGTCGGCGCCGTGCTCGCGGTGAGCGTCGTCGGGCCCTCGTATGCACCGTTCGAGGCGAGGATGATGGCGGCGGCCTCGGCGGCGTCCTCGCGTGCTGTCCACGACACGGGCCCGTCGGCTGGCGCGGTGATGCGGTCCGTCTCACGCCAGGGCCCCATCAGCCAGTTGAGGCTGTGGGCGTAGAAGCCGTTTCGCAGCGAGGTCCAGGCGATGCCGGACTCGGCGAGCAGCTGCTCGGTGGCGAAGTGGTCGCGCCCCGGAAAGAAAGGAGTGTCGGGCGCGGCGCCTTGGTGGCTCGTGTAGAGGATGCGTCCAGCTCCTGCGGCGACGGCCGCGTCGATCGCAGTGCGGTGCAGGCTCAGGGCGTCGGCGCCCGGGTCGTTCGACGAGACGAGCAGCAGCTGGCCGGCGCCGTGGAAGGCGCCGGGAAGTGAGGCCGGGTCGGCGTAGTCGCCGTGGCGGACTTCGATCCCGCGCTCGGCGAACCGGTGGGCCTTGGCGACGTCGCGCACGGCGACGGCGATCTCGTTCGCGGGGACGCGGTCGAGCAGGTGGTCGACGGTCGCGCCGTTGAGTGCGCCGGTCGCTCCAGTGACGATGATCATGATCGACCCTCCAGTTACCAGTGGAATCAGTATGAGAGTATCATTGGAAACACATTGATAACAAGCATGAGTTATCGTTGGAACATGATCGATGCGCCCAGCCGCCGCAGCGACACGCGGTCGAGGATCGTCGACGTCGCAGCGCGCCTCCTCCGAGAGCACGGCCCGGCGGCGGTGACCACGCGCGGGGTTGCCGAGGGGGCCGGCGTGCAGGCTCCGACGATCTACCGTCTCTTCGGCGACAAGGACGGTCTGCTGGATGCCGTGGCCGAGCACGTGATGGCTACCTATGCGTCCGCCAAAGCGGCGATCGTGCAGGCAGCGTCGGCGGACAACGTCGATCCGCTCGGCGATCTGCGTGCCGGGTGGGAGATGCAGATCGACTTCGGCGTCGCGAATCCGGCCCTTTTCCGTCTCTTGAGCGATCCGGACCGAGTGCTGCACTCACCCGCGGCGCAGTCGGGCAGGCGCGTTCTGGAATCGCGGGTCCACCGGGTCGCCGTGACCGGACGGCTTCGTGTCAGCGAGCAACGCGCCGTCAACATCATCCAGGCAGCCGGAATCGGCGCCATCCAGACGCTGCTGTCGACACCGGCCGAGCAACGCGATGCCGGTCTCGCCGAGAGCATGTACGAGGCTGTTCTCCGGCAGATCCTCACTGACGCGCCCGAACATCCGGGAAACGGGCCGATGGCCACAACTGTCGCCTTCCGCGCGGTCGCGCCCCAGCTCGACATGCTGAGCGACGCTGAACAGCAGCTCCTGACCGAATGGCTCGACCGCGTAGTCGATGCCCTTTCAGGAGCAGCGTCGCCTTTGCTGGGGGCCACCAGGAGCAGCCGGTAACTCGGGGCCAGTGCCGCCAAGCCACCCGGGACATCATGACGATCAGGCCCGCCCAGCTGCGGTTCGGGTTTCCCATGAGCGGGACTAGCGAGCGAGCAGGCCGAGGACCCGGCTGACCGCATCCGGGTCGTCGGCGGGCAGCCACCGAATCCGCGGGTCGCGGCGGAACCACGACTCCTGCCGCCGGATGAACTTGCGGGTGGCCTGCACCGTCTGGAGCGCGGCTGCTTCCTCGGTGCCCTCGCCGTCCAGGAACCGCAGCACCTGGGCGTAGCCGAGCGCGCGGCTGGCCGTCCGGCCCTTGGCCAGCCCGGCCGCGGCCAGCTCGCGGACCTCCTCGACCAGCCCGAGCTGCCACATCCGGGCGACTCGGCCGGCGACCCGCCGGTCTAGCTCGGGCCGGGGCAGCTCCAGCCCGATCTGCACGGTCTGGTAAACCGACTCGTACTGCGGCAAGGTGGCGCTGAACGGCCGCCCGGACAGCTCCATGACCTCCAGGGCCCGGACGATGCGGCGGCCGTTGCCGGGCAGGATGGCCGCGGCGGCCACCGGGTCCAGGCCGCTCAGCCGGTCGTGCAGGGCCGCCGCGCCCGCCTCCGCCAGCTCGTCCTCCAGCCGGCCGCGCAGGCCCGGGTCCGTGCCGGGGAACTCCAGCTTGTCGATCGCGGCCCGCACGTACAGGCCAGAGCCGCCGACCAGGACGGGAATCGCGCCGCGGCCGTGAATGGCCGTGATGGCCTGACGAGCCAGGAGCTGGTATTCCGACACGCTGGCGGCCTGGGTGACCGGCCAGATGTCGAGCAGGTGATGCGGGATGCCGCCGCGCTCGGCCGGCGTGAGCTTGGCGGTGCCGATGTCCATGCCCCGGTAGAGCTGCATGGAGTCGGCGTTGATCACCTCGCCACCGAGGGCCGCGGCCAGCCGCAGGGAAAGCTCGGACTTCCCGGCGGCGGTCGGCCCGACGACGGCGACCACGAGCCGGGACACGGAGCCAGGCCCGTCAGCGGACGGCGGGCATGCCGAGCAGGACGCTGCCGGCCGTCTCCGGGGGCGCGGCCCGGGGTGCCGCCGTGGCAGCGGCCGCCCCGTCGCTCGCGGCCTGGCGGGCCTCCCAGGCATCGCCGCCGCGGGTGCGGCGGACGCTCAGCGGCGCGCCGTCGGCCAGCAGGTAGTTCGGCGCACCCCGGGTCACGACCGTGGTGACCACGTCGCCGGGCCTGGGCAGGACGGTCGCAGCGGCTCCGCGGCCGTGGCCGTGGCCCGCGGGCGCGAAATGGACCAGCCGGTTGTCGGCGGCGCGGCCCGACATCCGGTGCGTCGCGCCGTCCTTGCGGCCCTCCCCGTCGGCGACCAGCACCTCGACGATGCTGCCCGCTAGCTTCTGGTTCTCCTGCCAGGACACCTCGGTTACCAGGGCGGCCAGCCGGTCGTAGCGCTCCCGGACCACTCCGGGCGGGACCTGGCCGTCCATCCCGGCGGCCGGCGTGCCCGGCCGGATCGAGTACTGGAAGGTGAAGGCGCTGGCGAAGCGCGCCTCGCGCATGACGTCGAGGGTGTCGCAGAAGTCCTGCTCGGTCTCGCCGGGGAAGCCCACGATGATGTCGGTCGTGATGGCCGCTTCCGGCATGGCGGCGCGGACCCGGCCGATGATCGCCAGGTACTTGTCGCGCCGGTAGGCGCGGCGCATGGAGCGCAGGATCGCATCAGAGCCCGACTGCAGCGGCATGTGCAGTTGGGGCATGACGTTGCTGGTCTGGGCCATGGCCGCGATGACGTCGTCGGTGAAGTCCCGCGGGTGCGGCGAGGTGAACCGGACCCGCTCCAGTCCTTCGATCGCGCCGCAGGACCGCAGCAGCTTGCCGAACGCCAGCCGGTCGCCGAACCCGACCCCGTAGGAGTTCACGTTCTGGCCGAGCAGGGTGACCTCCAGGACGCCCTGCGCCGCCAGCATCTCGACCTCGGCCAGGACGTCACCGGGGCGGCGGTCCTCCTCGCGGCCGCGCAGGCTGGGCACGATGCAGAAGGTGCAGGTGTTATTGCAGCCGACCGAGATGGCCACCCAGGCCGAGTACGGGGACTCCCGCCGGGCGGGGAGCACGGACGGGAACCGCTCCAGCGACTCCAGGATCTCGACCTGAGCCTGCTCCTGGACCCGGGCCCGCTCGAGCAGCACCGGCAGCGAGCCGATGTTGTGCGTGCCGAAGACCACGTCGACCCAGGGGGCGCGGGCCGTGATCGCGGCCCGGTCCTTCTGGGCCAGGCAGCCGCCGACCGCGATCTGCATGCCCGGGTGGGCGTTCTTGACCGGCAGCAGATGGCCGAGGTTGCCGTAGAGGCGGTTATCGGCGTTCTCCCGCACCGCGCAGGTGTTGAACACCACGACGTCGGGATCGGCGCCGGGAGCGACGCGGCGGTAGCCGGCGGTCTCCAGCAGGCCGGCCAGGCGCTCGGAATCGTGCATGTTCATCTGGCATCCGTAAGTCCGGATGTCGAACGTTCGCTCCTGCGTGGCGCCGACCATGCCCACCAGGGTAGACGCCCTGGGGCGGCCGCGGGCGCCGCGCCCGGCTGGGCCGGCTGCCGCGGGTGACCGGTCCCCCGTCCTCCCGTGACTAATCCCTGCTCAGGCCAGTGGCATCCGCTAGGGCGCCGGAACCTCCCCCGGCGGGTCCGTAATGTGCGCGAGGAGGGGTGCCGCGGTAGGACAAGATATGCCTATGACAGATGGCGGGACGGGTGCGGCGGACGGCGAGACGGGTGCGGCGGCGACGGATACGGCGCCCAAGCCCGATGTACCTTTCGGCGCGTGGCCGTCGCCCATTACCTCCGCCGACGTGGCCCGCAGCGGACTGCGACTGTCGTTCCCGACCATCATCGGCGGTGACGTCTGGTGGCAGGAGATGCGGCCGGACGAGGGCGGCCGGAGCACCGTCGTCTGCCAGGCGGCCGGCGGCAAGCAGACGGAGCTGCTGCCCGCGCCCTGGAACGCGCGGACCCGGGTGCACGAGTACGGGGGCCTGGCCTACCTGCCGGTGCCCCGCCCGACCGCGCCGGATGCGGCCGGGCGGGCTGGCCAGCCGGGCGGGAAGGCACCGCGCGGGCGCGCCATCATCTTCGCCAACTACTCCGACCAGCGGCTGTACCTGGCCGGCCGGGAGACCGCCGAGGACAGGCAGGAGCCGCAGCCGCTGACTCCGGACCCCACTCAGGTGCCGGCCGCCTCCGCTGATGCCTCAGGCACGGGCAGCTCAGGCACGGGCAGCTCAGGCGCGGGCGGCGGGCTGGAGGTCGGCGGGCTGCGCTACGCCGACTTCATCCTCTCGCCGGACGAGCGCGACGTCTGGTGCGTGCAGGAGCGCCACGACTCCGGCAAGGTCACCCGCGCGATCGTGGCCGTGCCCCTGGACGGATCGGCCGCCGACGACCCGGCAGCCATCCGGACGCTGGTCACCGGCTCGGACTTCTTCGCGTTCCCGACCCCGTCCCCCGACGGCAGCCGGCTGGCCTGGATCGCCTGGAACCACCCGCACATGCCCTGGGACGGCACCGAGCTTCGGGTCGCGGCCATCGAGGACGGAGTGCCCGGCCGGAGCCGGCTGCTCAAGGGCAGCCTCCGCGAGTCCGTACTGGCTCCGCTGTGGCGGGACAACACCAGCCTCTACGTGGCCACCGACTGGGCCGGCTGGTGGAACATCTACCAGCTCAGCCTGAACGGCGACTCGCCGCTGGCCCTGTTCCCGGCCGACGAGGAGTTCGCGGGCCCGCTCTGGCAGCTCGGGGCCCGCCCGTTCGCGATGCTGGGCGACGGCCGACTCGCGGTGGTGCACGGCCAGGGCGAGACGCGCCTGGGCATCCTGGATCCGGAGTCCGTCGAGCTGACCGACCTCGACCTGCCCTTCACCGACTTCAGCTACTCGGTGTCCGCGGACGGCACGGCCATCGCGGGCATCGCGGGCAGCCCGCTGCGACCGAAGTCCGTCGTCAGGGTCGACGCCGTCACCGGCAAGGTCCAGGTGCTGCGGCAGGAGCTCGACGAGCTGCCGGACGAGGAGTACCTGCCGGTCCCCCGCGCGATGGAGCTCGAGGGGCCGTACGGCCGGGTCGTGCATGCCCTGGTGTACGCGCCGACCAGCCCGGATGCCGCGGCCCCCGCCGGCGAGCTGCCGCCCTACGTGGTCTGGATCCACGGCGGCCCGACCGCCAGCGTCGACGCCGTGCTGGACCTGGAGAAGGCCTACTTCACCAGTCGCGGCATCGGGGTCATCGACGTCAACTACGGCGGCTCGACCGGCTACGGCCGGTCCTACCGCGAGCGCCTGCGCCGGAAGTGGGGCGTCGTCGACGTGGAGGACGCGATGGCGGCCGCTCGCTCCCTGGCCCACGCCGGCGAGGCCGACCCGAAGCGGCTGGCCATCCGCGGCGGCTCGGCGGGCGGCTGGACCGCCCTGGCCGCGGTGACCACCGGCGCGCTCATGGCCGGCCCGGTCTTCAGCGCGGCGACCTCCTACTACGGCGTCTCCGACCTGCGCGGGTTCGTCAACCAGACGCACGACTTCGAGTCGCGCTACCTCGACGGCCTGCTCGGGCCGCTGCCCGGCTTCGACGCCGTGTACGTGGAGCGCTCCCCGCTGGGGCACGTGACCAGCGCCACCGCGCCCGTGCTCCTGCTCCAGGGGCTCGATGACCCGATCGTTCCGCCAGCGCAGTCGGAGATCATCGCCGCTGACCTGGCGGCGCACGGCATCCGGCACGCCTACATCACCTTCGAGGGCGAATCACACGGCTTCCGGAAGGCGGAGACCGTGATGGCCGCGATCGAGGCCGAGCTGTCGTTTTATGGCCAGATTCTTGGTTTTAACCCGCCCGGAGTTCCGGCGGTCGAGGTGTCCGCGGGCACCTCGGCCCGGTAACGGTGGCCTGGGGCCGGCCGGGCATCAGCGCGCGAACTCGATGGCCCGCGACTCCCGCACGACCGTGACGCGGATCTGGCCCGGGTAGGTCAGCTCCTCCTCGACCTGCTTGGCCACATCCCGCGCGATGACCTGAGCCTGGATGTCGTCCACGTCGGACGGCTTAACCATGATCCGGACCTCGCGGCCGGCCTGCATGGCGAACACCTTCTCGACGCCGCTGCGCGACAGCGCGATCTCCTCCAGCCGCTCCAGCCGCTTGACGTAGGCCTCCAGCGACTCGCGGCGCGCTCCGGGCCGGCCCCCGCTGATCGCGTCCGCGGCCTGGGTCAGGACGGCCTCCACCGTGCGCACCTCGACCTCGTTGTGGTGCGCCTCGATGGCGTGCACCACGTCGGGCGACTCGCCGTACCGGCGGGCGATCTCCGCGCCGATGAGTGCGTGACTGCCCTGGACCTCGTGCGTGAGCGCCTTGCCGATGTCGTGCAGGACGGTGCAACGTTTCATGAGCACAGGATCCAGGCCGAGCTCGCTGGCCATCATGCCGGCGATGTGCGCCGATTCCACCAGGTGCTTGAGCACGTTCTGGCCGTAGGAGGTGCGGTAACGCAGCCGGCCGAGCAGGTTCGTCAGCTCGGGGTGCATCTCGGTGATGCCGACGTCCACGAGCGCGTCCTCGCCGGCGCGCACGCACAGCTGCTCGATCTCGGCCTTGCTCCGCTCGTAGGCCTCCTCGATGCGCTGCGGGTGGATCCGGCCGTCGAGGACGAGCCGCTCCAGGGTCAGGCGGCCGACCTCCCGGCGCACCGGGTCGAAGCAGGACAGCAGCACCGCCTCGGGGGTGTCATCGATGATCAGGTTCACGCCGGTCACCGACTCGAACGCGCGGATGTTGCGGCCCTCGCGGCCGATAATCCGACCCTTCATCTCGTCCCCGGGCAGGTGCAGCACCGAGACCACCGACTCGCTGGTCTGATCGCTGGCCACCCGCTGGATAGCCAGGGTCACGATCTTGCGGGCGCGCTTGTCGCCCTCCTTGCGGGCGCCGCCCTCGATGTCCCGGACGATCAAGGCCGCCTCGCGCTTGGCCTGGTTCTCGATCACGGCGACGAGCTCCGCCTTAGCCTGGCTGGCGGTGAGCCCCGCGACGCGTTCCAGCACCTCAAGGCGCTGGGCATCCAGCTGCTGGAGCTCGGCTCGCTGCTCGTCCAGCTCGGCCTGGGTGACCTCCAGCGCGTCAGCCCGCTGGTCGACCTTGCGCGCCTCCTCGTGGATCCGCTGCTCGCGCTCGGCTAGCCGGACTTCCCTGCGCTCCAGGTCGGCGCGCAGCGCCTTGACCTCGTCCTTGACCGTCTTGATCTCGGCCTCGACCTCACGGCGGGCCTCGTCGGCTTGGGCAGCGGCGGCCTCGGCCGTGGCCACGATGGCGGCGGCGGCACGCTCGGCCTCGATGCGCAGCTGCTCGGCGCGCCGGGCCGCCTCCTGCGCGGCCTGCCGGGCGGCCGCCTCGGCGGCCGGGTCGGCGGGGGCGTCGGCGGGCTGGGTCTCATCGCGCGCCTGGCCATTGGCGGCCGGGACAGTGCTGGTGGCCGAAGCGGGGGCGTTTCCTGCGGCCCGAGCGGTGTTAGCGGCCGGGGCGTTGCCGGCGGCTAGCTGGGTGTCGGCAGCCGGAGCGGTGCCGACGGCCTGACCTGGCCGGGCGGCGACGGGCTGGACCAGGTCCGCCCGCGCTGCCTCGGTGGGCCCCGGGCTGGGGGCGCGGCGGATGACAACCCAGAGCGCGGCCAGCGCGGCCAGTGCGACGACGCACGCGACTATCGCCAGCACGAGCACAATTCCGCTGTTCAAGTCGCGCCCCTTCCCGCCACCAGCCCGCGCGCATCGCGAGCCTTACCAGGCCTGCGTGCCTGGCACGCATGCCTTCCCAGCGAGGGGTACTCCATGCCGGCGCCGCAGCGGGCGGCTGGCGAGCTGACAACTGGCACACAGTGTGTGTCCCTGCACTCACGACAAAGTGCCCTCGATCCGCCGCCAGTCCATGACTGGTGGCGGGGCAGGCGACCGCTATCGCAACTCCGATCGCGCTGCCCAGCTGGCCGGGCCACCCGCGGCTGAGGCCGCCGATAGCCGACCCTGCTAGAGCTCGGCTTTGCCATCGCTCGCCCCTGCCAGCAGCCCGGTGCTCGCAGCAGTCGAGCTGTGCAGCCCGCTAGGCCAGTCCAGCCAGACCTGGAGGTCGCCAAACGGGCGATCGTGAGTTAGTTCGTGAGTTCTGCGTCAGGCTCAGCTTCTGCCCGGGCAAGCATCCCGGGCATCTCGCTCCTTTCACCGGGCCGCCGCTGCCGGACAGGCCACCCTCGGCCTGGTTCCGCTGCGGCTGGTGCCCGCTGGTCGTGCCACATCTTCATCAGTGCCAAGCGGCCCAGCTGAGTCGCTGCCCAGGCCACCCGGTGTTCATATCTGATCTTCCTCGCACTGCTGATTCGCCTTGCGCGGAGTAAACCTCGCTGCCGTGAGGTTAAGCGGAGATAACGATTTGGGCAAGTAGCAGCACATGGCCACCGGGTAGTCCCGTGAGCTTTCCCAGAGGTTCACCAGTCAGTCGGCTCGCCGTCCGGCTCAGGTCCCGGCAGGTCAGGCAGACCGTCGACCGACGGCTCGTTTTCCAGCGCCTCGCGGACGACCCGGTAGGCCAGTCCCTCCGAATAGCCCTTTCTCGCCAGCATCCCCATCAGCCGCCGGAACCGGGTCGACCGGGGCTGCCCGCGCATCCCCGCCAAGCGGCGCTCCACGAGCGCGCGGGCCGTCGCGAGTTCCTGCTCCGGATCCAGGCGGCCGACAGCCGCCTGGATGTCCTCGGAGGCCACGCCGCGCTGGCGCAACTCGGCGGCGAGGGCGCGGCGGGCGAGACCGCGCCCGTGGTGCCGGGAATCGACCCATGCCTCCGCGAACATCGCATCGTCGATCAGCTGGACGTCAGCGAATCGCTCCAGCACCGCCTCGGCGGCCTCGTCCGGCACGCCACGCCGGCGCAGCGCGTCAGCGAGCTGGGCCCTGGTCCGGGGCGCGACCGTCAGCATCCGCAGGCAGATCTGCCGGGCCACCGCCTCGGGATCCGCAGG
>DATCEO010000072.1:0-6157 GCA_036510065.1 Streptosporangiaceae bacterium | reverse complement strand
CTCGGCGCTGGCTATCTGCCACTCCGTCGGGCAGAGCTTCCGCGAGCACATAGGCCAAATCGTCGCCATCACCGGCGACATGAACTGGGACGGCGAGCACATCGACGGAATGTCAAACGACGACGCGATCCTGCTCACCGGTCTGCGCCTCCAGCCAGGCGAATCCTAGGACATGTCAGCGCTGCGCCCACTCCGTTGGACCAAGATGCCGGAGTGGCCGGGGTCGGCGTGGGGATCTGGGGGCACCAACGAGCACCGACCCCCTGATGCTACTCGGAAACTGCCTGCTGATCTGCAGGAACCGGCGCGCATCGCAAAGCCGGCGGTGCCGGAAGCCGCTCCCGGACCCTGCGCGTGTTCCAGGCGAACGCCCCACGAACCAGCAGGCCAGCGCCGAGAGCAACCCCCGGATCTCGCGGATGACCGCCCCAGAGCGGCCCCGGCTCAACCACTGCTCAACCATGCCGGGCAAGGCCAGAACTGCCCAGCTCTCCACGGCGATGAAGCCGCACCGCTCTGACCTGGCCAAACACGGCAGCGCCTGAGTTCATCAGAGTGGCCGCGCAGATTCGTACCCAGTCCCGTCAGCCAACGGCGAATGATCTAGCTGCATAGCACTTGAGCTGCGGTTATATGTGGTGGCAGGTGTTGGGTTCGAACCAACGTAGGCTAAGCCGACGGTTTTACAGACCGCTTGCCCTAGTCCGCGCATATAGCCCACGACCTGCGTTTATTCGGTCGATTGCCCAATCTTTGATCTTGCTTGTCCGCCATATGTCCGTGCGTCCGGGGGTCTGCCGGAGTGAAATCGCTCGCGTCCACGGACGGCGTCCGTGTGATAGGCCTGTCGGCTGTCTTAGCTCGCCACGGCGCAGGTCTCCGGAGCCATCCCTGTCCGTGAACGCGGGAAGGAACATGGCGCACCTGCCTGCGGCCTTCCGGTCCCGGACTTATCAGTCGGATGGCCCGATAGTTCCGTCAGCTGGTCGCGGCCTGCAGCGAGGCTTGCTCCCTGCACTTGACCTGGAATGGACCTCCTATGTACCTGTTGCTGACTTTTCGCGGCAACGGCGCGCCGCGTTGATGTCACCGCGCCCCGCGTAGATGTCGCTGCCCCGCGGCGGAGCTGGTCGAAGATGGTGGCCGTAACGATCATGCTGGCCGCTGGCGGTGCGGCCCGCAGCCGTTGCGCTCGGCGCCGGAAGCATGACGGAACTGGCGGGGCAAGGGAGGAGCAGGCAGCCGGCACAGGAACCGGCCCGCAGACCGCACAGGACTGCCAGCCGCACGCCGACGGCAGGGCCAGCGCCGAAGAAGACGCCAGCAGGCAATCCCCGGCGACCTGACCAGCAGCGACTTATTTGGCGGCACTCCGGGGCAGCCCATCTCGATGCCGGGACGTGGCTGGTCAAGAGGCACGGCGGATGAGCCTGCGCGCGGGCAGTGGGTGCGCCTCGGCGTCATCAGGTCGGCCTGGGGTGATGGCAAGGCGCGGCCCGTAGCGGCGGGCGAGCGGGTTGGCGGTCAGGCCGTGCGCGACCACGCTGAGCAGCACGGTGAACGCGATCACTGTGATCGCGGGCTCGGCAGAGTGGTCTAGGTCCTCCAGCGCCAGCAAGGCGAACACCACCGACGCCAGGCCCCGGGGCCCGAACCAGCCCACGAAGGCCACCGCCCGACGCCCGAGCCGCCGGCCCGCCAGCGCCAGCGCTACCGGCACCATCCGGATCACGGTCAGGCTGAGCACCGCGTACAGCACGGCCTGCCAGGTCAGGTTCTCGAACGCCGGCACGACCGCGGTGGCGCCGAACGCCAGCCAGACCAGCAGTGACACCAGGGCACCGGTCTCCTCGACGTAGGGCACCAGCCGCTCGCCGAGCTTCCCGCTGGTGGCGCCGTAGGCCAGGCCGCCGGTGAACGCGGCGATGAAGGCGTTTCCGTGCAGCGCCAGAGCGCAGGCGTAAGCGCAGGCCGCCAGGGCCAGCACCGCAGAGCCGGCGAAACCGCCCTCGGCCCAGCCGCGGCGGCGCGCCACATTCACGACCAGGCCCCCCGCGCCGCCGATCAGCACACCGGCGAGCACGCCCAGCGCAAGCTCCGCCACCGCCGCGCCTGGACCGACGCTGACCGCGTGCTCGGCGGTCGCGGCCCCGGCGATCGCTACCAGCACGACCGGCGTGGCGATCCCGTCGTTGAGCCCGCTCTCGATGTTGAGCAGCCGCCGGATCCGCGCCGGGACCGCTGGGTTCACCATCACCCCCGCGCCCAGGGCCGCGTCAGTCGGCGCGAGGGCCGCGCCCACCAGCAGGGCGAGCCAGATACTCATGCCATTGAAGAGCGCGAACGCCAGCAGGGTGCCCAGGCCGATCGTCAGGGGCAGGCCGATCCCCAGCAGCCGAAGGCACAAGCCTGCATCGGCGCGCAAGTCCCGCAGCCTGACCCGGGACGCGTCGGAGAACAGCACCAGCACCAGGGTGATCTCCGCCAGCGTCTTCACCAGCTCATGGGAAGGCGCGAACCCCAGCGGGGCCAGCGGGCCGTGGGTCAGCAGCAGCCCAGCGAGCACGAAGATGATCGAGGCGGTCACGTCGTAGCGCTCCAGCCGCGCGGACAGCGTCCCCCAGAGGAAAACGATGCCGGCCACGATCGCCAGATCGGAAGCGCTCATCGAGCCCTGCCTCGGGTCCGGGTGTTGACCACCGGTCGTCACCCACCTAGCCGATGGGTGGTGCTGCGGGAACGTCGGGCGGC
Source organism: Streptosporangiaceae bacterium (assembly GCA_036510065.1). Taxonomy (GTDB): domain Bacteria; phylum Actinomycetota; class Actinomycetes; order Streptosporangiales; family Streptosporangiaceae; genus DASUBV01. The sequence continues at coordinate 3,406 of DATCEO010000072.1, read as the reverse complement.
GGGGTGCCGGCGGCGGCGGCCTGACCGGGGGCCGCCTGGCCGTCGTCGGGCTGGTCGTCGTCGGTCCACCGGGCGCCGGTTTCGGCGCGGAAGGCGGCGATGGCGGCGGCGATCGTCGGGAAGAAGTGGTGCGGGTCGATGGTGCGGGTGAGCCCGTAGCGTTCGATCTTGCGCCGGACCGGGTCCTTGAGCTCGGCGAACACCAGGCTGATGCCCTGGGCGTTCAGCGACTCGTCGAGTTCGGTCAGCACATCGGAGGCGGTGGTGTCCACATCGGTCACGGGCTCCGCCGCGATGAGGATCCATGTCGGTTTCGGCCCGGCCTTGGCCAGCCGGCGGACCTCGTCGCGGAACGTGGTGGCGTTGGCGAAGAACAGCGGCCCGTCGAACCGGTAGATCACCAGGCCAGGCAGGTGCTCAGCACCGGGATATGAGCGGATGTCGTGATAGCCCTCCACCCCCGCCACACGCCCGAGCACCGTGGCGTAGGGCCACCACGCCCGCCGGAAAACGTTGAGAATGGACAGCGCGACCGCGATCGCGATCCCGGGCAGCACGCCGAGCAGGGCGACACCGAGGAAGGCCGCGATCGACAGCAGGAACTCCGCCTTGCGCTGGCGCCATAGCCGCGCCGTGGCGGGAATGTCGGCCAGGGACAGTGATGCGGTGATCACGACCGCGGCGAGGGCCGGCTGGGGCAGGTTACGGAACAAGCCCGGGACCAGCACGATCATGAGGATGATCAGGACTGCCCCGGTCACCCCGGTCAGCTGTGTCTTAGCGCCCGACCGTTCCGCCACGGCCGTCCGCGACCCGCTGGTGCTGACCGGGAACCCCTGGAAGAGGCCGGCGGCCAGGTTCGCCGCGCCGATGCCGATCATCTCACCGTTGCCGCTGACCTCCTGCCCGGTGCGGGCCGCGAACGCCGACGCGGTGGAGATCGTGTCGGCCAGGGAGACCAGGGCGATCCCCAGCGCCCCGGCGAACAGGGGCCCGAGATCAGACAGGCGGACGGACGGGATGGTGAATGGCGGGAAACCCTTGGGCAACACCCCGACCAGGCTGACACCGCGATCGGCCAGACTGAAGACCGTGGTCGCCGCGATCGCCAGCACGACGGCGATCAGCACGGCCGGGACCTTCGGCAGCCAACGCTGCAGCACCAGGATCAGCACGACCCCTGCCACCCCGACCGCGGCCGCGGCCGGAACCGCATCGCCGTTCGCCAGACCCCTGGCGAACCCCGTGATCTCACCGATCAGGTCATCGGCCTCGACCTTGAACCCGAGCAGCTTCGGCAGCTGCCCGATCAGGATGGTCAGCGCCAGGCCGTTCATGTAACCGATCATCGTGGGCCTGGAGATCAGGTCGGCGATGAAGCCGAGCTTCGCCACCGCCGCCAGGATCATGATCGCAGCGACCATGATCGCGAGGATCGATGCCAGCGCGACCGCGCGCTTGGCGTCGCCCTTGGCGGCCATAAGCGGCAGGATCGTCGCGGCGATCATCGGCCCCAGCGAGGAATCCGGGCCCAGGACCAGGATCCGCGACGGGCCGAACGCCGCGTAGCCGAGCAAGCACAAGATGGACGTGTACAAGCCGGTGATCGGCGGCAGGCCCGCCAGTTCCGCGTACGCCATGCCCTGCGGGACCAGCAGGGTGGTCAGCACCACCCCGGCAATGACGTCCTTCAGCACCCTGTGGGGTGTCAGAAGTCTGTAACCCTCTTGAGCTGGTACGACGCTGGGAGCTCGGGGACGGCATGATGGTCGGCCATGCCCATCCATCTGCTCTACCTGATGTTCGCCCGAATCTGCAGCTGGCTGGTCCTGCTCAGCCGCTCGGCAGCGTCCAAGGATGTCGAACTGCTCGTCCTGCGGCACGAGGTCGCGGTGCTGCGCCGCTCTCAGCCGCGGCCCCGGCTGGACTGGGCCGACCGGGCCGTCCTCGCCGCGCTGATCCGCGTTCTGCCGCCGCGGCTGCGGATACGCCGGCTGATCACGCCGGGCACCGTGCTGCGCTGGCATCGTCGCCTGGTCGCCCGTAAGTGGACGTACCCGCACCGGGCCGGGCGGCCGCCGGTCAGCCCGCAGATCACCGCGCTGATCGAGCGGCTCGCTACCGAGAACCGGACCTGGGGATATCAGCGGATCCAAGGAGAGCTACTCAAGCTCGGCCACCGGGTCAGCGCGTCCACCATCCGCCGGGTCCTGCGGTCCCTGCGGATACCCCCGGCCCCGAAACGGCACACCGAAATGAGCTGGCGGCAGTTCCTGCAGGCCCAGGCCGCGACCACGCTTGCGACGGACTTCTTCCACATCGACTGCGCGTTCACGCTGCAGCGCCTTTACTGCCTGTTCGTCATCGAGGCCGACAGCCGGTACGTGCACATCCTCGGGGTCACCGCGCATCCGGACGGGCCGTGGACTACCCAGCAGATCCGCAACCTTCTGCTGGACCTCGGTGAGCGCGCCGCGGTCTTCCGGTTCCTGGTCCGCGACCGCGCCGGGCAGTTCACCGACTCGTTCGACGCTGTCCTGGCCGGCGCCGGGATCCGGGCCGTGAAGATCCCGCCGCGGAGCCCTCGGGCGAACGCTTTTGCCGAGCGGTTCGTGCTCACCGCCCGGACCGAGGTAACCGACCGGATGCTCATCCTCAGTGAACGGCACCTGCGGACGGTCCTGGCACAGTACGAGGCCCACTACAACGGACGCCGGCCCCATCGCAGCCGCCAGTTGCACCCGCCACGACCCGACCACTCCGCTGCCGACCTCTCGCAGGAGCGGATCAAGCGCCGGCCCGTCCTCGGCGGCCTCATCAACGAATACGAGCGGGCCGCATAAAACCGCAGGTCAACTTCGGTAGCCGAGTTTAGAAACCCCACAGGGTGCTCGGCGAGTTCGGCGACGAGCCGGACCGGTATGCCACCGCCAAGTCTCGCAAGAACTACGCCGGAACATCACCCATCACCCGCGCCTCCGGCACGAAACGCGTCGTGCTCGCCCGGTACGCCCGCAACCAGCGCCTCGCCGACGCGATCTACCTGTGGGCCTTCGCCTCGCTTACCTGCTCGCCAGGCGCCCGGGCCTGCTACGACGCCCGCCGCGCCGCCGGCGACACCCATCACGCCGCCCTCCGCGCCCTCGGCAACCGCCTCGTCGGCATCCTCCACGGCTGCCTCGCCCACCACGCGCCCTACAGCGAAACGACTGCCTGGGGACACCGCACCAAACCCGAACTCACCCAGGCCGCTTGACATCTTGCAGGCGTGGGATGTCTAGAACGTGACGGCGGGCAGACGCCGACCAGGTCTCGCTTGAGCTGGCATCGCGACATCGTCCGCCGCCGGTAGGGGCACCTGTCGCGGCGTGGCCGGTCCGGGCGGCCAGCCACGCACCGCAAGGTA
>DATCEO010000071.1:0-27646 GCA_036510065.1 Streptosporangiaceae bacterium | reverse complement strand
GGGCCCCATCAGCTGCGCCCGCATGATCATCGCCAGCAGCCCGCCCACCAGGAAGAACCCGAACGACGTAATCAGGTACAGGTGCCCGATCACCTTATGATCAGTCGTCGACAGCCAGTCCGCCAGCAAAGACCCCTTCCGGTAAGGGCGTCCTGCAGGCCCGGTCGTGTCGGGAAGAACCTGGCCCCTTGCGGTCATTGAGGCCCTCGGGCTGCTGCCTCGCCGGAGATACCCCGCCGCGCCCGGGGGCGGGCCATGGGCGCGGCGCCGGCGGGCCGGACGGTGCCGGTCATCGCCCGCTGCCGCCCGGCGCGGTGGCGCCGAGGACGAGGGCCTGGCGGCGCTGGTGGACCGTGAGGTAGGCCAGGCCGTCCGGGCCGGCGGTGAACTGGCGCCGGGCGCGGCGGGGCAGCCATACGAGCGCCCCGGAGTGCAGCTGGAGGATGCCGAGCTCGGTGGTGAGCTGGCCGCTGCCGTCGAGGACGAGCAGGAGCACGTCGAGATCGGGCCCGGCGTGCGCCCCGATGCCGGCGGCGGGCTGCAGCCGGATGATGTTGGAGTCCAGGTCCCGCTCGCGCATCTGCAGCTTCCACACCGCGCCCGCCGCGTCCGGATCGCGTCCGGCGGTCACGGCCGCGGGGTCGCAGAGGATGCGGGGCAGCGGCGTGGCAGCGAGCTTGCGGATCCGGATCCGCCACGCTTCCGGTCCTGCGGCGAGGTAGTCCCAGCCGTAGCTGCCGGGGTGGCCGGTGTCGAACTCGTCGCGCAGGTGCCGGGGGTCATGGTTGCTGACCAGCACGAGCGACTCGCCGGCGGCAAGCGCGTCGTAGGCCTGGAAGATGGCCGGGTGCTTGTCGGGCTTGCGCAGCGGGCGTACGTCGAGTTCCTGGTCGGGCACGGTGTTCCTCTCGTCGTCTATTTATATAAGAGTGATTGTGTAAATTCAAGGCTAACATTACGCGGACGAGAGGGAGCCGATCCATCACCCCGGGACTGGCAGGTGGCGCCGCCGTGGCCTTGGTGTGGCTGGGGATGGTGCTGGCCATCTCGTTCCTGGAAGCACCGCTGAAGTTCCGCGCGCCCGAGGTCACCTTGCGGATCGGGCTCGGGATCGGCCGGCTGGTCTTCCGCGCCATCAGCATCGTCGAGGCCGGATTCGCCGCGGCGCTGATCGTCGCGATCATCGCCGGCCACGCCCCGGCCAGAGCAGTGATAGCCGCTGCAGTGGTGATCGCGCTGCTCATCGCGCAGCTAGCCGCGGTGCGCCCGCGGCTGACCCGCCGGTCAGGCCAGATCCTCGCCGGCCAGGACGCGCCGCGCTCGCGCAGCCACTACGCCTACATCGCCCTGGAGACCGCCAAGGTCATCGCGTTGATCGTCACCGGCGCCCTGCTGCTCGCGACCTGAAATATCTGCCGGCAAGGCTGGCTGCGGCGCTGTCTGTGCCTGCCGGCCTCTCGCACTGCCCGCGTCGCGCGGCAAGCCGGGCGCCTGGGCCCGGCTCCGGCCCAGCGGGGAGCCGCGCCGGGCGCGAGCCGGGCATCCCCGCACGCGGCCAGCGTCTCGCGTGCCGGGCTGGAGCATGAACCTTCCCTGCCGACTAGTTGGCGGCCGAGGCTACGTGGTTAAATCTAGTGATGAGTAGATTTACTAGGCCGGACCCGACCGGGAGGTGCCGCATGGGAACTGGCAGCTCAGGCCCGGCCGTCGCCGCTGGCGGTGATCGGTCCGGCGTGAGCATGGCTGCCGTCGTGGCCCTGGCCAGCCGGGGCGTCCTGCCGGTCCTGGCACCGTGCGGCGATGGCGGGCAGGTCAGTTTCCGGCGGGCGCCATGAGCGGGACCGGGCCTGGCGGGATCGTCCTGGCCTGCGCGGTCAATGCGGCATGGAATGCGCTGACCTACGTGCGTGACCCTGAGCTGCGGCTGGACGTGGTCTCGCTCGGCCTCGTCTATGACGTGCGGGGCGAGGACAGCGCCATCGTCGTCGAGATGACTCTCGCCGGCCCCGGCGGCCGGGCCGCGGGGAGCCTGCCGGAGAAGGCCAGGGCAGCGGTCAGCGAGGCGGTGGGCAGCGCCATCGCCGTCGATGTGCGGCTGGTGTGGGATCCGCCGTGGAGCCCGGCCATGATAGATGCCGCCGCGGCCGCGACCCCGGACTTGCCTGCTGCCCGGTGACGGGGCACCGGCCAGCCCCGGCTGCCGGCGGCGCGGCCGTGATCCTTGCCCCCGCCGTCATGCCGATCCGCAGCCGGGCCGATGACCCTCGCTTTCCATTGCCCCGCAGCCGGGGCACACCAGGTGGGCCCAGCACGCGGACTCGCCTCCCTTGTCGGGCCCGGCCGCCTGCCCGGCGGGCGAGCCCGCGCCGGCGACCGGCCGGGGCGCCGGCACGACGGGGTCCTGCTGCGGTCTCGGATGCTGCTCGCTGATCATCATCACTCCCTCCGCAGTCATTCGCCCGGGGCGATGCCGCTTGCCTGCTGGCCGGTGCGTTCAGGCCGGGACCCGGCGCGTGGTCAGGCGACAGCCCGCCCGGCGCGGCGTCCTGGCTGCCAGCCGTTCCACGGTCAGGCTGCCGAGTCCGTCCGCGAGTCCTTCGGCGAGGCCGAGGTGCAGCTGGCAGACCGTCTCCGGATCCGCGGCCGCGACCTCCGCGAACGGGCAGCGGCCCAGCACGAACTCGACCGTGCTCCCGCGCTCGGTACGGCGGGGCCGGAAGCCGCGGCGGGTCAGTTCCTCCTCCAGCAGGCCAGCCGGGTCACCGGGGCCGGCCAGCTCGGCGGCCCGCCGGTGACCTTCCTGCCGCCCCGCCTGACGCGGGCTCTGCTGGCGGCGCACGGCCGCCGACAGCAGGCTGGCCAGCCAGGCATACGCGCCGGGCGTGCCCCACTCGCCGGCGGCCTCGGGGTGCAGCCGGTAAAGCAGCCGGGGGCGGCCGGGCCGGTCACGACGCTCGGCCTCCTCAGTCACCAGTCCCGCGTCCCTGAGCACCGCCAGATGCTGGCGCACCGCGTTGTGGTTCAGCCGGACGAAGGCGGTGAGCTCAGCCACGCTCACCAGCGCCGGCGCGTCAGCGATGTAACGGAAAAGGCGGTGGCGCGTCGGGTCACCCAGGGCCCTGGCCTCGCGCTGCAGGTCCGCGGGCACGGCAGTCCTTCCGCAGGGAAATTATCTAGTGCCTGCCAGAATAACCGGCCAGAATAAGAGTGGGAGCCGCCAGCGGGAGCGGGCCGCCCGGCCGGCCCGCCATGGCCGCGCCGGCCGCTCGTGCCGCGTGCGGTGAGGCAGCCGGTCCCGTCCCTGGCGGCGGGTCGTCGTGGACACGGCCGGCCCTGATGTCAGTGGCCATCCAGCCTCCCCCTTTCAGCTGTCACGCTGAGACCGGGTTCCCGGGCTGCTCGCGAGAGCCCGGCTCCTGGCGGGCCGTCAGGTGCGCGATGCACAGGCTGGGCTCAACGAACGGGTCCAGCCGGTCTGCGGTGACCGGTGCCTGCATCTGGGCCAGCGCGCCCTGCATGAGCCCGAGATGCAGCGAGCACACCACGTCCTGGTGGTGCTGCGCGACCTCCCGGAACGGGCACTGGTGCAGGGACAGCCGGTAGTGCCCGCCCTCGGCCGCAGTTCGCGGGGCGAAACCGAGCTCCGCCAGGATCGCCGCGAGCCTGTCGACGGCATCGCTGGCGCCCGGCCGCTGATACGGGAGCGGCCGCTCGGTGAGATAGGCGCCCCATTCGCGCCCGGCCGCGGCGGCGGCCTCGCCTGGCTCGGGCATCACGCCCGCGATGAGACTGGTGAGCATCTCGGCGAGCATCCGGTAGCGCCGCTCGCCGGAAGGCCCCGCGCCGGCTGCCCGGTAGGCCATGCTGGGCCGGCCCGGCGCTGCTCGCGGCTGCGGCTCGCGGGTCGCCAGCCCCGCCTCGACCAGGCCGTCCAGGTGGAACCGGGCGGTGTTGGGGTGAGACCCGATGCGGTCCGCGACGTCCCTGACGCCGAGCTGCCCGCCTGCCGCGCGCAGCAGGTCCAGCACCCGGGCCCGGCTCCGGCCAAGCGGGGAGCCCGCATCGGGCGCCAGCAGCGCCTGCGTGTCCATGACCCTATTTTACGCCAGCATTAGTTGAAACTACTTCTCGTAGCTCAGCCGGCCTGCGGGGCCGCCGGGATCAGGCCGGGGGGCGCTGCCGCTACCGCCGCGGAGGCAGTGCGGCGACCAGCGGCGTGTCGGCGCCCGCGACACCGAGCCGGGCGGCGCCGCCGGGAGAGCCGAGCGGCTCGCTGCGGCCGGGCAGCGGCCTGGCGAAGAACCGCGCGTTCTCGCCGGCGTAGGCCTGCCACTTGTCCGGCAGATCGTCCTCGTAGTAGATCGCCTCCACCGGGCAGACCGGCTCGCACGCCCCGCAGTCCACGCACTCGTCCGGGTGGATGTAGAGCATCCGCTCGCCCTCGTAGATGCAGTCCACCGGGCATTCCTGCACGCAGGCCCGGTCCAGCACGTCCACGCAGGACTCACCGATCACGTAGGTCACCAGTCTCTCCTTCCCCGCAGGGCACTTTCCCTCATTTTACAACACCTCTTGTAAAAATAACTGAGCCAGGGCACTCGTGCGCACCCAAGGGGATCCAGGCGGCTGGTGGCTCGTATGCGCGGTGCGGGTCATCCCGCACGAGCAAGGGCCAGCAGAACGCACCGCGGGCCCTCGTCGCTTCCGGGCTGCGTCAGCCCTGCACATCGCGGGGTCATCCAGGAGAACACATGGCATCTCAGCCCGGTCAGCCCATCCTCGCGCCCGACCCGGCATCACCCGTATCGTGGCTGGTAAGGGCCACCTGCCCTCGCCGGGCGTAACCGCTGGCAGCCCGGCCGCGGGGACGAGTCCACCGGGGCCACGCGGCGAGTCGGCCAGCCGGCCTGGACGGGGGCCTTCGGCGTGAGGAGGCAGGCGATGGCGGGCGGGAAGGTCCGGGTACGCCGGGTGTATGAGGAGCCGGAGCGGGGCGACGGCACCAGGGTGCTAGTCGACCGCATCTGGCCGCGCGGACTGACCAAGGCCAGGGCGGCCCTCGACGAGTGGTGCAAGGACGTCGCCCCGTCAGGCGAGCTGCGCAAGTGGTACAACCACGACCCGGGCCGTTTCGGGGACTTCGGCCGCCGCTACCAGGCGGAACTGAAAGATCCCCAGCGGGCGGAAGCACTGTCCCACCTGCGCGAGCTCGCGAAAGACCGGCAGCTGACACTGCTCACCGCCACCAGGCAACCCGAGATCAGCGAAGCCGCCGTGCTCGCCGAACTGCTCCGGAGCTGAGAACGGGCGCCGGCTTCCCGCAGGATTCGTGCTGGTAGAACCCGGTCCAGCGGAGCACGACGCGGACCACCCAGGCTGCCGTCGACCGACGACAAGATTCGTCCTGGGCCTCCTGACGGTGCTCACCGTGTTCACGTTCATCTGCCCGTACAGCACCCGCTGCAGGATCGAACGAACGCAGCGCAGTCCTGGCTGGGCGAGGTGATGATAGGGGGTACCCGGGAGAGCGCTGAGCGGATCCCGGTGCCCGAAGAAAGATAGTGCCTGCGCGACCAGGGCAGCCTGTGCGTGCCGGGAAGCTCATCCACGGCCTGACCAGCATGGTTGCTCTCCCGACCGTTCGACGACAATGATCAGCGGTCATGTGCCTGCGGTTCGCGTTCCTCCCGATCACGCGGCTAGCCGCAGGGCCGCGGCTCTCCCGGCGCGAGGAGACATGGAAGACCGCCGAGATCTTGATCCCGCGCCACCAGCTCGCCATCCTGCAGCGGCGGCAGCCGCGCCGACCGAAGCTGGACCGGGCGGACCGGGCGGAAACCACTACCCGAACCGGCCGATCTAGTGCAGTACCGCGTCCGGAGAGACGCTCGCGTCGCTGGCCTGATCCACCAACATCGGCTGGTCCCATGTCGTGAACCAGGTGTCGGCACGCACAGGCCGCCGGAGAGCCTGCGCCCGGCCCGGGCCGGGCCCCGGTGCTGCGAGGCTGCCTTGCTCAGTGGTCGTAGTCGAGCCGTGCCAGCCAGGTGACAAGTCGATCGATCGCGACCTCGAACTGCGGGTTGAGGTCCACGAAGTGACGCAGCAGATCGGCGGGCGCGGCGAAAGTCGTTGACTCCTCGCCGCGGCGGTCTTCCAGTTCCTCGATGCCCGGGTCAGTGAAATACATACCTGCCTACTTCCCAAGCATGGCGGTCGCCTTTGCCAAGACCGGCAGGCGCCTTCGCTGTTGTCGCCTGCGCGGCGTCCCGGCTGGGCCTGTTCTCCAGGCTCGAGCGCCGGCCCAGACGGTCTTGTATTTCTAGCACATGCTAAATTTACGGCCCTAGCGGCCGACCAGTGCCGCGCTAACGGTGATCGCGGGCTTGCTGCCCTCCGGGAACCACGATGGCGGCTGAGGAGCCCGCCGCCCCGCAGCGACTAGCCGACTGGAGGCAGGCTATGAAGACGACCGTTCTGGGCTATCCGCGGATCGGCGGGCGCAGGGAGCTGAAGAAGGCCACTGAGTCGTGGTGGGCTGGCCGGATCAGCGCGGATGAGCTGGAGCAGGTCGCGTCCGGGCTGCGGCGCGCAAGCTGGGAGACGCTGCGGGACGCGGGCCTGGATGACGTTCCCTCGAACACCTTCTCGCTGTATGACCACGTGCTGGATACGGCCGTGCTGTTCGGTGCCGTCCCGGAACGGTTCGCCGGGCTGTCCGGCCTCGATGCCTACTTCGCCATGGCCCGGGGCACTGAGGGGGTGCCGCCGCTGGAGATGACGAAGTGGTTCGACACGAACTACCACTACCTGGTCCCCGAGATCCGGCCCGGCACGCAGTTGCGCCTGGCGGGCAGCAAGCCCCTGGCCGAGTATGCCGAGGCCCGGTCGATAGGCATCGAGACCCGGCCGGTCCTGCTCGGGCCGCTGTCATTCCTGCTGCTGGCCAAGCCGGCCCAGCCCGGCTTCCAGCCGCTTGATCTGCTGGACCCCCTGCTCGACGCCTACGCCGAGCTGCTGCGCCTGCTCCACCAGGCCGGCGCCCGGTGGGTACAGCTTGATGAGCCGGTCCTGGCGGCCGACCGGACCGGCAGCGAGCTGGCCGCCCTGCAGCGAGCCTGCCGGCGGCTCGGCCTACAAGCAGCCAGGCCGCAACTGCTCGTCGCGACGTACTTCGGCGAGATCGGCGCGGCCCTGCCGGTGCTCACCGCGAGCCCGGTCGAGGCCATCGGGCTGGACTTCGTCGCCGGGCCGGGCAACCTGCAGGCCCTCGAGCGGGCGGGCGGCATCGGCGAGAAGACGCTGGTGGCCGGGATGGTGGACGGCCGGAACGTCTGGCGCACCGATCTTTCCCATGCGCTGCCGGTCTGCGCGTCGCTGCGTGCCCTGGCCGGCGAGCTGGTGGTCAGCACCTCGTGCTCGCTGCTGCACGTCCCGCTGGATGCCAGCGCCGAGACTTCCCTCGACCCGGAATTGCGGCGCAGGCTCTCCTTCGCCCGGCAGAAGGCCGATGAGGTGGTCGCCCTCGGCCGGGCCCTGAGCCCCGGCCGCGACACCACCGCGGCCGGGCCCGGGTCAGGGGACTACCCGCAGGCGCGGGTGAATGCCGGGGTCCGGGCCCGGCTGGACGCCCTCGGTGCTGGCCCCTCGCGGCCCGGTTACGCCGAGCGCCGCCCCGCCCAGGACAGCGGCCTCCCGGTCCTGCCGACGACCACGATCGGGTCATTCCCGCAGACCGCCGCCATCCGCAAGGCCCGCGCCGACCACCGGGCCCGGCGCATCGACGACCGCGCCTACGAGGCCGTCATGCGCTCCGAGATCGACGCCGTCATCGCCCTGCAGGAGGACATCGGCCTGGACGTGCTGGTCCACGGCGAGCCCGAGCGCAACGACATGGTGCAGTACTTCGCTGAGCGCCTCGACGGGTTCGCGGCTACCGAGCACGGCTGGGTCCAGTCCTACGGGACCCGCTACGTCCGGCCGCCGATCCTGCACGGCGACGTGAACCGGCCCGGGCCGATCACCGTGAACTGGACGGCCTACGCCCAGTCCCGCACGAGCAAGCCGGTCAAGGGCATGCTCACCGGGCCCGTCACCATGCTCGCCTGGTCCTTCGTGCGCGACGACCAGCCGCTCGCGGACACCGCCCGCCAGGTCGCCCTGGCGATCCGGGAGGAAATCAGCGACCTGGAAGCCGCCGGGATCCATATCATCCAGGTCGACGAGCCCGCCCTGCGGGAGCTGCTGCCGCTGCGGAAGGCCGGCCGTGACGCATACCTGGACTGGGCGGTCGGCGCATTCAGGCTGGCGACGTCGGGCGCCGCAGACTCCACCCAGGTCCACACGCACATGTGCTACTCGGAATTCGGCGATATCATCGGCGCGATCAATGACCTGGACGCCGACGTCACAAGCGTCGAGGCCGCCCGTTCCCGCATGGAATTCCTCGCCGACCTGCGAGCAGCCGGATACGAGCGCGGAATCGGCCCCGGCATCTACGACATCCACTCTCCCCGGGTGCCAGCCACCGCGGAGCTGGCTGACGCGCTGCGGCGCGCGCTGGAGACGATCGACGCCGACCGGCTCTGGGTCAATCCCGACTGCGGCCTGAAGACCCGGGGCTACCCCGAGGCGGAGGCCGCCCTGCGCAACCTCGTCACGGCCGCGCGCCGAGCCCGCGCAACCATCGATGACCTGGCCCGACGGTGACTCTGCTCCGCGCTCGCCCCGGCCCGGCAGCGCCTGCGGGCCGCTAGCGCCGGTCCAGCCGGAGGCACTAACCGCCCACCGCACGGGCGACGAGGAACCCGGCTCCCGGCCGCAGTCCCGGTGTCCGGTCTCAACCGGCTGACGTGCCCGCTTCCGCAGCCCCGGCAAGCACCCGGCCATCTTTCAGGCCTATGACGCCCTTACTATGGGCGAGTCCTTCCTCTTGGCCAACAATCACAATCCCCGGCATCTTCGAGACGAGTTCGCAACACCGATCCCCCAGCAGCTACGCGTCGGACTACCTCGCCAGAGGACCGGCAACGTGGCGGGGTTCATCGTGGGCGGGTCGGCGATGGGCCCGGCGAGCGGGGCGGCGCCGGCGTTCCCGGCCCTGGCCATCCGCGCCCGGATCCCGGTTGACCTGCTGATAGAGGTCATCTACCCGTACCCCACGTTCATGCGAGGCGCGGCGCGCTCCGCCGGCTGAGCAGGGCTGTCCGGCCTTCCGGCGCGGGACCCTGCTCCGGGACCCGCCTGGCCCTGGCAAGGGCGCAGGCCGCGTGATCAGCACGGGACGGACGGCGCCGGGTGCGCGGCTGCCGCTGGGTATCGGCCCCGTCGCAATCACCCGGCTGTCTGCGCGTGGCTTGCGGGTCCTGGCTGCGCCGACCTTATTCGCTGTCGGGTTCGTCGAGGGCGTCGTTGATGCGCTGGTTGGCGGCACCGGCCTGGCCGTCGATGCAGTTGGCGTAGACGCGGAGCAGCACGGCGACGCCGTGGCCGGCACGGCGGGCGACCTCAGTGGCGGGAACCCCGGCGTTCAGCCACAGCGACACCGCGGCGTGCCGCAGGTCGTACGGGCGGCGGGCCAGCGGTGATGCCTGCTGGGCGGCGGTCAGCGCCTGCGGGCGGGCGCGCTGCCAGACCTCGCCGTACCCGGTGTCGTTCAGCGGCCCGCCGCGATTGGTGCGGAACAGGCGCCCGTCCGGGGCAGCGCCGTAGCGGGCGATGTGGGCGCGGAGCATCGCGACCAGGACCGGGGGGATGGGGATGCTGCGGGTCTCGCCAGGCGGCCGGTGCTTGAGGCCGCGTTCCTGCCGGCTGGCCCCGTTGTCGGTCCACTCGGTCCCGGCGTGGGGCCGGGAGGCCGCCAGGTCGATCCGGCCGAACCCGCGGGCGGGCAGCACGCAGTCAGCCTCGCGCAGGGCGACGGCCTCGGACGGACGCAGGGCGGCGTAGTACAGGCAGCCGAAGAACGCTTCCACGTGCTGCCCGCGGGGGCCCTGTCCCCGGACGGCTGCCAGTAGCCTGCGGGCCTGGGCGGGACTGGCGACCGACCGGCGGTCGACGGTCTCGGCGACCTCGGAGGCCTTCCACCTGATCCGGTCCAGGGGGTTAGCGGGCAGCAGGCGGCGCTCGACGGCGTAGCCGAGGGCGCCGGCCAGGACGGCGCGCTTGCGGCGGACGGTCGTCGCGGCGGCGGGCCTGCCGTCCAGGTTCCGGGCGCAGGCGCCCAGGACCGCGCGGACCGTGCCGGGGTCTTCCAGGGCCGTCACGGGCAGGGATGCCCTCGCGACCCAGTCCAGCGCCCGGGTGATCTCGGCGGGGACCGGCCGCGCGGCGCTGGCGGCGTTGAAGGCGTAGCCGAACAGGGCGCGGCGCAGGGTACCGGGCCCTGGGGCCTGGGGGCGCCGGCCGGTCAGGGCGACGGTGATGGTGGTGAGAGCCTCGGCGGCCGACCGGCGGGACTTGGGTGCCAGGTCGGGCCATTTCATCTGCATGTAGGCCCGCGCGTGCTCGTACCAGGTGACGTCGGGCTGGCCGGCTGGCTTCGGCTGGGCGGGGAGCCCGGTGGCGGGGTCGAACGGCTTCCCGTCGCGGGCGGCGTCCTTGAGGGTGACCAGGAACGCGTCCGCGAGGGCCTTGGCGGGCAGGGACTTGCAGTGCTCGCGGCCGCCGGCGGACCAGCGGACCCGGTACCGGCCGCGGGCGGTGTCGCCGATCTTCCTGGTGTCCCAGAACCTGACGTCGTAGCTGTTCATGCGGCGTGCTCCTTCGGGTTGTCTTCCAGGCCGCGCAGCCATTCCTCCAGCGCGGTCCGGCGGATCCGCACGGCGCCGCTGGGCAGCTTCAGCACCCGGGGTGCGGTCCCGGCCTGCCGCCACCGGTAGAAGGTGGAGCGCGGCACCCGCAGCTCGGCGATGACCTCCTCGATGGTCAGCAGCTCATCTGGCTGGCCTGCCACGCCGTCTCCCTTCTCCCGCGGCCGGCGCCCGCCGGGCAGGCGGGGTGGTGCGTGTCCGTTGCGGCGGCTGTCCGCGCGCTGGGTGCATGCACGCTCCGGCCTGCCGCGATGGTCAAGTCCGCGTCGTGACCTGCCCCGCCCGCCGCTGCCGGCCCTCCGGCGGGCGCGGCGCGGCGGGCCGCGGCGCTGTGACGGCACGCACCCTTCGCCAGGGCCGGCGGTGATGCGTGTCCGGGCGCATGGCGGGGCGCGCGGAGTGGACCGCTGATCGGAAACGCCGCGCCCCCGCGGGCGGCGAGCCCATCGGTGACCCTGGAGGTGTGTGATCGTGACTGCTAGTACCCCTGGCCCCGAGGCCGGCCCGGCCGGCTCGGGGCGGCCGGCGCCCGGCGGCCCTGCCGGACCTGACGGCGGGATGCCGGGCTTCCCGGATGCCCGGCCCCTCGATCGTGACGATCTCGATGTCCTGTCCCTCGCCGCGCTGGCCCCGCCTCCGGACGGGGACTGGCTGCTGGTCACGTCGCTGGAGACCCAGCCCGGGAGCGGGTTCACCGCTCAGCACCTGCACCGGCACGAGCTGCGCGCCCACGGCGGCGACGTGCTCGTCCGGGTGGCCCCCGATGCCAGGTCCTCCGGGCAGCGGAGGGTCCGCGTGCAGGTGTGGGCGGTCATGGGAGGCCGCCTGCTCCTGGCCGGGAACTGGGACCGGCAGGGCCCGGCTGCCTGGCCCGAGCAGGTCCGCCCGACCATCGCATTCGTCATGGGCACGATCACCGAGCTGGAGGAAAACGGCGCCGGCCTGGGGGCCTCGCGCGTGGTCCGGCTGGATGACCCGGACGCGGCCACGGTCGGGGTGCCGTTCGGCATCACCACCGGCCAGGCGGCGGATCCCGGCCGGCCAGGGGGCTGATAGCGGGACACCTGCTATCGCAGGAGGCAGGCGCCAGCGTCCCGGCACTGCCGCGGCGGGCCTGCCGGCCGGACGGCACGGCCAGGACCGGCGGTGGCCCGGCGGCGACCGCAATAAGCAGTCGCAGCGCCGGGGCGCCCTGCCGGGGTGCCACCCCACCTGCCGATCAGCCAGTCCCGGGCGGTCCGCGGGCTGCCCGGGACCACGGCGACCCGGCCGGGGCGCCCTTCAGCCATCCGGCGGGCGCGGCAGCCAGGCATGACCGCAGCCCCCCGGCGAGCCGCTGCGCGGTCAGCGCCCGGCAGCTGCCCGGACCGGGGCATCAGGCAGCAGCCCCGGGTGCGCCGGCTGCGCCGGCGTCAGCGTGACGCGATGGCCGCTGCGCCCCCTTGAGCTCGCCCTGAGGAACCCTGAGTTCGCGCGAACCGCCCGGAAAGCCCGGCGCCCGGAACACCAGGACGTCCTCGTGCACGATCAGGTGCCAGGGCTCGCCGCGGGCGCGGGCCTTGCGGACGTTGTCGAGCTGGAAGAACGACGGGCGTGGAATCAGGCGCTGGCCCCGCAGCCCGGCGAGCAACGCCACGCACCGCTCCGCCGGGATCAGCCCGGCGGCCGTCCCGGCGGCCAGGATCGCGCCGGGCAGGTCGACCAGCTCGCCCCGTTCCCGCCAGGGCCGGGCGGTCACCACCACGGTCCCGCCGGGGCGCAGCAGCTGGCGGCAGCCGGCCAGGATCTGGGTGAACCCGGCGAGCAGCTCGTCCAGGCCTCGGGAGGCGAGGTTGGCGGGGTCGTCGCTGTAGCGGTTGTCGTACTTCTCCACCCCGCCGCCCCCGGCGCGATGCTCGGCGCGGACCTGCCCGTGGACGCTGCGGCCGTAGGGCGGTGAGGTGACCACCAGCGCCACCCGGCCGGCAGTGCCGGCCGGGAGCAGCGCGGGGAGCTGGCGGGCGTCACCGCGGGTCACCGCCGCCTCGCCGGTGGCGCCGTTGCGGCGGGCGTGGGTGACATTGGCGGCGGCGATGTGCGCCCAGCGGGGCTCGTACTCCACGCCGATGGCGTCGCGGCCGAGGTGGATGGCCTCGACCAGGGTGGTGCCGATGCCGCACATCGGGTCAGCGACCAGGTCGCCGGGCCGGGTGTAGCGGGCAATGGCAGTGGCGGCGATCGCGGGGAGCATCTTGGCGGGGTGGGCGGTGGCGGCGGGCAGGTACCGGCCGCGGCGCTGGGTCCGGGCGTCCTGCTGGGCGGTCGCCCAGACCGACAGCGGCGGCGCGCCGGCGTCCTGCCGGGGGCCGCTGCTGCCGTGGCCGGGGCGGGGGCGGGGCAGGTGCGGGGGGCGGGGATGAGTCATCGGGGGGTTCCTTCCGGTCCGGCTGAGCTCGCGGGGGTCCCGGGCTTGGTGAACACGAGCAGGTCGCTGTGAACGCGGGCGTGGACGGCCGGGGGGCCTGCGGTCTCGTCCGGACTGGCGTCCTGGGGACGGGGGAGGAGCTGACCGTCGGTGATGGCGGCGTGCAGGGCGACGATGTGCTGGGCATAGATGAGCCCGGCGGCGCGGGCGGCGGCGATGACCTCGCCCGGGTCATCGCGCAGCCCGGCCGGGCGGGGGGTGCTGGCGGTGATGACGGCCAGCACGCCGCCGGGCCGCAGCACCCGCTCGCACGCCGCGTACAGCACGCCCCCGGCGCCGGGGCCGCCGCGCCCGGCGATGGCCAGGGCGGCGTGCCCCGCTTCCGGGCAGCGGGCCTCCAGCAGCAGGCCCGGGCCGCCGGCCCGGGCCTGCGCCAGCGGGCGCGCCGCCGGGCCGAGGTCCCAGTCCAGGCGCAGCCCGGCCGCGTGGCAGGCGGCCGGGCCGGCGAACAGGCCCAGGACCCGTCGGCCGGCCGCGGCGGCCGCGGACAGCAGCGCCCCGGTCCCGGCGGCGGGGATGACGATCAGCTCGCCCGGCCGGGAGAACGCCGTGATGACATGCGCGGCCTCCGGGCCGGGACCCGGTGCCGGGCCGGGGGCCGGGGTGGCCGGCCAGACGCTGAGCGGCACGCCGATCCCCGGGCTCGCGGCCGTGCCGGGCTGCTGCTCGCCGGTACCCGCCGGGCGGGACGCGGCGGGCGGTGCGGGCACCGGGCCCGCGTGAGGTGGTGGGTGTGACATGGGCGGCTGGCCCCGCGGCCACCGCAGATCCGCTGACATTAAGGAAATCGGGTTTCCGGGGCCTTTTTTCACGCCGCCGCCGCGAAATAGCGCCGAGGCGGTAGGAATGGCGGCCCGTGGCCGCCACCAGAAAAGTCGGCCCGCCGCATCTAATCCGGCCTGTTGCCCCGGCCGTGCCAGCTATCTAACCCGATCCTGGGGCGGTTGCCCGGCCCGCCAGGCGGGTCCTGGCGGCGAGGCAGGTGAGGCGCTGCGGCACGCAGACGCCGGCTTCCCGCTGCCGGGCCAGCCCGGGCTGGCAGGCGGTCAGCGTCTCGCCTGCCATCGAGCCTGGCCCGCCCGGGTCGCAGGGGCGGCGGGGCCGGCTTACCTGTCACCGGGCCCCGCCCGTAAGAAAGCCGGGAGAGCCGGCCAGCCGGGCACCTGCCCGGCCGCTGCGCAGCCACTGTGCCGGCGTACCTGGCCGGCGCCCTCGCCGGCGGCTATCCGGCGAGGGCTGGGCGCCCGGGAAAGGCCGGCCATCTGCCCGCGGCGGCAGCCGGCCGGGGAGCGGCCAGGCTGCTGCGCTTCCGCTCGGCACCGCGGCCAGCCGTTACCGCGGCCAGCCATCCCGGTTCCCGGCAGCCCGGCATTTCGCCAGTCTGCGAGGCGCGCTTAACCGGTGGATGGACGGGCGCGGGCGCGTACCACAGCCCGTGTACCTCGCGGGTACCTGCGGTGTACCTCCCGTGGACCTGGCCGCGAAACAGCAGGCCAGCGGCGAATCTGACCCCGCCCGCGCCGGGCGCCCCCGGCTCACTGCCAGGGCCGGGACGCTGCCCGCCGGGCCAGGTCACCGCCAGAGCCAGCCAGGTCCACCGGAGGTCAGCGCCAGGCCGGCGGGAGGTACACGGGAGGGCGGCCGGGGGTCCATCGCAGGTCTACGCCAGGTCAATGGCGGCTGGCTGCATGGGGTTCCGCACCCGTCCGCTACCCGTGACCAGGAGCCCTTCATGCGTGATGACACCAGGCCCGGCCGCCCGGCCCGCCGGGCAGGAACCCGCCAGCCAGTCCCGCCGGCCATGCTGGCCGCCGCGCGGCCCGGCAGCGCCGCACTCAGCCCGCTGGATTCCGCGGACGCGTCCTTCCGGGCGCTGACCACCGGCCCGCAGCCGCTGGCCCTGCACACTGCCTCCCTGACCGCCGGGCTGCCCGACCGGCTGGTCCCCCTGAACGAGCTGCGGGCCCTGCTGCTCCGACCGGCGACCGGCGCCCGCGTCCGCAACCAGGTGTGGGCCGAGCTGGTCCGCCGGGCCCGGTCCGGGTCGCCCGCCTGGGTCGTCGGCCTGGTCGGCGTCGCCATGCCCGGGCTGCGCCGCGCCGCCGCCACCCTGGCCGCCGGCTACCACGGCGATCCCGCCGACCTGCAGGCCGAGATCCTCACCGGGTTCCTGGCCGCGATGCGCGCCCTGGACCCCGACGACCTGGACAGTGTCCCGCTGGCGTCCCGGCTGTGCTGGGCCGCGTGGCGGGCCGGGCAGGCCCTCGCCTGCGCCGACGCCAGCTACACCGCCGCCCGCCGCGACCTGCCCGACGGCTACGACGCCCCGTACCTGCCCTGGGGCCACCCCGACTTCGTCCTGGCCGCCGCCGTCACCCGCGGCGTCCTGTCCCCCGCCCAGGCCCAGCTGATCGGCCGTAACCGCCTCGAAGGCATTCCCCTGTCCCAGATCGCCGCCGAAACGGGAATCAGCCACAGCGCCTTGTGCAACCGGCGGAAAAGAGCCGAGAAAGCCATCACTCAGGCTATCCGCGGCGGCTGTCTGAGCGATTCCTGAAATGGCCGGCGTGAAAAACACTGCCGGAAACCGGATTTCTGTAAGTGCGGGGGTTCTCCGCCTCCCGGCCGTCCCGGCCGGGGGGCGGGCGGCCCGGGGGCCGGACGCCACCGCACCCGCTGACACCGGCCGGCTTTCCCGCCCTGCGAAGGGAGGTGAGGCCCCGCGCCCGCCCCCGGGCCGCCCCCGCCCCGACTGCCCGCCGCCCGCACCGGAGGAGACACGCCATGACATCACCCTGGTCCCGGCCGCCGCGGCGAGGGCGCACCCCGCACCGCCTGGGCCGGGCACCCGCCAGCCGTGCCCGCGCCGCCCGCGCCGCCCTCACCGCCCTGGCCGCCGCCGCCGTCCTGACCGCTGCTACGCAGCCTGCGCTGGCCGGCACCGCCGGCCACGTGCTGGCCGCCGCGTCGGTCGACCAGGTCATCGCCAACATCACCAGGTGGATCACCGGGATCCTGGCTGGCCTGGCGACCCTGTTCCTGACCATGGGCGGGCTGCGGTACCTGATGGCCGGCGGCGACCCTGGCGAGGTGGAGCGCGCGAAGACCGCGCTGCGGTCCGCCGCGATCGGCTACGGGCTGGCGATCCTGGCCCCCGTCATCGTGACCGTCCTGAAGTCCCTGGTCGGCGGATGACCCGCCCCGCCCTCCCGGCTGCGCGGCTGTGCCGCCGGGTCATGGCCGGGGCCCTCGCCGCCGGCCTGCTCGCGGCCTGCGCCGCGCTCACCCTGGCTGCCTCCCCGGCACGCGCGCCGGCCCGGCCGGCCGCGGCCCTGGCCGCGTTCAGCACGCCGGTCCTGCTGGCCGCGCACCCGTCATCCCCGCCTTCCCCGGCCGCCAGCCCGAGCCTGGCCCCCGCGCCTGCCGCAGGCAGCAGCAGCGGCACCAGCTGCGGGTTCCTGGACGTGAGCTGCGAGATCGGGAACGCGATCACCTCCTGGTTCGCTGCCCTGGCCCGCGACGCGCTCAAGCCGCTGCTGACCCTGGCCGGGGAGACGCTGCTGTCGTCCCCGCAGGCCGGCGCCATCCCCGCCGTCCACGCCATGTGGGCGACCTCGCTGGCGATCGCCGACTCCGCCTGCGTGCTGCTGGCCGTCATCGGCGGCGTCATCGTGATGGGCCACGAGACCCTCCAGACCTCCTACTCGGCCAAGGACATCGCGCCCCGGCTGGTCACCGGGTTCCTGGCCGCGAACCTGTCCCTGGCCCTGATCTCGCAGGCGGTCACCGTCGCCAACGCCGTGTCCGCCGCGCTGGCCGGGGACGGCGTCACCCCCGCCACCGCCGCGTCGGCGCTGCTGGGCACCCTGACCGCGCCGCTGTCGGGCGGCGGGATCTTCCTGGTCCTGCTCGCCCTGGCCGGCGCCGTGCTCGCCCTGGTCCTGGCCGTGGTCTACGTGCTGCGGCTGATGGCGCTGGTGCTGCTGACCGCCGCCGCGCCGCTCGCCCTGGCCTGCCAGGCGCTGCCGCAGACCGCGTGGGCGGCCCGCTGGTGGTGGCGTGCCCTCACCGCGTGCCTGGCGATCCAGGTGGCCCAGGCGCTGGTGCTGACCGCGGCGGTGCGGGTGTTTTCCCCCGCCGGGTGGATCCCCCTCAACGGCACCAGCAGCAGCATGCTGCCGGTGCTGACCGCGATCTGCCTGCTGTACATCATGATGCGGATCCCGTGGTGGGTCAGCCGCCCCGTGCTGTCCTCCTTCGGCCCCAGCCCCGTCCGCCGCGCCGTCAAGCTCGCCTTCTACGCCGCAGTTATGTCCCGCGTCACCCCCCTGCTGCGCGGAGCAGGCGGGACCCGGCGTCCCCCCGCCGCCGGCGGCCGGGGCCGCGGGCCGGCCGGGCCACGCGGAAGCGGGCCAGGCGGGGGCGGCCCGCGCGGGCCCGCTGCACCGCCCGGCGGCGGCCTGGGTACCGGGCCTGGTACCACTACCGGCCCGGGCCGGAGTCAGCCTGGCGGCTCCGGACCTGGCCGGGGACAGCCCGGCGGCTCCGGGCCGCAGCGGCCAGGCGGCGGGCCGGGTCCCCGCCGCGGCCCGGGCGGGCCGGGGGCGCCGCCGGGCACGCCCCGGCCTGGCCAGCCCGTCCTGCTGCCCTCCGGGGTGACCCGGGTGCCGCGCAGCATGGCAGCCGCCCCCCGGCCGTCCCCGGCCCCGGGCCGGCCGCGCTCTGGCTGGCCGCCGCCGGGCACGTCCGCCCGTCCCCGTCCCCGGCCGCCCCGCCAGCTGCCACTGCCTCCCGGCCCGCCGCCCGCCCGGCAGCCCGGCCGGCGGGCAGCCGCCCCCAGCCCTGCCAGGCACCGGCCTCCGCCGGTGCCGCGCGCCCCGGAAGATGATCACCGGTGAGTGACGACCCGCCCGCCAGCACCCCGATCCCCGCCGACATCGAGCGCCCGGACAAGATCCTGGCCGGGCTGACCGCCCGCCAGGTCGCCATCCTCGCCACCGCGGCGGTCATCATCTGGGCCGCCTTCGAGGCCACCCGGCACCTGGTGGCGCCGCCGGTTTTCGCCGTCCTGGCCGCGCCGCTGGTTGTGGCGGCGGCGGCCCTGGCGACGGGGCAGCGGGACGGGCTGACCCTGGACCGGCTGCTGATCGCCGGGTGGCGGCACGCCCGCTCGCCGCGCCGGCTCGTCACCGCCCCCGGCGGCATCCCCGCCGCGCCCGCCTGGGCCAGCCCGCAGCCGGGCCGCCGTCAGGGCGGCCCGCCTGCCCCGCTGGAGCCCCTGTACCGGGCCGTGACCGCCGAGGGCGTGATCGGGCTGGGTGACGGCGGCGCCGCGGTGGCCGCCGCCGTGTCGACCGTCAACCTCGCGCTGCGGACCCCGGCCGAGCAGGACGCGCTGACCGCCGCGTACGGCCGGTGGCTCAACTCCCTCACCGGGCCCGTCCAGATCCTCATCCGGGCCGGCCACGCGGACCTGACCGCCGCGGTCGCCGACCTGGAAGACACCGCCCCCGCGCTGCCCGACCCGGCGCTGGAGGCCGCCGCCCTCGACCACGCCGCGTTCCTCGCCGACCTCGCCGGCAGCAGGGACCTGCTCACCCGGCAGGTGATCCTGGTCACCCGCGAGCCCCGCCGCACCGGCCCCGGGACAGCCCGCAGCGCGGGCGGCGGGGGGCTGCGCGCCGCGCAGCGCACCGCCGAGGCCGCCCGGCTGCTGTCCGCAGCGGACCTGACGATCAGCGCGCTGGACGGCGGGCAGGTCACGGCCCTTCTCAGCGCCGCCGCTGACCCCGGCGCCGGCATCCGCGCCGCCCGGCTCGCCGTGCCCGGCGAGCCCGTCACCAGCCAGGGGACCCTGCCATGACCCTCATCCGCACGCTGCGCCGCCGCGCCCTCCCCGCCCCGCGCGGCCCCGCCGCGGACCCGGTGCCCGGGCCGCCGGACGTCGAGGTCGCGGCCCGGCACCTGCGGATCGGCGACGACTACGCCGCCACCCTCGCCGTCACCGGGTACCCCGCCGAGGTCGCCCCCGGGTGGCTGGAGCCGCTGCTGTCTTACCCCGGCCGCCTCGACGTCGCCCTGCACATCGACCCGGTCCCCCCGGCCGCGGCAGCCGACCGGCTGCGCCGGCAGCGGGCCCGGCTGGAATCGGGGCGCCGCGCCGGCGCGGACCGCGGCCAGCTCGATGACCCCGGCACCGAGGCTGCCGCGGGGGACGCCCGGGACCTGGCGTACCGGCTGGCCCGCGGCGAGGGGAAGCTGTTCCGCCTCGGCCTCTACCTCACCGTCCACGCCGCCACCGCAGACGATCTCGCCGGGGAGGTCGCGGCGGTCCGGGCGGTGGCCAGCTCGCTGCTGCTGGTCACCGCTCCGGCCACCTTCCGGTCCCTGCAGGGCTGGGTCACCACCCTCCCGGCCGGCACCGACGCCCTGAAGCTCACCCGGACGATGGACACCGCCGCGCTGGCGGCGGCGTTCCCGTTCACCTCCCCCGACCTGCCCCGCGACCCCGCCGACCCGGACGCCCTGCCCGGCATCCTCTACGGGGCGAACACCGCCGGGCCGGGCCTGGTCGCCTGGGACCGGTGGGCGCAGGACAACCACAACTCCGTCACCCTTGCCGCGTCCGGTGCGGGGAAGTCCTACCTGGCCAAGCTCGAAGTGCTGCGCAACGCCTACCAGGGCACGCAGTGCTGGATCATCGACCCCGAGGACGAGTACGCCCGGCTCGCCGCCGGCACCGGCGGCGCCTATCTGCACCTCGGCGCCGACGGGGTCCGGCTTAACCCCTTCGACCTCCCGGCGCTCACGCCCGGGACCCGGCCGCGGGCTGACGCGCTGACCCGCCGGGCCCTGTTCGCGCACACCGTCATCGGGGTGCTGCTGGGCGGGCAGCCGGGACCGGCGGAGCGGGCGGCGCTGGACCGGGCCATCATGGCCGCCTACCACCATGCCGGGATCACCGCCGACCCCCGCACCTGGGCCCGGCCCGGCCCCCAGCTCGGCCACCTGACCGCCGCCCTGCGCGCCGACGCCAGCGACGCGGCGGTGCTGCTGGCGGACCGGCTGGTGCCGTTCACCGAGGGCACCCACTCGCAGATGTTCGCCGGGCCGACCACTACCCGCCCGGCCGGGCACCTGGTCGTGTTCTCCCTCCGCGACGTCCCCGACGAGCTGAAGGCCGTCGCGACCCTGCTGGCCCTCGACACGGTGTGGCGGCAGGTGTCCGACCCGGCCGCCCGCCGGCGGCGCCTCGTCGTCGTCGATGAGGCGTGGCTGCTGATGCGCAACCCCGAAGGCGCGAGGTTCTTGTTCCGGATGGCCAAGGCCGCCCGCAAGCACTGGGCCGGCCTGGCCGTGGTCACCCAGGACGCCGAGGACGTCCTCGGCTCCGACCTCGGCCGCGCCGTCATCAGTAATGCCGCCACCCAGGTGCTGCTGCGCCAGGCCCCCCAGGCCATCGACCTGGCTGGAGACGCGTTCCGGCTGTCTGCCGGGGAGAAGGCCCTGCTGCTGTCCGCGGGACGGGGAGAGGGCCTTCTCGCTTGCGGGCCGTCCGCCCGGGTGTCGTTCCAGGCCCTCGCCTCACCCGCCGAGCACCTTCTCTGCACGAGCGACCCGGCGGAGCTGGCCGCGCTGGAAGCCGCCGGATATCCCGGGTCCTGGCAGGACCCGGGCGGGCCGGGAGATGACCTGCCCGGCGGCTACCCCGGCGAGGGCAGCGACACCGGCGAGGACGGCCTGCTGTGACGGGCCGCAGCCTCGCCGCGGTGACCGGGGCAGCTGGCGGCCCGCCGGGTCCTGCCGCCGCGATCAGCCCGCTGAGCCGGTACCTGACCGACCCGGGCGCCGTGGCCGCCCGCGTCGCCCGCGGGCTGCTGGAAGCCGCCCGCCACCAGGGCCCGGCAGCCGGGCCGGTGCTGGCCGCCGCCCTGATCACGGTCCTGCTGGGCCGGGCGTGGCTGCGGCGGCGCCAGCACGCCGCCCTCGCCGCGCATGCCCGGCTGATCACCGTGCTGGCGCCGCCCCTGGCCGACCCGGCGGGCGGGGAGGCACTGTGGGGGAACCTGGGCGGGCTGCTGCGCCCGCCCCGGGCGCGGCTGTGGCACGGCCAGCCGCACATCGGGTTCGAGTACGCCTGGGCCGGGCCGGTGATGACGATCAGCGTGTGGGTCCCCGGGACGGTGCCGCCCGGCATGATCGAGCGGGCCATCGAGGCCGCCTGGCCCGGCGCCCACGCCGTCACTGCCCCCGCCACCCCGCCGTTCCCGCTCGGGGCGCTTGTGACCGGGGGGACGCTGCGGCTGGCCCGCACCGAGATCCTCCCCCTCAAGACCGGTCACGACGCGGACCCGCTGCGGGCCCTGGCCGCCGCCGGCAGCGGCCTGTCCGCCGGGGAGCACGCCATCGTGCAGGTCCTCGCCCGCCCCGTCACCGGGGCCCGGCTCCGCAGGGCCCGCCGCGCCGCCCGGCAGCTGCGCGCCGGCCGCCCGGCCCGGCTGTCCTCCCGGCTGCTGGACGCCCTCACCCCCGGCCACCCGGCCCCCGCCGGCCGGGCCGCGGGCCGCTCCGACCCTGAGCTGGCCGCGGAGGTGCGGGCCAGCGTCCTGAAATCGGCGGGCCCGCAATGGGATACCCAGATCCGCTACGCCACCGCCACCACCGCCGTCCCGCCAGCCCGGGGCCGGGTGCAGGACAAGGCGGCCCGGGCGCGGCTCCGCGGCCTGGCGCACGGCATCGCCTCCGCGACCGCCCTGTATTCCGGGCGGAACTGGCTGGCCCGCCGCCGCCTTCGCCGCCCCGCGCAGCAGATCGCCGCCCGCCGGTTCCGCCGCGGCGGGCTGCTGTCGGTGCCCGAGCTGGCCGCGGTCGCCTGCCTGCCCGCCGACGCGTCGGTGCCCGGCCTGTCCCGGGCCGGGGCCCGCGCCGTCGCCCCGCCGGCCGTCATCCCCGTGCCCGGCCCGCACGTCCGGCCGCTGGGGGTCACCGACACCGGGGTGCCCCGCCCGGTCGGCATCGCCGTCGCTGACGCCCGCCATCACCTGCGGGTCATCGGCCCCACCGGCACCGGGAAGACCACGCTGATAGCCGGCCAGATCCTCGCCGACGCCGGTGCGGGCCGCGGGGTGGTGTTCGTCGACCCCAAGGGCGACGCGGTCACCGACCTGCTCGCCCGCCTCCCCGAGAACGTGGCGGGGAAGGTGGTGCTGTTCGACCCCGCCGACCGGGCCGCGCCGCCGTGCCTGAACGTCCTGCAAGGCGACGGGTCCGGCACCGACAGCGACGTGATCACCGACAACGTCACCGGGATCTTCCGCCGCATCTTCAGCCAGTTCTGGGGGCCGCGCACCGACGACATCTTCCGCGCCGCCTGCCTCACCCTCCTGCAGTCCGTGCCGCCCGGCTCCGGGCAGGTCACCCTCGCCGACATCCCCGCGCTGCTCACCGGCGGCGCCTACCGGCGGCGGCTCACCGCCGGGGTCCGGGACCCCGTCCTGGCCGGGTTCTGGGACTGGTACGAGCAGCTGAGCCCGGCCAGCCGCGCCCACATGATCGGGCCGCTGATGAACAAGCTCCGCGCGTTCCTCCTGCGCTCCTTCGCCCGGCAGGCCATCGCCGCCGGGCCGTCCACCTTCACCATGACCCAGGTGCTCGACCACGGCGGGCTGTGCCTGGCCCGGCTGCCCAAGGGCACCCTCGGCGAGGAAACCGCGCAGCTCGTCGGGTCGTTCCTGGTCGCCGCGACCTGGCAGGCCGCGTCCCGGCGGGCCGGCATCCCCCAGCACCGGCGGGCTGATGCGGGCCTGTACATCGACGAGTGCCAGAACTTCCTGAACCTGCCCTACCCGCTGGAAGACCTCCTGGCTGAGGCCCGCGCGTACCGGCTGTCGATCACGATGGCCCACCAGAACCTCGCCCAGCTCCCCCCCGACCTCGCCGCCGGGATCTCCGCGAACGCCCGGTCCCAGGTCATCTTCACCGCCAGCCCCGAAGACGCCCGCGCCCTGGAACGCCACACCCTCCCGAACCTGGGCGCCCACGACCTGTCCCACCTCGGCGCCTACCAGGCTGCCGCCCGCCTCGTCGCCGGCGGCGGCGAAACGCCCGCGTTCACCTTCCGCACCCGGCCCCTGCCGCCCGCCGTCCCCGGCCGGGCCCGGCTGATCCGCGCCGCCGCCCGCGCCGCCTACAGCGGCAGCACCCCCCGCCGCGCCGTCCCGGCGGGGCCGCGCGGCGGCAGCGACCCCCGCCGGCACGTACCCCCGCCACCATCCGCCCCGTGACCCCCCGGAGACCGCCCATGCCTGCTGACCCCGCCCTGACGACCGGCCCGCGCAGCCCGCGCCCTGACCATGCGAGCGGGCGGCTGGCCCGCAGCCCTGGCCTGCTCGCCACGCTCGCCGCGCGGCTCACCACCCGGGACCGGTGGCTGCTGCGGATGCTGCACGAGCACCGCTTCCTGACCACCACCCAGATCACGCAGCTCGCGTTCGGCACCGGCCGCGCCGCCACCGCCCGGCTGCTCACTCTGTACCAGCTCCGCGCCATCGACCGGTTCCGCCCCCTCACCGCGACCGGGTCCGCCCCTTTGCACTTCGTCCTCGACGAAGCCGGCGCGTACCTGCTGGCCGCCGAGGACGGCATCACCCCCGCCCAGCTCGGCTACCGCCGCGACCGGGCCCTGGCCATCGCCCTGGCCGCCCAGCTCGCCCACGCGACCGGGACCAACTCGGTGTTCTGCGCGCTGGCCGCGCAGGGCCGCCAGGCCGGGGACGCCGCGCTGACGTGCTGGTGGTCCGAGCGGCGCTGCGCCGCCTTGTGGGGTGACCTGGCCCGGCCCGACGGCTACGGCCAGTGGACCGAGGACGCCCCCGGCGGGCCCGCCGTGACCGACTTCTTCCTCGAGTACGACACTGGCAGCGAGAACCTCGCCCGGGTCGCTGCCAAGCTCGCCGGCTACCAGAACCTGGCTGCCCGCACCGGCATCACCACCCCCGTGCTGTTCTGGCTCCCCACCGCCCGCCGCGAGGCCGGCCTGCGGGCGGTGCTGGCCAGCACTGCCCGCGGCGGCCCGGGCGTACTGCCTGCCAGCGGGGTCCCCGGCGTGCCCGTCGCCACCACCACACCAGAAGCCGCCGCCGGCGGCGCCGGGCCCGCCGGCGCGATCTGGCTGCCCGCCGGGCAGCCCGGGCCGCGGCTGCGCCTGGCCCAGGCCGGCGGCACCACGCCCGCCCAGCCCCCCGCCACGGCCCCGGGCGAGCAGGCCGGGGACAGCGCCCCGCCCGGCACTGGCCTGCCCTGGCATCCCCCAGCCCCGGCGCCACCGCCCCTGCCGGGCCACGCCAGCGGTCCCGGCACACCGCACCCCTGGAGGCAGCGCAATGCCTGACCGCACCACCCTGACAGGCCGGGCCGTCCCGGTGCTCGCCGTCCTCGTCCTGTCCGCCGCGTGCGCCGCCTG
Source organism: Streptosporangiaceae bacterium (assembly GCA_036510065.1). Lineage (GTDB taxonomy): Bacteria > Actinomycetota > Actinomycetes > Streptosporangiales > Streptosporangiaceae > DASUBV01. The sequence goes on along the minus strand of DATCEO010000071.1, from coordinate 2,910 downwards.
CACGTTCCTCCCGCCCGCACCCGGGCAGCGGGCGGCGGCCACCAGGCCGGCATCCTCCTCCCGGGCCCCGGCCCCCGCAGGCACGGCGGCGGCGAGGCCCGGCCTGGCCGCGCTGCTGCCGGCCAGCCCGGCCTGGATCGAGGCCGCAGCGGGCCTGGCCGCCCGGTTCGCCGCCGCCTACGCCACCTGGTCCTATCACCAGCCGCCCGCCGCCTGGCTCGCCCGGCTGCGCCCCCTGACCGCCAGCCAGCTCTACCCCGCCCTCGCCCGGGCCGCCTGGACACCCGGGATCCTCGCCCAGCGTGACCACGGCCGGCTGGCGGCGGCCGGGACCGTGACCGGCGAGCGGATCCGCGACCTCACCCCCGGCTCGGTGATCATCACCGTCCAGGTCCGCCAGGCCATCACCACCGCGAGCGGGCGCAGCGAGGTCGCTGATGACCTCGCCGTCACCGTGATCCGGGCTGGCGGCGGGCAGGCGGTCTGGGATGTCGAGCCCGCCGCCGCCGGGAACACCCGAGGAGGCGCCGCTGATGCGCTCTCGCCCTGACTCCGGCAGCGTCACGGTCACGGCCGCAATCGCTGCGGCGCTGGTCTTGCTGGCCGCGGCGTTCCTCAGCGCCGGAGCCGGGATACTCGGCCAGGCCGCCAGCGCCTGCCAGGCCCAGCCGCCCGCCAGCACCGCCGCAGCCACCATCCCCGCCGCCTACCTCGCCGACTACCAGAAAGCCGCCGCCGAGTACGGCATCCCCTGGACCGTGCTGGCCGGCATCGGCGAAATCGAGTCCGGTCAGGGCCGCTCTGCCGCACCCGGCGTGCATTCCGGCGCGAACCCGGCCGGGGCGGCCGGGCCGATGCAGTTCGGCATCGGCGGCCTGGCCGGGAACACCTGGGGCGGCGCACCCATCCACCCAGCCTCCGGGCACACCGGCGGGTACGGCATCGACGGCGACCACGACGGGATCGTGAACGTGTACGACCCCGGCGACGCCATCCCCTCCGCCGCCGCCTTCCTCAAAGCCAACGGCGCCCCCGGTCTCCAGGCGGCACTCTTCGCCTATAACCACTCCGACGGATACGTCACCGACGTCCTGGACCAGGCGGCCCGCTACGCCGCTGGCGGCACCCGGGTGCTTGCTGCCGAACAGAGCCCGGCCTGCCAGCAGGCCGAGCTCGGGCCGCTGCCCGCCGGGACCCCCGGGAAAGTCATCGCCTACGCCGAGGCCCAGCTCGGCAAGCCCTACTTGTGGGGCGCCACCGGCCCGGACGCGTTCGACTGCTCCGGGCTCACCATGATGGCCTACCGCGCCGCCGGGATCACCATCCCCCGCACCAGCCAGCAGCAATGGGCCTCCGGCCGTCAGGTACCCGCATCCCAGGTTCAGCCTGGCGACCTCGTGTTCTTCGCCGGATCGGACGGTACGATGGCCGGCCCTGGTCACGTCGGCATCGTTACCGGCCACGACACGATGATCGACGCACCCTACACCGGCCAGGTCGTGCGCGAGGAAAGCTTCAGTGGCAGCACAGACCTGGTGGGCTTCACCCGCCCCTAGATGATCAACGCCACTGTAGGTTCTCATTTCAGATGTCGCTTTCTCAAATAGCATGTCGCCTAATGTCGCCTGCGACATCTCGTTGAGAAAACGGTGGCCCCCCAGCGTTTCGGTGGCCAGAAAGCTTCGCGACTGAGCGTCACCGCCGACCTGGAAGCGGGCGCGCGATATCCGCCGTTCGGTGCTTGATCGACATGCCTGCCACGGATGTCGATGCCGGGCCGAACAGGGTGATCTGTGCGCGGCCACGCGCGTGGCTGCTAACACGTCTGCCCAGTCCCAGCCGGACCTCACCGATTCCAGGCTTACCCGTATGGCCTGGGTCGTCCATGGCCATCAGGGTCACACGGAAGGGCTTTGTCCAACGAGTCTCCACTCGCGATGAGGTGGCCGAGCTGGCCACCTCACCGGTGTGTTCGAGGGATGCTGGTCGTTCCGTGCACCTGCTGAGCTGGTGGCTGGCTTCCCAGTTCCTGCTTCAGGATGTTGGTCGCGCCGGGCCTGCCTCAGCTGCAGCCGCTGGCGGGGGCGCCCCGGCGGACCCAGTGGTTTTCCGCGGTGTGACATGGGCGGCGGCGACGTGGGCGACGACCACGGCGACGATGACCACTGGCATGACCTTCAGGCCGTCCGACCCCAGCAGCAAGGTGGCGAGCAGGACCGAGGGCAGTGTTGCGTTGGCAGATCGCAGCGGAAGACTGGTCAGGTGACGCCGTCGGGAAGGTCCTCAGTGTTTGCTGGCTTCCGGTTCCCGCGCGAGGTGATCTCGGTCGCGGTCCGCTGGTACCTGCGCTATGGCTTGTCCTACCGGGACGTGGAGGAGTTGCTGGCCGAGCGCGGCGTCACCGTGGACCACGTCACCGTCTACCGGTGGGTCCAGCGCTTCACGCCGGAGTTCATCGAGGCGGCGAGGTGCTGCCGGCATGCTCCCGGTGACCGGTGGTTCGCCGACGAGACATACGTCAAGATCGCCGGGCGATGGACCTACCTGTACCGGGCGATCGACCAGCACGGCCAGGTCATTGACGTGCTGCTATCTGACCGGCGGGACCTGGCCGCGGCCCGGCGGTTCTTCACCAGAGCGCTGCGTGCCGGGACGATCCCGGCCGAGGTCACCACCGACCGGGCCCCGGCCTATCCGCGGGTCCTGGACGAGCTGATCCCCTCGGCCCTGCATACAGTCGAGCGGTACGCGAACAACCCGGTCGAGACCGATCACGGGCGGCTCAAAGCCCGGCTCCGGCCCATGCGCGGACTCAAGCGCCCCCGGTCCGCGCGGATCCTCGCCGCCGGTCACGCCTTCGTCCAGAACATCCGCCGCGGCCACTACGAACTCGCCACCAGCGCCCTCGCC
>DATCEO010000070.1:0-42944 GCA_036510065.1 Streptosporangiaceae bacterium | reverse complement strand
GGCCCGCCGAGCGCGACCGAGCCGGGCGCCGTCCCCGCGCAGGCCGGGCAGCCCGCTGCCGAAGGCGCACCGGGCGGCGCCGAAGGCGCACCGGACGGCGCGGACCGGCAAGAGCGCGCTACGGCGGACCGCATGGAGGCCGTGGCCGATGACCGCATGGAGCAGGCTGTCGAGATAGCCGCGCAGGCGGCCGAGGAGACCGAAGGCCTGGGCCGTCCGGGCCGGCCGATGAACCGGCGCTCTCCCTTCTTCGTCGGGATGGCGGCGGCCGCGGGCGTGGCGGTCACCTACGGCCTGCTGCAGATCGTCCTCAAGGCCGGCTCGGTGCTCATCCTGATCGGCCTGGCGCTGTTCATCTCCGCCGGACTGGACCCGGCGGTCAGCTGGCTGACCCGGCGCGGGCTGCGGCGCTGGGCGGCCGTGTGCATCGTCCTGCTGGTCGTCATCGGCGTGATCGGCGGCTTCCTGGCCGCCGCCATCCCGCCGCTGGCCAGCCAGGCCACCGCGCTGGCCGCGCAGCTTCCGCATTACGCGCACTCGCTCCAGGACCACAGTTCCCAGCTGGGCAAGCTCAATGCCCGGTACCACCTGGAACAGCGGCTGCAGAAGCTCGTGTCCGCCAAGGGCACCACCCTGATCAGCGGGCTGCTGGGAGCGGGCAAGGTCGTCCTGGGGGCGCTCGGCTCCGCGCTGGTGGTCATGGTGCTGACGGTGTACTTCCTGGCCGGCCTGCCCCGGATCAAGCTGTTCGTCTACCGGCTGGCACCGCACTCCCGGCGCACCCGGGTCATCCTGCTCGGCGACGAGATCTTCACCAAGGTCGGCGGCTACGTTCTCGGCAACGTGCTCACGTCAGTCATCGCGGGCCTGGGCACTTTCCTGTGGATGTTCATCTTCGACATTCCGTATCCGGTCCTGCTGGGCCTGTTCGTGGCCCTGCTGGACCTCATTCCCGTGGTCGGCTCGACCGTCGGCGGGTTCGTGGTCACGATGGTGGCGCTGACGGTCTCGCTGCCCGTCGCCATCGCCACTCTCGGCTTCTACATCGGCTACCGGCTGGCCGAGGATTACCTGCTGGTGCCGCGGATCATGGGCCGGGCCGTCCAGGTGCCAGCCGTCGTATCGGTCGTGGCCGTCCTGGTCGGCGGCACCCTGCTGGGCATCATCGGGGCGCTGGTGGCGATCCCGACCGCGGCCGCGCTGCGACTGTGGCTGGACGAGGTGGCGTTCCGCCGGCTGGATCGCGGATAGCGGCGCCGGGCGTCAGCGCGGCTGGCGGCCGAGGACGAGCACGCCGGAGGTCGCGAACATCCCGCCGTTGCCGACGATGACGCTGATCTCCGGTCCCGCTACCTGGGCCGCGGCCTCGCCCCGGAGCTGCCGGACGCCCTCCTGGATCGCGAACATGCCGTACATGCCGGTGTGGGTGTAGGACAGGCCGCCGCCGTTGGTGTTCATCGGGAGCCGGCCGCCCGGCTCGGTATGGCCCTCGGCGATGAACGGCCCGCCCTCGCCCTTGGCCACGAAGCCCAGCGCCTCCAGCCCGTAGATGGGCACGTGCGCGAACGCGTCATAGACCATCAGGTGGCCGACGTCGGCGGCGGCGATGCCGGCCTCGGCGAAGGCGGCCTGCCCGGCGAGCCGGAATGCCTGCGACTGCGTGAAGTCGGCCATCTGCGAGATCATCGGCGTCTCCGACGACTCGCCGGTGCCCAGGACGTGCACGGCCGGGCGGCGGAACTCGCCCGCCCGGTCCGCGGCGGTGACCACCAGGGCCCCGCCGCCGTCGGTCACCATACAGCACTCCAGCAGGTGGAACGGGTAGGCCACCATTCGCGAGGCCAGCACGTCATCCACGGTGATCGGGTCGCGGAAGGCCGCCCGCGGGTTCTTGGCCGCCCAGCGCCGCTGCGCGACCGCGACGTAGGCGAGCTGCTCGTGGGTGAGCCCGTACTCCTTCATGTAGCGCAGCACCGGGATCGTGAAAGTCGTCGTCGGCCCGAGGGTTCCATAAGGCGCCTCGAACTGGCCGGCCGGCGACGACGGGGCCGGGGCCATCCGGGCGGCGTCGACCCGGGACCGGCCCGACTCCCCGTGCGTGATCAGGACCGTGCGGGCGTAGCCGGCCCGGATGGCGGCCACCGCGTGCCGCACGTGCAGCAGGAAGGACGTGCCGCCCACGCCCGTGCCGTCGATCCAGCCCGGCGTGATGCCCAGGGCGTGCGCGACCTGGACCGGGCCGGGCGCGGAGACGGTCGCGATGCCGTCGATGTCCCGCAGCGTCAGCCCGGCGTCCGCCACGGCGTTCAGCGCGCCCTCGATGTGCAGGCCGAGCGTGGAGACGCCCGGCAGCTTGCCGAGCCGGGTCGTCTCGGCGGCGCCGGCGATGATGACGCCCGGCTGGCCCTGACCCTGGCTCATCGGCCCACCTCCGCGGCTCCCGCGGGCGCGGGCGGCGCGGGTTCCGCGGGTTCCGCCGGGGTGAACATGGGCAGGCTGACGTCGCCGCGGCGCTCGAACACCACCCGCAAGGGCATGTCCAGGACCAGGTCGTCCGGGGTGCTCGGGACGCCGGTCAGGTTGGTCATCATGCGCGGCCCCTCGGCGAGCTGGACGACCGCGATGGCGTACGGGGCGTCGTCCTCGAAGCCGCGGGCCGGGCGGTGGTTGATGACGTAGGAGTAGAGGCTGGCCCGGCCGCTGGCGGTAAACCACTCCACGCGCGTCGAGCCGCACGCCGGGCACACCGGGCGCGGGTAGAAGTACGGCACCGAGCAGTCGGTGCAGCGCTGGAGGCGCAGCTCCCCGGCCGCGCAGCCGTCCCAGAACGGCTGCGTCTCCGGCGTCGGCACCGGGGCCGCCTTGCCCGCCGCGGGCTGGCCGCCAGCTGGCGCGCTCACCGCTGCTGCCCGAGCGCCGCCGGGAATGACCGCTCTACCTGCTCGGCCAGCTCGTCCAGCTCCCAGGGCTGCGTGCCGATCAGCCGGACCAGGGGCTGCGGGTTGCTGTAGAGCGCGACCTCGTAGCCAGAGGAGTGGATGACCCGTCCGGTGAGCCAGCCGGATCGCTCGCTGGCCAGGTAGGCCACGACCGGCGCCACGTTGTCGGGCGACCGCTCATCGGCCGGCCCGCTGCGGCTGCGCCGCCGTTCGTCGGGCACCGAGTCGGTCATCCGGGTCGCTGCCCCCGGCGAGATGGCGTTGACCGTGACCCCGTATTTGGCCAGTGAGTTGGCGCAGGAGTAGGTCAGGCCCACGATGCCCATCTTGGCCGCGGCGTAGTTGGGCTGGCCCGGCGCGCCGTGCAGGCCCGATACCGAGGTGAAGTTGATGATGCGGTTGTGCGCCGACTCGTCGCGCAGCGAGCGCCAGTGCGCCGCCGCGAACTTGGTGGTGTTGAACGTGCCCCGCAGGTGCACGCGGATCACGTCGTCCCATTCCTGCTCGGTCATGTTGAAGACCATCCGGTCGCGCAGGATGCCGGCCACGTTGACCACGACGTCCAGCCGGCCGAACTCGCTGATCGCGGTCTTGACCAGGTCCTCCGCGGTCGCGTGCTCGGAGATGTCGGCGCCGCTGGCGATAACGGCCCCGCCGGCGGCGGTGATCTCGTCCGCCACCTGCTGGGCCGGCCCGGCATCGCTGCCGGAACCGTCCAGCGCGACCCCGAGGTCGTTGACCACCACCGACGCGCCCTCCGCCGCCAGCAGGATGGCGACTGACCTGCCGATGCCCCGTCCCGCGCCGGTTACGATCGCCACTCGCTGGTCAAGAGTCCCCACCAGGCTCACCAGGCCTTCCCGCGCCTCGCCATTATCAGAACACTCTTCTGGAATTAGACTCTAGACGGGACGTGTCGCTGTCAAGGCGCGCCGGGCCCGGCGGCCGGTGCCGAAGCTGACACCATGGAAGCCGCGGCTGGCCCGGCGAGCGGTGCCCTCGCCGACGAATCTGGAGCGTGCGGATGGCAAGGCAGCCCACGGGCCGGCCGGGGGGCGGAGCCTGGCAGTGGCAGCGCACGGCCCAGACCCAGCGCGCCCTGCTGGACGCGGCGCGCGAGATATTCACCGAGCAGGGCTTCGCGGACGCCAGCATCGCCGACGTCGTGGAGCGGGCCGGCTCGAGCGTGGGCAGCCTGTACCACCACTTCGGCGGTAAGAGCGAGCTGTTCCTGGCCCTGTGGCAGGAGCATCAGCTGGCCCACGAGGAGGCGGCCAGCCAGGCCGTGGCCGCGGCCCGCCGGGCGGGCATGACCGACCCGACCGAGCTGTTCTGCGCCGGCGCCCGGGCGTACCTGGAGGGCAGCTGGCAGCGCCGGGACCTGGCCATGCTGTTCTTCGTCGGCGACGGGCCGCCGGGGTTCGAGGTCATCAAGCGGCACCGCGGGCGGGAGTGGATCGGCCAGAATGACGCCCTGCTGCGGCTGCCGGACACCTCGCTGGACCGGCTGTACGCGGCCATCCTGACCTCCCTGATCGGCGAGGGCGCCCGGGAGGTGGCCATGGCCAGGACCCGGCGCCAGGCCAACCGGATCATCGACGCGGTCATCGAGTACGCGCGCCGCCTGATGGGCGGCGGCTCGTGGAAACCCGAGGTCACGGTAACTGCCCGCGCCGCCGCCGACGGCTAGCCGCGGTTAGCGTGATGCCTTTTGGGGGTCCCGACCCCCAAAAGGCATCACGATCACAGGAGGAGCCGCGGCCCTTGACAAGGCCCCCGGCCGCGGGTTTTCATCGGCCTAGAATCGAATTCTAAAATTCAGCGGTGAAACTCTGGAGATGCGGAGACTCGCCATGGAACTTGACCTTGGTCCGGAGATCGCGCAGTTCCGGCGCGAGCTGCGCGACTGGATCCCGGCGCAGGCACCCGACGGGCTGGCCGGCCTGGCCGACTGGAACCAGACCACGACCACCGGCGGCTACCGCGACGAGCGGCTCACGGCCGCGCTGGACCACCCCGCCTACGCGCAGTGGGCGGACAGGCTGGCGGCGGCCCGGCTGATCTGCCCGCAATGGCCGGCGGAATTCGGCGGCCAGGACATGGACGCGGTGCGCCTCGCGGTCCTGAACGAGGAGTTCTACCGGGCCGGCATCCCGCGGGTGAACCGGGGGATGGGAGAGGGCCTGGTCGGCCCCTCGATCATCGTGCACGGCACGCCCGAGCAGCGGGCGCATTTCCTGCCGCGGATCATCTCCGGCGAGGACGTCTACTGCCAGGGCTTCTCCGAGCCCGACCACGGCTCGGACCTGGCCGCGGTCGAGACCAGGGGCGAGGTGGACGGCGAGGAGATCGTCGTCACCGGGCAGAAGGTGTGGACCTCGGGCGCGGCGCACGCCACCATGATGTTCCTGCTGTGCCGCACCGACCCGGCGGTTGCCAAGCACGCCGGCCTGTCGTACGTGCTGATCGACTTCACCGACCCCGGCGTCACCTACCGGCCGATCCGGCAGATGTCGGGCGCCCAGGAGTTCTGCGAGGACTTCATCGACGGCGTGCGCGCCCCGCTGTTCAACGTGATCGGCGGCCTGAACAACGGCTGGCGGGTCGCGATGACCACGCTCGGGCACGAGCGGGGCGGCCGGGCGACCGTGCAGCACCTGGGCTTCGAGCGGGAGTTCTGGGAGCTGGTCGAGACCGCCCGTGAGCGCGGCAGGAACACTGACCCGCTGATCCGCCAGCAGCTGGCGGAGGCCTACACCGGCGTGCAGCTCATGCGCTTCAGCGGGCTGCGCACGCTGGCCCAGGTGGCGCAGGGACGGCCGCCAGGCCCGGAGGCGTCGGTGACCAAGCTGTTCTGGAGTGAGTACCACAAGCGCCTGGGCGAGATCGCGGTGACGATCGAGGGGGCCGACGCGCTGCTGCGCCCCGAGGGGCCGGGCTACCCGACCAGCCGCTGGCAGAATGTCTTCCTCAGCAGCCGGGCCGGGACGATCTACTCGGGGACCAGCGAGATCCAGCGCAACATCATCGGCGAGCGCGCGCTCAAGCTGCCCAAGGAGCCCCGCCCGCCGGGGTGACCAGGGCGGCGGGCCCGGGTGCCGGGGAGCGCCCGCGCCGCCAGCACCGGACGGTCAGCGCTGCCATCGACGGAGAGAAGGAGCATCCGCTCATGCCGTACCCGCAGGGCCGCGTCGCCGGCGGCGCTGACCAGGACGCCGGAGCCGCCGACCCGGGTGCCAGCGTCCAGGACCGGGTCCGCGAGCTGATCACGCTGGCCCGGCTGCGGGAGTTCTTCGCTCCGCGCAGCGTCGCCCTGGTCGGCGCCTCCGACACCTCCGGCTGGGCGCGGTTCATCGTGGCGGCCAGCGCGGCCGCGGGCTTTGCCGGGCCGCTGCTTCCCGTCCATCCGGTGCATCGCGCGGCCTTCGGCCGGCCGGCCGCGCGCAGCCTGCGGGAGCTGGCCGAGCCGGCCGACCTGGCCTTCATCCTGGCGCCGACGCAGGCCGTGGAGAGCGTCATCGACGACGCAGCGGCCGCGGGCGTGCGCAACGCCGTCGTGCTGGCCTCCGGCTACCGCGAGGTCGGGCCCGAGGGCCGCGCGCTCGAGGACCGGCTGGTCGCCCAGGCCGCCGCGGCCGGCATCGTGCTGCTCGGCCCCAACTGCCTGGGCTTCCTCAACGCCCACGCCGGCGCGGGGCCGTTCGCGCTGAACGTCCCGCTGCCGCTGCTGGCCGGACCGGTCGGGATCGCGCTGCAAAGCGGCGCGCTGGCCAGCGTGGTGCTGGCCTTCGCCCGGTCCCGCGCCATCGGGATCAGCTCGCTGACGTCGATGGGCAACGAGGCGATGATCACGACCGCCGACATGCTCGAGTACCTCGTGGAGGATGAGAGGACTCGGGTGATCTGCCTGTTCCTGGAGGAGATCAGCGACCCGGCGCGGTTCGCCCGCGCGGCGGCCCGGGCCGATCAGGCCGGCAAGCCCATCGTGGCGCTCAAGGTGGGGTCGAGCGTGGCCGGCCAGCAGGCCGCGCTCGCGCACACCGGGTCGATCGCGGGCGACGACGCCGTCGTCGACGCCGTGCTGCGCCAGCTCAACGTGATCCGGGTGACCAGCATCGAGGAGCTGCTGACCACGGGCGCGCTGCTGGGCTACGACCGCTGGCCGGGTGGCCGGCGGATGGGCGTGCTCACCGCCTCGGGCGGCGCGTGCGACATCATCGCCGACTGCGCGGGCCAGGAGGGCGTCGCCATCCCGCCGTTCTCGCCGCAGACGGCCGCGGCCATCGCGCCGCTGCTGCCGCCCTTCGCCGCGGTCCGCAACCCCCTGGATGTCACCGGCTACGTGCTGGCCAACGAGCGGAGATCCGCGCTGACCGCGATCGACCACGCGCTGGACGCCGCGGTGGCGGACCCCGGACTGGACTTCGTGGTCTTCTCGGGCGTCAACCTGCCCGACGCCCGGCCGCCGGACGAGACCCAGGCCCGGCTGATCGAGGAGCGCCTGTCCTGGCTGGCGGAACGGGTCGCCTCGGCCCCGGTGCCCGTCATCCCGATGGGCCCGACCTGCGTCGACGTCAGCGCCTACGGCCGCGAGCTGCTGAACCGCCACCAGCTGCACCTGCTCGGCGGGATGAACCTGGGCCTGCAGGCCATCGGTAACGCGCTGGGCTGGCTGGAGCGCCGGGGCAGCCTCCGGCACGGCCGGCCCGGGCCGCCGGGCCCGGCCGGCGGCGATGGCGCGGCCGTGGCTGGCATGGCTGCGACCGGCGTGCCTGGGGACGGCGCAGCCGAGCCATGGTCAGAGGCGGAAGCCCGGTCCCTGCTGGGCCGCGCGGGCGTCCCGGTCGTCCCCGGCGAGCTGGCCCGCTCGGCCGACGAGGCCGTGGCCGCCGCGGGCCGGCTGGGCCTGCCGGTGGCGCTCAAGATCTGCTCGGCGCAGATCACCCACAAGTCCGACATCGGCGGCGTCGCGCTCGGCCTGCGGACCAGCGCGGAGGTCGCGGAGGCCTACGCCAGGATCCGCGCCGCCGGCGCCCAGGTCCCCGGCGCGCGGATCGACGGCGTGCTGGTCACGCCGATGCGAGCCGGGGGTGTCGAGCTGCTGGCCGGGGTCACCGTAGATCCGGCCTTCGGCCCGGTCCTGGCCGTGGGCCTGGGCGGGATCTGGGTGGAGCTCCTGCAGGACACCAGCCTGCGCGTGCTGCCGGTCGACGCCAGTGAGGTGCGGCGGATGCTCGGCGAGCTGCGCGGGATCGCGCTGCTGCGCGGGGCGCACGGCAGCCGGGCGGCCGATCTCGACGCGCTGGCCGAGGTCATCGCCCGTATCGGCGAGACCGCCCTGTCGCTGAACGGAGCGCTGCGCGCGCTCGAGGTCAACCCGCTGTGGGTGAACGGTGACCAGATCGAGGCACTCGACGTGCTCATCGCGACTGGTCCGGACGGCATTCCAGGAACGGAGCTGGGCCCATGATGGTCGGTGTCAGTGCAGAGCAGCAGGAGCTGCGGGCCTCGGTGCGCCGCTTCGTGGCCGACCGCGCGCCGCTGCCGCGGGTCCGTGAGCTCATGGACTCCGCTGACGGCCTGGATCGCGCGGTCTGGGACCAGGCGGGCGCCCAGCTGGGCCTGCAGGGCATCTCGATCCCCGAGGAGTACGGCGGGTCCGGCTTCTCCTTCGCCGAGCAGGCGATCGTCCTGGAGGAGCTCGGCGCGGGCCTGTACGGCGGCCCGTACCTGGCCAGCGCGGTGCTGGCCGCGACCGCGCTGCTGCTGAGCACCGACGAGGGCGCTCGCCAGGACTACCTGCCCGGCATCGCCAGCGGGCAGGCCATCGCCACCCTGGCGTTCACCGAGGACGACGGCTCCTGGGACCCCGCGGCGACCCGGCTGGCGGCGGTCAAGCACGGCGACGGCTGGGTGCTGGACGGGCACAAGAGCTTCGTGCTCGACGGGCAGAGCGCGGGCCTGATCCTGGCCGTGGCGGTGACCGACGGCGGCCTGTCGCTGTTCGCGGTCGACGCCGACGCGCCGGGGCTGACCAGCAGGCCGCTGCCCGCCCTGGACCAGACCCGGAAGCTGGCCCGGCTGAAGTTCGACTCGGCCGCCGCCCGGCTCATCGGCGCGCCCGGCGAGGCCGCGGCGGCGCTGGACCGGACGCTGGACGTGGCCGCCGTGGCGCTGGCCGCCGAGCAGCTCGGCGGAGCGCAGCGGGCCCTGGACATGGCGGTGGAGTACGCGAAGGTCCGGCACCAGTTCGGCCGGGCGATCGGCAGCTTCGAGGCCATCAAGCACCGCTGCGCCGATCTGCTGCTCGAGGTGGAGTCGCTGCGCTCGGCCGTCGCCTACGCCGCGTCGGCCGTCGCCGATGACTCCGGCGAGATCCCGGTCGTCGCCTCGCTGGTGCAGGCCTACGCCTCCGAGACCTACTTCCACGTGGCGGCGGAGAACATCCAGATCCACGGCGGCATCGGTTTCACCTGGGAGCACGACGCTCACCTGTACTTCAAGCGGGCCAAGTCCAGCGAGCTGTTCCTGGGCGACGGCAGCTACCACCGCGAGCGGCTGGCCCAGCGCATCGGCCTATGACCGGGCATACCGGGGGGCGTGCGGCCGGAACTCGCCGCTGATCGTGGCGCGGGCCAGCGAGTCCAGGAAGCTGGCCGGGCCGTCGAAGTCGGGCAGCTCCAGGTAGGCGGCCCCGATCCCGGCCGGGTCATGCGCGTCCGAGCCGGCCCCGCCGGGCAGGCCGAAGGCCGTCGCGACGCGGGCGGCCAGCTGATTGCGGGCCGGGTCGGCGATCTTGGCGTTAAAAGTCTCGACGACATCGACCAGGCCGTCGGCGCACAGCGGCTCCAGGGCCGGCCCGAGGCTGGAGCGACCCGGGTCGAACGGGTGCGGCGCGTAGACCAGGCCGCCCTGCGCCCTGATCCGGCCGGCCACCTCCGTCAGCGGCAGCACGTAGGGGATCCGCTCAGTCAGGAACAGGCCGATGACGTCGCCGGACGGCGTCCGGATCTCCTCGCCGACGATGACCCGGCAGCCGATGCCCCGGCGGGCCGCCTCGACCGCGGCGCTGGTGACGTTGTGGTCGGTGACGCAGACCACGTCCAGCGCGCACTGCGCGACCCGCTCGGCCAGCTGATCGAGGGTGGTCCAGGCGTCACCGGAGGCCACGGTGTGCAGGTGGCAGTCCAGCCGGAGCCAGCCCGGCCGCACGGGGCCGGGCCCGGCCTGCGGAGGCAGCATCGGCTGGCCGGGCGCCGCGGTCACCTGCTCAGCTCGCGGCCGTCGGAACCGGGACGCCCAGCTCGGCCAGCAGGTCCTGGGAGTAGGTGATCCGGCCGGTGAGCTCCCGCGGGTCGCGGTGACACAGCAGGAGCGCGGCCTCGGCCACCACCGCCGGCGACTCGGAGTCCGGGCTGCCGGGGGCGGTCAGGTGATGAAAGATCGTGCCGGGAGTGGGGACCACCTGGTTCGGGGCCAGCGCGTTGACCGCGATGTTGTCGGCGTAGAGCTCGGCCGCCAGCCCGGTGGAGAACCGTTCCAGGGCCGCCTTGCACATCCCGTAGACGGTGCCGCCGCGGCTCGCCCGGGCCGTCGGCGGGATGGCGGGATGCCGCGCGGCTACGGAGGAGATGTTGAGGATCCAGCCGGCGCGGCTGGCCCGCATGCCCGGCGTCACCAGCGTGGCCAGGTGAAACGGCGCTTCCACCTGGACGGCGAACATGAGCGCGTAGCGGCGCGGGCTGAAGTCCTCGACCCTGACGAAGTAGGTGACCGCCGCGTTGTTGACCAGGATGTCCGGCTGGCCCAGCTGCCGCGTCGTTTCCGCGACAAGCTGCTCCCGGTCGGCGGGCCGGGACAGGTCGGCGGGAATGGCCGCCGCCGTCCCGCCCGCTTCCCGGATCGCCGCCACGGTCTCCCCGATGGTGCCCGCCAGCGGCGACATGCCCGCGTCGGTCGTGCGGGCCGCGACCGCCACCGCGGCCCCCGCGGCGCCGAACCGGCGGGCGACCTGTGCGCCTATCCCGCGGCTGGCCCCGGTCACGATGGCCACTTTCCCGTCCAGCACGCCCACGGCGATCACTCCCGGCCGGGCCCCGCGGGGAGGGCCGGCCACACGGCCGGGCCGCCGCGGAGCGAAATACTAGAAGGCGGTTCTAGTTGATAGAACTGGCCGGCACCGGCCCGTGTCAACCCCGGCGGCACGGGGCCGCCCGGCGGTACTCCTTGACAGGCCCGGCCGAGATCGGGCCATAATTCTGGAACAAAATTCTACTAATCCCATATTACGGATACCACTGGGCCGGAGGGTCGCGATGACGCTGGACCACAGTCTCCTGGGGGTGCCGGGGGAGCCGGCGGAGCGCTCCTGGACATCGGCCGACGCCCTGCTGTACGCGGTGGGGGTCGGGGCCGGCCTGGGCGACCCGCTGCGCGAGCTGGAGTTCACCACCGAGAACTGCGCCGGGATCCGGCAGCAGGTGCTGCCCACCTTCGGCGTGCTGATCGCGCAGAGCCGTCCGGCCCGCAGCCTGGGCGACTTCGACCGGGCCATGCTCGTGCACGCCGAGCAGGCGTTCGAGCTGCATCGGCCGCTGCCGACTGAGGGCACGGTGCGAACGGTCTCGACCGTCACCGGCATCTATGACAAGGGCTCGGGCGCGCTGGTCGCGTCGGAGAGCGTGGCCGTCGACGCCGCTACGGGGCAGCCGCTGGTGACCTCCCGCAGCGGCACGTTCATCCGGGGCGAGGGAGGGTTCGGCGGGGACCGCGGCGCCAGCGAGCCATGGCACGTGCCCGATCGCGAGCCCGACTGCCAGGTCATCCAGCCGACGAGGCCCGAGCAGGCGCTGATCTACCGGCTGTCCGGCGACCGGAACCCGCTGCACGTCGACCCGGAGTTCGCGGCCCGGGGCGGTTTTGCCCGGCCGATCCTGCACGGCCTGTGCACCTACGGGGTGACCGGCCGGGCGCTGCTGCTGGCCCTGTGCGGCGGCGATCCGGCCCGGTTCCGGGGCATGTCCGGGCGGTTCAGCGCGCCCGTGCTGCCCGGCGACTCACTGGTCGTCTCCATCTGGCGCTCCGGGGACGGGGACGATGCCGTGTTCCGGACGGCCCGCGAGGACGGCACCGTGGTCATCGACCGCGGCCGGGTCCAGCTGCGTCAGCGGGCGGAGGGGGACTAGCGCCGGGGAACCGTTATAACGCCGTCTTTACAGCTCGGTATCGGTCGGGATCGAGTCGATCGGCGCGTATCCCCGGCCGCCGGGCAGGTGCCGCCGGACCGACCGCGCGGCCACCATGCTGACCAGTGACCCGATCGTGATGCCGATCACCAGGTCCAGTAGGCCCGTGGCCACCTTCGATGACAGCGGCGCGGTCGTCTGGAACGGGAGGATCGCCACGAGCACCGTGGCTAGGCCGACGATCCAGCCGAAGAAGGCCAGCGGCCGCGGCGTGCTCAGCAGGAGCAGGTGCACCAGGGCGGTGGCCAGCAGCGCGGCGGCCGCCGCGATCAGCACGATGGCGGTGGTATGCACGTCACCGTAGGCGCCGTCCTGTTTCGGAGACAGGATGGGAATGTTGAACAGCCACCGGCACACCAGCACGCCGACCAGGGCCACCAGGCCCGCGACAACCGCCGTGGCTATCCCGCCGGACCAGAGCCGGCGTGCGTCTACCCGGCTCGCGGTCCGGCCGCGTCCGGGGGGCGTCATCGGCGCCGTCATCTCGTACCTGCCATCTCAGCTCGGCGACTCGGCCCCTGCTGCCGGCGGGCTATCCCCGTCGGCCTCTTCCGAACCGGCTGAAGCTAACCGCACGGGCCGGCGTTCAAACCCCTTTGCGGCCGACATTTCAGGGACTGCCGCGCTGACCAGTTGCGATATGCCTCGTGGTGCCTACGCTATCCCGACCGCCGTGACGCGTACAGTGCCGGTGTGACCGACCTTCCGCAGCCACTGCCGCACGCGCTGCATCGTGCCTTCTACTCCGAGCTTGATCTCGGCCAGCGGGCCGCGCTGCTGAGCTGGCTGTCGTTCACGGGCACGTTCGTCGGCGTGCGCGGGATCACCTGGAGCATCCGGGCGGGCAGGGGGCCGTTCGGGAACCTCAGCCTGGGCGGCGAGCACCTGCACCATTACATGTGGGGCATCGGGATCCTGGCCGGGGTGGGCGCGATCGCGGTTCGCGGGGAGGACGTGCAGCGCCGGCACCCGGCGGTCGCCCTGAGCTACGGCAGCGGCCTGGCGCTGATCGTGGACGAGTTCGCCCTGCTGCTGGACCTCAAGGACGTCTACTGGGCCCAGCAGGGGCGGATATCGGTCGACATCGGGGTCGGCGGCATTGCCCTGTCGGGCAGCTACTTCGCCGGGCTGCCGGTGCTGCGGGCCGTTCGCCGCGACCGCCGCGAGCACCGTAACCGTCGCCGTCGCCAGCTGCAGACGGCCACGTAGCGGGCTTCGCGGTCAGGGGAGCTTCGCGGTTAGGGGAGCTTCCAGTCGACCGGCTCGGCGCCGAGGCCCTCGAGCAGGCGGCTGGCGCGGCTGAAGGGCCGGGAGCCGAAGAAGCCGCGATCGGCGGAGTTCGGGCTCGGATGGGCCGACTCGATGACCGGCACCTCGCCGGGCAGCGGAGCCAGGCTGCGGGCGTCGCGCCCCCACAGGATCGCCACGAGCGGGCCGCCTCGAGCGGCGAGCGCGCGGATGGCCTGCTCGGTGACCTCTTCCCAGCCCTTGCCGCGGTGCGAGCCGATGTTGCCGGGCTGGACGGTGAGCACCCGGTTCAGCAGCATGACGCCGCGATCGGCCCACAAGCCGAGGTCGCCAGTCGACGGCCGGGGGCAGCCCAGGTCATCGGAGTACTCGCGAAAGATGTTGACCAGGCTCGCCGGCAGCCGGCGGACCTCCGGCGCGACCGAGAAGCTGAGCCCGACCGGGTGGCCGGGGGTGGGATAGGGATCCTGGCCGACAAGCAGCACCCGGACGTCGGCCATCGGCTGGCGGAACGCGCGCAGGACGTTCTCGCCCGCCGGAAGGTAACCGCGGCCGGCCGCGATCTCGGCCCGGAGGAACTCCCCCATGCTCGCTATGCGCGCAGCTACGGGCTGGAGCGCCGCCGCCCAGTCCGGCGCCATGATCTCCTGCAGCGGTCGGGCAGCCATGACAGCCAACTTTAGAGGAAGCCGGCCGGGTCTGGGGCGCCACGCTAGCGTGACTGTGCGTCACCCGACCGACCGCTCCGCCGGAGGTTCAGACACCCGTGGCCCTGCCCAGGACATCGCCCGATTCGGTGCTGTTCACGACCTACAACGTCCTCGACCTGTTCCTGACCGACTCGCCGGCCGGGGCCGAGCATTACCGGCAGGTGGTGGAGTCCATCCGGGAGCTCGGCACCGATGTGGTCGCCGTGCAGGAGATCCGCGGCAGCGACGCTCAGACGGTAGGCGCCCGGCTCCGCCAGCTGGCCGACGACGCGGGCATGCGCTGCCTGGTCACGGCCAGCGGCCTGCCCGCGGGAGGCGGCCCGCCCGCAGGAGGGGGCCCGCCCGCGGGGGAGCGCAAGCCGGCGCTGGCCATGGGCAGCCGGGGCTTCCATTGCGGGCTGATGTGGCGGGGCGAGATCGAGCCGGTGACCGGCTCCCTCCGGACGCTCGGCCGCGGGCATTTCTGGCATTCGCTGGCCGTAGTCACCCTGGACGTCGGCGGCCGCCGGGTCCGGCACGCCGCCTTTCACGCGACCCCATTCGGGCGGCTGCTGCGAGCCGATCAGAACGAGCGCCTGGTGGCCATGCTCAACGGGCCGCGCGGCAGCCTCCCCCTGCTGATCGGCGCCGACTGGAACACCGAGTCGGCGGACCGCGTCTGGGACGAGCAGGCCGAGTGCTGGGCTCTGTATGAGCCGCGTGATCCCTACGACGGGATTCGCTGGACCGACGACATGGTCTATCAGTGCGAATGGGACTACGACGAGCGCGGGCAGCGCCGTCACCGGGCCGACCGGCGCCCTGGTGATGTGTTGTGGGCGGGCGGGCTGCACGACAGCGCCGCCGTGCTGCGGGCGCCGTGGCAGCCGACGGTGGGCCATCATCCAGACGACCGGTACGGCGCCGCCGGCATCTCCCGGCGGATCGACGCGATCCGGGTCACCCGGCACGTGCTGGCGGCGCTGCGGGCCTATCACGTCACCGATACTGAGCTAACCCGGCAGGCCTCCGATCACCTGCCGGTCACAGTGGAGTACGTGCCGGCGGCCATCACCCAGACCGACCCGTCCGGCCGGTGGTGACCTGGGGTCGGTGGTGACCGGGGGGCCGGTGGTGATCTGGGGGCCGGTGGTGCCGGTGGTGACCTGGGGCCGGTCGGGACCGGTGATGACCTCGGGGTTCGATGGAGCACCAAGCTCGGCGGCCCTGGGCTAGGTGGGCGGCGTTCCCAGGCAGGCGGTCATCGAGTCGGGTAATTTGTGTCTTGCCGAAACCCGGTTGTTCTTGATCACTACCGTTTTCTGGCGCTCTGTGGCGAAAAACGGTAGTGATCAAGGAACCCTGGCGGACCGGAAATCACTGGCGCGCCCGGGCAGCCCCGACACGGGGCCGCGCCGTCGCCGCGAACGGCATGGCTGGGCACCTGCTGTCGTCGCAGCGGCAGCAGCGGGCCAGCGATGTCGTTGAGCGGCCGGGCGGGCTGGGCTGGCTAGCGTGTCCGGCGACCCCACCTCGACCGGCATACCCTCTATGGGTATCCTGCGGCAGGAGGGAACGCGACCGGCTAGCGAAGGGCGGACATGGCGGCCATCGGGCACGCGCTGCTGATCACGGGATCGATGGCCTGGGAGATCCTGTGGGCGCTCATCCTCGGCTTCGGGCTGTCGGCTGTCATCCAGGCGCTCGTGTCCAAGCAGACGGTGGTCCGCCTCCTGGGCGACGACCGGCCCCGCACGCTGGCCGTGGCCGCTGGCCTCGGCGCGGCGTCCTCGTCCTGTTCCTATGCGGCGGTCGCCCTGGCCCGCGCTCTGGTGCGCAAGGGCGCGAACTTCACCGCGGCGATGGCCTTCGAGATTGCCTCGACCAACCTGGTCATCGAGCTCGGCGTCATCCTGGCGCTGCTGATGGGCTGGCAGTTCACCGCCGCCGAGTTCATCGGCGGCCCGATCATGATTGTCGTCGTGGCGGTCGTGTTCCGCCTCTTCCTGCGCCAGCGGCTCCTGGACGACGCCCGGGCGCAGGCGGATCGCGGCCTGGCCGGATCCATGGAGGGACACGCGGCGATGGACATGTCCATCGCCACCCGGGGTTCGTTCACCCGGCGGCTGCTGTCCGGTGCGGGCCTGACTGCCGTCGCGCACGTGTTCGTGATGGAGTGGGCGGCGATCATCCGGGACCTGGTGATCGGGCTGCTGATCGCGGGAGCGGTCGCGGCCTGGGTGCCGGCCACCTTCTGGCGCGTCTTCTTCGTCACCGGTCATCCGGTCGCGGCCGCGCTGTGGGGGCCGGTCATCGGGCCGGTCGTGGCCATGCTCAGCTTCGTCTGCTCGATCGGCAACGTACCGCTGGCCGCGGTCCTGTGGAAGGACGGCCTCAGCTTCGGCGGCGTGACGGCGTTCATCTTCGCGGACCTGCTCATCCTCCCGATCCTCAATATCTACCGGAAGTACTACGGCGCCCGGATGGCCCTGTTCCTGCTGGGCTCGTTCTACGCGGCCATGGTCATCGCCGGCTACGCGGTGGAAGCGATTTTCGGCGGGCTCGGGCTGGTGCCCGCCCGGTCCGCGGCGAAGGTCCCGGACAGCGGCGTGTCCTGGAACTACACCACCTGGCTGAACATCGTCTTCCTGCTGCTCGCGGCCGTCCTGCTGATCCGCTTCGTGCGCACCGGGGGGATACCCATGCTGCGCACGATGGGCGGCTCGCCCGACGGCAGCTCTCACGACCACGGCACCCACCACCACGGCGTCCACGACCACGGCGTCCACGACCACGGCACCCACGACCGCGGGGCCCACGACCGCGGGGCCCACCACCACGCAGTCGCGGCCGCCGTCACGCGCGGCGATATGCTCCTGCAGTGGCAAAAGAGGTTGACCTCATCATCCAGGTCCCGCGCGGCAGCTCGATCGACGAGAACCTGCGCAAGGAACCGCCGGCCGGCCTAGCCGACCGCCGGATCCTCGTCGAGCACCTGCCCGCCGGCGCGGATGGCAAGCTCGAGCCGTCCCCCGCCGGCGACATCGTCCTGACTGTTCCGTCCCCGGAGGCGCTGCGGCGCGAGCCGGAGGAGGTGGAGCGGGCCATCCTGGCCGAGGGCAGCGAGGGCGGCCCGCTGGTCGTGCTCGTCGACGGCGCCGAGTACCTGCGCGACGACGAGCTGGAGGCGGTCGTGGTGGCCGCCGCGCAGACCGAGCGCATGGTGATCCTGCGGATCCTCGAGGGCGTCTGAGCCGAAATAGCCGCAGACGCGTCAGCGGCCCGGAATCACCCGACCGGGTGATTCCGGGCCGCTGAGCTCATACGGCTGCCTGACGCGAACCCCGCCCTCAGGCGGCGACCGCCGCGGGGGCGTTGGCCGGCTCCAGCGCCAGCTCCAGCACCTCGCGCACGTCGCTGACCGGGTGAACCTCGACTTCGGCCCGCACGTTCTCGGGCACGTCCTCCAGGTCCGGCTCATTCCGCTTGGGGATGAGCACCGTGGTGATCCCGGCCCGGTGGGCGGCCAGCAGCTTCTGCTTCAGCCCGCCGATCGGCAGCACCCGCCCGGTCAGGGAGACCTCACCGGTCATCGCGACGTCCGAGCGGACCAGCCTGCCCGATAGCAGCGAGGCCAGGGCCGTGGTCATCGTGACTCCGGCGCTCGGCCCGTCCTTGGGCACCGCGCCGGCGGGCACGTGCACGTGCACGCCGCGGTCCTTCAGGTCGGCGACGGGGAGCTCCAGCTCCGCGCCGTGCGACCGCAGGTAGGACAGCGCGATCTGCGCGGACTCCTTCATCACGTCGCCGAGCTGGCCGGTCAGCGTGACGCCGGTGCTCCCGGTCTCCGGGTCCGCCAGCGACGCCTCGATGAACAGCACGTCGCCGCCGGTCCCGGTCACCGCCAGGCCAGTGGCCACGCCGGGCACCGCGGTCCGCTCCGCCGACTCCGGCGTGTGCCGGGGATGGCCGAGGTAGTCGTGCAGGTCGGCCTGGTCCACGGTCACGGGCAGGCTCAGGGTGCCGGTGGCCAGCTTGGCCGCGATCTTCCGCAGCACCCGCCCGATGCTCCGCTCCAGCGACCGGACGCCCGCCTCGCGGGTGTACTCGGCCGCCAGCCGGTGCAGCGTCCCATCGGTGATCGTCACATCCGAGGCGTCCAGCCCGGCCCGCTCCAGCTGCCGGGGCAGCAGGTGATCCCGCGCGATGATGACCTTCTCATCCTCGGTGTAGCCATCGAGGCTGATCAGCTCCATGCGGTCCAGCAGCGGCTCGGGAATCGCCTCGATCATGTTGGCCGTGGCGATGAACAGGACGTCGGACAGGTCCAGCTCGACCTCGAGGTAGTGGTCGCGGAACGTGTGGTTCTGCGCCGGGTCCAGCACTTCCAGCAGGGCGGCCGTCGGGTCGCCCCGGTAGTCGTTGCCGAGCTTGTCCACCTCGTCGAGCAGGATGACCGGGTTCATCGAGCCGGCCTCGCGGATGGCCCGGACGATGCGGCCGGGCAGCGCGCCGACGTAGGTACGCCGGTGACCGCGGATCTCGGCCTCATCCCGGACGCCGCCCAGGCTGACTCGGGCGAACTTGCGGCCCATGGCCCGGGCCACCGACTCGCCGAGCGAGGTCTTGCCCACGCCAGGCGGGCCGGCCAGCGCGAGAACCGCGCCGCTGCGGCGGCCGCCGACCAGGGCCAGGCCCTTGTCCGCGCGGCGCTTGCGCACCGCCAGGTACTCGACGATCCGGTCCTTGACGTCGTCCAGGCCGGCGTGATCGGCGTCCAGCACCGCGCGCGCCGCGCCCACGTCGTAGGCGTCATCGGTCGTGGTGTTCCACGGCACCTCGAGCACGGTGTCCAGCCAGGTCCTGATCCAGCCCGCCTCGGGGGACTGGTCCGAGCCGCGCTCCAGCTTGGCAGCCTCCTTGAGGGCAGCCTCGCGCACCTTCTCGGGAAGGTCAGCGGCCTCGATCCGGGCCCGGTAGTCCTCCTCTTCCGAGGCGGGCTCGCCGTCCAGCCCGGCCAGCTCCTTGCGGATCGCTGCGAGCTGCTGGCGCAGCAGGAACTCTCGCTGCTGGCGCTCCATGCCCTCGCGGACGTCGTTCTGGATGGTCTCGGCCACGTCGAGCTCGGCGAGCTGGTCGCGCGCCCAGCCGGTCAGCAGCTCAAGCCGCTGCTCCGGGTCGATGCTCTCCAGCAGCTGATGGCGCTGCTCGAGGGAGAGATAGGTCGCGTATCCGGCGCTGTCGGCCAGCGCGGAGGGATCCGTTATCCGCTGGAGGGCGTCGACGACCTGCCAGGCCCCGCGCTTCTGCAGGATCGTGGCGGCCATGGTGCGGTACTCGCGGGCCAGTTCCTGGGCGCGCTCGGTGGCGGCAGGCTCGGAAATGACCGTGCCTTCCACCCACAGGGCCGCACCGGGCCCCACGGTCCCGGAGCCGATCCGCACGCGGGAGACGCCGCGGATGACCGCCGCGGGCTCGCCGCTGGGCAGCCTGCCGACCTGCTCGACGTAGCCGAGCGTGCCGACGGGGGAGTACTTGCCGTCCAGCCGCGGGACTAGGAGCAGCTGGGGCTTTGTTTCTGAGCTATCGGGCGCCGACGCGGCGTGCCGCGCCGCCTCGATGGCCGCGCGGACCTCCGTGCCGGAGGTGTCCAGCGGGACGACCATGGTGGGCAGCACGATGGTGTCGTCCAGCGGCAGCACCGGCAGCGAGAGTGTCTCGGGCATCGCGCTCACTTCCTGTGAGACTGTTACTTGATTACACAGGTACAAGAAAGTTGAGCCCTCATTTGTTCCAGCTGCCGTTCGCGCTCAGCTGATGGCAGAAGTACCAGTTTAAACGGTAAAATAGACCCTCAGTTCGATAACGCCAACCTCGCTGACTCCGCCGGGTGCCCGGCGAGCCGCCCGGCGGCGACTCCCCGGGGGCCAGCTCGGCGCGGCGGCTAGCCCATCGGGTAGCGGCGCATGCCGACGGCGTACTCGCAGCCGGCGGCCAGGCCGGTGAACCCGGCCATGTTGCGGAGGAACTCGTCGGGGTCGAAGTCCCCGCCCAGGCCCTCGAGGTAGGCGCGGTGCTCGCGCAGCGAGGCGACGCCCGCGTCCATGGTCGCGGTGACGTCGACAAAGTGGGTGGGATCGGCCGTTGCGCAGACGTAGGCGTCGCGGATGGTGCGGCAGGGGGGACCGGCGTCGGGGAAGACCCACTCGTTGGCCGCATCCCGGCACGCGTCCAGCACGGCCAGGCCCACGGCCCGGTGGTCGGCGTGATTGACCGGCCCTTCCTCGCCCCAGGTGAGGTCAAAGCTCATGGCGATGACCACCTCGGGCGCCAGCCGCCGGAAGGCGGCCGCCAGGTCGCGGCGCAGCGCCAGGCCGTACTCGATCACGCCGTCGGCATGGTCGAGGAATTCCACGTCGGTGACGCCGACGATGGCGGCACCGCGCAGTTCCTCCTGCACCCGCAGCGGTCCCACGGTGGCCGGGTCCATCCCCGTGATACCGGCCTCGCCCCGGCTGGCCAGGACGTAGGCGACCGTCTTGCCCTGGCCGGTCCAGCGAGCTACCGCGGCGGCGGCACCGTACTCCAGGTCATCGGGGTGAGCGACGACCGCGACGGCCCGTCCCCAGTCCTCGGGCATGGGCTGCACGATCACCTCCGGCCGGGCACGCGCCGGGCAGTGACCCCGGCGCTGAGCATGACTGCAGCGTAGCGGCGGCCCCGCCTGCCGCGATGCCTGCTTGCTGTGCTGGCCTGCTTGCCGCGCCGGCCTGCTCGCCGGGACCTGGCCGGCCGGCCAGGCGGGACCTGGCCGGCCGGTCCGGCGTAGGCTGCGGCCCGTGCCCCTCCCTGCTGGCCAGGCGCCGCTGGACACGCTGCCCCGGGTCGCCGCGACCAGGTACGTCACGCCGCTGCGCGAGGGCGGCTCGCTGCCGGCGCTGATGGAGACCGACGACCTGGGCACCTACGTGGTCAAGTTCCGGGGCGCCGGGCAGGGTCCCAAGGCGCTGGTCGCGGAGGTGATCAGCGGGCAGCTGGCGCGCGGCTGCGGGCTGGCGGTGCCGGACCTGGTGACCGTGGAGGTGGACCCGGCGCTGGCGCCCGGCGAGCCGGACCCGGAGATCCAGGACCTGCTGCGGGCCAGCGGCGGACTGAACCTGGGCGTCGATTTCCTGCCCGGATCGCTCGACTTCGACGCTGCGCGGGCCGGCGTGGACCGCTGGCTGGCCGGCCAGATCCTGTGGTTTGACGCGCTGGTCGGCAACGCCGACCGGTCCTGGCGCAACCCGAACATGCTGTTCTGGCACGGCGGCCTCTACCTTATCGATCACGGCGCCACGCTGACCTTCCAGCATCGGTGGGCGTCGGCGGCCGCGGCGATCGACCGGCCCTACGACGCCGCCGACCATGCCCTGATCGGCTGTGATCCCTGGATCGACGAGGCTGATCGCGAGCTGGCCGGCCGGGTCACGGCCGACCTGGTGCAGGCGGCGGTCGCGGCCGTCCCGGCGGAGTGGCTGGACACCGAGCCCGGCTTCGAGACGGCGCAGGCGCTGCGGGGTGCCTACGTCCGGCAGCTGCTGGCCCGGCTGGAGGCGCGGCCGCACTGGCTGCCCGGGCTCCGGGAGGCGGCGGCGCGGGGGGCCGGGTCATGACCGGGGAGCCGCAGGTCTTCGAGTACGCCGTGCTGCGAGTCGTGCCCCGGGTGGACCGCGGGGAGATCATGAACGCCGGCATTCTGCTGTACTGCCGGCCGCTGCGGTACCTGGGCGCGCGGGTAGCGCTCGACGCCGACCGGCTGCTCGCCCTGGATCCGGAGGCGGACCTGCCCGGAATCGCCCGGGCCCTCGCCGCCGCCGCCCAGGTGTGCGGCCCGGACGTGGCCGGCCCGGGCCTGGCCGGCACGGGCCTGGCCAGCACGGGGGCAGCGGGCCGGCAGGAGATCGGCCGCAGGTTCCGCTGGCTGACCGCGCCGCGGAGCACCGTGGTGCAGCCGGGCCCGGTGCACACCGGGCTGACCACCGACCCGGACACCGAGATCGACCGCTTGCTGCAGGCGCTGGTCCTGCGGCCTCGGTAAGCTGTGACACCTTAGGGGCCTCAGGCCGCCAGCGGCCCACCTGGCCGACGGCGACTCCTCGGCGGATGAGCTCGGGGCTGGACACATCGGGTAGGCACCGGGCGAGCGGAAGCGGGCTGAGTTGTGCGGACGACCGGAGATCGGGCGACGCTGAAGGTGGCCCTGCTGGGCTGCGGGTCAGTAGGATCGGCCGTCTACCGCCTGCTGGCCGAGCAGTCGGCCGACCTGGCCGCCCGGGCGGGAGCGGGGCTCGAGGTGGTCGGCGTCGCGGTACGCGATGTCGGCCGGGTCCGCTCGGTCCCGGTGGACCCGGACCTGCTGACCGTCGACGCCGCGGCCCTGGTCACCCGGCCCGATGTCGACATCGTGATCGAGCTGATCGGCGGCATCGAGCCCGCCCGGTCACTGCTGCTGGCCGCGCTCAACTCCGGCAAGTCGGTGGTCACGGCCAACAAGGCCCTGCTGGCGACCGACCGGGCGATCCTGCACGAGGCGGCCCGGCTGGGCGGTGCCGACATCTACTACGAGGCCGCGGTCGCCGGGGCGATCCCGCTGCTGCGGCCGTTGCGCGAGTCGCTGGCCGGCGACGAGGTCCGCCGGGTGCTCGGCATCGTCAACGGGACCACCAACTACATCCTCGACCAGATGGACACCTCGGGCGCGGATTTCGGCACCGCGCTGGCCGAGGCCCAGGCCCTCGGCTACGCCGAGGAAGATCCCACGGCGGACATCGCCGGCTACGACGCGGCGGCCAAGGCCGCGATCCTGGCCAGCATCGCGTTCCACACCCAGGTCACCGTCAGCGACGTGTACCGCGAGGGCATCACCGAGGTCACCGCGGCGGACATCGCCAACGCGAAGGCGCTGGGCTGCGTGGTCAAGCTGCTGGCCATCTGCGAACGGTCCAGCGGGGGCGTGTCCGCGCGCGTCCATCCGGCCATGATCCCGCGGGTGCACCCGCTGGCCGCCGTGCGAGAGGCCTATAACGCGGTGTTCGTCGAGGCCGAGTCGGCCGGACGGCTGATGTTCTACGGCGCCGGCGCGGGCGGCCAGCCGACCGCCAGCGCCGTGCTCGGAGACCTGGTCGCCGTCGTCCGCAACCGGCTCGCCGGCCTGCGCGGCCCAGACGCGTCGACCTACGCGGGGCTGCCGCTGGTCCCGATCGGCGACGCGCTCACCCGGTATTACATGCAGCTCGACGTGGCGGACCGGCCCGGCGTGCTGGCCCCGATCGCCGATACGTTCGCCCAGCAGGGCGTGTCGATCAAGGCGATGCGCCAGGAGGGCCGCGGCGACGACGCCAACCTCATGATCGTCACCCATACGGCCCGCGAAGACGCCCTGGCCAAGACGGTGGCCGACCTGAGCACCATGACGGCCGTGCGCGCGGTGGCGAGCGTCATGCGCGTCGAAGGCGAGGATGGCGAATGAGCCCAGCGACCACGGCGCCGGACCCGGCTACCCGGCCCTGGCGCGGCGTTATCACCGAGTACCGGGCCCGGCTGCCGGTGACCGATAGCACGCCGGTGATCTCCCTGCAGGAGGGCGGCACGCCACTGCTGCGCGCCCCCGAGCTGTCCGCCCAGACCGGCTGCGAGGTCTACCTCAAGATCGAGGGCGCCAACCCGACCGGGTCGTTCAAGGACCGCGGGATGACCGTCGCGGTCAGCCTGGCCGCCGGGCGCGGGGCCAAGACGGTCATCTGCGGCTCGACCGGCAACACCAGCGCCAGCGCCGCCGCCTACGCGGCCCGCGCCGGGCTCGGCTGCGCGGTTCTCGTCCCGCGCGGCAACATCGCGCTGGGCAAGCTGGCCCAGGCGCTGGCCCACGGGGCCAAGCTGCTGCAGATCGACGGCAACTTCGACGACTGCCTGGAGCTGGTGCGCAAGCTGGCCGCCGATTATCCGGTCGCGCTGGTCAACTCGGTGAACACCGAGCGCTTGCAGGGCCAGAAGACGGCCGCCTTCGAGATCGTGGACGAGCTGGGCGACGCCCCGGACGTGCACTGCCTGCCAGTCGGCAACGCCGGCAACATCGCCGCGTACTGGCTGGGGTACCAGGAGTACCTGGCCAGCGCGCAGTCAACCAGGGCGCCGCGGATGCTCGGCTTCCAGGCCAGCGGGGCCGCGCCCATCGTCCTCGGGCGCCCGGTCCCGAGTCCGTCCACGGTCGCGACCGCCATCCGGATCGGCAATCCGGCCTCCTGGCGGCTGGCCGAGGCCGCCCGGGATGAGTCCGGCGGCCTGATCGACTCCGTGACCGACGAGCAGATCCTGGCCGCCTACCGGCTGCTGGCCCGCGACGAGGGGGTGTTCGGCGAGCCCGCCTCGGCGGCCGGTGTGGCCGGCCTGCTGCAGGCGCGGGCAAACGAGCAGGTCGCCGCCGGTTCCGTGGTTGTCTGCACGATCACCGGCAACGGCCTCAAGGACCCCGACACCGCGGTCTCCGGGTTCCCGCCGCCGATCGTCGTTCCGGTGGACGCGGCCGCCGCGGCCCGCGCCCTCGGCCTGGCGTGACCATAGT
Source organism: Streptosporangiaceae bacterium (assembly GCA_036510065.1). Lineage (GTDB taxonomy): Bacteria > Actinomycetota > Actinomycetes > Streptosporangiales > Streptosporangiaceae > DASUBV01. Next base: position 18,220 of record DATCEO010000070.1, on the reverse strand, counting down.
GGCTGGCGTGATTGCGGGCCTGGCGTGAGCTGGCCGGGCGTGAGCTGGCCGGGCGTGAGCTGGCCGGGCGTGAGCTGGCCGGGGGGTCCGGCGTGAGCTGGCCGGGCGGCCCGGTGACGGTCCGGGTCCCGGCGACCAGCGCCAACCTGGGCCCGGGCTTCGACTCGTTCGGCCTGGCCCTCAGCCTGTTCGACGTGGTGACGGCGCGCGTGACGCCAGACGGAGTCACCATCGAGGTGACCGGGACGGGAACGGCCGCCGCGAGCGCGGGCGGGCAGCACCTGGTCATCCGGGCCATGCGGACCGCCTTCGCCGCGACCGGCGCCCAGCCGCCGGGAATCGCGCTGTCCAGCGTGAACGCGATTCCGCAGGGCTTCGGCCTGGGCTCGTCGGCCGGCGCCATCGTCGCCGGGATCCTGGCCGCCCGGGCCCTGGCGGGAGATGCCGGGGCGGCCGCGCTGCCCGATGACGCCGTGCTCCGGATGGCCACCCGCCTGGAGGGCCATCCGGACAACGTGGCCGCGTGCCTGGCCGGCGGCCTGACGATTGCCTGGGACCCCGGAGCGGGCACGGGAGCCCGGGTCGCCCGACTGGCCCCCCTGCCCCAGATCGCTCCGGTGCTGTGCGTGCCTGACCAGCCGCTGGCCACCGTTACCGCGCGAAAGGTGCTGCCGGCGGAGATCCCGCTCGCGGCCGCCGCCGCCAACTCAGCCCGGACCGCGCTGCTGGTCGCCGCGCTGACCAGCCAGCCTGACCTGCTCATGGCCGGCACCGAGGACTTCCTGCACCAGCGCTACCGCGCGGCCGCGATGCCGGCCACCGCGAGCCTGATCGCGCGCCTGCGGGCTGCGGGCATACCCGCGGTCGTCTCCGGAGCCGGCCCGTCGGTGCTGGCGTTCGCCCTCGACGGCACGGGGGCGGGGGACGCCGGGGTGGCGGCCGTCGCGGCGGCCGACGGTGCCGCCTGGCAGGTCCTGCCGCTGCGCGTCGACACCTGCGGCGCCACTGTCCAGGCGCGATAGCGCGGTCGGCTGCGCCCGTCAAGAGCACAAAGCCCCGTACGTCATTTAACGGACATGAAGAATGCACGTTTGGAAATGCAATTGGCCCCGGCCGGGGAAGCGGCCCTGTTAGCAGGCCTGCCAGGATCGGCGCTGGCTCCCTGTGTGGTTACTACTGCGTAACGCAACTTCAATGAGGACCGAACCCAGCTGGAATAGGCCACCGTCGAGACCGGCGACCAGATTCAGGCAATATTTTTAGTCTTATCTTGGCCTATATGGATTGAATGTTAGGCTCCACGCGACCGTTTGGCTGTCGGCTGCGCAGCCCGTTGCCGGGGGCAGCGGTGCGGTCCTGCCCGCCGGATGATTCAGGCTTTGTCATCCGCCCCGCCTCTTCGGGAGATCCGCCATGCCCTTCAGGAAAGGCGCTATGGCCGCCCGCCCAGCGCGTACCCGGCCGGTGCGGCTGACGCTGTTCGGCCTGCTCGTCGTCCCCGTCGTCTCGCTGGTGGCGCTGTGGGGCGTCGCCGCGGGCAGCACGCTCGGCAGCGCCGTCACCGAGCATCAGTACAACACGGTGACCCGGATCATCGGCGCCCCCACCCAGGCTCTGTCGGCCCAGCTGTCCCAGGAGCAGGCCCAGACCTTCGTCTGGCTGAACACCGGCCGCAGGTCCCCGGTTGCGCCGCTGGATGCCGCGCGGCGGAGCACCGACGCCGTCGTCGCGGCGGACCGCAACGCGCTGGAGTCAATTCGCGGCTATGTAGCCGGCGCCCCGGCCGCGCGTCCCCTGGCCGCGCTCCTGGCCAGGCTGGGACAGCTCGGCAGCCTCCGGAACACGGTCGACTCCGGGTTCATCGCCCCGGTGGCGGCGTTTCAGGCCTACAGCCGCATCATCGATACCGAATTCAACTTCTTCGAGCGCGCCGTCCGGGTCCAGGACGCCTCCTTGTTTCAGCAGTCCATCGGGACGCTCGATGCCTCTCGGGCGCTGGTGATGGTCGGGCGAGAGGCAGCCCTGGTCGGCGGGGCACTGGCCGCCCGCGGCCAGATGAGCACCGCTGACCGTGAACTGTTCGCGAACACGGTGACCAGCCAGCGCCTCCTGATGGACGACGCGCAGGTGCTGCTCGACCCCGGCATCCGGGCCCAGTACGCGCGGGCGTACAGCTCACCGACCTATCACCGGTTCGCGGCGATGGAGAACCAGATCGCCGCCAGCGTCGGCCGCCTCGGGCCGATCCCGGTGAATCCCCTGGCCTGGGTCCTGGTGTCCGGGACGTTCCTGGCCGACACGCAGAAGGTGGAGAGCCACAACACCGTGTTCCTGGCTGATCTGGCGAATCGGCTCAGCAGCCGGCTCGTGACCGACGCCATCCTCGCCGGTGGCCTGGGCCTGATCGCGATCGTGGTGTCGATCTTGCTGATGCTGCGGTTCGGCCGCCGGCTGTCCGGTGAGCTCACCGGCCTGCACAAGAGCGCCCAGAGCATGGCCGACGACCGGCTGCCCAGCGTCGTCGAAAGGCTGCGCCGCGGCGACGAGGTGGACGTCGTCGCCGAGTCGCCGGCGCCTGCCCCAGGCAAGATCACCGAGATCGACAAGGTGGCGGAATCCTTCGCCACGGTGCAGCGAACGGCGGTCGAGGCCGCTGTCGGCCAGGCCAACCTGCGCAAGGGCGTCAACCAGGTCTTCCTGAACCTCTCCCTGCGCAACCAGTCGCTGCTGCACCGTCAGCTGGCCATGCTCGACACGATGGAGCGGGCCGCCAGCGATCCCGCGGCGCTGGCTGACCTTTTCCGCCTGGACCACCTGACCACCCGGATGCGCCGGCACGCGGAGGGCCTGATCATCTTGTCCGGGGCCACGCCGGGACGCGGCTGGCGCGAGCCGGTGCCCGCCGTCGACGTGCTGCGCGCCGCCATCGCGGAGGTCGAGGACTACGTCCGAGTCGAGGTCATCAGCGACTCGCGTGACGCCGTCGTCGGTGCCGCGGTGAACGACGTGATTCACCTGATCGCTGAGCTGGTCGAGAACGCCACCGCGTTCTCCCCGCCGACTACCCCGGTCGAGATCAAGGCCCAGGGCGTCAGCAACGGCTTCGCCGTCGAGGTCGAGGACCGCGGGCTGGGCCTGTCAGCCGATGACATGACCGCGATCAACGAGCGGCTGGCTAGCCCGCCGGAATTCGACCTGGCCAACAGCGACCAGCTCGGGCTGTTCGTGGTCGGGCAGCTAGCCGCCCGGCACGGGATCAAGGTCGCGCTGCGCGACTCTCCCTACGGCGGAACCAGGGCCATCGTCCTGCTGCCGCGCAGCATCATCGTGCGGGAAGACGACAAGGGTGAGCTGGCCGGGCCAGACGGATGGGCCGGACTGTTCGGACCAGCCGGACTGTTCGGCAGCGGCCAGCCCGCTGCCGTCGACGCGCCGACGGGGCCGCTCGCGCTTCCCGAGCCGGACACAGCGGCCGGCAGCAGGCAGCGGTCGGCGGTCTTCAGCCTCACCGGCCGGCACCGGCTTGCGGCGCCCCCGGACGACGACGCCATCCCCGGCCTCGCGCCCGCGGTGGCCCCGTCACCGGCGGTGGCCCCGTCACCGGCGGAGGGCCGCATCATCGGCAGCCTGTGGCAGGGCGCGCCCGCGGAGGCCTTGCCGCCTGCGCCGGAGGCGTTGCCGCCTGCGCCGGAGGCGTTGCCGCCCGCTCCCGAGCGCCAGGACCTCCGGCGCGCGACGTCGTGGGAGCAGGGGCCCTGGGAGGAGCGGGTGCCCTGGGAGCAGTCGCCGTGGAGCCCTGCTGTCTCGCCGCCGAGCCCGTGGTCGGAGAGCCCGTGGCCGGAGAGCGGGCAGCCGGAGAGCCCGCAGCCCGGCCAGGCGGCGGCCGGGACGCACCTGGGCCTGCCCATCCGCGTTCGCCAGGCAAACCTGGCCCCGCAGCTGCGGACTGGCCCGGAGCCCGGTGCGCTGGCCCCGCCAGCGGCCCCGGGCGGCCGGTCTCCCGAGCAGGCGCGCAACCTGATGGCGGCCCTGCAGAGGGGCTGGGAGCACGGGCGGACCGACGACCTGGATAACCCGGTCGCCAGCCCTGGGGACTGGCCGGGTGAGCCCGCGGCCGGTGCTGGCGCTGCTGCGGGTTTCCCGGACACGGAGTCCCCGAGCAGCGAGTTCGTCGGCGCGGAGTCCCCGGGCACGGAGTCCCCGGGCACGGAGCCCCCGGGCACGGAGACCCCGGGCACGGAGACCTCCCGCACGGAGATCTCCAGCACGGAGATCTCCAGCACGGGGCCGGATTCTAGCGACGAGGAGGCCCGCTAATGCCAGATGCGCACACCGTGGGAGAGCTGAGCTGGCTACTGGACAATCTCGTCGCGAGCGTCGAGCCGGTCCGCCAGGCGGTGGTGCTGTCCCGTGATGGCCTGGTCGTGGCGGCGTCGAAGGACCTGAGCCGGGAGGACGGAGAGCATCTCTCGGCTCTGGCCGCCGGGGTCCAGAGCCTGGCCCGCGGGGCTGGCCGGCATTTCGGCGGCGGGGCGGTCCGGCAGACGATCATCGAGATGGACTCCGCGTTCTTGTTCATCACGGCTGCCGGAGAAGGAGCCTCCCTGGCGGTGCTCAGTTCCGGGCAGGCCGACGTTGCTGTCGTCGCCTATGAGATGGCCATGCTCATCAGGCGAATGGGCAAGTTCCTGGCTGCTCCCCCCAGATTTGCCGACCGCGAACCAGCCGCGGGGTGACCGGCCATGATTGCTCCCCGGGATAGCTGGCTCGACCGGGCCGCGGGACCGATTGTCCGGCCCTATGCCGTGACCAGGGGGCGGACGCTGCCCAGTGACGGGATATCCGTCGACCTGATCGACGTCGTCGTCGCGGTCGAGCTGCGGCCGCCTGAAGGCTTCCGGCTCAGCCCGGAGCACCGGCAGATCCTGAACGTGGCCCGTCACCCCGTGACCGTCGTGGACCTCGCGTCAGACGTCGAGCTGCCGGTGGGGGTGGTCCGCGTGCTGCTGGGCGACCTGACCGATCACGGGATGCTCAAGGTCCTCCCCGCGCGCCGCGGGCCGGAAACAGACGTGCGACTGCTGAGGGACGTACTTGATGGACTCCAGGCACTCTGACCGGGATACCGACCGTGGCGGCCTGCCGGTCACCACCAAGATCCTCATTGCCGGGGGATTCGGCGTCGGCAAGACGACGCTCGTCGCGACGATCAGTGAGATCCGGCCGCTGCGGACCGAGGAAGATCTCAGCGACCGCAGCATCGGTGTCGACGACACGACCGGCGTGGAGCGCAAGACGACGACTACGGTCGCCATGGACTTCGGCCGCATCAGCTTCCGGAGCGACCTGGTCCTGTACCTGTTCGGCACGCCAGGCCAGGAACGCTTCTGGTTCATGTGGGACGAGCTGGCCTACGGCGCGCTCGGTGCCGTGATCCTGGCTGATACGCGGCGCCTGGCCGACTGCTTTGCCGCCATCGACTACTTCGAGCGGCGTCAGACCCTGTTCATGGTCGCGGTCAACTGCTTCGACGGAGCCCCGCAGTACCATCCTGACGACATCCGGATCGCCCTGGCGCTCGATCCCGACGTGCCCATTGTCCTGTGCGACGCGCGGCAGCGGGACTCCGTGAAGCGGGTGCTGATGACGCTGGTCAAGCGCGTGCTCGACCAGGCCACCAGAGGCGAGGAGCGCCAGGACAGCACCGTGTCAGCGCGCTGACGTGAGTCGCTAGCCAGCGCCCGGCCGCCGGCCCGGTGGCCGGGGCAGGCAGCAGTCGGCGCACAGGCGGCCGCCGGGCAGCCGGTAGAACAGGCAGCAGGACCGGCGCCGGAACCCGAGCCCGGCGCCGCTGACGTCGAGCTCGCCCGTGTCCCTCAGCTCGCCCGTGTCCCTCAGCTCGCCCGTGCCCCTCAGCAGGCCCGTGTCGAGCAGCGCGCTCGCCACCTCCGCCGCTTGCTCGCGCAGGTCGGGACGGGCTGCGGTCAGGACGCCGAGCGCGCCCGCCATGGCCGAGGCGGCGTTGCCCCACAGCAGGCCGTCCGCGAGCCGTCCGCTCAGCCCGCGAGCCAGCGGCTCCAGGTGCGCCACCACGACTGTCCGGTAGCTCAGCTCGGCTAGCTGCCGCGGATCGGCGGCTAGCCAGCCACTCGGCTTCGCGAGAGCCAGTCTGGCCGGCTCGCGGCTGCCATTTTCGCGGATCTGCAGGCCGGCCAGGTCGGGCACCACCGAGTCAAGCAGCCCGCAGCCGAGCACCGGGGACCAGAGCCTGGCCGCGAAGTCGAGCTGCCCGATCGAGGCCGCCACCCGCGGCTCGGCCTCGGCCAGCTGGCCACCACCCCCGGCGGGAAAAGGATCCGATCCCGGCTGGTAGCGGCTGGCGGCCGGGCGCCAGCCCAGCCCGGTAGGGTCCGCCCCGAGCGCAAAGAACGGGCCGATCGCCGCCGCGGCGGCCAGAGCCTGGCGGACGCGCAGCGCGTCTGCCGGGCTGGCCGGCGCGGCCGGCTCGGGGCCGTCCGGGCGCAGCATCGCCTCATTGTGGCGGACAGGTGATTACCGACGCCGGGACGGGGTAACCGGTGGCCTATGTCTTCGGTCACCGGCATGCGCCTGGGCCGCCGGTACGACCTCGAGGAGCGGATCGGCGCCGGCGGCTTCAGCGAGGTCTGGCGGGCGGCTGACGACGTCCTGGGCCGGCCGGTCGCGGTCAAGCTGCTGCACCCCGGATACCTCCAGCATGCGGAGACCCTCAGCCGGTTCCGTGCTGAAGCCCGGCATGCCGGACGCCTGTCGCACCAGAACATCGCCCGCGTCTACGACTATGGCGAGGCCGATCCGCCCTGCTCGCCCTATCTCGTGATGGAACTCGTGGATGGCCCGTCGCTCGCCGAGGTGCTGGCTGACGGGCCCCTGGACGTCACGCGGAGCCTCGATGTCCTGGCCCAGACGGCGGCGGGCCTGCAGGCCGCGCACCAGGCGGGCCTGATCCACCGGGACATCAAGCCCGCCAACCTCCTGCTCAGCCCGGGCGGCATGGTGAAGATCACCGACTTCGGAATCTCGCACGCGGCCGGCTCCGCGCCGATGACCAGCACCGGAATGCTCCTCGGGACAGCGGGCTATCTCGCGCCCGAGCGGGCGGACGGCGCGCGGGCGACGGCCGCCAGCGATCTGTACTCGCTGGGTGTCGTGGTCTACGAGTGCCTTAGTGGCGCGCCGCCCTTTGCCGGGATGGCGGTTCAGGTAGCGCTGGCGCACCGGGACCGTCCCCTGCCGCCGCTCCCCGCGTCCGTGCCCGCCGAGGTAGCCAGGCTCGTCGCTGAGCTCACCGAGAAAGACCCGGCCGCGCGCCCCGGCAGCGCCGGCGAGGTGGCGCGGCGGGCCGGCGAGCTGGCCGCCCGGGGCGCGGATCGCGTGCGCGTCCAGCCGACGCAGGCCGACCTGCGGTCCGGTCCGGGGCCGGCGCCGGCCGACCTGACGGCCGATCCCGGTCCGGCGCAGGCCGAGCTGTCGGCCGATCCCAGTCCAGCGCGGGCAGACGCGCTGGCCGATCCTGGTCCGGCGGAGTCGACGCTGGGGCTGATGGCGGTGCCCGCGCCGCCGCGTCGCTGGCCGGAAAGGCGCCGCGTTCACGCTGCGGTGCTCGCCGTGGCAGCCATCGTGATCGTGGTCGCCGGGCTGCTCATGGCCAGCGTGATCGGTCCCGCGGCCCCCCGGCGCCCGGTGGCCATTCCGTCGTCCTCCAGCCCGCCGTCGTCTAGTAGCGGCCCGAGATCCATGACGGTCGTTACGACCGAGGTCAGCAGCGGTTCGCTGGTCGGGCACCCGGTGAGCGTCGCCATCCGCCGACTCCGCCAGCAGCACCTGAAGGTCCGCGTGCTCTGGCGGCACACCGGGCAGCAGCCACCGGGAATGGTCGTCGCCGTCGAGCCTGCCGGGCGCCGGCCCGTCGGCAGTCTCGTGAGCGTGACCGGGGCCCTTCGGCCCGAAAGCACCGGTGCACTGACTCGCGGACCGGCCAAGCCGCCCGGCAAAGGCAAGGGCAAGGGCAAGGGCCACGGCAACGGCAACGGCAAGGGAGATGGCAACGGCAACGGCAACTGACACGACAGCGGGCAACGGGCATGGCAAGGCAACTCCTGGCGGGTGCCCGCCGCGGGTGGCGAACCGCCGGACGCCCGCCGAGGCTGACCCCGGTCGGCCTATCGTCGCCGGTAGCCGGCCGCGGCCTCGATGACGGCGCCGGTGGCCAGGAGCAGTTCCTCGCTGCCTGCGGGGCCGATGAGCTGCAGGCTTGCCGGCAGCCGGTGCCGGGCGGGCACCGGCAGGGACAGCGCGGGCAGCCCGGCCAGGTTGATCGGTGCCGTGCAGCGGGTGTGGCCGCCCTGGTCCCCGCCTGCTACCGCGGCCGGGAAGATCGCCACCGAGGGCATGACCAGCAGCTCAACGGCGCGGAAGAGCCGGTCAAACGTGGCCCGCCAGGCGGCCTGGAACTGCCGGGCGTAGTCGGCCTGCCCGGCGGTGACCAGGGCGGCCGCTGCCAGTCGCTCGCGCACCTGCGTGCCGAGCCGGGCTCGGCGCGCCGGATCGGCCATCAGCCAGCCGTCGCAGCCGGTGACCTCGGCATCCATGATCGCGTAGGTGGCGCTCAGCGCATCCTGCCAGCCGTCCAGGTCCAGCTCGGTCACGCTGATCTCGCTGCGCGCCAGCGCCTCGTCGACGGCCGCGTCGATGACGGGATCAGCCCGTACCCCGGACGGCCGGAGCCGGCCAATGCTGACGGCAGGAGCGGCGGCGGCCGCGAAGCCGGGCTCCAGCAGCTCCATGCCTGTCACCAGGCCGGCCACGTCCGTGGCCATCGGGCCGACCGTGTCCAGGCTCGGCGCCAGCGGCCAGACTCCCGCCAGGCTGACGCGCCCGTGCGTGGTCTTCAGCCCCGCGATGCCGCAGTAGGCCGCCGGGACCCGGATCGACCCCCCGGTGTCCGAGCCGTAGGCCACGTCGGCCTCGCCGTCGGCCACCGCCACCGCCGACCCGCTGGACGAGCCGCCGGGCAGCAGCGCGGCGTCCAGCGGGTTACGCGGCGTGCCGAAGTGCTCGTTCAGGCCGGAGGCGCCGTAGGCCAGCTCGTTGAGGTTCACCTTGCCGACGATGACTGCGCCGGCCGCCCGCGCTCCCGCCAGGCAGGCCGCGTCGGCAGCCGCGGGACCGGCCTGATCGGCTACGGCCGCGCTGCCGGCGGTGGTCGGTACCCCCTGCACGTCAATGAGGTCCTTGACTGCCAGCCGCGGCCCGTTGCCGTTGCCGCTGCCGTCCAGCCGGGTGATATAGGTCGCCATGCTGTCAACGTAGCGGGAGCGGTCGGCGCTGGGGCGGCCGTCCGCTTCGGGCGGTTCAGCCTTCGCGGCGGGCGACCAGCCGCGGATCGTCTCGCCACGCGAGCATGGTCGCCATGTAGGCCAGGGTCTGGCGCTCGAGCTCCGGCCCGCTCGCGGCGGCGAGGTGGCCGGCGAGGCCGGGGTGCTGGGGCGCTGGGGGTGCTGGCCAGGTCAACCAGGCTGCGGAGTCCCGCGACGAGCGCAGCAGCCTCATCTGGCCGCAGCCGGGAGAACGCGCCGGCGAGCAAGTCCAGGCTCAGGACCTCGCGGTCCCGCCGCAGGGTGTCGTGACCCGCCGGGGTCAGACGGGCGTCCGGCGCCGGTCGGCCGGGTCCCGCTCCCGTTCCAGCAGGCCCCGGCGCTCCAGATGGCTGACCATCTCGCTGATGACCGACTGCGCCCGGCGCAGGCGCGCGGCGGCTTCGCCTACGGTCAGCGGCCCGGCGAGAGCCAGGTGCTCCAGCAACGCCCGCGACGCGCCCGCCAGCTCGCTGCGAGGCCCGTCGCGCCGATGAAACGTCAGGTAGACGGCGCGGAAGAGCTCGGCGAACCGCGCGGCCTGGAGGCTATCCGTACCCACACGACCAGGCTGCCGGCTGCCATGCCCATCGTCAATCCCGATGGATCTCGGCCAATCCCCATGTGGGCGCCCGGCGGGAGCCTGGGGGTGGTCCGGGCGAGAGCACCGGAACCTCGTTGCTAGGTTCCGGTCATGGACCTAGCGGGGTGGCGGCGAGCGCCGGGGTGGCGAGCGCCGGGGCGGCGAGGGGCCGGGTGGCGGATCGCTGCCGTGGCCGCGGCCGCCGGGGTGCTGATCGCCGCCGTCGCGGTCACGGTGTCGGTGATCAGCGCGCCGGCTCCGATCAGCACCCGGAACCTGATGATCAGCGTGCTCGACGGCCCGCAGGGCAACCAGCGTGTCCGGCTGGACGCGACGTTCTTCACCCCGGCGGGAACCGGCCGGGTGCCGGCCATCCTGCTGGCGCACGGCTTCGGCGGCACCAAGAACTCGGTCCGCGCGCAAGCTGAGCAGCTCACCAGGGCCGGATTCGCCGTGCTGACCTGGTCCGCACGGGGGTTCGGCCGGTCGACGGGCCAGATCGCGCTCGACTCGCCCGACTATGAGGTCAAGGATGTCGAGCAGCTCGTGAGCTGGCTGGCCCGCCAGCCGCGGGTGCGCCTCGATCACCCCGGCGACCCGAGGGTCGGCATTGCCGGGGCCTCCTACGGTGGGGCGATCGCGCTGCTAGCCGCCGCTTACGACCACCGGATCGACGCCATCGTGCCGCAGATCACCTGGAACAACCTGGCCACGGCGCTGTTCCCGAACGCGGGCGGCGGCGGACCGTCCGGCGGAGTCTTCAAGAAGCAGTGGGCCGGCCTGCTGTTCGCTCAGGGATCCGCCGGCCTCGGCGGCTCGCCGGCCGCCGGGGCGCCCGCGGCCGCGAGCGCCGGCGGCAGCAGCAGCGGGACCGCCGCCAGCACCCGCGCCGCCGGGGCCGCCGCCCGCTCCGCCAGGGTCGCGGCCAGCTCCCCCGGGGCGTGCGGCCGCTTCCTGCCGCAGGTCTGCGCTGCCTATCAGCGCGCGGCGACGCTCGGCCGGGCAACGCCCGAGGCGGTGGCGACCCTGCTGCGCTCCAGCCCGGTCAGCGTCCAGAACCGGATCGACGTGCCGACCCTGCTCATCCAGGGCGAGCACGACTCGCTCTTCGGACTGGACCAGGCCGATGCCAGCTACCAGGCGATCCGCCGCAACGGCGCGCCGGCTGACATGGTCTGGTTCGCCGGCGGCCACGACGGCGGCAATCAGGAGACCGCGCGTATCGACGCGCTCACCGGCGGCTGGTTCGACCGGTGGCTCAAGCCGGGCCGGCCGCCCTGGCTGCCGGGTGGTCCCGACGCCCAGGCCGCTGCCGGTCAGCCGGGCTTCGCGGTCAGCCGGGACCTCGGCTTCGAGGCGAGCACCCAGCAGACGCAGCTCGGAGTGGCCACGGCAGCGCGTTATCCCGGCCTGGGCGGCACCGGGCACACCGTCGTCCGGCTCGCCGGGCCGCCGCAGCCGGTAGCCAACCCGCCCGGCGGCGCACCGCCCTCGTTCTCGTCCTTTCCCGGGCTAGGGAGCGCCGGCGGCCTCACCTTCGACATGCCGGGCCAGAGCGCCGCCTTCACCTCGGCCCCGCTGGCCCGTCCGCTGCAGGTCACCGGCGCGCCGGTGATCCGGATCGCAGTCAGCGGGCCGCCGCAGGCAACCCTGTTCGCCAAGCTCTACGACGTCGATCAGGCTGGTAACGCCACGCTGCCATTCCAGCTGGCGGCGCCGCTGCGCGTCCCGGGGCCAGCTCCTGGCCCGGCCGCCCACGGCCGCCCGGCGGCGGCCCGGGACGTGACGCTCGCGCTGCCGGCCATGGACTACCAGTTCGCCGCCGGCCACCGGCTCCGCCTGGTCCTGACCACCACCGATTTCGGCTACGCCACCTCGCCTGAGCCGGCCACTTACCAGGTCGGCCTGGCCGGGCCGGGCGTAAGCCTGCCGACCGATTCCGCGCTGGCGGTGACCGGGGCCGGGCTGCCGTGGTGGACCTGGGGCGCGCCGCTGCTGGCCGCGCTGGCGGCAGCGGTGCTCCTGATGACCGGCCGCCGCCGCCGCCGACCCGCTGAGCCGCCGCCCGGGCTGGCCGGCGTCCCGCTGGATATCTCGGGCCTGACCAAGCGATTCAAGGATGGCCAGCTCGCCGTCGACGGGCTGTCGCTGCGGGTGGAGCGGCAGCAGATACTCGGCCTGCTCGGCCCGAACGGGGCCGGCAAGACCACCACGCTGCGGGCCCTGATGGGGCTGATCCACCCGGACGCCGGCACGATCACGATCTTCGGCCAGCAGGTGCATGCCGGGTCGGCTGCCCTGTCCCGGCTTGGCGCGTTCGTGGAAGGCCCCGGCTTCCTGCCGCACCTCTCCGGGCGGGCCAACCTGGAAATGTACTGGCGAGCCACCGGCCGTCCGGCCGAGGTCGCGCACCTTCCGGACGTCCTGACCATAGCCGGGCTCGGGACGGCCATCGACCGGCCTGTGCGCACCTACTCGCGGGGCATGAGCCAGCGGCTGGCCATTGCCCAGGCCATGCTCGGCCTGCCGGACCTGCTCGTGCTGGACGAGCCGATGAACGGCCTCGACCCGCCGCAGATCCGCCAGATGCGTGACGTGCTCACCGAGTACGCGGCCGCGGGACGGACCGTGATCCTGTCCAGCCACATGCTGGCTGAGGTGGAGCTGACCTGCACAGATGTTGTCGTTATGCATCTTGGTCGGCGGATCGCCGCTGGCCCGGTCGCCGAGATCGCCGGGGACGGCGGCGGCATCGTCATCGGCACGCCGGACCCGGAGCAGGCGCTGGCCGTGCTGACCGGGCTGGACGGCATCGCCGGCGTGGAACGGCACCAGGAGGGCGTCTTGCTGGAGCTGGGGGACGCGCCGGCCGCGGCTGCGGTGGCGGCGCTGGTCGGGGCGGGCGTGGCCGTGAACCGGGTCATGCCGCAGCGCCGGCTAGAGGACGCGTTCCTCGCCCTCATCGCAGGCGGCAGCCCGAACGGTGAGGTCACCGCGGGCGCCGAGGTGGCCGACGTGACACCGCGCGAGCCGGAGCGCACCCGGTGACCGCCCGGGCTGAGCCCGGACGGGGGCCAGATGCGGCGGCAGGCCTGCCCGGCGCGCCAGGCTACCGCGCGAGCCGGACCCTGCCGCTGGCCGTCGAGGCGGCCCGGCAGCTGCGACGCCGGCGGACGCTGGTCTCGTGGGTCATCCTGACCCTGCTGCCCTGGATCCTGGTGGGCGCCTTCGAGGTCAGCGGCCCCTCCGCGTCGTCCGGCGCACCGGGCCTGGTGGCCGAGGCGACCCGGGGCGGCCTCAACTTCACCGCCTTCACGTTCTTCGTGTCCGCGGGCTTCCTCCTGGTCGTCGCGGTGGCGCTGTTCTGCGGCGACACGGTCGCCACGGAGGCGAGCTGGTCGTCGCTGCGGTACCTGCTCGCCGCGCCGGTCCCGCGGGCCCGGCTGCTGCGGCAGAAGCTGATCGTGGCGCTGGCCTACTCGGCCGCCGCCATCACCTACCTGACACTGATGTCCCTGCTGGCGGGCACGGTGGCATTCGGCTGGCACGCGCTGCGGCTGCCGGGCACCGGGGTCGAGCTGGCCACCGGCCCCGCGCTGGGCCGGCTGGCCATCGTGCTGGGCTTCGTCCTGATCAGCGAGCTGGTCGTGGCGGCGCTCGCCTTCCTGCTCTCGGTGCTGACCGACTCGCCCCTGGGCGCGGTCGGCGGGGCCGTCGGCCTGGTCATCGTCAGCAACATCCTCGACGCCGTGACCGCCCTAGGCTCCTGGCGGGAACTGCTGCCCACGCACTGGCAGTTCGCCTGGCTGGACGCGCTGCAGTCGCAGGTCTCCTGGGTCGGCATGATCCAGGGCTCGGCCATCTCGGTGTCCTACGCGCTGGTACTGTTCGCCCTGGCCTTCCGCCGGTTCCGGGCCAAGGACATCGTCTCCTGACCGGCCCGGCTATCGCGGGCCCGGCTATCGTGGGACTGTGCCGCCGCCACTGCAGGTCAGCTCCCGGGTGCGCGTCCGAGCCACGCCCGAGCGAGTGTGGCAGGTGGCCATGGACTGGTCCCGCCAGGGCGAGTGGATTCCCGCGACCGACGTGAGCGGGGGCACCGGGATCGGGGCGCAGGTGGCCGCCCGGACGGCTCTCGGCCCGGTCGGCTTCACCGACACGATGGTCATCACCGAGTGGGATCCACCGCGGCGCTGCGTCGTCCGGCACACCGGGCGGGTCGTGCGCGGCAGCGGCATCTTCGAGGTGGTGCCGCAGGGCGAGTACACCGAGTTTCGCTGGACCGAGCTGATCGAGCTGCCGGTTCCGGCGGCGGCCCGGCCGGCCGCGGTGCCGCTGGCCCGGTGGACCGTCGTCCCGGCCACCCGGCTGGCCCTGGACTACGCACTGCGCCGCTTCGCCCGGCTGGTGTGACCGGAGCCGCCAGCCGGCCGCGCCCGGCAGGGGCGGCCGCCGGCCGGCGTTACGCCGCGGCCGCCATCCGCGCCGTCACGTCCTGGCGCAGGCGGCTGACATTGACCCCGGCCCCGGAGAGGGCGGCGACCGCCGGGCTGGCCGGCTGAGCCAGGATCCCGAGGAGCACGTGCCCGGCTGAGATATGCCGGTGGCCGAGCCGGACGGCCGAGCGCAGCGCCAGTTCGAGCGCCTGCTTGGCTTCCCGGGTCATGCGCTTGTCGCCGGCCGGGCGCCGGGCGCGCCGCTGCGCCCGGACCCGGTCCAGTGATCCTGGCCCGAACGCGGCATCGGAGGCCCGCCGGACCGCGTCCAGGTCGATCCCGATCGACGCGAGCGCGCCGGCATCCAGGGGCGGCGGCCCGTCGGCCGCCTCATGGGAGCTGCGGGAGATCCGCGAGCGCAGGCCGGCCGCGTCCGCCCCGGCCGCCGCCAGCGCCTCGGCGGCCACGCCCGGCCCGGTCAGCAGGCCGAGCAGCAGGTCCTCGGAGCCAATCTGCTGATGGCCCAGTCCGGCCGCCTCTTCCCGGGCCCGGGCGACGGCATCGCGCGCGTCCTGATGAAATCGCTCGAACACCATGTACCTCTCCTTCGATCTGCCGGTCGCATCGAGCCGACTGCGGATTCGCCATCTCCGCTGGTCAGGCGACCGGGCGGCCGGCGTGCTTCTTGTGCACGGCCTGCTTGCTGACGCCGAGGAAGACGGCGATCTCCTGCCACGTCCAGCCGTGCGCCCGCGCGTTGTCGACCTGCAGGGCCTCTAGCCGCTCCGCGAGCTCGCGCAGCGCCCGGGCCGCGCGCAGTCCCTCGGCGGGATCGCGGCCACTGGCGGCCTCGGCCAGGACTGTCTCCTTACCCACGCCGTCAATTTAAGTTGACACGCTGCCTGCTTGTCAACTTTTGTTGACAAGCAGGGGATGGCCAGGTGCGTCGCCGCCGGGACGGGCTCCGTAGGGTAGGAGCGTGCCGCTGGAATCCACGGGCTTTACCGAGAACGACGAGCGCCGGGCGCTGCGGGCCGCCGTGGCCGACCTGGGTCGCCGGTACGGGTACTCCTACTTCATCGAGCAGGCGCGCGGCGGCGGCCGGCTGACCGACCTGTGGCAGGAAGCCGGCCAGCTGGGCTTCCTCGGCGTGAACCTGCCCGAGCGCTACGGCGGCGGCGGCGCCGGGCTCTACGAGCTGTCGCTGGTGCTGGAGGAACTGGCGGCCGCGGGCTGCGGCCTGCTGATGATGGTCGTCTCCCCGGCGATCTGCGGCACCATCATCGCGAGGTTCGGCACCCAGGCGCAGCAGGAGCAGTGGCTGCCCCAGCTGGCCAGCGGGTCGGCCATCATGGCCTTCGGCATCACCGAGCCGGACGCGGGCTCGAACTCGCACCGGCTCACGACCGTGGCCCGGCGCGACGGCGATGAGTGGGTGCTGTCCGGCCGGAAGATCTACATCTCCGGGGTGGACGAGGCGGCCGCGGTCATGATCGTCGGGCGGACCGCCGACGCCCGGACCGGCAGGCTGCGGCCCGCGCTGTTCGTGGTGCCGACCGACGCGCCCGGCTTCACGTTCACGCCCATCGAGATGGAGCTGGTGGCGCCCGAGCGGCAGTTCCTGCTCTTCCTCGACGACGTCCGGCTGCCGGCCAGCGCGCTGATCGGGGAGCCCGACGCGGCGCTGATGCAGCTGTTCGCCGGGCTGAACCCGGAGCGGATCATGGCGTCCGCGATGGCCGTCGGCATCGGCCGGTACGCGCTCGACAAGGCCGTGAGCTACGTGCGCGAGCGCACGGTGTGGGAGGTCCCGATCGGCGCGCACCAGGGCATCGCCCACCCGCTGGCCCAGATCAAGATCGAGCTGGAGCTGGCCAGGCTGATGATGCAGAAAGCGGCAGCTCTGCAGGACGCCGGTGACGGCAAGGGCGCCGGCGAGGCGGCCAACATGGCCAAGTACGCGGCGGCCGAGGCCAGCGTGCGCGCCGTCGACCAGGCGGTGCAGTCACTGGGCGGCAACGGCCTGACCAAGGAGTACGGCGTAGCGTCGCTGCTGGCCGTAGCGCGGACCACGCGCATCGCGCCGGTCAGCCGCGAGATGATCCTCAACTTCGTCGCGCAGAACTCGCTGGGCCTGCCCAAGTCCTACTAGGGGATACCGATGACCGACCGGCTCGTGCAGTACTCGGCTGACCGGGGCATAGCCCGGATCACCCTCGACTCCCCGCGCAACCGCAACGCGCTGTCGGCCGCGCTGGTGACGCAGGTGGAGGAGGCGCTCGCGGCGGCCGCGGCCGACGACGCCGTCCGCGCGGTCGAGCTCACCCACACCGGCTCCGCGTTCTGCGCGGGCGCCGACCTGGCCGAGGCCAGCCAGGGCGGCATGGGGACCGGAACGGCGCGGCTGATGGCCCTGCTCCGGCAGATCCTCGCGCTGCCCAAGCCCGTGGTGGGCAGCATCGACGGGCACGTCCGGGCCGGCGGGATGGGCCTGGTCGGCGCCTGCGACATCGCGCTGGCCGGCCCGGCGTCGACGTTCGCCTTCTCCGAGGTGCGCCTCGGCCTGGCGCCGGCGATCATCTCGCTGACCACCCTGCCGCGGCTATCCGCCCGGGCCGCGGGCCGCTACTACCTGACCGGCGAGACCTTCGGCGCTCCGGCCGCCGCGGCGATGGGCCTGGTCACCGAGGCGGTGCCGGACATCGGCGCCAGCACGACGGCGGTCCTGGACGCGCTGCGGGCGGCCTCTCCGCAGGGCCTGGCGCAGACCAAGCCGCTGCTGACCGCGGACCTGCTGGCCAGGTTCGACGCCAGCGGCGCGGCGCTGGCGCAGCAGTCGGCCCGGCTGTTCGCCTCGGCGGAAGCCGCCGAGGGAATGGCTGCCTTCCTGGCCAAGCGGCCGCCCTCGTGGACGGTTGAGCCAAACCCGGGGCGATAACGGAATCCCCCCCGCCGGCAGCTCCCCCCGCGCGGCCGGGCCCAGCCGACCCCGCCGCGATAGCCCCCGCGGAAGCCCGGGGCCGCTAGCCGTCAGCCGCCTGGTAGTGGTCCGCGTGCTGGTCGCGCAGAACGTTCTTCTGGATCTTGCCGGTCGAGGTTTTCGGCAGTGCCTCGGCCACGATGACCGACTTGGGCAACTTGTAGCCGTCCAGCCGCTGCCTGAGCGCGGCGATGAGCCCGGCCTGGTCGATCGTCTCGCCCGGCCGCGGCACGACGACCACCGTGATGGCCTCGCTCCACCGCTCGTGCGGAAGGCCGATCACCACCGCCTCGGCCACCCGGGGGTCGGCGGCGTAGACCGCCTTCTCGACCTCGATCGAGGCGACGTTCTCGCCGCCGGTCTTGATCACGTCCTTGTAGCGGTCGGCGAACCACAGGACGCCATCGGCGCCGAACCGGCCGACATCCCCGGAGTGAAACCAGCCGTGGGCGAACACGCTGGCGGTCGCGCCGGAGTTGTCGAGGTACTCGGTCATGATGCTGGGCCCGCGGTAGACGATCTCGCCCTGCTCGCCGTCGGGCAGCAGCTCGCCGTCCGGGCCCATGATCGCGACCTGCACGCCGGTCAGCAGCGTGCCGACGGCGCCGATGTGCGAGAGCTGATGCTCGGGACGGAACAGCGTGGTGATCGGGCTCATCTCGGTCTGGCCGAACAGCAGGGCGAAGTCGCAGCCGAAGCCGTGCAGGCACCGGCGGATCAGCTCATCGGGCATCGGGGCCATGCCGTAGACCGCCCGGCGCAGGCTGCTCAGGTCGCGGTCGCCGAAGGACGGATGATCGAGCATGGCCCGGTACATCATCGGCAG
>DATCEO010000069.1:0-32389 GCA_036510065.1 Streptosporangiaceae bacterium | reverse complement strand
TAGACCCGAAGCGGAGTGATCTACCCATGGGCAGGTTGAAGCGCGGGTAAGACCGCGTGGAGGACCGAACCCACCAGGGTTGAAAACCTGGGGGATGACCTGTGGGTAGGGGTGAAAGGCCAATCAAACTCCGTGATAGCTGGTTCTCCCCGAAATGCATCTAGGTGCAGCGTCGCGTGTTTCTTACCGGAGGTAGAGCTACTGGATGGTCTAGGGGGCCTACAAGCTTACTGAAATCAGCCAAACTCCGAATGCCGGTAAGCCAGAGCGCGGCAGTGAGACTGCGAGGGATAAGCTCCGTAGTCGAGAGGGAAACAGCCCAGATCACCAGCTAAGGCCCCTAAGCGTGTGCTAAGTGGGAAAGGATGTGGAGTCGCAGAGACAACCAGGAGGTTGGCTTAGAAGCAGCCACCCTTAAAAGAGTGCGTAATAGCTCACTGGTCAAGTGATTCTGCGCCGACAATGTAACGGGGCTCAAGCACACCGCCGAAGCTGTGACATTCGCGTGTCAACTCGGCCCTTTGTGGTTAAGGTGGATGGCTGTCTTGGCCACCGTGGTTTCGGCCATGGTTGCCTCGATAGCGGCCGCCAGCGCCTTTAGGGTCCAAGTATGCGGATGGGTAGGGGAGCGTCGGGTGGCGAGCGAAGCGGCGGAGTGATCCAGCCGTGGATGCCACTCGAGTGAGAATGCAGGCATGAGTAGCGAAAGAGGAGTGAGAAACTCCTCCGCCGAATGACCAAGGGTTCCTGGGGCAGGCTAATCCGCCCAGGGTAAGTCGGGACCTAAGGCGAGGCCGACAGGCGTAGTCGATGGACAACGGGTTCATATTCCCGTACCCGCTTAAACACGCCCATGCCGAATCTGGCGATGCTAAGCGCGCAAGGCTGACAGATCCTTCGGGACGAGTCGGCTGAGTCCGCGAACCAGACTAGTAGTAGGCAAGCCGTTGGGGTGACGCAGGAGGGTAGCTCTACCGGGTGTTGGACGTCCCGGAGTAAAGGTGTAGGGCGGTGCGTAGGCAAATCCGCGCACCATACAGCCTGAGACCTGATGCCGAGCCGAATTAGGCGAAGTGAGTAATCCCATGCTGCCAAGAAAAGCCTCGCGGCGAGTGTTTAGGCGGCCCGTACCCTAAACCGACTCAGGTGGTCAGGTAGAGAATACTAAGGCGATCGGGTGAACTGTGGTTAAGGAACTAGGCAAATTGTCCCCGTAACTTTGGGAGAAGGGGAGCCGCGACTGGTGAGGAGACTTGCTCTCCGAGCTGGATACGGCCGCAGATACCAGGGGAAAGCGACTGTTTACTAAAAACACAGGTCCGTGCTAAGTCGCAAGACGACGTATACGGACTGACGCCTGCCCGGTGCTGGAACGTTAAGGGGAAGGGTTAGTGGCTTTGGCCGCGAAGCTCTGAACTTAAGCGCCAGTAAACGGCGGTGGTAACTATAACCATCCTAAGGTAGCGAAATTCCTTGTCGGGTAAGTTCCGACCTGCACGAATGGCGTAACGACTTTCCCACTGTCTCAACCACAGACCCGGCGAAATTGCACTACGAGTAAAGATGCTCGTTACGCGCAGCAGGACGGAAAGACCCCGGGACCTTCACTGCAGCTTGACATTGGTGTTTGGGACGTCTTGTGTAGGATAGGTGGGAGACTGTGAAGCGGGGACGCTAGTTCTCGTGGAGTCAACGGTGAAATACCACTCTGGTCGTTCTGGATGTCTAACCTAGGTCCGTTATCCGGATCAGGGACAGTGTCTGGTGGGTAGTTTAACTGGGGCGGTTGCCTCCTAAAAGGTAACGGAGGCGCCCAAAGGTACCCTCAGCCTGGTTGGCAATCAGGTGTCGAGTGTAAGTGCACAAGGGTGCTTGACTGTGAGACAGACATGTCGAACAGGAGCGAAAGCTGGGACTAGTGATCCGGCGGTGGCATGTGGAAGCGCCGTCGCTAAACGGCTAAAAGGTACCCCGGGGATAACAGGCTGATCTTCCCCAAGAGTCCATATCGACGGGATGGTTTGGCACCTCGATGTCGGCTCGTCGCATCCTGGGGCCGGAGCAGGTCCCAAGGGTTGGGCTGTTCGCCCATTAAAGCGGTACGCGAGCTGGGTTTAGAACGTCGTGAGACAGTTCGGTCCCTATCCGCTGCGCGCGCAGGAGTCTTGAGAGGGGCTGTCCCTAGTACGAGAGGACCGGGACGGACAAACCTCTGGTGTGCCAGTTGTCCTGCCAAGGGCACGGCTGGTTGGCTACGTTTGGAAGGGATAACCGCTGAAAGCATCTAAGCGGGAAGCTCGCCTCAAGATTAGGACTCCCTCAGGGTTAACCTGGTAAGGCCCCCAGTAGACGACTGGGTTGATAGGCCGGAGGTGGAAGCACGGCAACGTGTGGAGCTGACCGGTACTAATAGGCCGAGTGGCTTGGCTTCTACTTACAGATCTTGCAAGCGTCCACTGTGCGGTTCTCGAGATACGGTCGGGATCCGTGAGCTACGGAGACTGCTCCGCACGCTCTCGGATACTGACATCTCCATAGTGTTTCGGTGGCCATGGCGAAGGGGAAATACCCGGTCCCATTCCGAACCCGGAAGTTAAGCCCTTCAGCGCCGATGGTACTGCGTGGGAAGCTGCGTGGGAGAGTAGGACGCCGCCGGACATCTTCCCGCTGAGGGCCGTTACCGTTTCTGGTAGTGGCCCTCAGCGTGTTTTGGCATGTCCGGCTTTCGCTGCGCCTGGCGCAGCTTACTAATTCAGTTTTGGAGGATTCCCGATGGTGGGGAAGGCGCGCGGGCCCGCAGGCTCTGGCTCCTCGGCGAGTCGTGCGACCAGCGCCGGTAATTCAGGCGGCCAGCGCGGCGGACGCGCTGGCGGAGGCCGGAGCCCTGGCGGAGCTCGCGGTTCTGGCGGAGCTCGCGGTTCCGGCGGCTACGGCGGTCAGGATTCTGGCGGCAGCCAGGGTTCTGGCGGCTCAGGCTCGGCCAGATCCGGCTCTCGTGGCGCGGGCTCCCCTGGCTCGCGCTCTGGTGGTTCTAGCGCTCGTGGTTCTAGCGCTCGTGGTTCTAGCGCCCGGGACTCCGGTTCCCGTGGCTCGGTTCCGCGCGACTCGAGTCCAGGTCGGCCGAATCAGGATGAGTCAAGTTCGCGCGGCTTCGACTCGGGTAGCTCTGGCTCTGGCGCGAGCCGCCCCGGCAGGGATTTCAGGGGCGGCAGTGGGGGCGGTGCCACGGGATCCGCTAGGCGTGCCGGATCTGGTGGCCGTGACGGATCTGGTGGCCGTGACGGATCTGGTGGCCGTGACGGGTCGGCCGGCCGGTCCGGGCCGGGCGGATCAGGCAGCCGCGGATCAGACGGCCGACCGTCTGTCGGCTCTGGCCCGCGGGACAAGCGTGGCGCCTCAGGGAGCTCGGCTGGCCGGGGTGCGGGCAGTCGTGGCTCTGGGAGCGCGCCTGCGGGCAGTCGTGGCTCTGGGAGCGCGCCTGCGGGCTGGCGTGGCTCGGGGAGCGCGCCTGAGGGCTGGCGTGGCTCGGGGAGCTGGCGGCCTGCCGAACGAGGCGACCAGCAGGGCCGGTCCGATGACCGGCGTCCGCGCAGGCCGGGAGAGGACGACCGGGCTGAGCGCGGCCCTGGAAGCGGATGGCGCGACCGTCCAGCAAGCAGTGATCGCTACGGGCGAGGTACCGGCAGCTCTCCCGCGGCCAGCAGCGGGCCGGCAGCAGAACGCGGCTCCCGGCCATCGGGTGGCCCAGGCGGCCGGCCGGCCGGCCGAGGCTCGGCGCCGGCATCGCGTGGGCCGGGCGCTGGCCGCCCTGCCGAGAGAAGCGGCGGAACGAGCGGCGGCAACTGGCGCCGAGAGGACGACTCCCGGAGCGGTTATCGCAACCAGGGCCGGGACAGCGACCGGGGCGTGCGCAGCGAGGATCGCAATCCGGCGCGCGGCCAGGGGTCCGGGGAGCGTGACAACAGGTACCCGGCAGGCGGTCGTGATCGGGGAGCCGGCGCACAGTCTCGTCAGCCGTGGCAGCACCGGGAAGACCGGCCCGGCCGTGCGGGGCAGGGTTCTGAGCGGCCCAGTGACGACCGACCCGGCCGGCAGTCCTGGCAGGGCGGTGGTGCCGGGCGTGACCAGTCGCGGCTACGTTACGACGGCGGAGCCGCCGGTGCTCCTCGCGGGGAGCGGCAAGGGAACCCGGACCGGGCGCCGCAGTATGGCGCCTCGCGCGGCGATTCCCGGCCACGTGGCTACGACCGGCCGGGCGGCTCACGCCCGGCCGAATCACAAGGCCCTCGGAGTCAGGGAAGCCAGCCCAGCTGGTCGCGTGACGGCGGCCCTGGCCGGGGCGCCTCGGACAGCGGCGGTTCCGGCCGGACCTGGTCGGGCGCTGCTCGGTCTGGCGGTCCCGGGCCGAGCCGAGGCGGCTCTGAGCGTTCCGGGTTCGACCGCGATCGCGGGCGCCCGGATACTCGCGGCGGATCGCGCGGTGGCACCGGCTACCGCGGTGCAGGTGCGCCTCGCAGCGGAGGCGCCCCGCGAGGAACTGGCGGTTCACGAGAGGCCAGCAGCAGTTCTGATACGCGGCCGTATCGAAATAAAGGCGACCAGCCGGCCCGCCAGCGCGACGGCGAGAGCCGCCAGCTGCGGGTTCCGGACAGCATTACCGCTGATCAGCTAGATCCGGAAGCGATGGCGGAGCTGCGGACGCTGCCCGGCGACCTAGCTGACGCCGTGGCCCGGTACATGGTCGCCACGGGAGTGGAGGAAGATCCCGAGCGTGCCTACCAGTACGCAGTGGCGGCCCGCGGGCTCGCGGCGCGGGTCGGGATAGTCCGCGAGACGACCGCTATCGCCGCCTACCAGGCGGGCCGATGGGCCGACGCGCTCACGGAGTTCCGCGCGGCTCGCAGGCTTACCGGCCGCAACAGCTACCTTCCGCTGATGGCGGATTGCGAGCGGGCGCTCGGGAGGCTCGACCGCGCGCTGGACATCGTCACCGGCCCGGAGGCGCGATCGGCTGATCGCGCTACTCAGATCGAGCTGCGCATTGTCGAGTCGGGCATCCGCCGCGACCAGGATCTGCCAGCTGCGGCGGTTGTGGCTCTGCAGGTGCCCGAGCTCACTGACAAGCGCGGTCGCGGAGGCCGCGCGCGGCTTTACTACGCCTACGCCGATGCCCTGCTCGACGCGGACCGTGGGGAAGAGGCCAGGGAATGGTTCGGTAAGGCGGCAGCGGCCGACTCAGCGGACGAGACTGACGCGGCCGAGCGTGTCGAGGAACTCGACGCGGTTCTCTTCGAAGACCTCGATGATGCCTGGGATGACCCAGACGACGCGGACGGCGCGGACCCCGACGACGAGGCCGATCTGAGCGACGCGGCTACGGCTGAGCTGGACGACGAAGACGAGGCTGAGCTAGAGGCGGCCGACGACGAGGCCGACCTCGCCGACGGCCGACCTGCCGACGAGCCACCTGCCGACGACCGACCTGCCGACGGCGGGCACGGCTGAGCGTCCGGACGGCTGGAGCCGGCTAGCTGCCTTCGGTCTTCTCCAGCCAGTGCATGATTCCCGACACGTTGGCCGCTGCGCCGCTGATTCGGTCGAACTTGGCCGCGACCTGCGGATCGGCGTCCGGCCTGAGCGCCGCGTAACGCTCACGGGTGCGCTCGGCCACCATCGCGGCGGCGTGGTCGAGGTCCATCCCGGCGCTGCGCGCCCGCCTGGTCTCGGCGACCCAGAGGTTGAGCTCGGCCGCCGACCTCTCCAGGGTTTCCCCGACGGCGGTCACCGGCCCGAAATGGCTGAACAGGAGCCGGGTGGGCTGCAACGCCGCGAACGTCCGCAGCGACTCCAGGGCGATGTCCAGGTCGAAGTCCGGCGGCGGCGTGGCCGGGCGCATGTCCCCGGTTTCCTGGATGTAGATGCCCGCGGCGTCGCCCACGTAGAGGTCGCCGGTGACCGAGTCGACCAGGCCGACGTGGTGCTTGGCGTGCCCGGGGGAGTAATGGCTGTCCAGCCGCCGACCCCCGCCGAGGTCGACGACGCCGGTCTTCTCCACGGCCCGGATGCGACCGGCCGGGGTGGGCGCCAGGGTGCCGAATAGCCCGTCGAGCTCGTCGCCGTAGACCATGCGGGCGCTGGCCATCAGCCTGGCCGGGTCGGCCAGATGGCGTGCCCCCCGCTCATGCACCACGACCTGGGCGGCCGGGAACATCCCGGCAATGTCGCCGGTGCCGCCCGCGTGGTCGAGGTGAATGTGCGTGACCACGACGGTCGCGAGGTCCGCGGGCCCGACGCCGAGGGCCGCCAGCGCATCCCTGACGATCGGCGCCGACGGGGCGGTGCCGGTCTCCACGAGGCAAGGCCGGTCGCCGCGGATCAGGTATCCGGCGGTGATGCCGTCGTATCCCGCCATCCGCGTATCGATCTGGAACACGTCGTGGCCCAGGTCAGTGATGACATCGGCAACTGCGAAAGCTGGCTCAGAACCGTCCATGGGGAACATGGTGCCAGGCCGGGCCGGACGCAGGAAGGCAGGTGCCCGCCCGCTCTGTCCGCCTCCGGCGCGCTGCAACTTCGTCGGCTAGTCGCACGACAAGGATTTCAGCTCTCAGTGAACGTCCGCAGGACCAGGCCGGTGCGCGGCTTTGGCCCGAAGGATGTGGATTTCCGGGGAACTATCCGCTTCTGCGCGGCCACCTCATAGACGTCGGCCGCCGACATGGGAGTGCACAGGACTGCCGTCGTGCCGGGCACCTCGTCGGCCGCGCGGATCGCGGCCACCGGGTCGTGGACGGCGCGGATGGTCCGCTCATCGTCGCCGGTCCGCCAGATCCGGCCCATCAACAGTTCCTGCAGGACAGCGGCCGGCAGCCTGCGCCATGGCTCGGGCGGCTCGTCGCGCATCGCGGCCTGCACCTGCGCCGGGTCAGGGTCGGTCAGCAGGAACGCGCGGCCGTCGCCCGCGACCAGGAACGCGACTTCGTGGCCGGCGGCATCGAGCCGCTGCAGGGCCGCCGGCAGGTCCGCGGTGCCGCCCGGCAGCTCACTGACCCGGAACGCGGTCGCGGCCAGGGCGGCGGCCTGGTTGCTGGCCAGCCCGGGGATGACCCGGTGAATCGCCCCGACCTCGGGCGGATAGGCAGCCGAGTCGACCAGCAGGGCCAGCCCGAAGTCCCACGGGCCCGCGCCGGCGCCGGCCGCGTGCCGGCGCTCCTGCAGCTCCAGGTAGGCGGCGTAGCGGTGATGGCCGTCGGCGATGAGCGCTGTGCGCGGCTCCAGGTCGGCGGCTATCACCGCCATCTCGGCCGGGTCGGTAATGGCCCAGAGCCGGTGCCGGATCCCGTCGGAGGTGCGCGCCTGCGCCAGCGGCGGCCGCTCGACCGCGGCCCGGGTCACGATCCGCGTCGTCGCCCCGTGCTCAGCCGCCCCGTGCTCAGCCGCCCCGTGCCCGGGACCGCCCTCGCCGTTGCCGCCCGCCCGGCTGCCGGCTGGCTCGGCGGTCCCGTCGTACAGCAGGAAGATCGGCTCCAGGTTGGCCTGCGTTGCCTCCATCAGCGCCAGCCGCCCGGCGACCGGTCCGGGCGCCACCGCCTCATGCGGCCGGACGATCCCGGTGTCGCGCGGGACCAGCCGGACGGCGCCGATCAGGCCGCGCTGGAGCCGTCCCAGCTTACCGTCCTGCCCGGCCGTGAGCTGCTCATATACGTAGAGGGCGGGCTGGTCGTCGATGACGAGAATGGCCTCGCGGAGCCACTCCCGCAGGTCGGCCGCGGCGTCGTCCCAGGAGCTCCCCGGCTGGCCCGCGGGATGGCGCGGCCGGATGATCCGCACCACGTTGTGCGGATCGGATGCCAGCAACTGGTCCTCGTTATCGCTGGCAATCACGTCGTACGGTGGAGAGGTGACCTGGGCGAGACCGCTCACCCGGTCCTCGGCATAGCGGACGCCACGAAACGGCGCCAGCACGAGGCCGGACGCGCCTCGCGCTGCCAGCTCGTGGTCGGACGGAAGGTCGGACGGAAGGATCTGCACGTATGTCAGAAGGATCAGATGGCGGCCGCGATTCCCGCCCGGCGCAGGACATCGCGGCAGCCCATGACCCTGAGAGCGGAGATAGGCCGGGAAATTGCAGATCAGCTGAGGTGCCGCCGCAGGGTGACGGGGCGGCAAACACCGGCATAGCAGCCGATGACAGCGACATCTACGGGCTCTACCGGCGGGGCCTGGAACTGCTGGAGCGGGGCAGCGCCGCGGCGGCGGCGCAGCTACTGGAACGCGCCGCCGCGGCCGAGCCGCACTCCCGGAGCGTCCTGGAGGCGCTGGCGCGGGCCCAGTTCGACGCCGGCCGGTACGCGGCCGCCGCGGGGAACTTCCGCCGGATCGTCGAGGCCAGCCCGGCCGATGATTACGCCCAGTTCGGCCTGGGCCTGGCGCTGGCCCGCACGGGCGATCCGCGCGCGGCCGCCGAGCACCTGGCCCTGGCGGCGGCCATGCGGCCGAACATGCGGCACTACACCGACGCCCTCCGCAGCGTCCGTGCGACACTGAGCGCGCGGAACCGGCTGAGGGAGGAATCCGCCGATTGACCAGAAATGAGCCCGCCGCGCCCGGCACCGGGGCCGGGCCGGGGACCGGGCTGCCCCGCGGCTGCCCGGACCCCCTGGCCAAGGCCTACGACGTCGCGCTGCTGGACCTGGACGGCGTCGTCTACCTGGGCGGCAAGGCGATACCCGGCGCGGCCGACGCGCTGCAGAAAGCCAGCCACCTGGGCATGCGGCTGGCCTTCGTCACCAATAACGCCTCCCGTTCGCCGTCCGCCATTGCTGAGCAGCTCACCAGCCTGGGCGTGTCGGCCACCGCGCACGATGTGGTGACCTCCGCGCAGGCCGCCGCGCGGCTGCTGGCGCAGCGGCTGCCGGCCGGGGCGCCCGTCCTGGTGGTCGGCGGCATCGGGCTGCGTATCGCGCTGCGCGAGCGGGGGCTGCGGCCGGTCTCGACTGCGGCGGAGCATCCGCAGGCCGTGGTGCAGGGCTACGCGCCGGACATCAGCTACGGCCTGCTGGCCGAGGGCGCCATGGCGCTGCGGGCCGGCGCCTGGTTCGTGGCCTCGAACGCCGACGTGACCCTGCCGTCACCGCGCGGCCCGCAACCGGGCAACGGCTCTCTCGTGCAGGTCCTCGTGACCGCGACCGGGCAGCATCCGGTGGTGGCCGGAAAGCCCGAGACGCCGCTGCACGCCGAAGCCGTGCAGCGCACCGGCGCGACCCGGCCGCTGGTCGTGGGCGACCGGCTGGATACCGACATCGAGGGCGCCGTGCGCGGCAAGGCCGACAGCATGCTGGTGCTGACCGGAGTCAGCCAGCCCGCTGACGCGGTCCTCGCCCCGCCCGGGCTGCGGCCGACTTACCTGGCCCGTGACCTGGACGGGCTGCTCACCGGGCACCCGGAGGTGAGCCGCGGCCACGGCGGCTTCCAGTGCGGTGGCTGGACCGCGGAGCTGGACGCCGAGGCCGGCCAGCTGCGGCTGTCCGGCTCCGGCGATCCGATGGACGGCCTGCGGGCGCTGTGCGCGGCGGCCTGGTCCGGCGGGAAGGTCACCCCGGAGATGGCCGCCAGCGCCGTCCAGCGCCTCGGCCTGTCGCCTGATGGCTCCAGCCGCCCGGGCCAGGGCTAGCCGCCAGGCCGGTCAGCCGCGGGCGATCGAGGCCCACCGGCCCGCGTGCCGGGCGATCGCGATCGGGTAGTCAAAGCAGGTGCTGACCAGCTCGGTGGTGAGGATGCCCGCGGCCGGTCCGGCGCCCAGCAGCACGCCGTCCCGCAGCAGCATGGCGTGCGAGGTGCTGGCCGGCAGCTCCTCCAGGTGGTGGGTGACCAGCACGGAGGCCAGGCCGGGCTGGCGCTGGCGCAGCTCATCGAGACTTTCCAGGAGCTGCTCGCGGCCGCCGATGTCCAGGCCGGCGGCCGGCTCGTCCAGCAGCAGGAGCCGCGGCTGCGCCATCAGGGCGCGGGCGATGAGCGTCCGGCCGCGCTCGCCCTGCGACAGCACCGGCCAGCGCTGCTCTGCCAGCCGCCCCCGGCCGAGCAGCTCGATGAGCTCATCGGCATGGGCCAGCTCGGCGGGGCTTGGCTGCCAGCGGGCCGCGATCTCGATGGTGCCGGTGGCGCCGGTCAGCGCCACCTCCCGCACCGTGCGGGGCGAGGTCAGCGGGTGATGCGTGGTCACATAGCCGATCAGCGGCCGGAGGGCGAAGACGTTCACCCGGCCCAGCCGGCGGCCGAGGATGTCGACATGTCCGCGGGTCGGGTGCGCGTACGTCGCGAAGATGCGCAGCAGCGTGCTCTTGCCCGCGCCGTTGGGGCCGAGCAGCGCCCAGTGCTCGCCCGCCCGCACGGTGACGCTGACCTGGCTCAGCAGGTCCCGGTCGCCGCGGACGAGGTCGACGTGCTGTGCGGCGAGCACGGTATCGGAGAGCACGGTGCCGTCAGCAGCAGCAGCGGGGAGTTCGGGCACGGGACCTCTCGTTCTGTCGGGGGCGGCGCGGGGCGAGCTGCCGGGCGGGGGAGCGACCGTTATCAGGGAAGGGGCTGGGGGGAAACGGCGGGCTGACAGTTCGGGCACCAGAAGGTGACGCGTTCCTCCAGGACCGGGCCCTGATCGGCTCGCTGGATGAGCGTGCCGCACCGCAGGCATGGCCGGCCCGCCCGGCCGTACACCCAGACCGCCTCGCCCCGGGCGCCGCTGCCGGTGATGATCCGGCCGGCGCGGTTCTTGTTGGCCTCCAGCATCCGCCGGACGAGCTCGACGACGCCGGGCAGGTCGGGGACCTCGCCGATGGGCCGCCACGGGTGGATCCCGCGCAGGAACAGCGTCTCGGCCTTGTACACGTTGCCGATGCCCGCGAGGTTGCGCTGGTCAAGCAGCGCCTCCCCGGCCGGGCGGCGGGGGTTGGCGAGCAGGCGGCGGACGGCCTCGTCAGCGTCCCAGTCGGGCCCGAGCAGGTCCGGGCCGAGGTGCCCGACCGCCCGGGCCTCCGCCGCCGTCGGCAGGACCTCCACGATCCCCAGCCGGGAGCCGACCGCCTGCCACTGCTGGTTGGCCAGGACCAGCCGGACCCGGTGGTCGCGCGGCGGGTAGCCGCCAGCCCGGCGGATCCGCCAGGAGCCCTCCATCTTCAGGTGGGTGTGCACGGTAATGCGGCCCTCGACGCGGATCAGCAGGTGCTTGCCGCGGGACAGGACCTCGGTCACCTGTCGCCCGGTGAGGTCGGTGGTCGCGTAGCGGGGGACGCGGAAGTCGCTGCGGGTCAGCACGTGCCCGGCCAGCGCCTCGCGCAGCTGGCGCGCGGCGCGCCAGACGGTGTCACCCTCGGGCATGCTGCCAGCATGCCAGCTCGGGCCGGCCGGGGCTGGGGCGGCTGGTCAGGTCAGGCCGGACTCGCGCAGCGTGATGTTCAGGCGCCCGGACGGCAGGCCGGTGTCGGGGTCGCCGGTCCCGGCGATGGTCTTCGGTACGCCGTGGTAGGCCAGCCTCGCGGGGCCGCCGAAGACGAAAAGGTCCCCGGACTCAAGCTGGACGTCGGTCCAGGGCCGGCTGCGGCCGCTGGTATTGCCGAACCTGAACAGGCAGGACGCGCCGATGCTCAGCGAGACGACCGGCGCCGGGCTGCGCTCATCCTTATCGGCGTGCATGCCCATCCGCGCGTTGCCGTCGTAGAAGTTGATGAGCGCGACATCGGGCTGGTACTGGCGCGCGGCACCGGGGTCGGGGTCGGCATAGGCGTCGGCGAGAGCGCTTCGTCCCAGGTCAGCGAGCCAGCCGGGGAGGGGCTTCACCGGCGCCCCGTCGACGTCCTCGGCAGTGCGCGAGTAGCGGTACGGAAGCCAGTGCCAGCCCAGGCACACGGTCCGCACCGACATCACGCCGTCGGTGGGCATCTTCGTGGCCCGCATCCCGGCGGGCGGCTTGGCCCACTCGCGGCAGGCAGCCACGAGCTCGCGCTTGCTGTCGGGGCTCAGCCAGCCGGGCACGTGCACGGCGCCGGGAGCCACCTCGGTCCGCGGCCGCGGAATCAGCGCTGCAGTCACAGGGCCAGTATCACCGATAGTCCGGTACTGGTGAGCCCGGTGACGCAGCTCAGGGTGGACGCCCGGGGCGGGCGGCCTCGGGCGGCCTCGGGCGGGCGGGCGTCGCTGGAAGCCAACGTCGTGGCTGGGCCAGAGCTGTCCCTGGGACGGCAGCAGATGCCCATCCACGTCGCTGGCGGGCGGCTTCGGCCCCGCCTTGCGATCGCACCGCTCGGCGGAGCCAACGTCATGAGTGGGCCTGCGCAGTCACTGGGACGGCAGGAGATGCCCATCCACGTCGCTAGCTCGCCGGCCCGTAGCGTGGGCGGACGGCGCAGGGGGGCCAAAAGAGCCGTCTGTCAGAGGGTGGTGCCAAGCTTCCGGTATGGGACGACAATGCAGTTACGACGTTGGTGCCCTAGCGCGCTTAGCGCGCCGACAGGAGGGTGTCGTGAGCCGGGATCAAGCTTTACGATGCGCGATGTCCGAGTCGGCGCTCCGCCATCGCATTCGGCCTGACGGGCCCTGGCTGGTTCTGCTCCCTGGTGTTTACCTCACTACCGGGGGTGGCGCGACGTTCCGCCAGCGGTCGCGGCCGCCTATCTCTACGCAGGGCCCGGGATGGCGGTCAGCGGCCCGGCGGCGCTGGCGTGGCACGGCATTCAGGCCTATGCAGGCGACAGCGTCGACGTGCTCGTCAAGCTGGAGTGCCGGAAGCGCAGCGTTGGCTTTGCCCGCCTACAACGCACCGCGGTGATGCCGAACGTGGCGTGCGGGGACGGCGAGCTTGTGTATGCCCGGCGCGTGCTGTCGCCGATACGGTCCGGCAGTTGCGCGAGATCGGTGACATCCGGGCCGTTGTGGCAGCCGGCGTGCAGCTAGGGAAAGTGCAGGTGTGGCAGCTCGCAGAGGAGCTGGAGCGCGGGCCAGTGCAGGGCTCGGCTCGGTTACGGCGGGCGCTGGCCGAGGTGGCCGAGGGCGCCCGGTCGGGGGCCGAGGCCGACCTGGTCGGCCTGATCAGGCGAGAGCGGCTGCCGATGCCCCTGCTGAACCCGCGCCTGTTCGTCGGCCAGGATTTCCTGGCCGCTCCGGATGCCTGGTGGCCGGACGCCGGGGTGGCCGCGGAGGTCGACTCGCGGCAGTGGCACCTGTCCCCGGCCGACTGGGAGCGGACTATGGCGCGTCATTCGCGGATGAGCGCCCGCGGCATCATCGTCCTGCACTACCCGCCCGCCAGGATCCGGCAGGCGGGCCATGAGGTGGCCGCGGAGATCCGGTCGGCCCTGGCCGCTGCGCGCGGCCGCCCGCTCCCGCTGGTACGGACGCTGCCGGCGCGCTGACGAGGGGCTGATGAGGTATGAGGTAGCTACATGCTGGGCGCTGATGACCCTAGGCTGCGGCGGGAGCGCGGAGGGCGGCTACATCAGCTTGCGCAGGCGCAGCAGGTCAAACAGGTTGCCCTCGACCTTGAGCCGCCCGGTCAGCCAGGCGCGCGCGAAGCCGCCGGGGTCGGCCGCCACGGCCAGCACGTCGTCGCTCTTGGCGGTAAACCGCACCTGCGCCGGCGCGTCGCCGTTGGCGGCCTCGGTGATCGGCTCGGCACCGTCAGGCCCGAGCCGGGTCAGGAAGGTAACGCCGAGATCGGTGACGCGGCAGCTGAGCGTCCGGTCGGCCAGGTGCGCTGCCCGGTCCTTCGCATCCATCTGCGAGATGCGCGCGGTGAGGCTCTCCAGAGCCTTCCGGGTTTCCTGCGCTGTCGCCATTGTCTCCCTCGCTTTCCTGGTCATTGTCCGCCGGGCCGGCCGCCGCCAGCGACCGGGGGGCGCGCAGCGGGGGCCGCCGTCACGCGGCGGGTGCAGCGGGCGGGCGTCATCGGACGGTAGCGTTTCTCACTGGGAGCGTGGACCGCGCCGCCACAGGCTTACCGACTGGCGCAAGGAGAAGGACTGATGGAGGACGATAACGGCGCTCGCTGGCCCGGGCAGCCCGACGAGCCGGCGGCTGAGGAGTTCGAGCCCGGCGAGCCCGTCGCCGGCGAGCCCGTCACCGGCGAGCCCGGGTACCCGGCCTCGGCCCTGGGCGGCGCGCGGCCGGGCCGCCCGGACGCCGGCCAGGACCGCCTGCTGGTGGTTCCGCGGCCCGAAACGGGGGAGTCCAGGGTCGATGCTGCCCTGAGCCTCCTGGACGACCTGACGGAACTCCCGGTGACCGAGCACCCGGCCGTGTTCGAGCGCGTGCATGCTGAGCTGGGCGAGATCCTCGGCGAACTGCGCTCCGGGCCGCTGGCGGGCCCGGCAGGGCGGGATGGCAACTGAGCGAGCTGAGAACGGTCGCGATGAGCAGGAAGCTGCGGCTTGATGCCGAACTGGTCCGGCGGGGCCTGGCGCGCTCGCGCGTCCAGGCTACGGAGCTGATCGCGGCCGGCCGCGTCGAGGTGGGCGGCGCCCTGGCGGGAAAGGCCGCGACGCAGGTCGGCACGGACGCCGCGATTACCGTCCGGGAAGCCGGCATCGAGCCGGACTATGTGTCCCGGGGCGGTCACAAGCTGGCCGGCGCGCTGGCGGCGTTCCCCGAGCTGACCGTCGCGGGCCGGCGCTGCCTCGACGCTGGCGCCTCGACGGGCGGCTTCACCGAGGTGCTGCTGGCCGCCGGGGCCAGTCAGGTCGTCGCCGTGGACGTCGGGTACGGCCAGCTGGCCTGGCCGCTGCGCACCGATCCGCGAGTAACGATCCTGGACCGGGTCAATGTGCGGAGCCTGCGGCCCGAGCAGGTGGCTCCGGCGCCTGCCCTGGTCACCGCCGACCTGTCGTTTATCTCACTGACGCTCGTGCTGCCGGCGCTGGTGGCCTGTACCGCGCCCGACGCTGACTTTGTGCTCCTGGTGAAGCCGCAGTTCGAGGTCGGCAAGGGCAAGGTCGGCGCGGGCGGCGTCGTCAGGGATCCCGCGCTGCGCGAGGCGGCCGTCGCGGCCGTCGCGGCGGCGGCCGCCATGCACGGACTGGGCGTAGAAGGAGTAACGGCGAGCCCGCTGCCGGGCCCGTCCGGGAACGTCGAGTACTTCCTGTGGCTGCGCCGCGGCGCCGCGCAGCTGGACGAGGCGGCGCTGCGGCTGGCCATTACGGCGGGACCGCAATGACGGCCGCGGACGGCCTGAGCGTCGGCCAGCGGAGCCGTCAGGTCGCCGGCCACGACGGCGCGGAACGAGCCGGCCGCCGCCGCACGATCCTGATCGCCGCGCACACCGGCCGTCCCGCCGCGCGGCACAGCGCGCTGGCGGTCATCGCCCGGCTGACCGCCGCCGGGGTGGACGTCCGCATCCTCGAGCGGGAGGCAGCCGATCTCGGGGCCGCCCTGCGCGGTCAGCGGGCCACGGTCGTGCCCGTCTCGGCGTCCGCTGCCGCCGGGGCGGAGATGGTCCTGGTCATCGGCGGGGACGGCACCCTGCTGCGGGCGGCTGAGCTGGCTCGCGGAGCCGGCGTGCCGCTGCTCGGGATTAACCTCGGCCACGTCGGCTTCCTGGCCGAGGCGGAGCCGGAGGACCTGTCCGAGGTCGTCGACCAGGTCGTCGCCGGGGCTTACTCGATCGAGGAGCGGATGACGGTTGACGTGACGGTCCGGACCAACGGCGAGGTCATGGCCGCGACGTGGGCACTCAACGAGGCAACCGTGGAGAAGGCGGCCCGCCAGCGGATGCTTGACCTGGTCATCGAGGTCGACGGCAGGCCGCTGTCACGGTGGGGGTGCGATGGCGTGGTGTTCGCCACCCCGACCGGATCGACCGCTTACGCGTTCTCGGCGGGCGGCCCGGTCGTCTGGCCGGAGGTCGAGGCCCTGCTGATGGTGCCCATCTGCGCGCACGCCCTGTTCGCCGGGCCGATGGTCGTGTCACCGCGCTCGGTGCTGGCCGCCGAGGTCATCGAAGCGGGCGGCGATAATGAGGCGTCCGGCGCCGTTCTGTGGTGCGATGGGCGTCGTAAGGTTGACCTGCCTCCTGGCGCCCGCGTCGAGGTGCGGAGGGGTGGCCAGCCGGTCCTGCTGGCGCGGCTGGGCGCCGGGACCGGCGAGGGCGCGGCTGAGGTCGGGGCGCCCTTTACCGACCGGCTCGTGGAGAAGTTCGGGCTGCCGGTGGCGGGCTGGCGCGGGCGCGGCGCCTTTGGCCGGGAGGGCGCAGCGGGCCAGCGAGACGAGGAGCTGGGCGGCGATGCTTGAGGAAGTGCGGATTACCAGGCTCGGAGTGATCGACGACGCCGTCCTGGAGTTCTCCGCGGGCTTCAACGTCGTGACCGGCGAGACAGGTGCCGGCAAGACCATGGTCGTGACCGGGCTGGGCCTGCTGTTCGGCGGCCGGGCGGATCCGGCGCGCGTGCGGCCGGGCGCCGACCGCGCCGCGGTCGAGGGCCGGCTCCGCGTGGACCCGGACGGCCCGGTGGCCCGGCAGGTGAACGAGGCCGGCGGCGACCTGGACGACCAGGGCAGCACGCTGCTGCTGGGCCGCTCGGTCAGCGCCGAGGGCCGGTCCCGGGCCACGGCCGGCGGCCGGTCAGTCCCGGTGTCGCTGCTGACTTACCTGGCGGAGGATCTCGTCGCGGTGCACGGCCAGTCCGACCAGCAGCAGCTGCTGCGGCCCGGTCGGCAGCGGCAGGCCCTGGACCGGTTCAGCGGCCCGGAGTTCGCCCGGCTGCTGGCGGACTACCAGCGGGCCTACCGGCGGCACCAGCAGGTCCAGGCCGAGCTCACCGAGCTGACCACCCAGGCCCGGGAACGAGCGCGCGAGGCCGCGGACCTGCGCCGCGGCCTGGAAGAAATCGAGCGAGCCGAGCCGGTCGAGGGGGAGGATATCGAGCTGCTGGCCGAGGACGACCGGCTGGCGAACGCCGACGCGCTGCATACCGCGGCGACCACCGCCCACGAGGCGCTGCTCGGCGACCCGTCCAGCGGGACCTACGAGGCGGCGGACGCGGTCACGCTGCTGGGCGTGGCCCGGCAGGCGCTGGAGTCCGCGGCGCACCATGACCCCCGGCTGGCCGCACTGGGCACCCGGGTGTCCGAGGCGGCGTACCTGGTGTCCGATGTCGCCGCCGAGCTCGCCTCCTACGCCCAGTCCGTCGAGGCCGATCCGGCCCGGCTAGCCGCCGTCCAGGAGCGCCGCGCCGACCTGGCCCGGCTCGTCCGCACCTACGGCACCGCCACGGTCGGCCCGGCCGGCCGCGAGACCGACCCGGCGGACCAGGCCGACCTGGCCGACCCGGCCGACCAGGGCAAGCAGGCCAGCCCGGGCGGCCCGGGCGAGGCTGCCAGAAGCCGCGAGCCGGAGCCGCCGGGCGGGGACCTGGCCGCCGTGCTGCGGTGGGCCAAGGCCGCGGCCAGCCGGCTCGGCGAGCTGGACAGCGACGATGACAAGATCGCCGCTCTGGAGCAGGACGAAGCCACCCTGGCGGCGGCGGTGGCCGAGCAGGCCGCGGCGCTGACGGCCGCCCGCACGCAGACCGCCGGCCGGTTCGCGGCCCAGGTCACTGCCGAGCTGGCCGCCCTGGCCATGCCGCACGCCAGCCTGACCGTGGCCGTCACGCCGGCGCAGGAGTACGGGCCGTACGGGGCCGACGAGGTGGAGATCAGGCTGGCGGCGCACCCCGGCGCGCCTGCGCTGCCGCTCAGCAAGGGCGCCTCCGGCGGCGAGCTGTCGCGGGTCATGCTGGCCATCGAGGTGGTATTCGCGGGCGCCGACCCGGTGCCCACCTTCGTGTTCGACGAGGTGGACGCCGGAGTCGGCGGCAAGGCGGCGGTCGAGATCGGCCGCCGGCTGGCCCGGCTGGCCCGGCTGGCCCAGGTCATCGTGGTCACGCACCTGCCCCAGGTGGCCGCGTTCGCCGATACTCACCTGGTCGTGGAGAAATCCGACACCGGTGCCGTCATCAGCAGCGGCATCACCCGGCTGGACGACGACGGCCGGGTCCGCGAGCTGTCCCGGATGCTGGCCGGGCTGGAGGATTCCGAATTCGGCCGGGCGCACGCCGGAGAACTGCTCGCCGCGGCCGCCGCCGAGCGGGCCGGACTGGGCGGCTAGCCCGCGGCTAGCCCCGCCCCCGCGCAGTCCGGTCCGGGCCGGAGCCCCTACCTCGCGGAATCTGGCAAACTGGCTATCCGATGAAGGTCCCGAACCGCAATCACTCCGGAGCGCGCCGGTCCAGGCCAGCTGACCTGCCCGGGGTGTCGGGACGGGCGCGCCTGGACCGGCGGACCAAGACCCTGACCCGGCGGCTGCAGCCCGGCGAGATCGCGATCATCGACCACTCCGACCTGGACCGGGTCAGCGCCGAGGCCATGATCAGGCGCCAGGTGGCCGCGGTCGTGAACGCGGCCCCCAGCATGAGCGGGCGTTATCCGAATCTCGGCCCGCAGCTGCTGGTCGAGGCGGGTATCCCGCTCGTCGACGACGTGAGCCCGGAGGTCTTCGACCAGGTACGCGAGGGCCAGACCGTGCGGCTGGACGGGGACACCCTGTACCTCGGCGAGGCCATCGTGGCCAAGGGCACCCAGCAGACGGCCGAGTCGGTGGCCGCGGACATGACCAGCGCCCGGGAGGGCCTCGCCGACCAGCTCCGGGCCTTCGTGGCCAACACCCTGGAGTACATGACCCGGGACTCCGAGCAGTTCGTCGACGGCCTCCGGCTACCGGACCTGCGCACCAAGCTGGCGGGCCGGCACGCGCTGGTGGTCGCGCGCGGCTACCGGCACCAGGAGGACCTGCAGGCGCTGCGCGCCTACATCCGGGAATTCAAGCCCGTCATGATCGGCGTGGACGGCGGGGCGAACGCGCTGCTGGACGCGGGCTACCGGCCGCACATGATCATCGGTGACATGGACTCGGTCTCCGACCGGGCGCTGCACTGCGGTGCCGAGATCGTGGTGCACGCCTACCCGAACGGCTTCGCGCCCGGGCTGCCCAGGGTCCAGGACCTTGGCCTCGACTCGGTCACCTGCCCGGCCACCGGCACCAGCGAGGACGTGGCCGTGCTGCTCGCCGACGAGGCGGGCGCGAGCCTGATCGTCGCGGTCGGCATGCGGTTCTCGCTGGTAGAGTTCCTCGACAAGGGCCGGTCGGGAATGGCCAGCGCCGTCCTGACGCGGATCCGGGTAGCCGACAAGATCGTCGATGCCAAGGGGGTCAGCCGGCTCTACCAGAGCCGGATCTCCGCCAAGGCACTCGTCCTGCTCGGCCTCGTCGCCCTGGTGACGGTACTGGTCGCCGTGCTCTCGCTGCCCGTAGGGCCCATCTACCTGCAATACCTCGGCGTGGCGCTGGCCCACGTGCGGGACTGGCTAACGGGACTCTTCTAGTGATCGATTTTCGGTACCACCTCGTCTCGATCATCGCCGTCTTCCTGGCCCTGGCCATCGGCATCGTGGTCGGCGCCAACGAGCTGCAGCCGACCACCGAGACGGCCCTGAGCGCGGCCGCCCACCGGGTCACCCAGCAGAACGCGAGCCTGAGCCAGCAGAACAAGATCCTCCAGCAGGAGGTGAGCACGGACCAGGAGTTCGCGCAGGCCGCGGCGCCCCGGCTGGTCAGCCACCTGCTGACCGGCCAGAGCGTGGTACTGGTCACCGCGCCGGGCGCGGACGGCAAGGTGATCACCGGCGTCACGGCCATGCTGCAGCAGGCGGGCGCGACGGTCAGCGGCCAGCTGTCGCTCACCGCGCAGTTCTTCGATAGCAGCGACAGCACCGAGGGGAAGCTGACCCAGCTGGCGCAGTCGCTGGCCTCGGCGGCCGGGATCACGGTTTCCAGCCAGCCGGTGAGCGGCGCCGTGACCGGCCAGGCGGATGCCGCCCAGGTGATCGCCGCGGCCATCGTGACCAAGAACGGCGCCGGCCTGACTCCGGCGCAGAGCCAGGGCATCCTGAACGGCTTCGGCCAGAGCGGCTACCTGCAGGTCAGCAGCACCGGCAGCGGGACCGCCACGACGCTGGCACCCGCCTCTATGGCCGTCGTAATCGCACCCGCGACGCCGCCGACCGGCACCGGTGCCAGCGCGGCCAACCTGGCCCTGATCGCGGTGGCGGAGCAGCTCCAGTCCGCCAGCGACGGGACCGTGCTGGCCGGATCACAGGCCGGGTCAGGGCGGGGCAGCGCCATCGACGCGGTATCGGGCACCGGCAAGGTGAGCACGGTCGACTACGCCGACCAGCCGGTTGGCCAGATCATCATCGCCCAGGCGCTGCGGGAACTGCTGTCCGGGCACGCCCCGGCCAGTTACGGTGTGAACCCGGGCGCCGTACCCAGCCCCGCCCCCACGCCGTCGGTGAGCGCGACGTCCGCCGCGGGCCGACCAGGAAAGTAATGAGCCGACTCCCGATCCGATCCGCGGCCGCGGCCGCGGTGGCGGCGGCGATCGCCCGCCTGTCCTACGCCGGGCTGCGCCGCCGGCCGCCCGGCGGCGACCGCACCTGGTCGCGCACCAATCACCGCGGCGAACCGGTCACGCTCCTCGAAGGGCCGGCCATCACCCTCGGCGGCATGGCCGGAACTCTCCTGGTGCCGGGCCTGCCCCGGCGCAGCCGGGCCGCCATGCTCATCGCCGGCGCCGGCGCCGCGGCCCTGGGCTGCTATGACGACCTGGCCGGCAGCGGGTCCAGCCGCGGGTTCCGCGGCCACCTGGGTGCGCTGCGCCGCGGGGAGCTGACTACCGGGGCGGTCAAGCTGGCCGGCATCGGCGTGACCGGGCTGGCGGCCAGCGCCCTGCTCCGCGGCACCGGAACCCCCGGCAGCGGACCGGCCCCCGCCGCCCGTACGGCGCCCGGCTCCGGCACCACCGGCACCGCCGGCACCCCCGGCGCCGGCGCCTGGGATGCGGCCGACCTCCTGATCAATGCCGGCCTCGTAGCGGGCGGCGCGAACCTGCTCAACCTGTTCGACCTGCGGCCGGGCCGGGCACTCAAGGTCGCGTTCGCCGCCGGCGCGCTGCTGGCCGCGGCGCCGGGCCCGGGCCGTCAGGCGGTGGCCGCTCCCCTCGGCGCCGCCGCGGCGCTGCTGCCGGACGACCTGGGCGAGCGGGCCATGCTGGGCGACGGCGGCGCCAACGCCCTCGGGGCGCTGCTCGGGACCGCCGCCGCGGTCACGCTGCCGCGGCCGGCCCGGCTCGTGACGCTGGCGGCCGTGGCCGGGCTGACCGCGGCGAGTGAGGTGGTCAGCTTCACCAGGGTCATCGAGCGGACCAGGCCGCTGCGGTGGCTGGACATGCTCGGCCGGCGCCCCGTGGCCGCCCCGGCTCCCGGCACGGCGGTCCCCCGTGACCAGCCGGAGCCGGCCGCGCCGACGTCCCCGACCCCCCGGTGACCGAGCAGGCGGCACCGGTCACTCAGGCAGGCCCGGAGCCCAGCCGGGCGGCGCTCCGGTGACCGGGCCCGGCGCGGCTGGCCTTCGGTGACTGGGCTGCGGGTCGCCTACGTGCTGGGCACCGCCTCCGGCGGCACGGCCCAGCACGCGGGCCTGCTGGCAGAGGGCAGCCGCCGCGGCGGCTTGCAGGTAACGGTCCTCGGGCCGGCCAGCTCGCGGAGCGCGGTCGCGGCCGGGGCAGCGGCCCTGCCCGCCGAAGCCGGGACCCCGGCTGATCCCGGCGCGACAGCGACCCACCACCCCGCGATCGCCTTCGGGGTGGCAGAGATCTCTGACCGGCCCCGCCCCGGCCGCGACGCCGCGGCGGTGCTCACGCTGCGCCGGCTACTCGGCGAGATCGGTCCTGACGTCGTGCACGCGCACGGACTGCGCGCGGGCGCGTGCTCGGCCCTCGCGCTGCTGCGGCCGTGGCGACGAGCCCGGCGCCCGGCACTAGTAGTCACCATTCATAACGCCCCGCCGCGCAAACTCCTGGCTCAGCTGGCGTACGCCGTCCTCGAGGCGACCTGCGCCTGGCGCGCCGACGCGGTCCTGTGCGCCTCGGCCGACCTCGCGGCGCGGATGCGACGGCGGGGCGCGGCGAACGCGACCGAGTTCGACGTGCCCGCGGCCCGGGGACCGGCCCCGTCGGCGTCGGACGTAGCCCGCGCCGAGGCCGATATCGGGGCGGCCGGACGCCCGGTCATCCTGGCGGCCGGCCGCCTGGCCGAGCAGAAGGGGCTCGACACGCTGCTGGCCGCGGCCGCGGCGTGGCAGCGACGGGAGCCAGTCCCGCGCCTGGCGATCGCGGGGGAGGGGCCGCTGGCGGCCGAGCTGGCCGCGACCGCCAGCCGAGCCGGCCTGGACCTCGTGCTGCTCGGCCAGCGCGACGACGTTCCGGCCCTGCTGGCCGCGGCCGATGTCGTCGTGGTGCCGAGCCGGTGGGAGGCGCGCCCGCTGATCGTGCAGGAGGCGATGCGGGCCGGGCGCCCCATCGTGGCCTCGCGAGTCGGCGGGATCCCGGATCTGACCGGCGCGGAGGCGGCGATTCTGGTGCAGCCGGCCGACCCGGCGCAGCTCGCCGCCGCGGTCCTGGCCGTCTTGGACGACCGCGAACTGGCGGCCAGGCTGTCCGCCTCGGCCCGCGCCAGGGCCCGCGAGCTGCCCGGCCCGGCCGACGCCGTGGCGGGCGTTATCGCTGTCTATCAGCGGCTAGCCGGCCAGCCGGGCCGGGCACCGTCGAGCGGGCGCCGCCGCCGGGCCAGCGGGGACCCGGGCAGTAATGGTCCGGGGGGCTCGGCCCGGAAGTAACGGGACGATACGATCGTGAGCCGCCATCGTGGGATAGCCGCATTTTGCACGTAACAGACTGCATATTGCGGCTCCAGAAACCATCAAGTTTTTGGTAACAATCAGATCTTTCGCCTCAACAGCCGCTACGTAATGTGATGAGGTAACAAGTCTGGGGTCGTATGTCTCCCTGTCGGCGACCCCGGGGGGTAGCTCATGAGCAAGGCCGCCGGTCCTGCGCCGTCCGGTTACCAGGGCAGTGCTGTCAGTGACGCGCGCCCGGTGACAGGCGGCCGGCCAGCTGCCGATCTTGCTCCCGCCAGCCCGGCTCCTGTCAGGCCGGCCCTCGCCCGCGACATCAGGGCTTCCGGCGCGGGGGGCGCCGGCCAGCCGGGCCCTGAGTCCGAGACCGTCAGGCCCGGCAACCCCCGGCCCAGCGCCGCCCGGCCCGGCGCGTCCCAGCCCAGCGCCCCTGCGCCTGGCGCCGCTCAGCCCGGCGCGCCCGAGTCCGGCCCCGCCACGTCGGGCGAGTCCCGGCCCGGTGCTCCCCAGTCCGGCGCCCCCCAGTCCGGCGCCCCCGGGCCGGCCGTAGTCAGGTCCGGGGTCTCCCAGCCCGGCAATCCCCCGGCGGGGACTGGGCGGGACCTGGAGAAGCGGCCCAGCGCCGTGCCGGCCGCCGGCGACTACCTGCTCCCGGCCCGGCCGGCCACCGCCGGCGTCGGCGAGCCGTCCTGGGCGCAGGTCATCGGGACGACCCTGAGTCTGTGGCTGCATCGCCGGGTGCTGCGTGACCAGCAGGTGCCCGGCCAGCGACGGCCGCGCTGGGGGCGGCGCGCCGCGGTCCTCGGCCTCGTGGTCGTGGTGTTCGCGGCCGGGGCGCTGACCATCACGCTCGTGCAGGGCCGGCCTAGCTCCGCGGCCCGCCACCACCGCGCAGCCGCGAGCAAGGCCCGCGCGGTGCAGTCCAGCCCGCCCAGCCCGGCCAGCCTGGCCGCCGCGGCGGCCGGCCGCCAGGCCGCGGCCACCTGGGTCGCGGCTCAGGTGGGCCACAACGTCATCGTGTCCTGCGACCCCATGATGTGCTCCGACCTGATGGCCCGCGGCTTCCCGGCCGGGGATCTCATGTCGCTCAGCGCGTCGGCCACCGACCCGATGGGCTCCCAGATCGTCGTGGCCACGACCGCGCTGAGCAGCCAGTTCGGCAGCCGCCTGGCCGACGTGTACGCACCAGTGGTCATCGCCAGCTTCGGCGCCGGCGCGGCCCAGGTGGACGTGCGGATCGAGGCGGCCGACGGCTCGGCGGCCTACCTGGTGACGCTGCGCGCTGACCTGCTCGCTCGCGTGACCGCAGGCCAGCAGCTGCTGAAGAACAAGGCGTTGCACGTATCCGGGGCGTCGCGGCAGGCCATCGCGGACGGCTATGTCGACTCCCGGCTGCTGATCACCCTGGTCGGCCTGCTGTCCGAGGAGCACCAGGTGTCCATCTCCCAGTTCGGCGACGGCGGGCCGGGAACGGCGGCCGCCGCCGGGGGGGAGGTCCCGCTGCGGATGGTGCGGATTTCCGGGCTCATGTCGGGCCACGGGAAGCACGAGGACGCGTACCTCAGCTCTGCGATCAAGTTCCTGCAGGCCCAGCAGTCGCCCTTCCGGTCCGTCTTCTCCGTGCTGCATCTGCACGGCAAGCCCGTCATCCAGATCCAGTTCAGCGCGCCCGCCCCGCTAGGGCTGCTGGGGGCAGGCGCATCACCATGACCCCGCATTTCCGTTGAACCGTGCCGCGGCTGCCGCGGCACCCAGATTGAAAGTGACCATGCCCATGAGAGTTTTTGGGGGGACCGTG
Source organism: Streptosporangiaceae bacterium (assembly GCA_036510065.1). GTDB lineage: Bacteria > Actinomycetota > Actinomycetes > Streptosporangiales > Streptosporangiaceae > DASUBV01. Next base: position 7,820 of record DATCEO010000069.1, on the reverse strand, counting down.
GGGCTCAGCAGGCTCGTGGCCATCTCAGCGGCAGCGCTGGGTGTGCTCGGGCTGGCCGCTCCAGCCGCGTCCGCTGCACCCGCGTCATCGTCGGCCGCCGTCGGCTGGATCCGGATGGCGCACTTGTCGACGAACACCCCGGCGGTGGACGTCTACCTGTACTCGTTCGGTAACTCCAACGCGCGGATCGTGCTCCATCACGTGGCCTACGGCGACGTGTCGCCGTACGAGAAGGTGGCGGCCGGGGAGTACACGGTGGCGATGCGCGCCGCCGGCGCGCCAGGCGCGTCCAAGCCGGTGCTGTCGACCTCCATCAACGTCGCCCCCGGCGGCGCCTACACGGTGGCGGGAGTCGGCCCGGAGGCCGGCCTGCGGCTGCAGGTGCTGACCGACCAGCTGACCACGCCCAAGGGCAAGGCGCTGGTCCGGGTGATCCAGGCGTCCATGCACCAGGAAAAGGTGACGGTCAGGCTGAATGGCACCGACCTGGCTAACGAGATCGCCTTCTCCCACGTGAGCTCCTACACGGCCGTGCCGCCCGGGCTCCTCAGCGTGCACGTGACCGGCCCGTCGGAGTCGGCCACCCGGACGGTCAAGCTGACGCCCGGCAGCATTCATACCCTCGTGGTCCTCGACGGCGCCAGCTCCCTGGCGGTTGATGACCTGATTGACGCCCAGGGCAGCAAGGTCGTCCCCAACGGCGGGGTGCGGACTGGCTTCGGCGGGACGGCGGCGCGACCGGGGGCGGCGCTGCTGCCCTGGGGCAGTGCCGTCGCTGCCGGCCTGCTGCTGGCAGTCGGCGGAGCGCTGTTCGCCAGCCGCCGCCGCCGGCCCGCTCTGCATGCGCGGTAACGGCGGGCAGCATGCGGGCTGACCCGCGAGCCGGTGGCCGATGAGACGGCGGCCACCGGCCAGCGGGTCACCGGCCCAATCGGATGACGCTCAGGCGCGGCGCGGCCGGCACATCTCCTCCATCCGGGTGGTGCGCCGGCCCGTCGCCGCCGCGGCGCTGATCGCCGGGCTGCTGGTGGCCGGGATTGCCGCGGCCGGACTGTCGGTAGCCAGCCAGACCGGCAAGGCGGCCGCGCCGGTCAGGCCGCCGGTCAACCCCACGAAACTGGTCCCGATCCCCCACGGCACGTATGCCGCGCCGCCGCCAGCGGCGAGCCGGACGGTGGCCGAGCCGGTCAGCCTCCTCATCCCGGCGATCGGGGTACGGACCAGGCTCGTCCACCTCGGCATTACCTCCGGCGGGACCTTGCAGGTGCCCGGCACCACGGCGGTGGCCGGGTGGTACACCGGCAGCCCGCGACCGGGCGAGCCGGGCGGCGCGGTCATCGCCGGGCACATCGATTCCCGGCAGGCCAAGGGCGTGTTCTACCTGCTACGACTGCTGCGCCCCGGCGAACGGGTCTTCGTCCGGCGTGCCGACGGCACGCTGGCCGCGTTCCAGATCACGGTGGTGCGCTCGTACCCGAAGACCAGGTTCCCGACCAGTGCCGTCTACGGGCCCACGCCGGACGCGCAGATCAGGCTGATTACCTGCGGCGGGACGTTCGACTGGACGACCGGGCACTATCTGAGCAATACGATCGTCTACGCGTCCCTGGTGTCCTGACGCGCCGCCGTTGCCGCTCTATCATTGCCCGCATGATCCACATTCGCCCGGCCGGCGCCGGCGATGGCCTGGCCATCGCGCAGATTCGCGCCGAGAGCTGGCGGGTGGCCTACGCCGGGGTTCTCCCGGCCCGGATGCTCGATGAGCTGATCGATCCCGAGGCCGTCGCCCGGGAGGCGGAGTGGCGCAGTACGCACCCCGCGGACGGCGTCCTGATCGCCGAGGCGGCCGGCAATGGCGCTGACCCGGAGACCGGCCTGATCGGGTTTGCCGCATTCGGGCCCGAGCGCGGCGAGGATGACGAGCCCGGCTGGCCCGGCCCGCAGCCGCCCGAGCACGGCCGGGCCGAGCTGTACGCGATCTACGTCGGCCCCGACCACTGGTCGAGGGGCGCGGGCCAGGCGCTGATGGACGCGGTGCTGGCCGTGGTGGCCGGTGCCGGCTATACCGACATCAGCCTGTGGGTGATGGAAGCCAACGAGCGCGCCCGGCATTTCTACGAGCAAGCCGGGTTCCGGGTGACCGGCGAGAGCGCGGTGCTGGGCCGCCTGGCGGGCGTCACCCAGCTCCGCTACCGGCGCCTGCTCGGCTGAACCGGGCGAGCGCGAACCGGTCATCCGGCAGCCGGGACCAGCTCGCCGCCCTCCGTGGTCCGGGCTGGACCCGTGGTCCGGGCTGGCCGTCGATGGCCAGGCCCGCCAGCCACTCGCCCAGCAGCGGCCCGAACTTGAAGCCATGCCCGGACGTGCCGGAGCCGATGACCACGTTCCCGACCCGGTCGACGATGAAGTCCTCATCCGGGGTGGTGTCATAGACGCAGCGCTCCACGCGAACGGGCCGCGAATCCAGGCCGGGCAGGTGCCGGCGGGCGGCCGCGGCGAGGCGGGCGGCCAGGACCGGATCGGCGGCCTGGCGCTGATCGTCGGGCCGGACGGGCGGCCCGCTCGGGTGAATGCCCGTCTTGTACAACGCTGACCCGGGCACGGGCAGCCCGTAGGGCGACTGGCTGCCATGGCAGATGAAGATCGGCATCGCGGGGCCGGACGGCGAGGTCTCCGCCGGGCCGAGGTAGGCCACCTGCTCCAGCGTCGGCGCGGACGCTGCCCGCCAGCCGTCCCAGGCGCCGGCCAGCAGCTCCGCCGTCCACGGCCCGGCGCAGACGACGGCCACCCGGGCGGACAGCCGCCCCTGGCTCGTGCGCAACGTTACGTGCCGCCCGTCGTCGGCCAGCGCGCTGACCCGCACCCCCGTCCGGATCTCCGGCACCCCGGCGGCCAGGGCCTCCAGCGCGGTGTCGGCCGCGATCACGCAGGAGTCCGGTTCCAGCAGGACCGGGCCGTCCGCCGCGACGGCCGGGAACCTGGCCGCCGCCTCGGCGGCCGGCAGCAGCTCACCGGGCGCTCCGGCCAGCGCCATGGCTTCCTGGACGGCCGTCAGGCCGGTCCCGAACGACAGCTGCGGGGTGGGGAACAGGATCGGCCGGGAACTGTCATTTTCTAGCGCATGCCAGAGCTCGCGGGCCCGCAGCGCCGCCTCCACGTAGGCCGGGTCGGGGTAGCCGAGCCGGAAGATGCGGCAGCTGCCCTTGGAGCCGGCGCCCTCGTGGCCCGGACTGGCCTGCTCCAGCACGATGACCTCGCGCCCGCGCCGGGCCAGCGCCCGGGCGGCCGCCAGGCCCAGGAGGCCGGCGCCGACCACCACGTAGTCGTGGTCAGGCTGCTGCGCGCGTCCCGCGAGCCGGCCGCGGTCGGCCATGCGGGCTCACCACCCGCGGGCTCGCCACTCCGGGACCTGCGGGCGCTCGGCGCCCAGGGTGGTGTCCTGGCCATGACCCGGGTAGACCCAGGTCACGTCGGGCAGCTCGGCGAACACGCGGTCCTCCAGGTCGGTCATGAGCTGGGCAAACCGCTCCGGGTCGTGCTGGGTGTTGCCAGGACCGCCGGGGAACAGCGAGTCGCCGGTGAACAGGTGCGGCTCATCGCCGGCGTTATAGCGCAGGGCAATGCTGCCAGGTGTGTGGCCGCGCAGGTGAATAACGGACAGCTCCGCGTTCCCCACCTTCATCACGTCTCCGTGCCGTACCGGGTGACTCACGGGGACCGGCAGCGGCCCGGCGTCGTCGGGGTGGGCCACGGTCTGCGCGCCTGTCGCCTGCTGGACCGCCTTCAGCGCGCCCCAGTGATCCCGGTGCTGGTGGGTGGTGATGATCGTGGCCAGCGGTCGGCCGCCGATCAGCCCGAGGAGCGTGTCGGCCTCGGCGGCCGCGTCGATCAGGGCCAGCTCGCCGGTGGCGGTGCAGCGGAGCAGGTAAGCGTCGTTATCCATCGGTCCCACCGCGACCTTGGTGATGGTGAGCCCGGGAAGCTCCCTGGTATCGGCTGCGCCGCCGACGGTCACGTCACCTGTGTAGTCCATGCTCTCCTCATTTCCCGGCCCCGCTGCCCCGCCGCCCATTATGTACTCCCGCGCCGTGGCCGCCCGGCGGGGTCCGCGCGGTCCGGGTGGTCTGGCCCGTCGGCAGTCGTGGATGTCCCATAGGTCACCCGGGGGTGTTACTCATCGCACATCCACGATCGGGACCGGGAAATCGGCGCGTCCCCGGCAGCTTGTGATTACGCTCAGTTGCCGTTGGGGGCAGAAAGTAACTAGGCGGGGCGGGGTCATGCTGGATGGCGGGGCTGGGCAGGACACTGACGACGAGGCCGCGGGCGCGGGCGTCAGCAGGCGGGCGATGCTGCGCGCCGGGGCGCTGGGCGGCGGGGCGGCCGCGGCGCTGGCCGCCGGGGGAGTGAGGGCGGGCGCGGCCCGGGCGGCGGCGGCGCGGGCCGGGGCCACGGCGGGCGCGACGGCTCCGGTGGCAGCGACGTTTCCGGCGTTCGCGCTGTTCGCGCAGGAAGACCTCAACTTCGAGACGCTGATCGCGCTGGGCAGTGCCGGCTACGGCACGTCCGAGGTGGGCGAGATCGTGACCGCGGTCAACGAGATCAACGCCCGCGGCGCCTCTTACCAGGCCTACTTCGAGTCCTTCCGGGCCATCGCGCGGCGGCTGTCCGCCCTGGCCGGCAGCGAGCTCGCGGCCGGGCACAAGATCAGCGCCCGCAGCGCCTACCTGCGCGCGGCCACCTATCACGACGTCAGCCTGTTCTTCGTCCTGGGCACGAGCTGCCGGGCGCAGGAGGCGGCGGTGTACGCGAGCATGCAGCACAACTGGAACGCGGCGACCCGGCTATTCGACCCGCCGTTCGAGCGGGTGCAGATCCCCTACGGCAACAGCTGGCTGCCCGGCTACTTCCTGCGGCCCGGCAGTTCCGGCGTGGCCCGGCCGACCGTCATCCTGAACAACGGCAGCGACGGGCAGAACGTCGACCTGTTCGCCTTCGGCGGCGCGGCCGCCCTGGAGCGTGGCTACAACGCCCTGATCTTCGAAGGACCGGGCCAGGGCTCGATGCTGTTCGAGCGGCAGATCTTCTTCCGGCCGAACTGGGAGCACGTGGTCACGCCGATCGTCGACTGGCTCGTGGCCCAGCCTGACGTGGACGCCAACCGCATCGCCATCACCGGCTGGAGCATGTGCGGCGAATCGGTCGTCCGGGCTGCGGCTTACGAGCACCGGCTCGCCGCTGTGGTCGCCGACCCCGGCGTCCGGAACGCGTGGCTGGCCTTCCCGGCTTTCCTGCAGAAGCTGTTCCAGGGCGGGGCCTCGAAGGCGGAGGTCAACCACATCTGGAACACCGAGATCGCGCCGCACATGAACGCCCGCGAGCAGTTCACCTTCGCCAAGCGCTCGGAGCTGTTCGGCCAGCAGTACCTGACCGACGCCCGGGCCGGACGGCCATTCACCGACCTCTACGACCTCGGCCAGACGATCATGGCCGTGAACTGCACCTCGACGGCGTCGGAGGTCACCTCGCCGACGCTGGTGAACAACTATGTCGGCGACCAGTTCTACCCCGGCCAGGCCAGGGAGGTCTATGACCTGCTGCCGGTGAACCTGCCCAGGGCATTCCACACGTTCACGGTGGCCGAGGGGGCGGAGTACCACGACGCCCCGATGGCGCCGCAGACCCGCAACCAGGTGGTGTTCGACTGGCTCGACGGCATCCTGGGCTGATCCCGGTGCCCGCGGTCCCCGATCCGCGGTGCCAGCGGCCCGGCGCTGCTAGCGTCGCGGGCCATGACGGGACGGGTCTACGTGGGCAACGCGGAGGTGGACGGGGCGCTGAATCGCGGCTGGCTGCTCGGGCATTTCGTGCCAGCGGGCGACATCCGGCGCAGCGACGACGTCGAGATCAAGTGGGGGGTGCACCCGCCGGGCGACCAGCGCGCGCAATGGGTGCTCCAGGAGGAGCGCACGTCGCTGCACGTGCTGGTCAGCGGCCGCTTCCGGATCGAGGTGCCGGGCCGCAGCATCCTGCTGGCCCGGCCGGGCGACTACGTGGTGCTGCAGCACCTGGGTCATTCGTGGCGGGCAGAGGAGCAGTCGGTCCTGCTCAGCGTCCGCTGGCCGTCGGTACCCGGGTACGCCGTGCCCGGCACCTGACGCGGCCGGGAATCTGGAGCCAACCCGGACTGTCGGACCCCCCGGATAGCATGGCGAGGCGTCCACCTGAGCCCCGCGAGGGGCTCGTGACCCGCCGGGAGACGCTACCGACACCAGGAGAATCGAGCGCTAAGTGGCAGATCGTCTTGTCGTCCGCGGTGCGCGCGAGCACAACCTCAAGGATGTCTCGCTCGACCTGCCCCGGGACGCGATGATCGTGTTTACCGGGCTGTCGGGCTCGGGCAAGTCGAGCCTGGCGTTCGACACCATCTTCGCCGAGGGCCAGCGGCGGTACGTGGAGTCGCTGTCGGCGTACGCCCGGCAGTTCCTGGGCCAGATGGACAAGCCGGATGTCGACTTCATCGACGGGCTGTCGCCGGCGGTGTCCATCGACCAGAAGGCGGCCAGCCGGAACCCGCGCTCCACGGTGGGCACGATCACCGAGGTCTACGACTACCTGCGGCTGCTGTATGCCCGGGTGGGGAAGCCGCACTGCCCGGAGTGCGGCCGGCCGATCGCGCGGCAGTCGCCGCAGCAGATCGTGGACCGGGTGCTGGAGCTGGAGGAGGGGATCCGGTTCCAGGTGCTGGCGCCGGTGGTGCGCGGGCGCAAGGGCGAGTACACCGAGATGCTGCGCGACCTGCAGGCCAGGGGGTACTCCCGGGCCCGGGTCGACGGGACGGTGATCCGGTTGGAGACCGCGGTGTCCGGCGACCTGCCCGCCCTGAAGAAGTCGGAGAAGCACGACATCGAGGTCGTCGTCGACCGGCTGGACGTCAAGGAGTCGGCCAGGCGCCGGCTGACGGACTCGGTGGAGACCGCGCTGGTGCTGTCCGGCGGCGTGGTGGTGCTCGATTTCGTGGACCTGCCCGAGGGTGACCCGCACCGGGAGCGGATGTTCTCCGAGCACCTGGCCTGCCTGTATGACGGGCTGTCGTTCGACGAGCTGGAGCCGCGGTCGTTCTCGTTCAACTCGCCGTGGGGGGCCTGCCCGGACTGCACCGGGCTGGGGACCCGGATGGAGGTCGACCCGGAGCTGGTGGTCGCCGACCCGGACCTGACGCTGGCCGGCGGGGCGATCGCGGTCTGGTCCGGCGGGCATGTCAGTGACTACTTCGTCCGGCTGATCGAGGCGCTGGGCCACTCGGTCGGGTTCACCGTGGATACCCCGTGGTCCCGGCTGCCCGGCCCCGCCCGCCGCGCCCTGCTCTACGGGCACGACCAGCAGGTGCACGTCCGGTACAAGAACCGGTACGGCCGGGAGCGCTCGTACTACACGAACTTCGAGGGCGCGATCCCCTACATCGAGCGACGCCACTCGGAGGCGGAGAGCGACTCCAGCCGGGAGCGGTTCGCCGGGTACATGCGCGAGGTACCGTGCCCGACCTGCCTCGGCGCCCGGCTCAAGCCAGTCTCGCTGGCCGTCAAGGTGGATGACCGGTCGATCTCCGACTACTGCGCGCTGCCCATCGGGGAACTGGCCAAGCTGCTGCTCACGCTGGAGCTGTCCGACCGGGACATGCAGATCGCGGGCCGGATCCTCAAGGAGGTCAACGCGCGGCTGGGGTTCTTGCTGGATGTGGGGCTGGATTACCTGTCGCTGGACCGGGCGTCGGCGACGCTGGCGGGGGGGGAGGCGCAGCGGATCCGGCTGGCGACGCA
>DATCEO010000068.1:0-3075 GCA_036510065.1 Streptosporangiaceae bacterium | reverse complement strand
GTGCGGGCGCGGCCCGTTGCCTCCTGACGAGGTCGTTCGCCCGCTGGCCGCAGAGCGTGCCCGGCAGGCCGAGAGCGCGGGCGCGCCGCGGTGTTGCGGGGAGGGATCGTTGACGCGCGGTCCGGGCGAATCTAGCGTGGTGGCAGAAAGACGGGCCGGTGCTGCTGATCGTGATGTACCAGGCGCAGACGTGGCGCGTCCGTCCGGGAGGCGAGCCGTTTACTTTCGGCCGGAAGGCGGCATGCTGCGTGGTGCTGCCCGAGACCGACCGGGGGGTTTCCCGCACCGCCGGGAGCTTCTGCTACCACGACCGGTCCTGGTGGCTGCACAACGACAGCAGCTCCTCGGTGCTGTGCCTGGCCGGTGACCGCGGGTTCCGGGTCGACCTGCCGCCTGGCTTGCAGATGCCGCTGCAACAGTGGCACGCCAAGGTGACCGTGACCGGGGCGCTGGACCGTTACACGCTGCGGCTGCGGCTGCCGGAGCTCGATGATGCGCCCGACCCCGAGCCGGGGGCACCGGTCACCGGGGAGCACGCGGTGACCAGCACCCGGTACCGGGCCCCGCTGACCGGCAGTGACCGGCTGGTGCTGGCGGCCCGGTTCGAGTCCTACCTGACCTGGCGGTACGACGGGGACCCGGCGCCGGCCAGCGCGAGGGACGCTGCGGAGCGGATCGGCTGGCAGGCCCACACGGTGGCCAAGCGGTGCGAGAACATCCGGGACCGTTACGTGCGCCTGGGCGTTCCCGGGCTTCGCGGCCCGCGGGCGCTGGAGGAGCTCGCGCTGCTGCTCATCTCTACCGGCGAGCTGACCGCCGCCGACCTGCGGCGCCTGCCCGCCAAGACCCCACCTGGCTGAACCCCGCGGGCGCCCGCGGGCTTGCGCACCGGGAAGGCCTCCCCTTGTCTGCGGCACGGTCCCGGCGCACCATGTGCACGGCTCGCTACTGGTCCGCGGCCGTGGCCATGGGGAGGGCTCCCCGTAACCGCCGGACCGGCCAGGCGGTCATAACCAGTGCACAGGTCGTTAACCGTTTCCAGAAAAGGGTGGAGGCCGCCATGACCAGGCTGAATGTGAACGACGCGCGGTGCGAGGCACTGTTCGCGTCAGCGCTGCAGCGATCGGACGCGCCGACCGCCGGAGCGGTGGCGGAGGCGATCAGCCGCACCGTGCGGCAGTTCGGCGTCGGTGGCTGCGCCAGCCGGATGGCCCAGGAGTTCGGCGACCACCCCGACGCGGCCCGCGACCGGATGCGGTGGGTCCGGCAGCTTCTCGCCGACCTGGCGGTTGCGGGGACCTCTCCCCTTGTATCCGCGCACTGGCCACGCACTCTGTGCCCAGGACGCGGCAGATGCCGCGCCGCCGGGACTCCCGGCCATCACCCGGAGGGGGCACCTTTCATGACACTGAACCCGGCAGCCTGCGCTGGCCGACGCCTCGCCGTCGGCATCGCACTAGCCAGTTCCGCGGTCCTGCTCCCTGCCGCCGCCCTGGCCTCATCGACAGCCTCGGGCATGTCATCTCATCACACCGCGGCTGCCCTGGCCAGCTCCGCTAGCGGCGCTGCCGCCCATCCCCAGCAGCGCCAGCTCGCTGTGACCACGTTGTCTGACTTCAAAGTGGTGCTGATAGCTACCCGCGAACCGGGGCCGGAGCCAGGCGAGAATCTGATGGCCACCGTTACCGCGGCTGGCTACCGGCAGACATCGCATGGCTAGAAGCTGATCGCGACGAAGCGGATCGGCGGGGCCACGGGGTGGTTCTGGGGCCCGGCGACCGTCTGCAGCCTCACGGAGACCCAACCGGCTCACCCAGCGCAGTGACCTGGGACTCGATCACGGTGAGCCTGCTGGAGACTCCCGCGCTCGGGTGCTCGAAGACCTACACCAAGCGCTGGCGATGAACGGCCCGCCCGCTGCCCCGCCAGGCCGGGCCAGAAGGCGGTCTAATGCCCGTTGCGCGTATCAGCAGGAAGGTGGCGCCTGGCAGCTCCGCTGGTGCCGTTATGGTGCGGCAGAGGGCGCCCGTCCTGCGGCGCCCGAAGACACCCAGAACAGGCAGTCCTGTCTCGCTCAGCTGACACTCAGCCGGAGCGAATCCACCATCGAAAAGCCAGCGCACAGTCGGCGTTATACGGGTGATCCTGTCAAGCGCGTTGGCTGCACTGGTGTTGGTGATCATGGTGTCGGCTCGCCGAAGAGTTCTTCGCCGTCACTGATGCCGAGGAGGAAGGCGAACCGGTGCAGGTCGGCGCAGAGGGCTTCGGTGGTGTAGGCGGGGTGGCCGGCGAACGCGGTCAGGCTGTCGGCGAGGGCATGTTTCTGGTTGCCGGCTAGCCAGTCGGCGAGGAAGGTGAGCATCTCGGCGAGCTCTGCCGCGTCGGCCAGGTCGAGGGTGATGCCGGGCATGTGGTCAGCTCCGTTCGGTGGTCGCGGTTTCAGTGCCGGCGCGCTGGATGAGTCCGTCGAATAGCGCGGCCCGGTCGTTCTGGCCGTGGTCGCGGGCGTGGTCGCGCTGCCGGGTGAGGATGGGCAGGAACTGGGTGCCGGTCCGGAAGTAGGAGCAGGTTTCGCAGGCCGATTCCATCCGGCAGTCGAGCTCGGCGGGCCGCGTGCATAGCCCGTTGCCGAGCATGCGGGAGTGTGCTTCGCGGCGGAGTCTGGCCATGCCGGTGGTCTCGTAGTCGGCGGGCAGCGCGGGCGGCTGGCCGTAGAGGGCGTCGATTTTCGCGCTGACCGCGGCGTACTCATCGGCGACGACGCGGTTGGCGATGCGGGCGTAGATCAGCGTCATTTCCATCTTGCGGTGGCCGAGCAGCGCGGCGATGGCCTCGAGCCGCATGCCCCGGTTGAAACTGGTAGTAAGCGGTTTACCAACCCTGTCGAATGGGTCACCTCGAAGAACGCGCCGTTGGGACAGCCTGCCCCCGTTGGTGCGATTTTGGCGTTGCCGTGGATGCATCATTCTGTCTTGCGATACAACGGCGGATTCAACCGGTCGTCGCAACACCTCGATCACGGAGGTTCGCGATGGGACGCGGTAGGAAGCAGTTGCCGGAGCCGCCGGCGGGTGC
>DATCEO010000067.1:0-8653 GCA_036510065.1 Streptosporangiaceae bacterium | reverse complement strand
AGCGCGCCGCCTGCACCGGCACCGCTACCACGCCGCCGGGGAGATCTACCTGACCGAGGTCCGGCCCCGTCCCCTGGCCGACATCGTCATCGACAACGAGGACTTCACCAGGCCCAGGCTCCTTCGCAGCACCTGACCAGCCCATCCCCACGGCTCGGCATATCAGGTTGTGCCGATTACGATCGTGGCCGCTCTTTGATCCCGGCCGCGAGCAGATCGACTACCTCAGAGATCCGTGCCGCGCGGACATCCGGCCGGCGAGTGGTCGCGTCGATCCAGCGGAGGTAGGCCTTGCGGTAGAACTGTGCCAGCGTGTCGAAGAATGCGCCCGCGGCCGGGCTGGCCGCCAGGGCTGTGGCGATGTCGTCGGCAAGATCGCAGCGTTGCGGACCTTCCGGTGCCAGCTCAACGGTCACGTCGCCGCCGATCGCGAAGCCCATATCGCGCAACCACCTCGGGCCTAGGGTCAGCGCCCATCCGCTGGTGTCCGGTGAAAGCGTTCCGCGGACCTGCCTGCCGTCAATCGTGCCGCCAACGGGATGCTCCGCCTTGGCCCCCCACGTCTCGTTCGGGTTGAACGGCACCTCGATGATCGCGCGGCCACGAGGACCGGCAGTGATGACGGCGCGGAACCGCTGCAGGCGCATAGCGCTCATCGTGCCACGGCGAAGCAATGCCCGACGTCTGCCGGAGCTGCCCTGATTGTCGCCTAGGAGATCCTTGACCGGGCGGCCTGCTGTCTGTTGATCAGCGTGCGTGGATCTCGACATCAGCGCCACTAGCCGACTGCGGCGGGGCTCCGTCAGGCTCAGCGGCGGATCACGATATAGGATCGGCGGCACCTGTCAGATTGCCGGCGGATCCGCAGAGCAATTGTCAATACCTGTGGATCAAGATCGTTCAGGCGGCTTCCGGTTCGGCCTTCTCGCCGGGTCGCTCGATGAGCTTTCCGTTGGTGAAGGTTGCTCCGGCGCGGACGAGGGCGACGAGGTGGGGTGCGTTGACGGCGCGCCAGCGGTCCTGCGCTGACTCGATGAGCTTGAACGCCATGGCCAGGCCCGCGGCCCGTGAGCCGGGGCCCTTGGTGACCTTGCTCCGGTGCCTGACGGTCGCGAAAGTTGACTCGATCGGGTTCGTGGTGCGCAGGTGCACCCAGTGCTCGGCGGGGTAGTCGTAGAACGCGAGCAGCTGGCCCGGGTCACTGGTGATCTTCGCGGTCGCCTTCGGGAACTTCGCCCCGCAGGCAGCCTCGAACGACCGGGCGGCAGCTGCGGCGTGCTGCTTGTCCTCGGCGCCCCAGATCCCGGCGAGAGCCTTCTTCGCGCCCGGATGGGCGGACTTCGGCAGCGCAGCCAGGACGTTTCCCGATTTGTGAAACCAGCAGCGCTGTTCTGCGGTCCCGGGGAACACCTCGCGCAGCCCGCCCCAGAATCCCAGCGCCCCGTCCCCGGCCGCCAGCACCGGGGCGCGCATCCCACGGCGCGCGCAGTCGCGCAGCAGGTCCGCCCACGACTCCGCCGACTCGCGGTACCCGTCGGCCAGGGCGATGAGCTCCTTGCGGCCGTCCGCGCGGACCCCGATCATGACCAGCAGGCACAGCTTGTGCTCCTCCAGCCGGATGTTCACGTGGATCCCGTCCGCCCACAGGTACACGTAATCGGCGCCGGACAGGTCCCGCTGCGCGAACGCGCGCTGCTCGTCCTGCCACTGCTGCGTCAGCTTCGTGATCACCGCCGCCGACAATCCCGCCGACGACCCGAGGAACTGGCCCAGCGCAGGCACGAAGTCCCCGGTGGACAGGCCGTGCAGGTACAGCAGCGGCAGCACCTCGGTGATCTTCGGGGTCTTGCGCGCCCACGGCGGCAAGATCGCCGAGGAGAACCGCTCCCGCTCACCCGTGACCGGGTCGGCGCGCTTGTCGTTCACCCGCGGCGCCGTCACCTCCACCGCGCCCGCGCTGGTCAGCACCTCCCGCGCCTGGTGATACCCGTTGCGGACCACCCGCCGCCGGCCGTCCTCATCCCGCTCCGCGGCATGTGCCGCGATGTAGGCGTCCACCTCGGCCTGCAGCGCCTCGGCCAGCATCCGCCGCGCGCCCTCCCGCACGATCTCATCAATCAGCGACCCCGGCCGACCAGCTTCATCCCCCGGTGAACCCTCCTGCATTACCGTGAGCACGGGCGTACCTTCCCGGCCGGCGTTCCAGCGCCGGCCTTGCTTGAGACCTGACTTGGCATCCGGGAGGGTACGCCCCCCGGCCCTCATCCACAGGAATCAAGCATTGCTCGATCCGCACCTGGCCGCATGCAATGCCGGAGGGCCGTCTAGCATGATCGCGGGCCTTACCGCGAGGCCGCCGGGCGGCCCGGGTAGCCATGGAGCGAGCTTGAGGGTCGCGGTGTTCGGGGCCCTCTCTGTGCAATTTCATGATCGCTGACGGCTGGCGGGATCGGCGGCATTTTCGGCGGAAAGCTGGCCCGGTCCCCCGTCACGCCGGCAAGCGACACAAATCCGTTAGCAGCGCTCGGACTACTGGACGGGTGCGTCTACGGTGAGCCTCGCGGCGGTTGCTGCGCCGACAAGTCATTTGTCATAGGTAACAAACGAGGTTACTTGCCCGCGGATGCGCAGGGCTGTTGCCAGATGGATCGCGTGCAAGCTGCGGACAGTCGCAGGAATAATGGTCTGAGCGAGGATCCGGATTCCTTGGTCCAGATCTACGAGCTCGATGAGATCTAGTACCGAGTGCAGCCTGGCGACGGCTTCAGGTCTGTGTCTAGCCAGCGCACGGAAGGACTCAACCTCTAGGAGAACCGGTCTGAGCCAGCCGATGTCAGCTCGCTCAGCGAGCCAATCACGCAGCGCCTCTGACTCCGGTTCGGCATGGACCAACTTGACGACGGCTGCCGAGTCAAGATAAATCATCTCGCGTCCCACAGTTCAGCGGTCCAGTCAGTCGCAGAGTCTTCATGCTGACGGTACGCACCAGTCGCCGGTGCTCCGCCGGCGCACGGCGCCCCACGCAGTCCGCCGAGTCAGCCGGAAGTCCGCGCCCAGACTCTTGCCACCGACGGGTGTGCAGCCGCTAACGATTGGTCTGATGCAGCAGGCTGAGCGCTGATGGGAGCCCCGAATTGGGGCTCGAAATCGCGCGGCTGCGTCCGGTGCTCAATGGTGCCCTCAACGCCGATACTGCCTCGGCGCTTATTGACGGCTTGGCTAACCCGACGTTCACCACAGCGTAGATAGCTCTCTACTGGGTGCCCGTATTATCGGGCCCAATCCGTACCAATACGCTCGGGACAACCCGACATCGATCCGGGACCCGACAGGACATCAAGGCGGCCGCCGCCCATCACAGACTCGCCAACTAGACCATCCGACGACCTGCAGGTACTGACCCTGTGGGGTGCCGAAACTGCGCCCGCACGTCCTCTGGCCTGCAGTTGCCCAAATCAGCCGGTGATCTTCATGCCGCCCGCCCGTACTCGTTGATCAGCCCGCCAAGAACCCTGCGACGCCGTATCTGCGGTGGCGCGAGATCGGCGATGACGGCCGGAGTGATCTCGGCAGCGCCCGGCGGGCTCAGGTTCCGGGCTCGGTGCGGGCGATGCTGGTTGTAATGCATGGCCACTGGTCCGGGACCGCGTGCAGGTGCCGTGGCCCGGCGATCAGCAATCCGGTCAGTGACCTCAGCCCGGGCTGTTTGCACCCGGCGTTCGGCATAGGCGTTCGCCCGTGGACTCCGCAGCGGGATCTTCGCCACCTCGATCCCCCGCGCTAGCAAACACCGCGTCGAACGCCTCGGTGAACTGTCCGGCCCGGTCGCGGATCAGGATCCGGAACCGGGCGACGCGCTCGCCCAGGTCCATGAGCAGGTTCCGTGCCTGCTGCACCGTCCACGCGCCGTCCGGGTGCGCGGTCACGCTGAGAACGTGCACGTAGCGGGTGCCCACCTCGATGACGAAGAACGCGTACAGGCGGCGCAGGCTGACCGCAGCCGACATGGAAGAAGTCGCGGGCGAGGATGGCCGAGGCCTGTGTGCGGAGGAACTGCCCCCAGGTCGTGTGGCTGCGCTGCGGCGCGGGTAGTATCCGCAGCCGTTTCAGTACCCGCCGCGCTGTCGAGGCGCCGACCCGATGCCCAGGCCGAGCAGTTCGCCCTGGATCCGCTTGTAGCCCAGCCCGGGTTCTGCTGCGCCATCCGCTCGATCAGCGCCGTCAGCTGCGAGTCCACGGGCGGCCTGCCGCCGCGGTGGCGTTTTCCTGGCGCAGCACCAGCAGCTCGGCGTCCCTCGACGCCGAGGAACGCGCCAGCAGCGCCATCCACCCGGCCAGGCGCACGAAGATCAGGTAGAGCATCCGCAGGATCACCAACCGGCGATGCTGCCAGCCCCAGGACCACTGCCGCAGCCCAACCCGCAGGTCAGCCACCTATCCCCGTTTTGTAACCCCACAGGATCCTGTCACGACCAACGTGGCCGTTCCGGCTGGCGTGTCCAGGCTCGCGACGTGACCAGTCACGCGGATCTTGACCTGCCGTCGGATGCCTGGTTCGGTGAGGACACCGAGGTCGGGAGTCGAGGATGACCAGCGATCGGTTCTGGCCATTCGAGCGCAGGTACGCTTGGTGGGCTAGTGCCTTGCTCCTGCCGACGTCGATCGCGGTCGCCGGGGGCCTGTATGCCGCCGGCGTCCTGCCAGGTTCTCGGATTTCCTGGTGGATCCTGCTCGGTGCAGTAGTGATCGGCCTGCTACCGGTGATTCTCATGGTCCTCAGCGGGGTCAGTGGGGTCAAGGCGGCCGGGGTTGAGGTCACCTTCGCCGTGGTGCAGCAGGCGGTCTATGCGGCCGACCAGGCCACAGTCCGGTCTACCCTGTCGGACAACCTCGGCGTGCAGCCCGGCGTCGTGACCGACTCGACCAATGACACGATCATCCAAGCTCTGCGGGCCGCTGTTACCAATGACGTCGTGGTCGTTAGTCTTGGCGACGGGCACGAGTGGTGGGACACCCGGCTCCTGCTGCTGATCGCCGGCGCCACTCGGTTCGGCCATCCCCGGGCCATCGCTTTCACCGCTACCCGGGCCGCCAAACCCGGCCAATTCCTCGGCTGGGGGACGCCTGCCGACCTGCTGCGCACCCAGCTTGGCCGCAGTTCGCAGTGGCGGGAGGCCTACCGGCTCGCCCAGCGGAACAGCCTGCTGGTTACCCTTGCTGCGCCTGAAGGTACGCCGCCAACGCTGCGCCTGCCGTGGCCCAGCCCAAATGCCGGGCCGCCGATGCCGTTCTGGAGCCACGCACAGGGACCGGATGACCCCTTTCTCGCCGAACGCTTCCTGCGCGACCAGCTCGACGGGCTGGAGAAATCCCAGGAACCTAGCCAACGCGAGCAGTTCGATGTCACCATCGCCCGGCTGGAGGACCTGTTCGCGCCGGTCCTGCAGCGCGACGCCGTCGACACCCTGGACACCGAGGCACAGTGGTTCAATGCCATCCTCAACAGCACCGCACGGTACGTCGCCGTCACCTCCGCCGGCCAGCTCGCGAGTCTGGTGCCACGCGACGTCGCAGTCAGCGCGATACTGCGAAGCCTCGTCGGTGACCGGTCCGGGATCGCGTCCAGACCGACGGCGCGGCCAGGGTATCCAGCCTCGGCCGACTGAAGCGGATCCGAAATCAACAATCGTGTAGGCGGGCGCCGGCAGCCGCGGTGGCCAGATGGCCGAGTTGGTTTCGTCAATACACAGCTAGCGCAGGCCCAAGTCACGAGGGCAGCCAATGCCATGCGGCGGGCGCGTGAAGGGGCATCGCGGTCCGTCGGCTCGAGCATACGCTGCTGGCCCTGTGTCGCTTGCCAGAGGGCACGGCACACGCCCGGATTACGAGCGAGCCCTAATGTATGCCGCGCTGAGCCTGCGGGATGCGGTGAACGAGCTAGCCCACCAGATCACGCTCGCTTCGAGGCACTGAGCTACCAGCGCCTGCCAGCGATCACCATCCCAACTTCCTCGATCGCCCTGACAAGCCAGCCAGTCAACCATGGCCGCCCAGGAGAGTCAGCAGACCGCCGGAGCCGACCAAGTCCGCACCTTCTGGCGAGGCCGCGCAGAGTGTCGTTTACTGCCGATCCCCAGCGCCACGTGCCGGACTCCCAGGTCCCGTCCCGCCAACGGACCGCCAACGGATGATCAAAAGGGCCTGACCGCCTTCCGGCGATCAGGCCTCTGACCTGCTGCTTTCTGGTAGCGGGGGCAGGATTTGAACCTGCGACCTCTGGGTTATGAGCACAGGATGGCCTTGTTCAACCCGGTTCGGCAGCGACCCGGGAGTCTGGACACACCCGCCGGTTGTCGCCAGCTTCCGAGCACAGGCGATGTATGACAAACTCAATACATGAATCAGGAAGCAAAGGTACGCCAGAAGGCCGGGGGACGCTCTAAGTCTTCGGCGGCAACGGTCCTGGCCAAGCGCTCTGGCGGCGCTAGCCGCTCGCCGTCTAAGTCGGGTCGGCCACGGGGATCTCGTACCGCCGGAACCGTGGTCATGCAAGCCCGCGTCGACGCCGACTTCGCGGCTGAACTGCTCGAGAATGATGCGCCCGCCCTCGGATTGGAAGGCATCTCGGCGCTGGTACGAGAGGGCCTGCTCCTACTGCACAGGCGCGCCCGCGAACTGACCGCGGCCGCAGAGTACGGAAAATTTTACGGTGGGCAGCCAGCGCCGCTGCCAGACGGCGTGATACCTGCCAACGCGGACTAGCCGTGGATCCGTTACGGGGCGAGGTCTGGGAAGCTCACCTGCCCCGTGTTGGCGACCATCGCGTAGTCGTGCTTACGATCAACGCCCTCAGCCCGCGCCTAAGCGCGGTCACAGTAGCCCTGATCACGGGTACTGAAGGGCCACGTAGCACCCACGTCCCCCTAGACAGTGACTCGGGCCTGACCGGCTATGACGTCAGTTATGTCAACGCCACAGACCTGCACACGGTCGACAAGCCGAGACTCCACAGACGCCGCGGCCTACTGAGCCCCGGTGAGATGGCGACCCTAGAGGATGCGATCCGGCTCTACCTCGGACTCTGAATGATCCCGAACCTTTCTTGCTGTCACTGTCGGCGATCATGAAACCGTGTCAACGGCCAGGTTGCGGTCCCCGCTGGTGGCCGGTTAGAAGTCCCCGGCCCTCGGGCTGGTCATTTCTTGTTCAGGGTGGTTCCTCTCATTTCTTGTTCAGGGTGGTTCCTCCTCGTTCTCTGGCCTGGCGCGTGCGGTAGGAGTCGCCGTCGGTGACGACGACGCTGGCGTGGTGCAGGAGCCGGTCCAGGAGGCTGAGGGCGGTGGTGTGCTCGGGCAGGAACTGGCCCCGCTGGTCGAAGGGCCAGTGGCTGGCGATGCCCGCGGCGCGGCGCTCGTAGGCGGCGGCGATGACGCGGAACAGCAGCTGGGCGCCGGTGTCGTCCAGGGGCGCGAACCCGATTTCGTCGATGATGATCAGGTCGTGGCGGAGCAGGGTGTCGATGATCTTGCCGACGGAGTTGCCGGCCAGGCCGCGGTAGAGGGTCTCGGTCAGCTCGGCGGCGGTGTAGTAGCGGACTTTGCAGCCGGCCTGGACGGCGGCGGTGCCGAGCGCCACGAGCAGGTGGCTCTTGCCGGTGCCGGCCGGGCCGACCAGGCAGAGGCTCTCCCGGGCGGTGACCCATTCCAGCGAGCTGAGGTAGGCGAAGGTGGCCTTCGGGATGGAGGACACTCCCAGGTCGAGCTCCTCCAGGGTCTTGGTCACCGGGAACGCGGCGGTCTTCATGCGGGTGCGGGCGCTGGAGGCTTCCCGGGCGGTGATCTCGGCCTCAACCAGGGTGCGGAGCAGCTCCTCGGGTGCCCACCGCTGGGTCTTCGCGGTGACCAGGAGCTCGGGAGCGAGCTGGCGCATCGCGGCGAGCTTGAGCCGGCGCAGCCCGGCGGCGAGGTCCGGCGCCAGCGCCGGGGGTGCCGCGGTCATGACAGCCTGCTGATGGCGTAATCAGCAAGCGGGCGGACCGGAACGGCCGGCAGCCCGGCCGTCAGCGCGTCCCCGGCCGGGCGCGGCTCGGGGGCGCCGGCGCCGGCGGCGAGGATGGACCGCATGTCAGCGGCACGCCACCGGCTGAACGCGACTGCCCGGTCCAGGGCAGTCAGGAACTCCTGCCCGCCATGGGCGGCGCGCAGCGTGTTCAGCTCGGCCAGCTCAGCTGGCAGGCGGGTGCACCCGGCTGCGGCGGCGGCGGTGATGAACGCCTCGGCGACCGGGCCGAGCGCGCAGAACTCTTTCTCCGCAGTGGTTTTCGGCCGCACGGCCCGCCGCGGCGCGGCAGGCCGGGGGCCGCCGTAGTGCTCATCACGCACCGACGCCTCGCCGGGGGGGACCAGGACATGCTCGGCGACGACCTCCCCGGTGCCGGCCACGATCGCCAGCAGCCGGCCGTCATCAGTGCGCAGCCCGACCTGCTGGCCGATCAGCGCCGTGGGCACCGAGTGGGTCTGTCAAGTTAACGGTGTAACTTGATCTTGGTTGTTAGTTCCGGCCCGCGGTAAGGCGGCCGTCGAAGGTGATGTCGAAGGCGTTGAGGGCGGCCTTCCACCGGTTGGTCCACCGCTTGCGGCCCTTCCCGGTCGGG
>DATCEO010000066.1:0-59565 GCA_036510065.1 Streptosporangiaceae bacterium | reverse complement strand
CCGCTTGGCAGGAATGTAACGGCGAACTGGTTGATGAGGAGAGTAAATCATGTCTGAGGTACGTCGTCAGGCCGCCCTGATGCAACGGCCGAACTGGGGCTGGCAGGATGACGCCGCGTGCCGCGGTCGTGATGTCGTGCTGTTTTTTGGTCCGGACGGCGAGCGTCAGCCAGAACGGGAAGTCCGCGAGCGTCAGGCTAAGGCCATCTGCGCCTCCTGCCCTGTGCGGTCTGAGTGTCTGGGCTACGCGCTGAGCCGGCCGGAAAAGTACGGCACCTGGGGCGGGCTGAACGAGGACGAGCGGTCCTCGGAGCGCCGCCGCCGGATGCGCCGCGCCAACGCGGCCTAAGCAGGCCAGCCAATCGGAGCCGGCTGGCTCGCCCCTCGTGGCGAGCCAGCCGGCTCTGACGCTTCCCAGGGTGCCTGACCGGACGGCCGGGTCGGCCCGCGCGATAATGGGGACAGGGTATGCAGGGCCTGCCGGCAGCAGCTTCATGAAGACTGCCCTGGCGGTACATGGTGCGATTGCCAGCATCATCCCCCGGGCCGGCCCGCCGAGCCGCCGCGCATGACGAGCAAAGTGCCAGCTGCAGGAATAGGCTCGGTCAGACGATGGTTGGGCAGCGAGGACAAGGGCGACGCGGCCAGGAAGGTGCAGTCCGTGGGCTTCGCTGGAGTACGGGCAGTTACATCGGCTAAAGTACATTTTGTCCGCCTAGCTAAGGCTGGAGTGACAGCGTGAACGCCGCCCACCCGCGCCAGACATGGCTAGGGATCCCGCAGCCAGCGATGCCTGCCGCCGACGCCGCCCCGGCCCGCCCGGCCAGAGCCGCGGCGTCCAGCGACCTGGAGCGGCTGGCTGACGCGGCCGCGCAGGAGCTTGCCGGCGCCCCGGCGCAGGACGTCATCGCGTGGGCCGCGCAGGCCTTCGGCCGCCGGCTCTGCCTCACGTCCTCCATGACCGACGCGGTCATCATTCACCTGACCGCGCAGCAGGTGCCCGACATCGACCTCCTGTTCCTGGACACCGGGTACCACTTCCCGGAGACCATCGGCACGCGAGACGCGGTCTCGGCCATCTACCCGGTCAACCTCATTAACGTCACCCCGCCCACCACGGTGGCCGAGCAGGATGCCGAACTGGGCCCCCGGCTCTACAGCCGTAACCCCGACCTGTGCTGCTACCTGCGCAAGGTCGTGCCCCTGGAGCAGGCTCTGGGCCCGTACGACGCCTGGATTACCGGGGTGCGCCGCGAGGAGACCGACGCCCGCAGCGACACCAGGGTGGTCCAGTGGGACCCGCGCCGCGAGATGGTGAAGGTCAACCCGATCGTGGAGTGGTCCCAGCAGGAGGTCGACGACTACATCGCCGCCCACGGCGTGCTCGTCAACCCCCTGGTCGACGAGGGCTACCCGTCGATCGGCTGCCGCACCTGCACGGCCCGGGTCGAGGCAGGCGCCGATCCGCGCAGCGGCCGCTGGGCCGGGACGGCGAAGACTGAGTGCGGGATTCACGGCTGAGGGCAGAGTGTCACCGCATTCCACGCACGAGGTCAGCAACCAGGTCCGGCCCCTGGCCGGGCATGACGTAGCGGCCGATCCGGCGCTGCTAGCCGCCGTGGCGCGGGAGGGCGGCGACTGGGTCACCGGGGAGCTGCACGAGCTGGGCCGGCTGGCCGGCGCGGCTAGCACCCAGGAACTGGCCCGGCTGGCCAATGTGTACCCGCCCGTGCTCCGCACCCATGACGCGCTCGGGTACCGGATCGACGAGGTCGACTTTCACCCGGCCTGGCACGAGCTGATGGCCACGGCCGTCCGGCACGGCCTGCACGCCGCCCCCTGGGCCGATCCCCGGCCGGGTGCGCACGTCGCGCGGGCGGCCAAGTTCTACGTCTGGACGCAGGCCGAGGCGGGCCACGGCTGCCCCATTTCGATGACCTACGCGTCCGTGCCGGCGCTGCGGCACCAGCCTGAGCTGGCCGCCCGGTACTCCAGGCGGCTCGCTTCCTCCGCCTACCAGCCCGGCCTGGCGATTCCGGACGGGAAGACGGGCCTGCTGGCCGGGATGGGCATGACCGAGAAGCAGGGCGGCTCGGACGTCAGCTCGAACACCACGCGCGCGGCTCCGGCCGGCGCCGGGGACGGCAGCTACGTGCTGACCGGCCACAAGTGGTTCTGCTCGGCGCCGATGTGCGACTTGTTCCTGGTCCTGGCCCAGGCCCCGGAGGGGCTGTCCTGCTTCCTGCTGCCGCGGATCCGGCCCGACGGGACACTGAACGCCCTGCGCATCCAGCGCCTCAAGGACAAGCTGGGCAACCGGTCCAACGCCTCAGCCGAGGTCGAATACGACGGCGCGCTGGCCTGGCTGGTCGGCGAGCCGGGCCGCGGCATCGCCACGATCATCGAGATGGTGACCGCGACCCGCCTGGACTGCGTGCTCGGCAGTGCCGCCCAGATCCGCCAGGCCTGCGTCGCGGCGGCCTACTATGCCGGCCAGCGCCGGGCATTCGGCGCGGCGCTGATCGATCAGCCGCTGATGGCTGGCGTTATCGCCGATCTGACCCTCGAATCGGAAGGCGCGGCCGTGCTGGCCCTGCGGCTGGCTGGCGCCGCGGACCGGGCCGCGCGCGGCGACGCCGCCGAGGCCGATTTCCTCCGCCTGGCCCTGCCGGCGGCGAAGTTCTGGGTGTGCAAGCGGGCGCCGATGGTGGTCGGCGAGGCGCTGGAGTGCCTGGGCGGCAACGGATACGTCGAGGACTCGGGCCTGCCGCGGCTGTACCGGGACGCGCCGCTGAACTCGATCTGGGAGGGCTCGGGCAACGTCACCGCGCTGGACGTGCTCCGGGCCCTGACCCGGACGCCGCAGGCGGCCGACTGCGTCCTGGCCGAGATCGATCAGGCTGGCGGCGCCGACCGGCGGCTCGACCGGGCCGCGGCGCGGCTGCGGCGTGAGCTCAAGGAGGCGGCCGCCGCAGGCCCGGCGGCCAGCCTGCACGCCCGCCGGCTGGCGGGCCTGCTGGCCCTGTCGCTGCAGGCCGCGCTGCTAGCCCGGTTCGCGCCGGCCCCGGTGGCCGACGCATTCTGCGCCTCCCGGCTCGATCCCGATGCTGCCGCTGGCTTCGGGGGCCCCGGTGGCCCGTTCGGCACGCTGCCCGGCGGCCTAGCCCTCGCTCCGGTGCTTGCTCGGTCTGTCCCCGGGCCCGGATAGGGTCTGCGGATGCAACTGTGGCCGGGAACCGCTTACCCGCTCGGCGCTACCTGGGACGGGTCGGGGACGAACTTTGCCCTGTTCTCCGAGGTGGCGGAGCAGGTCGAGCTCTGCCTGTTCGAAGGCCGCGAGGAGACCCGCGTCGAGCTGGCCGAGGTGGACGGCTTCGTCTGGCACGGCTACCTGCCCGGCGTGGGGCCTGGCCAGCGCTATGGCTACCGGGTGCGCGGGCCGTACGAGCCGCGCCGGGGGCACCGCTGTAACCCGGCGAAGCTGCTGCTTGACCCCTACGGCAAGGCCGTCGAGGGCGACCTGCGCTGGAACGAGGCGCTGTTCTCGCAGCGGCCCGGCCATCCCGGCTCGGTCAGCTCCGCCGACAGTGCGCCGTTCATGCCGCGCAACGTCGTGATCAACCCGTACTTCGACTGGGCCGGCGACCGGCAGCCGCGCACGCCATATCACGAGACGCTGATCTACGAGGCGCACGTGCGCGGCCTGACGCTGCGCCATCCAGAGGTCCCCGCGGACCTGCGCGGCAGCTACGCGGGCCTGGGCTCGCCGCCGGTCATCGAGCATCTCGCCAAGCTCGGCGTGACGGCGGTCGAGCTGATGCCGGTGCACCAGTTCGTCCCCGAGCAGCTCCTGGTGGAGCGCGGGCTGACCAACTACTGGGGCTACAACACGATCGGGTTCTTCGCCCCGCACCGGGCCTACTCCGCGTCCGCCGAGCCGCACGGCCAGGTGGCCGAGTTCAAGGCGATGGTCAAGGCCCTGCACAGCGCCGGGATCGAGGTCATCCTCGACGTCGTCTACAACCACACCGCCGAGGGCGGCGCGAACGGTCCCACGCTGTCGTTCCGCGGCATCGACAACGCCGCCTACTACCAGCTCAGCCACGAGGACCCCGCCCGCTACCTCGACTACACCGGCTGCGGCAACAGCCTGAACGTCCGGCACCCGCACGCGCTGCAGCTGATCATGGACTCGCTGCGCTACTGGGTCGTCGACATGCACGTCGACGGGTTCCGCTTCGACCTCGCGTCCGCGCTGGCCCGTGAGCTGCACGGCGTCGACCGGCTCGCTACCTTCTTCGAGCTGGTTCAGCAGGACCCGGTCGTGTCCCAGGTCAAGCTGATCGCCGAGCCCTGGGACGTCGGCGAGGGCGGCTACCAGGTCGGCAAGTTCCCGCCGCTGTGGAGCGAGTGGAACGGCAAGTACCGCGACACCGTCCGCGACTTCTGGCGCGGCGTGCCCGCGACGCTGCCGGAGTTCGCCTCGCGGTTGACCGGATCCAGTGACCTGTATGAGACCAGTGCCCGGCGCCCCGTGGCGTCGGTGAACTTCGCGACCTGCCACGATGGCTTCACGCTGCAGGATCTGGTGAGCTACGACCACAAGCACAACGAGGCCAACGGCGAGCGGAACGCCGACGGCACCGACGACAACCGGTCCTGGAACTGCGGCACCGAGGGACCGGCCGACGATCAGGCCATAACGGAGTTGCGGGCCCGGCAGGCCCGCAACTTCCTGGTCACCCTGTTCTGCTCGCAAGGGGTGCCGATGCTGCTGGCCGGTGACGAGCTAGGCCGGACCCAGCGCGGCAACAACAATGCCTACTGCCAGGACAATGAGCTGTCCTGGGTGGACTGGGAAGCGGCCAGCAAGTACTCCGACCTGCTGGAATTCGCTCGCAGCCTGGCGCAGCTGCGCCGCGCGCATCCGGTGTTCCGGCGACGGCGTTTTTTCAGCGGCGAGCCCGCCCGCGGTGACGACGGCGGCCTGCGGGACATTATCTGGCTGGCTCCCTCGGGCGAGGAGATGGCCGAGCGGGACTGGCGTGACCGCCAGGCCATGTACATCGGGGTCTTCCTCAACGGCAGCGCGATCAGCGAGCCGGGGCCGCGCGGCGACACCGTGCGGGACCAGAGCTTCCTGCTGCTGTTCAACGCCAACGGCAATCCGGTGTCGTTCCGGCTTCCCGGTGCCGGTTACGCCGCTGGCTGGCGCCCGGTGGTGGACACCTCGGGCGCACCGGCCGGCCCGGCCAGTCCGAGTGACGCCGGCTTCGGCGCGGCACCGGCGGCGTCCGGCGGGAATCTCGATGGCCTCCGGCTCCCGGCGGCGGCTACCGTGGACGTGTCCGGCCGGACCGTCATCGTGCTGCGGGCGGACGACGGGCCAGCCTGACGGAGCCGCGGGCCTAGCGCTGGCGGGCGGCGAGCGTGGACGTGATCAGGACCAGGGCAAAGGTCGTCAGCCCGACCATGCCGTGCATGGCCACCACCCGGGCCGGAAAATGCTGCTCCGCTCCCCTGGCGTGCTTACCGCCCCGGCCGACCAGCCAGCGCGTCAGCATGACGAAGCCGAGCATGGCCGACGCGGTGAGCACGCCGAATCCGTACCAGGCAAACGCCACATTCTTCGTCGCAATGAAAAAGATCCAGAATGTCAGCCCCATCGTGGCCAGGATCGGGTGAGCAAATATCAGCGCCGCCGGAAAAACGGTAATCCGGGTGGCCTGCTGGCGCAGGCCGCCGTGGGAAAGCCAGACTCCGAGAAGATATAACCCGAAACATGCCGTACCTGCCCAAATGGCAAGAGCAACGAATTTCACTTGCCTCCCCCCAGCTCCCTAGAAATTGACCCTTGGCACATCCTGCCCTACTTTTTCAGCCGCTCGCGTGCAATCCCATCGCTAAAGGGTCCGGCTGACCTCCGGCGGAAAGCTCACCCGACCCACCGGCCCGGCTGGCCCTGCTCAGCCCCGCCCGTCCCGCCCGGGGCCGGTGCGGCGGGGTTAGCAACGGGACATCCACGATTCCCGTCCCGCGGGCTCGCCCCGGTCTGGTTCACTGCTGCCTGTGCATCAGATCTATCCCGTGCTGTCGCCAGAGGGGGGTGGGGTCGGGAGCCGCGCTGGGGGCGGCGCACGCGATGCCGCCGAGCTGCTGGCCGGCCTGTATGCCTATCCCGACGGCCAGGACCGGCCCTGGGTGCGCGCGAACATGATCGCCAGCGTGGATGGCACCGCGACCATCGGCGGGCGGTCCGGCGCGCTCGGCGGCCCGGCCGACCGGATGCTGCTGCAGGTCCTGCGGGCCCTGGCCGACGTGATCCTCGTCGGCGCGGGCACGGCGCGGGCCGAGGGGTACGGGCCGGCCCGCGCGGTCCCGGCGCTGGCGGCACTGCGCCAGGACCGCCCGGCGACGGCGCCGATCGCCGTGGTGAGTGCCCGGCTCGACCTCGATCCGCGGGCTCCGCTCCTGGCCGAGGCCCCGGCTGAGGCCCGGACGATCGTGATGACCACGCAGTCGGCGCCCCGCAGCCAGCAGGCCGCGATCGCCCGGCACGCGGAGCTCATTGTGGCTGACTCGGACCAGCTGACGGCCGGCCAGGTCATTGCCGCGCTGGCTGGGCGCGGCCACGCGCGCATCCTGGCCGAGGGCGGCCCGAGCCTGCTGGCGCAGATTGCCGAAGCGGGACGGCTGGACGAGCTCTGCCTGACGGTCAGCCCGGTGCTGGCGGGCGGCCAGGGGCGGCGGATCCTGTCCGGCGCGCCCATCGGCGATCAGCAGCCGGGCACCCCCGAGCCACTCCGGCTGGCTCATGTCCTGGCCGACGACGACTACCTGTTCTGCCGGTACGTGCGCACGGTATAGCGTGAAGCGCCGGCCGGACGGTGCCGGCCGGATGGGGCCGGGGATCGCCGCCTCGCGGCCGCCCGGGATCGCGCGAGAGGATGAGCCAGCATGGCGCTGCACGCCAGGGGCGAGGAGCCGCCGGCCTCGCCGGAACTCGACATCAACCCGCTGTATGTCCGGGCCGACAGCCATCCCGTGCCCCGGTACCGGCTGGCCCCCGGCGGCATGCTGCCGGACACGGCCCTGCAGGTGGTCCGGGACGAGCTCATCCTGGACGGCAACGCGCGGCTGAACCTCGCGACCTTCGTCACGACCTGGATGGAGCCGCAGGCCGAGCAGCTCATGGCCGAGTGCTTCAGCAAGAACATGATCGACAAGGACGAGTACCCGCAGACGGCCGAGCTGGAGCGCCGCTGCGTGGCCATCCTGGCCGGGCTGTGGCACGCGCCGTCGATGATGCCGCATCCCGACGGCGCCGAGCCGGGCTCGACGGGCTGTTCCACGACCGGATCCAGCGAGGCCTGCATGCTTGGCGGCATGGCCCTGCTATGGCGCTGGCGCGCCCGCCGCGAAGCCGCCGGGGCGGCCGCCCAGCCCAACCTCGTCATGGGCGCGAACGTTCAGGTGTGCTGGGAGAAGTTCTGCCGGTACTGGCAGGTCGAGCCGCGCATGGTGCCGATGGAGCCCGGCCGGCTCCACCTGACCGGCCCGGAGGCGGCGGCCCGGTGTGACGAGAACACCATCGGGGTCGTGGCCATCCTCGGGTCCACGATGGACGGCAGCTACGAGCCCGTGGCGCAGATCAGCCAGTCCCTGGATGAGCTGCAGACCCGCGACGGCCCGGACATCCCGATCCACGTCGACGCCGCCTCCGGCGGCTTCATCGCGCCGTTCCTGCACCCGGACCTGGAATGGGATTTCCGGCTCCCGCGGGTCGCCTCTATCAACGCCTCGGGCCACAAGTACGGGCTCGTCTACCCGGGCGTGGGCTGGGTGATCTGGCGCGACGCTGCGGCCCTGCCCGACGACCTGATCTTCAAGGTGAACTATCTGGGCGGCGAGATGCCTACCTTCGCGCTGAACTTCTCCCGGCCCGGCGGCAACGTCGCGGCCCAGTACTACAACTTCCTGCGGCTGGGCTTCGAGGGCTACCGCGCGGTGCAGCAGGCCTGCCAGGACGTAGCCCGGCACCTGGCCGACCAGATCTCGGCCATGGGGCCGTTCGAGCTGCTGTCAGACGGCAGCGAGCTGCCGGTGGTGACCTTCCGGCTGCGCTCCCCGGCAGCGGCGGGGTACACGGTCTTCGACGTGTCCGAGCGGCTCCGGCAGCGCGGCTGGCTCGTCCCGGCCTACACGTTTCCGCAGAACATGCAGGACACCGCGGTGCTGCGGCTCGTGGTGCGCAACGGGCTCAGCAAGAACCTGGCCGACTCGCTGCTCGGCGACCTCAAGACACAGGTCGACGCGCTGGAGGCACAGGCCGCGCCGCCGCTCCCGCTGCTGCCCGGCAAGCAGCGCAGCGGGTTCGCGCACTAGGGAAGAGGCTGCGGGCGGGGGGAACTCCGGCGGCGGGGGGCTAGGCGCCCTTGCGCAGGCGCTCCAGCGCCTCGGCGAGGATGGCGGCGCCGTCGCTGTCGTTGCGGCGCTCCTTCACGTAGGCCAGGTGCGTCTTGTAGGGCTCAGCGTGCGGCGGGGCCGGCGGTGCGGTCTCGTCCTGGCCGGCCGGCAGGCCGCAGCGCGGGCAGTCCCAGGTGTCCGGGATCGCCGCGTCGCTGGCGAAGCTGGGGATAGTCTCGTGCCCGCTGCTGCACCAGAACGACACGCGCACGCGTGGTGCCGCCTCGCCGCGCTCTGCCTCGCCCATCGGGCCAGCTCCCACCCGGCTTCCGCGGATGGCGTTGCCACTACTCACTGCTCACCCCTTGCTTCAAGAACGCACTGACCGCCGCTGCGGGCCAGATGCCCTACCGTCAGTGATTTGTCAGCAGGCCGAGCGCCACGATGCACAGGAACCACAGGACTCCGGTGAAGATCGTGATCCGGTCCAGGTTTCGCTCGACCACCGATGACGAGCCCAGGGACGACGAGATACCGCCGCCGAACAGGTCCGACAGACCGCCGCCCTTGCCCTTGTGCAGCAGGACCAGCACGATCATGAGCAGGCTCGTCAGGATCAAGACAATAGAGATTGCGATCGTCACTGCTGCTTCACGTCTCTTCTGTCATGTCGTCTGGCTGTCATGTCGTCTGGCACGTCGCCGGGGAGGCCGCTCAGGAAACAGCGGTCAGCTCACGATACCGGCAGATCCTGACAAAATCTCCGGCATCCAGACTGGCCCCGCCGACCAGCGCCCCGTCGATGTCTGGCTCGGCCATGATCGCGGGCATGTTGTCGGGTTTCACCGACCCGCCATACAGAATACGCGCACCACCGGCCACCTCGTCCCCGTGAACGGCGGAAATACGCCCGCGGACGGCCCCGCAGACCTCCTGCGCGTCCTGCGGCGTGGCCACCTCGCCGGTCCCGATGGCCCAGACCGGCTCGTAGGCCACGACCAGGCCGGCCACCTGGGCACTGGTCAGGCCGGCCAGGCCACCGTCGAGCTGGCTGAGCGTGTGCGGGATCTGACGTCCCGCCTGGCGCACCTCCAGGGGCTCGCCGACGCACAGGACGGGCACGATCTCGGCGCGCAGTGCCGCCTTCACCTTGGCGTTGACCATGACGTCGTCCTCGTGGTGGTACTGGCGCCGCTCCGAGTGACCCGCCAGGACGTAGCGGCAGCCAAGCTTGGCCAGCATCCGGCCGGATACCTCGCCGGTATAGGGGCCGTCGTCGTGCGAGGAGATGTCCTGCGCTCCGTAGAACAGCTGCAGCTTGTCGCCCTCGATCAGGGTCTGCACGCTGCGCAGCGCCGTGAACGGGGGCAGCACGGCCACGTCGGCCGCCGCGAAGTCCTTGGCGTTGAGTGCGAACGCCAGCTTCTGGGTCAGGGCCAGCGCCTCGAAGTGGTTGTTGTGCATCTTCCAGTTGCCGGCGATCAGCGGCTTCCTGGCGGTCACGCTGAGTCATCTCTTGCTTGTGCGGCGTCGAGTGCGGCCAGGCCGGGCAGCGTGGCGCCCTCCAGGTACTCCAGGCTGGCGCCGCCGCCGGTGGAGATGTGGCCGAACGCGTCTTCCGGAATGCCCAGGCGGCGAACGGCCGCCGCCGAGTCACCGCCGCCGACCACGGTCAGGCCCGGCACCTTGGCGATGGCCTGGGCCACCGCCAGCGTGCCGCCGGCGAAGGCCGGGAACTCGAAGACCCCGACCGGGCCGTTCCAGAACACGGTCCTGGCGTCGGCGAGCTTGGCCGCGAACAGCTCGCGGGTCCTCGGGCCGATGTCCACGCCCTCGTAGTCCGCGGGGAAGGCCGTGACGTCGAAGACGTGATGCTCAGCGTCCGGCGCGAACTTGGCCGCGCCGACGAGGTCCACGGGCAGGACGATCTCCACGCCGCGGGCGGCCGCGTCGGCCAGGACCCGCGATACCTCGTCGACCTTGTCGGGCTCCAGCAGCGACCGGCCCATCTCGTGCCCCTGGGCCAGCAGGAACGTGTAGGACATGCCGCCGCCGATCAGCACCCGGTCGGCCTTGTCGAGCAGGCTGGCGATCACGCCCAGCTTGTCCGACGGCTTGGACCCGCCGAGCACGACCGCATACGGGCGCTCCGGCTCGGCCGTCAGCTTGCGCAGCACGTCCACCTCGGCGAGCACCAGGTCACCGGCCGCCGCCGGCAGCAGGGCCGGCACGTCGAACACGCTGGCATGCCTGCGGTGCAGCGCGCCGAAGCCGTCGCCCACGTACAGCTGCGCCAGCCCGGCCAGCCGGCCCGCCAGCTCGGCCCGCGTGGCATCGTCCTTGCTGGTCTCGGCCGGCTCGAACCGGACGTTCTCCAGCAGCGCCACCTCGCCGTCGGACAAGCCGGCCGCCAGCGCGGCGGCCGATTCCCCGGCCGCGTCGGCGGCGAGGGGTACAGGCTGGCCGAGCAGCTCGGCCAGCCGCGCAGCCACCGGCGCCAGCGACGGGCCGCAGGCCGCGCGCTCGGCGTAGTCGTTCCCCTTCGGCCGGCCCAGGTGCGCGCAGATGACCACCCGGGCGCCGCGACCGGTCAGCTTCCTGATCGTCGGCAGGCTGGCCCGGATCCGGCCATCGTCGGTAATGGCGGTCCCGTCGAGCGGCACGTTCAGGTCGGCTCGCAGCAGCACCGTGGCGCCGCTGACCTCAAGGTCCTCGATACCGTTCATCACCGGGCCGGGAGAGCCGCGCCGACCAGCGCGGTCAGGTCGGCCAGCCGGTTGGAGTAGCCCCACTCGTTGTCGTACCAGCCCAGGACCTTCACCTGGTCGCCCGAGGCCATCGTGAGCAGCGAGTCGAAGGTGCAGGAGTAGGGCGTGCCGACGATGTCCGAGGAGACGATCGGGTCGCTGGTGTAGTGCAGGTAGCCCTTGAGCGGGCCGTCGGCCGCCGCCCGGTAAGCGGCATTGACCTCGTCTTTCGTTACTTCTCGGTCCAGCTGCACCACGAGGTCGGTGATCGACCCGTCCATCACCGGCACCCGCATGGCCAGGCCGTCGAACTTGCCCGCCAGCTCCGGCAGCACCAGGGCCGTGGCCTTGGCCGCGCCGCTGGTCGTCGGGATGATGTTCTGCGCGGCGGCGCGAGCCCGGCGCAGGTCCTTGTGCGGGAAGTCCAGGATGACCTGGTCGTTGGTGTACGCGTGGACCGTGGTCATCAGGCCCCGTCGCACGCCGAAGTTGTCGTGCAGCACCTTGGCCATCGGCGCGACGCAGTTGGTCGTGCAGGAGGCGTTGGAGATGATGTCGTGAGCCGCGGTGTCGTACTGGTCGTCGTTGACGCCCATCACGATGGTGATGTCCTCGCCCGACGCCGGAGCCGAGATGATTACCTTGCGGGCGCCGGCGTCCAGGTGCTTGCGCGCATCGGCGGCCTTGGTGAAGCGCCCGGTCGACTCGATGACCACGTCCACGCCCAGGTCGCCCCAGGGCAGCTCGGCGGGCTCGCGGACGGCCAGCATCCTGATTTCCTGCGCGCCGGCCCGGATCACGTCCCCGTCAGCGGCTACCTCGAGGTCCAGGGTGCCCAGCAGGGTGTCGTACTTGAGCAGATAGGCGCAGGTAGCGACGTCGCCAAGGTCGTTAGCCGCGACGATCTGGATGTCGGAGGCGGCGCCAGCGCCGGCATGAACCGCGCGCCAGAAGTTACGGCCGATCCGGCCAAATCCGTTAATGCCCACGCGGACAGTCACTGCAGTGATCTCCTTCAGATTTTCGTCGCCCAGATTCGTCGCTCTGCCGACGCCACGGCCATAATTTCCCCGCCGGCAGCAGGTTACCGGAATCCGGCCGCCGGGTCGCATCGGATAAGCCGCCGCCGGCCCGGCTCGCCTGCGGGGCGTCGGCGGTCAGGGGACCAGCATGTCGGGCGTCAGCGTCGCCTCCGTGTTCGGCACGCCCAGCTCTGCCGCCCGGCGGTCGGCCAGCGCCAGCAGCCGCCGGATCCGCCCGGCGATGGCGTCCTTGGTCAGGGCGGGCTCGGCCAGCTGCCCCAGCTCTTCCAGGCTGGCCTGCCGGTGCTTGATCCGCAGCTCCCCTGCGACGATCAGGTGCTCGGGAGCGTCGGTGCCGAGGATCTCCAGCGCGCGCTCGACCCGGGCGCCGGCCGCGACCGCCGCCCGCGCGCTGCGCCGCAGGTTGGCGTCGTCGAAGTTGGCCAGCCGGTTGGCCGTCGCGCGGACCTCGCGGCGCATCCGCCGCTCCTCCCAGGCCAGCACGCTGTCGTGGGCGCCCAGCCGGGTCAGCAGGGCGCTGATCGCGTCGCCGTCGCGGACGACCACGCGGTCCACGCCGCGGACGTCGCGGGCCTTGGCATGAATCTTGAGCCGCCGCGCGGCACCGACCATGGCCAGCGCTGTCTCCGGCCCCGGGCAGGTGACCTCCAGCGACATCGACCGGCCGGGCTCGGTGAGGCAGCCGTGGGCCAGGAAGGCGCCCCGCCAGGCCGCCTCGCAGTCGCAGGTGGTGCCCGAGACCACCTGCCGCGGCAGGCCCCGGACGGGGCGGCCGTTGCCATCGACCAGGCCGGTCTGCCGGGCCAGGCTGTCGCCGTCCTTGCTCACCCGCACGACGTACCGGTTGCCCTTGCGCAATCCGCCCGGAGCGACCACGATCAGCTCCGAGGCATGGCCGAAGACCTCGGCGATGTCCTTCCGGAGCCGGCGCGCGGCCACCCCGGTGTCGAGCTCCGCCTCGATGACGATCCGCCCCGCGGCCAGGTGCAGCCCCCCGGCGAATCGCAGCAAGGTCGATACCTCTGCCTTCCGGCAGCACGGCTTGAGCACGGTGACCCGGCTGAGCTCGTCTTTCACCAGGCTGGTCAGCGCCATGGGCCTCACTCCCCCTCAAATATTCGTGCGAATGCGCCAGCCAGCCGCCGCGGATCATGGCGGGGCGACCCGTCCCCCATGGCCAGGTCTGCCAGCACGAGCCGGCCGCCGAGCAGCCCGGCGGCCTTCTCCAGCTCTGCCTTGGTTCCCTCCACCGCGTTAATGTCAGCGAGCACCACGTCTATAACCAGCTCCGGCGCATGGTCGGCCAGTACCTCCAGGTGCGCATGCGGGGAGAAGCCCTCCGTCTCCCCCGGCTGCGGGGCCAGGTTCAGCGCGACGATCCGCCGCGCCGAGGTGCCCAGGAGCGCGCGCGCCAGGTCCGGCACCAGCAGGTGCGGCAGCACGCTGGTGAACCACGACCCCGGCCCGAGCACCACCCAGTCCGCGTCGCCGATCGCCTGCACTGCCTCCGGGCAGGCGGGCGGGTCCGCGGGGATCAATGACATTGACCGTACCCGCCCGGGGGTGGTCGCGCAGGCTACCTGGCCGCGAACGACTCTGATCTCGTCCGGCCTGCGGGGATCTGCGCCCTCAACCTCGGCGGCCAGGTCCAGCGGGACCGAGGACATCGGCAGCACCCGGCCGTGCGCGCCCAGCAGCCGGCCCACCCAGTCCAGGCCCTGCACGGAGTCGCCCAGCAGTTCCCACAGCGCGACGATGAGGACGTTGCCCACCGAATGGCCGCCGAGTTCCTGATCGCCGGTGAAGCGATGCTGGATGACCCGGCTCCAGGTCGTCCCCCAGGCATCATCCCCACACAGGGCGGCCAGCGCCATCCGCAGGTCCCCAGGCGGCAGCACGCCGAACTCGCGGCGCAGCCTGCCGCTGGACCCGCCGTCATCGGCGACCGTGACCACGGCGGTGAGATCCCGGGTCACCCGGCGCAGCGCCGACAGTGACGCATGCAGGCCGTGGCCGCCGCCCAGCGCGACGACGCTGGGATTGGGCGGCCGGCCCGCGACCAGGCCGGCCGTCCGGTCAGCGGCGCCGACCGCTGCTGGAACTGCGCCGCGCTCGCGCTGCATCGGCTACTCGCGCCCGAGGTCCCGGTGAGATACCTGGATGCCGGCCCACGATCCGGACAGGCGGGCCGCTATCTCCTCGCCCATGGCCACGCTGCGGTGCTTCCCGCCCGTGCAGCCCACCGCCAGCACCACGAAATGACGGCCGGCCCGGTCATACCCGGTCAGCGCGATCCGGACTGCCTGCACGTAGGCGTCCAGGAACTCGGCCGCTCCGGGCTGCCCGAGCACGTACTCCCGGACGGCCCGGTCCTGGCCGGTCAGCGGGGCCAGCTCGGGCACCCAGTGCGGGTTGGGCAGGAAGCGGCAGTCCGCGACCATGTCCGCGTCCACCGGCAGGCCGTACTTGAAGCCGAACGAGACCACCGTGACCCGCAGCGCGGTGTCGCCCTCAGTGGCGAAGGCGTCCTGCATCCGCGCCCTGAGCTCATGGACGTTGAGCGCCGAGGTGTCCAGGACCAGGTCCGCCTCGGCCCGCAGCGGCTGCAGCAGCTCGCGCTCCGCGGCGATGCCGTCCACCACCCGGCCCCCCTCCTGCAGGGGATGCGGCCTGCTCACGCTGTCGAACCGCCGGACCAGGGTGTCGTCGCCGGCCTCCAGGAACACCACGTACGGCCGAACCCCGCGCGCGTGCAGGTCGCTGATGGTGGACTTCAGGTCCGTCGAGAAGGCCCGGCTGCGCACGTCGACCACCGCGGCCAGCCGGGGCACGGCGCCCTTGGCCCGCCGGGCCAGATCGGCCATGGTCGGCAGCAGGTCGGGCGGGATGTTGTCGGCGACGAACCAGTCCAGGTCCTCCAGCGACTTGGCCGCGGTACTGCGGCCGGCCCCGGACAGGCCCGTGATGATGACCATCTCGGGCGACTCGTCATCCGGCGTCATGCGCCGCCGCCGTCGCTCATGTCTTTCCCCCCGTTAGCTGTGCGTCCCGCCGCTGTGCGTCCCGCCGCTGTGCGTCCTGCTGCTGTGCGTCCTGCCGGTCCTGGTCCTGGCCGATTTGGTGCTGTGACTCCTGCGGCTGAGCATCCTGGCCATCCTGATGCAGCGCCGCGTAGACCGACTCGGCCGTCCGCTGTCCGAAGCCGGGCAGCGCCGCGATCTCGCTCACCGTCGCCGCCCTGAGCTTGCGTACCGAGCCGAAGTGTCGCAGCAGCGTAGCCCGGCGCGACTGGCCCAGGCCAGGAATGCCGTCCAGCTCACTCACGGTCAGCGCGGCAGACCGCTTCTTGCGGTGGTAAGTGATCGCGAACCGGTGCGCCTCGTCCCGGATGCGCTGCAGCAGGTACAGGCCCTCGCTCGTGCGCGGCAGGATCACGGGACTGTCGTCACCGGGCAGCCAGACCTCTTCCAGCCGCTTGGCCAGGCCGGCCACCGCCACGTCAACGACGCCCACCTCCTCCAGGGCCCGAACCGCCGCGGCGACCTGGGCCGGCCCGCCGTCGATGACCAGCAGGCCCGGCGGGTAGGCGAACTTATGCTGGCGCTGCACCTCACCCGCCGGGGCGGCCTCGGCGTCGGCGGCGTCCTCCCGCTCGTCCAGGAACCGCCGGAACCTGCGGGTGATCACCTCGTGGATGGCCGCGACGTCATCGGTTCCGTCCAGGCCCTTGATGGCGAACCGCCGGTACTCGGACTTGCGGGCCAGCCCGTCCTCGAACACCACCATCGAGGCGACCACGTGCGTGCCCTGGAGGTTGGAAACGTCGTAGCTCTCGATCCGCAGCGGCGCGTCGTCCAGCGCGAGCGCTTCCTGGATCTCGCTCAGCGCGCGGCTCCGCGTGCTGAGGTCGCTGGCCCGCCGGGTCTTGTGCAGCGCCAGCGACTGGGCCGCGTTCCTGGCCACCGTGTCCAGCAGGGCCTTCTTGTCGCCCCGCTGCGGGACGCGCAGCCCTACCCGGCTGCCGCGCCGCTGGGTCAGCCACTCCTCCACGGCGCCCGCGTCGGGAGGCAGCACGGGCACCAGGACCTCGCGGGGCACCGCGCTCTGGCTGGCCGACGCGGCCAGGCCGGCCGAGGTGGCCGCGTTGCCGTCGCCGCCGTGGCCCGGGCCGCCGCGCCGCGAGCCCGGGCTGCGCCCCACCGGGCGGTCGGCCGCCACCGCGTCGTCGCCGTAGACCTGGCCGAGGAACTGCTCGACCAGCTCGCCGGTGGTGACCTCCTCGACCTTGTCCAGGACCCAGCCGCGCTGCCCGCGGACCCGGCCGCCGCGCACATAGAAGATCTGGACCGCGGCCTCCAGCTGGTCCTCCGCCAGCGCGATGACGTCGCAGTCGGTGCCGTCGGCGAGCACGACCGCCTGCTTCTCCAGGGCGCGCTGCAGCGCCTGGATGTCATCCCGCAGCCGCGCGGCGCGCTCGTACTCCTGCGCCGCGCTGGCCCGGCGCATCTCCGCCTCCAGCCGCCGGATGAACCTGCCCGAGTGGCCGGCCATGAAATCGCAGAACTCCTCGGCAAGCTGCCGGTGCTCGGCCGCGCTGACCCGCCCGACGCACGGCGCCGAGCACTTGTCGATATAGCCGAGCAGGCATGGCCTGCCGATCTGGCCCGCGCGCTTGAACACCCCGGCCGAGCACGTCCGCACCGGGAAGACCCGCAGCAGCGTGTCCACCGTGTCCCGGATCGCCCAGGCATGCGAGTACGGGCCGAAGTACCTGACCCCCCGCCGCCGCGCCCCGCGCATCACCATGACCCGCGGGTACTCCTCGTCCATGGTGACCGCGAGGTAGGGGTAGCTCTTGTCGTCGCGGTACCGGACATTGAACCGGGGATCGAACTCCTTGATCCAGGAGTACTCGAGCTGGAGGGCCTCCACCTCGGTCCCGACGACCGTCCAGTCCACCAGGGCCGCCGAGGTCAGCATGGTCTGCGTGCGCGGGTGCAGGCTGACGAAATCGGCGAAGTAAGAGTTGAGCCGGGAGCGCAGGTTCTTGGCCTTGCCGACGTAGATCACCCGGCCGCGGGCATCGCGGAATCTGTAGACGCCGGGTGACTCGGGGATCGAGCCGGGGGCCGGCCGGTAACTCGCCGGATCTGCCACACCTCAACTCTATGCAAGCCGGCTGTCAGCCCGGCGCAGGAGCAGCCCCGATCGGCATGAATGTGCCGCTGGCTTGCCTGAGGCAACCCGGCAGCGCGCAGCCGCAGCAGGGTCACCACGACTGGCGGTGCGGTTAGCGTCCGAAAACGGATACGTGCATGGTGCTGGTCGCGGTGAAAGGCTCGCGGTTCCAGCCCGCCCAGCGTTCTTTCAGCTGCAGGCCGGCGATCCGGGCCATGAGGTCTAGCTCGCTCGGCCAGACAGACCGGGTAACGACCGGGTACAGGCGCACGCCGCCCTCGGGGCTGAGATGCACGTGGGTCTCGTCCAGCAGCTGCGTGACCGGGTCGTAGCGGCCCACATCGAGCCGAACCTCCCTGACGCCGATGGCCTCGGCATCTACGTACTGGTGATCGCGCAGGCGGAGCAGGTCCCCGGGCACGGAGGCCTCCACCAGGAACACTCCGTCGCCGGCCAGGTGGGCGGCGACGTTCTGGAAGCAGCGGACCTGCTCGTCCTGGGTCAGCAGGTTGTACAGCGTGTTGTAGACCACGTAGACCAGCCGGTAGCTGCCGGGAACCGGGACGTCGGCGAAGTTGCCCATGGTGACCATGATCTGGTCGCCGCCCGGCTTGGCGCGCAGCCGGGCGACCATCGACGGCGACAGGTCAATGCCATCAACGCGGACGCCGCGGGAAGCTAGCGGCAGCGCGATCCGGCCGGTACCGATCGCCAGTTCCAGCGCGGGGCCGCCACCTGCCAGCCGCTCCAGGAACGCGACCGCCGCATCCTCATCGCCCCGCGGGGTGTCGTCGTAGATCGCGGCGGCGTCCTCACCGAAGCTCACGACCGGCTCATAGCCCTCCATGGTCCACATGAAGTCACGCCCGGCCAGGCCACGCAACAGGATTTGGCATAAGCACATGAGCGCAGCTCGTTGGCAGGCCAGGGTCGGTTCTACTTGTTATCGAGATCAACTTCGTGGCGCAGCACGCTGTAAAGCACGTCATCGCGCCATTCGCCGTGCCGGAAGACGACACTGCGCAGCAGCCCCTCACGAGTGAACCCAGCCTTCTCCAGCGCTCGCTGTTCAGGGATGTTGGTGCTCTCGGTTTGGGCCTCGATTCGGGTCATTTGCGTGTGCGAGAACAGATAGTGCACGAGCAAACGCTGAGCGGCGCTGCCGTGACCGTGCCCGCGCGCTTCCGGCGCAAGCGTGATCCCGATGGTCCAGCAAAACGAACGGAAGCCGGTTGACCGCTTGCTCCAGGAGACGGACCCGAGGGTGTTATCGCCATGCGCGACCATCAGCGCGCCGCCGTCCTCACCAAGCATGCGGTTTTCGTCCCACAGGCGGCGCAGCCATTGCGAATCCAGCCAGCCGTGCCACTCGTGTTCGCCGGTGCCAGCCGGATCGGTGAACAACCGGTGCAACAGCGCCAGGTCCTCTTCGGTCACTGGGCGCAGCATCACCGCAGCATCCACGACAGGTAACTTACATCCTCCCGTGCGTTCGGGGCCTGGGCGCGGCGACACGATGCCCGGCGCGAGGAGGACGGTCCGGCCAAGTTCTTGCGGCCGCGGTAGTGGCGGTGCGTCGGGCCAGGACTGCTGCCTGCGGGTGCGGGCGGGCTGACCTGGCGGGGGCGCCGCGCCCGGAGGGCTCCCGCCCGTCAGGGCGCGGCAGGGGGCGCTGCCCGGTGTGCCACGCTAGGCGGATGCCTCTTGCCATCGCCGCCTGCGTGCTGGCCGCTGCCGCGTGGGCGTACCTGCTGGCCGGCCACGGCGGGTTCTGGCGCACCGACCAGCGCCTGCCCCGGCCGGTCCGCCCGGCGGGGACGGCGGGCCCAGCGCGCTCGGCGGGCCCGGCTGCCGACCGGCTGAGCTGGCCCGCGGTCACGGCGGTCGTGCCGGCCAGGGACGAGGCCAGCGGCCTGCCCGACAGCCTGCCGACGCTGCTGAGCCAGGATTATCCGGGCCGGCTCGCCGTCACGCTCGTCGACGACCAGAGCAGCGACGGCACCGCCGCGGTAGCGTCCGCCCTGGGCCAGGCGGCGGGCTGGACGGTCGGCGGCGCCGGGCCTGGAGCCGGATCCGAAGACGGCGGCCAGGTCAACCCGGTGGCTGACGCGGACCGGGTGCTGCGGGTCGTGGCCGGGAGCCCGACGCCGGCCGGCTGGGCCGGAAAGGTCTGGGCCATGTCCCAGGGCATGGCGGAGGCCGGCGACGCTGATTACCTCCTGTTCACTGACGCCGACATCGCCTACGAGCCCGGCGCGGTCACCGACCTGGTCCGCGCCGCGGCCGGCGGCCACCGCGCGCTGGTGTCCCAGATGGCCCTGCTGCGCGCCGACACCGGATGGGAACGGGTCCTCGTGCCCGCGTTCGTCTACTTCTTCGCCCAGCTGTACCCGTTCCGGCGGGTCAACCGGCCCGGTGGCCGTACCGCCGCGGCGGCGGGCGGCTGCATGCTGGTCGACCGCACCGTGCTCACGGCCGCGGGCGGCCTGGCCGCCATCAGCGGCGCCCGGATCGACGACGTGGCCCTCGGCCGCCTGCTCAAGCGCGGGGCGGGGGGGAGCTGCTGGCTGGGCCTGACGAGAGCCGTCACCAGCACCCGGCCCTACGACCGCCTGGCCGACCTGTGGGACATGGTCGCGCGGAGCGCCTACACCCAGTTGCGTTACTCGCCGGCCGCGCTGGCGGGCACCATCGCCGGGCTGCTGTGGCTGTACCTGCTGCCGCCCGTCGCCGGCATCGCAGGGGTGGCCGGGCTGGTTCTCAGCGGCGGAGGGCTGGGCGGCGGAGGGCTGGGCGGCGCGACGACCGCCGCGTGGCTCGCGGGGGCCGGCCTGGCCGGCTGGGCGCTGATGTCGGTCAGCTTCCTGCCCATGCTCCGGCTGTACCGGTTGTCACCGCTGCGTGCCCTGAGCCTGCCGCTGATCGCGCTCATGTACGCGGCCATGACGGCCGACTCCGCCCGCCGCCACCATGCGGGCCGCGGCGGCGAATGGAAGGGCCGCACCATCCAGGCGGCCAGCGTGCCGGCTGGCGGCGGGACGGGTGACGGCGGGACGGGTGACGGCGGGCCAGTGGCGGGCGAAGCAGTTGGCAGCGGGCGGGGCGTCTAGCTCGCGGGCCTGGCCCGCTTGCCGAACCGCCCGTCCTCAGCCCGCGCGCGTCTCCTCGGCGGGCGCGAACAGGACCAGGGCGGCGAGATCCTCGGTAATGTCAACAAAGCGATGGACTTCCCCGGCCGGGACGTACACGACCGAGCCCGGGCCAACTGGCAGGCTGTCGGCGTGGTCGCCGTCTGGGCTGGCCATGAGGGTAGCCCGGCCCGCCGTGATCACGTAGATCTCGTCCTCGGTATGCGGATCCTGACCGTCGGCCCCGCCCGCCGGGATGGAGTAGGTGCCCACGCTGAGATCGGGCACCCGCAGATGCTCGACCCAGTGCACGCTGTCGCCCTCGGCTGGCCGGGTAAGCCGTCCCGCATTACTGATGAGCCGCATGAGCACAGTGTTCCAGCGACACAGTGTTCCAGCGACACGGTGTTCCAGCGAGCATGAACGTGCGGTTGCTGATGCTCTGACGGTAGCGGATGCCGGTTCATGACGTTCGCCGCTGATCCGGGCCGCCCCGTCAGCCACAGCGATCACCCGAGTCACGCGATCACGCGGTCGCGCGCTGGACTCAGCGACGTGACTGGGCCGCTGCTGTCGCCCCAGCGACGTCGAAGGGCCAGCCATGTCGTTCCAGGCGCCGGGCGCGCCATCGTGGGAGGTCACCCAGTGCGTCACGTACCACCGCCGGTGATCGACGCGGACGACCCGGGAGGCTGCGACGGGACAGTCGCAGGCGTTCAGCCCGATCATCAGCTCGGCGCCCCTGGCCTGGCCCCGGTAAGCGGCGCGCTGCCGGCCGAACCAGATGTCGAAAGCCGCGTTCCAACGCCCGGATGCCCTCGCGGCGGTGTACCACGTCGCCGCCGCCCGGCGCACCGACCGCAGTGGCGCGGGCAGCCGCGAGCCGGCCGTGCACAGTCCCCAGCCGCCGGCCGCCAGGTCCCGCAGCCCGCAAATCCGGAGTGTCCCGGCCCGGCGGTCCAGACGGGGACAGCGCGCCCGGCGAGACCGCGCCCGGCGAGACCGGCGAGACCGCGGCCCCGCGCCGGCGAGACCGCGGCGCGGGCGTCGCCCGGGGCGCGGCGGGCTAGGACTCGAAGGCCTCCGGCGGCGGGCAGGCGCACATCAGGTTGCGGTCGCCGTAGGCCTGGTCGATCCGCCGGACGGGCGGCCAGTACTTGGACCGGCGGTCGGTGCCCAGCGGGTAGGCCGCGTGCTCCCGGTCGTAGGGGTGCTTCCAGTCGTCGCTGGTCAGCATGCTCGCCGTGTGCGGAGCGTTCTTGAGCGGGTTGTCCAGCCGGTCGTAGTCCCCGGCGGCGACCCGGTCGATCTCCTGGCGGATGGCGATCATGGCGTCGCAGAACCGGTCCAGCTCGGTCAGGTCCTCGCTCTCCGTCGGCTCGACCATGAGGGTGCCGGCGACGGGGAAGGACATGGTCGGTGCGTGGAACCCGTAGTCGATCAGCCGCTTGGCGACATCCTCGGCGGTCACGCCGGTCCGCGCGGCGATGGGCCGCAGGTCCAGGATGCACTCGTGCGCGACCAGGCCGCCGCGCCCGGTATAGAGCACGGGGAAGTGCGGGTTCAGCCGGGTGGCCACGTAGTTGGCGGCCAGGATCGCGACCTGGGTGGCCTGGCGCAGTCCGTCGGCGCCCATCATCGCGATGTAGGCCCAGGAGATGGGCAGGATCCCGGCCGAGCCCTGCGGGGCGGCTGCGACCGGCCCCGAGCCCCCCGGATGCCCGGGCAGGAAGGGATGACCGGGCAGGAACGGGGCCAGGTGAGCCCGCACCGCGACGGGGCCGACACCGGGGCCGCCGCCGCCGTGCGGGATACAGAACGTCTTGTGCAGGTTCAGGTGCGACACGTCGCCGAAGTCCCCCAGGCGGGCCAGCCCGACCAGGGCGTTCAGGTTCGCGCCATCGACGTAGACCTGGCCGCCGGCCGCGTGGACCTCGTCTCGGACCTGCCCGACGGTCTCCTCGAACACCCCGTTGGTCGACGGGTAAGTCAGCATGATCGCGGCGATGGCCTCCTCGTGCGCGGCCAGCTTGGCGCGCAGGTCCCCCAGGTCGATGACGCCGTCCGCGCCGCACTTGACCACGACGACCCGCAGGCCGGCCAGCACCGCGCTGGCCGCGTTGGTGCCGTGCGCGGACTCCGGGATCAGGCACACCGTGCGCTCCGGCTGCCCGTGGGCGCGGTGATAGTCGCGGATGGCCAGCAGCCCGGCGAGCTCGCCCTGCGAGCCGGCGTTCGGCTGCAGGGACACCGCCTCGTAGCCGGTGATCTCGGCCAGCATGCCCTCCAGGCCGGCGATGAGCTCGGCGTACCCGGCCGCCTGCTCCGCCGGGGCGAAGGGATGCAGCCCGGCGAACTCCGGCCAGGTAATGGCCTCCATCTCGGCGGTGGCGTTGAGCTTCATGGTGCACGAGCCGAGCGGGATCATCGACCGGTCCAGCGCGATGTCCAGGTCGGACAGGCGGCGCAGGTAACGCAGCATGGCCGTCTCGCTGCGGTGCGCGCTGAACACCGGATGGGTAAGAAACGGACTTGTCCGCGTCAGCCCTTGCGGCAGCGCGACCGGCCCGAAGGACGCCGGCCCGGCGGACTCCCCCGGCTCGGCGGGCAGCTCCACCTCGTGGCCGGCCAGCGCGCTCACCAGCTCCTGGAGCTGCTGGCGGGTGGTGGTCTCGTCGCAGGCGATCTGGAGGGTGCCGGGCCCCGGCTGGTGCAGGTTGTACCCGGCGGCGCGGGCCCGGCCGGCCAGCTCGGCCGCCTGTCCCGGCACGGCCAGCGTCACTGTGTCGAAGACCGGCGCCTGATCCGTTACGAGGCCCAGGTCGGTCAGGGCGGCGGACAGGGTTACCGCCCGGCTGTGCACGCGGCGGGCGATCGCGGTCAGGCCGTCGGCGCCGTGATACACCGCGTACATCCCGGCGATCACCGCGAGCAGGACCTGGGCGGTGCAGATGTTGCTGGTGGCCTTCTCGCGGCGGATGTGCTGCTCGCGGGCCTGCAGCGCGAGCCGGTAGGCGGGCTGGCCGCCGGCGTCCACCGAGACGCCGACCAGGCGGCCGGGGAGCTGGCGCTTGAGGCCGTCGCGGACGCAGATGTAGCCGGCATGCGGGCCGCCGTAGCCCATCGGCACGCCGAAGCGCTGGGTCGTGCCCACCGCGATGTCGGCGCCCAGCTCGCCGGGCGGGGTCAGCAAGGTCAGCGCCAGCAGGTCGGCGGCCATGGCCACCTGGGCGCCGCGCTCGTGCGCCGCCTCGATGGCGGGGCGGGGATCGGTGATGGCCCCGCTGGCCGAGGGGAACTGCAGGAGCACGCCGAACAGCTCGCCATCGGGCTGGGCGGCGATCAGCTCGGGGGTGACCGGCCCGACGACCAGCTTGACCCCAAGCGGCTCGGCCCGCGTCGCCAGTACCGCCAGGGTCTGCGGCAGGCAGCCGGCATCGGCCAGGAACACCGAGCCGCGGCCGGTCACCCGCCGGGCCAGGGTCATCGCCTCGGCGGCGGCCGAGGCCTCGTCGAGCATCGACGCCCCGGCCACGGCCAGCCCGGTCAGGTCGGTCACCATGGTCTGGAAGTTCAGCAGGGCCTCCAGCCGGCCCTGGGAGATCTCCGGCTGGTAGGGCGTGTAGGCCGTGTACCAGGCCGGACTCTCCAGCACGTTGCGGCGGATCACTGGCGGGGTCACGGTGTCGTAGTAGCCCAGGCCGATCATCGAGGTGAGCACCTGATTGCGACCGGCCAGGCGGCGAAGCTCGGCCAGCACCTGGTCCTCCGAGAGCGGCGGCGGCAGGCTGAGCTGGCGGTCTGCGGCGATCTGGGCGGGCAGCGCGGCCGTGGTCAGCTCGTCCAGCGAGCCGTACCCGACGGCGTCGAGCATCTGCTGGCGCTGCTGCGCGGCCGGCCCGATATGGCGATCAGCGAAGTTCATGGGAGCCTCTCCGGGGCGGGCACCTGCGGGTGCCGCTGTACGGTGACCAACTCCCCCTCTGTCACCTTCAGGCGCGGACCTCAGTGACCGCGCAGGCTCCAGAGCTGCCAACGCCGACCGGTCCTTTTTGCCTGAGAGGTT
Source organism: Streptosporangiaceae bacterium (assembly GCA_036510065.1). Taxonomy (GTDB): domain Bacteria; phylum Actinomycetota; class Actinomycetes; order Streptosporangiales; family Streptosporangiaceae; genus DASUBV01. The sequence continues at coordinate 34,997 of DATCEO010000066.1, read as the reverse complement.
CCGGGGAGGTTGCCCCTTCGGCGCTTCGCGCTGGCTGCGCGCAGACTCTCCCGGACGGCGTGCTGAGCTCCCTGGAGTCTACCCGAGCTACACGTCGTCCCAGCGGAAGACCCGCAGCGAAATGAGGGTCAGCACCGCGGCCAGGCCGAGCAGGATGCCGATGGCCGGCAGCGCCGCGGCCGGTCCATCCCCGCGGGCCATGACGTCCTGCATGCCGGTGACCAGGTAGCGCAGCGGCATGGCGTAGGACACCTCGCGGATCCAGGCGGGCGCGAAGGCCAGCGGGATGAATGCCCCGCCGAGGAAGGCCATCGGCAAGATGATCAGGTTCGCGATCGAGGTGGCGGCCTGCTGGGTCTTGGCGAAGGAGCCCACCAGCAGGCCGATCGACATGAAGGCCAGCGTTCCGCAGGCCACGATCGGGATCGCCATCCACCACGACGCGGTGAGCTTGAGGCCGAAGTACGGCGTGGTGGCGATGGCCAGGAAGACAGCCAGCTGAACCATCGCGATGACCAGGCTGATCCCGATCCGGGCCAGCACCACCGAGCTCGTGCTCACCGGGGCCAGCCGGAGGCGGCGCAGCAGCTTGTTCTCCCGCCAGCCGACCAGCGTGATCGCGGCGCCGAACGTGGCGCCCGAGGCGATGGCCCACCCCAGCAGGCCGGGCGCGAGGTACTGGATGGGCTTGAGCGACTTGTCCTCGACCTGCTGGCTGCGCAGGGCGTAGCGAGCCGGCTGGCCGGCGGCGGCCTGATCGGCCTGCTGCACGATCGAGGAAAAGACGGCCTGGACCACCCCGGCCGTCGTCGGGCTGGCGACGGAATAGTGCACCACCAGGGTGGAACCGCGCTGCTGGACCGCCGCGTCGTAGCTGCCCTGGCGGACGTCGCGGAGTGCCGCGCCCGGGCTGGCCAACCGGGTCACGGTCAGCAGCTTGTGCAGCTGGCCGGGGGCGGCGGCCTCGGCCTGGTTGAGCAGGCTCACCTTGCCGACCTCCAGCACGTTCACCCGGGGCGCGCTCGAGCTCTTGTAGATCGCGCCGAACAGCACCAGGAACAGCACCGGGATCAAGATCGTGAACACCAGAGCCGAGCGATCCCGGACGAAGCCGCTGAACATGGCGCGCGACAAGCTGGCCAGGGCGGTCAGGGCTCTCGGGGCGCCCGGAGTGCTCGGAGCGCCTCCGGTGGTCGGAGTGCTCGGAGCGCCCCCGGCGGTCGGGGTGGTCGGAGTAGTCCTAGCCCGGCGGTTCATGCGCGGTACTCCCGTCCGGTGAGCTGCAGGAAGACGTCCTCCAGGGTGGCGCCCTGGACCCGCAGGCCGCCCAGCGCGCCGCGGTCGGCCAGCCCGGCCAGGACGGTGGCGGGGTCGCGGGTCGCGATGGTCAGCGACACGCCGTCGTCGCTGACGTCAGCGGCGCTGCCGCCCGCCCGGACCGCCAGCTCGGCGGCCTGCGCGGTGTCCAGCTGGCCCGGCTCGATACTGATCCGGACCGGGCTGTCCAGGCCGCGGACCAGGGTGGCGGGCGTCCCCGTCTGCAAGATCGCGCCCCGGTCCATGATGGCCACCCGGTCACAGAGCGTCTCGGCCTCATCCATGTGATGGGTGGTCAGGACGACCGTGCGGCCGTCGGCATTGATCTGCCGCAGCAGATCCCACAGGTTGCGGCGGGCCTGGGGGTCGAGCGCTCCCGTGGGCTCGTCGAGGAAGACCAGCTCGGGGTCGTGCACCAGCGCGCAGGCGATCGACAGCCGCTGGGCCTGGCCCCCGGATAGCTTCTCGGCCCGGACACTGGCCTGCTCGGTGAGCCCGACCACGGCCAGCATGTCGTCCGCGCGCCGCGTGCCCACCCCGTACAGCGAGGCGAAGGTGCGGATCTGCTCGCGGGCGGTCAGCCGCTCGAAGAACGAGGATGCCTGGAGCTGGACGCCGATCCGGGGCAGCAGCGCCTGGTTCCGCGGCCAGGGCGGCAGGCCGAGGACGGATACCTCGCCTCGGTCGGCCTGCCGCAGGCCCTCCAGGATTTCCAGGGTGGTGGTCTTCCCCGCGCCGTTTGGCCCGAGGATCGCGTAGAACTCCCCCGGCTGCACGTCGAAGGTGATGCCGTCCACGGCGGTCAGGCTGCCGTAGGACTTGCGGAGTTCGCGGACCGATATTGTCGCAGACACGGCGGATACCGTAGCAAGATATAACGTGTTTCCGCTCCCCCCTTTGTCGGCCCAGGCGCCGCGGTGGGGAAGAGCCGATGGTCATGGACGTGCGGCCGCTGCTGAAACTGCGACAGCAGCCGCACGTGCATGCTGGTCCGGAACCCGGTGGTTAGCCGGCCCGGGCGCTTGCGGGCTGGGGCAGGCTGGGCTCGGGATGGCTGGGGGCCGGGGCTAGCTCAGCGGCCACGGCCTCCTCCGCGGCCTGGAGCGGGCTGGCGGCGGCCGGGCTGGCCGCGCGGCGCAGGGCCACGTAGCTGACCACGGCGCCGAACGCCACCAGGGCCACCGTGAGCGCCAGGCCCGCGTGGTACCCGGCCAGGAAGGCGGCCGCTGGCCTGGTCCCGTGCTGCAGGGCAGCGCCCTGGCGCGACCGCAGCACCGCGCCGATGATCGTGATGCCCAGCAGCCCGGCCACCTCCCGGGAGGCGTTCAGCAGCGCGCCAGCCACGCCGGACCGGTCGGGCGGCATGGACTGCAGCACCGCGCTGGTCAGCGGCACGTTCATGAGGCCCGCGCCGGCCCCGAACAGCAGGAAGCCGGGCAGCAGGCCGGCGAAGGTGGCCCCGGCGCCGAGCCGCGCGAACAGGACCAGGCCGGCCGCCATGATCAGCATGCCGAGGGCCACGGTCCGGTGCGGCCGCAGCCGGGCGGAGACCGGCCCGGCCAGCGACGCGAACAGGGCCATGCACAGGGCCATCGGCACGAAGGCCAGGCCCGCCTTGGTGGGCGAGAAGCCCAGGACGTTCTGCAGGTAGATGGAGGTGAAGAAGTAGATCCCGAAGATCCCGAAGGCCCACAGCATCATGGTCACGGTGCCGCCGCTGAAGACCCGGGAGCGGAACAGCGAGATCGTCACCATCGGCTGCGCGGCGCGCGACTCCACGAAGACGAACATTGCGGCAGCTGCGGCCGCGGCGGCGAACGCGCCGACGATCAGGCCGGACGTCCAGCCATGGTTGTGCCCCTCGATCAGCGCGTAGGTCAGGGCGAACAGGGTAGCGGCCGACGTCACCAGGCCGGGCAGGTCCAGGCGGGCGGCGGCCCCGCGCGACTCGCGGACGCTGAACGCGGCGATGGCCAGGGTGATGACCCCGATCGGCACGTTAATGAAGAAGATCCAGCCCCAGTGCAGGTGCTGGCTGATGAACCCGCCGATCAGCGGGCCGAAGGCCAGGCCCATCGCGCCGATGGCGGTCCAGGCCCCGATCGCGGTCGCCCGCTCCCGGGCGTTGTCGAAGGTGGCCATGATGATGGCCAGCGTGGTGGGAACGACCAGCGCGGCGCCCAGGCCCTGCAGCAGCCGGGCGCCGATCAGCACGCCGCCGCTGCCCGCCAGGCCGGCGAACAGGGAGCCGAGCGTGAACACTGACAGGCCGATCACGAAGAGCCGCCGGCGGCCGTAGACGTCGGCGAGTCGGCCGCCGGCCAGCAGCAGCCCGGCGAAGACCAGGATGTAGCTGCTGACCACCCACTCCAGCCCTGAGATCGACAGGTGCAGGCTGCGCTGGATCGTGGGGATGGCGACGTTCGTCACGTTGTTGTCGAGATAGGTCATGAAGGTGGCGAGTCCCACCGCCACGAGGGTCCACCAGCGTCTGGGCATCGGCCGGTTCCTTTCGTTCCGCCCCTGCGGATCACGCCGCTTTTGCTTGTACGACGCACATGTATGTCGTACCTGTACGTCGTACATCTGTAGCCAACTGTTGCTTGTACGGCGTACAGTTGTCAAGTGATGGCAGCGAAACAGAGCACCGAAGACCGGCCGGGCACCGAGGCGCCGGCGGGCACCGAAGACCGGGCCCGGCTGAGCAAGACCGCCGTCGTCGATCAGGCGCTCGCCCTGGCCGACGCGCTGGGCCTGGACGCGCTCACGATGCGGCGGCTAGCGCAGGAACTCGGCGTCACGACGATGGCGCTGTACTGGCATTTCCGCAGCAAGGACGAGCTGCTGACCGCGCTGGGCGACCGGGTATGGGCTGAGATCGACATCGAGCTGGATCCCGGCGCGGACTGGTCGGCGCAGCTACGCGGACTCCTGGAGTCCCTGGTCCAGATGCTGCGCGCGCACCCATGCGCGTCCAAGCTGCTGCTATCGGCCAAGAAACTGCACAGCGACTCGGCCCTCCAGGCGACCGAGACGGCGCTGGCGGTACTGCAGCGCGGGGGGTTCGACCCGGCCCACGCCAGCGAGATCGCCCGCAACGCCATGTGGACCGGCCTGATGCTGGTGATGAGCGAGCCAGGTTACGACCCCGGGCTCACCCCGGAGCAGCGGGCTGAGGAGCAGCGGCAGAGCCTGATCCGGCTGGCGATGCTGCCACCGGGCCGGTACCCGTGCCTGGTGGCCGCGGCCGGGCCGATGACAGCCTGCGACGAACCGGAATTTCACTACCAGTTCGGGATTGACCTGTTTATCGGGGGCGTGGTGGCCGTCGCCGACCAGCCCGCGGCTCCCCCGCGCGGCGGCTAGCCCTACGGCGGCTAGCTGCCCGGCGGCTAGCCTCTACGGCCGCTAGCCCGTGCGGCGGGCCCGGCGGCGGGCCAGCTCGTCGCTGGCGCGCGCGGCCGCGTCCCCGCTCTCGGGATCCTCGCCATCGGCCCGCTCGGCGGGCAGATCGGCCAGCGTGCCCTCAACCTCGCGCCAGACCCGCCCGAGCGCGATACCGAACACGCCCTGGCCGCCCTGCAGCAGGTCGACCACCTCGTCGGGTGAGGTGCACGCGTAGACGCTGACCCCGTCGCTCATCAGCGTGACCTGGGCCAGGTCGGTCGTGCCCTGCAGCCGCAGGTGGTCGACCGCCGCCCTGATCTGCTGCAGCGAGATCCCCGTGTCCAGCAGGCGCTTTACTACCTTGAGGACGAGGATGTCCCGGAAGCCGTAGAGCCGCTGCGAGCCAGAACCGGTCGCGGCCCGGACGCTCGGCTCGACCAGGCGGGTGCGCGCCCAGTAGTCCAGCTGGCGGTAGGTGATCCCGGCCGCGGCGCAGGCCGTCGGCCCGCGGTAGCCGATGTCCTGCGGGCCTGCGACGATCTCGCCGCCGAAGAGCAGACCCTGCTCGTCGGCCTGCCTGGCGGCCGCGTGGCGCGCCTCTGGCGCCGACCCGTCGCCTCTAGTTACCGCCACGCCCACCTCCGGCCCAGGCCTGAAATCCCTGAGTATTCACCTGGGAACACACTTCGCACCGTAGGCCGAGTGCGGCGAACTCGTCAACGACCGGGCCCGGCGCGTCGCAGAAGATCATTTGCGATCAGGTGGACCTTCCGAAGTCCTCGGGAGTGATGTTGTCGAGGAACTCGCGGAACTTCTCGACTTCGTCCTCCTGCTCATCGGGGATGGCCACGCCCGCCTCGTCGAGGATCTCCTCGCTGGCGAAGATGGTGGCCCCGGTGCGGAGGGCCAGCGCGATGGAGTCCGACGGCCGGGCGCTGACCTCCTTGCCGTTGGAAAAGATCAGGTCCGCGAAGAAGATCCCGTCCCGCAGGGCAGTGATGTTCACCGTCGTCAGGCGGACGTCCAGCGCCGCCAGCACGTCACGCATCAGGTCATGGGTCAGCGGGCGCTGCGGGACCATGCCCTGCTGCGCGAACGCGATAGCGGTTGCCTCCATCGGGCCGATCCAGATCGGCAGGTACCGCTCCCCCTGCATCTCCTTCAGCAGGACGATGGGGTTATTCGTAGGCATCTCAACCCGGACGCCGACGACCTCCATCTGCCTCACAGCGGCTCCGTCCTTGCATGCGCCTGAAGCGCTGCCCTCAGTTGCGAACCCTGCTTACTGCCATTCCCTTTGCGCTCGCAGGCACTCCCTTTGTCAAAGTACACCCGGTATCGCTGAGCGGCGTCTGACGCCCCGCGCCCGGTGCACCGACGCCCGCAGCTCACGCGCTCGCGCCCTCAAAGCCGCGGCCTACCTCGCGGCGGGGATGCCGGGCCTGGTCGCCGCGAACCAGCCCTCCGTTCCGGTCGGTGCCCGGGTCAGCGCGCAGGTCAGCATCGAGCTCAGCGGCGGTCCGGCCGGCTCCGGGCGCCTGTGCCAGGCCCGCCTCGGCCAGCGCCCCGTCGATCAGGGCCCGGTGCAGCCGCATCGCCAGGGTGGCGAGCTCCGCCGCGGTCCGCCCGGCCAGGTCGCGCGCCCCGGCGCTGCGCTGCTTGAGGATGGGGGCCACGACGTGCTCGATGAGGGTCGTCTCCCGCTCCACGGCGGCCTTGACGGTCCGCAGGTGCCGGGGCTCGACGCCGTAGGCGGTCAGCAAGGCGGCGGTGCGCGCCACCTCCAGGGCGTCTTCGCCGTAGAGCCGGCCGGACTTGCGCAGCAGCCCGAACGACTCCAGCTCGGTCAGCTGCGGCTCGGAGATCCCGGCCTCGTCGAGCAGCTCGCGCCTGGTCAGCAGCTGACCCGGCGCGCGATCGCCCGCCCCGTGCCCGGCCGCCCCGTGCCCGCCCGGCGCGCGATCGCCCGGGCCCGGTGACTGGCCTGGCTGATCGCCGCGGCCCAGCCGCTCCTTGATCACCCGCAGCGGCAGGTACTGATCGCGCTGGGCCGTGAGGATGTGGCGGAGGCGCTCGACGTCGGCGGCAGCGAACCGGCGGTAGCCCGACGGCGCGCGGGCGGGCGCGATCAGGCCCTCGGTCTCCAGGAACCTGATCTTGGACACGCTGATGTCAGGAAACTCAGCGCGGAGCTGGCCAAGCACCTCGCTGATGCCGAGATAGCCCCGGACGGGCTGCGCACTCATCCCCCCGGACCTACGAGCCCCCGGCGTATTCCGCCGCCGAGCGCGGGCCGAGCAGGAAGACCAGGCGGAACTTGCCGACCTGGACCTCATCACCGCCGCTCAGGTCGGCTTCCTCAATGCGCTCGCGGTTCACGTACGTGCCGTTGAGGCTGCCCACATCGCGCACGGTGAACCTGCCCCCCTGCCGGTAGAACTCGGCGTGCCGGCGCGAGACCGTGACGTCGTCGAGGAAGATGTGGCTATCGGGATGGCGTCCGGCCAGGGTGAGGTCGCTGTCCAGCAGGAACCTGCTGCCCGCGTTGGGCCCGCGGCGCACCACGAGCAGGGCCGTGCCCGACGGCAGCGCGTCGATCGCCGCCGAGTCGGCATCGGATTCGTCGCCGAACTCCTCGGCCAGGTCGCCGCCGAGCGAGATCGTGGAGGTGGTTTCCGCGATGCGGTCGCCCTGACCGCGGATCAGCGGCGTGCCGCACTGCGAGCAGAAGCGGGCACCTTCTGGGTTCGGCTCACCGCACCCGGTGCAGTACACACTCGGCATCTGCTCCCCTGGCCTCCCACTTATCGGGCTGGCGACCGCGGCGCGGACGGTGCCCGCCCCGACGGTGCTGCGCGCGTACTCCGGCGGCGGGCTCAACGCTACCTGCGCCGAGCCGCGCCGGTCCATGCGCCACGCACGCCGGGAGGCCCAGGAGCCGCGCCCGCGGGCGGTGTCACGCGTCCCCGCGCCCGACGCGGTCCGCGCGGCCGTATCCGGCCACTGCGAGCCCGTCTGGGCACTGTCACGACGCCTCCGCCACATCCTGGCCGCACCTCCGCCATAACGCCGTCGCCGCCCGGCAACCCGCGAACAACCTTGCGATGCTGGCGATTCTCTCATGCCAGGCGACCCTCGCGTCCACCGTCAGCAGGGCGGCCCAGGTCAGGAGGATCGGGGTGCTCGCGTCAGCGATCAGCGCCCTCGACGATCAACGCCCATTCGTCCAGCAGCGCGGCGGCCTCGTCCGAGTCGTTGCCCTCGGCCCACAGGTGCGTGACGGCCTCCGACGGGTCGGGCAGGACCAGGATCCAGCCCCGGGCCGGCTCCACCACCCGCACGCCGTCGGTCGTGTCGATCTCCCGGTCACCCGCGGCCTCCACGACCGTGCGCATGACCATGCCCTTGGCCGCCCACGGCGTGGGGATGGACCGCCTGAGCAGGTGAACCTCCGGGATCCGGTCCTCGATCTGGCTGAGTGTCAGCCGGGTCCGGGCCACCAGCCCCAGCAGCCGGGCGAAGGCGGCCAGGCCGTCGATGGACCGGGAGAACTCGGGCACGATGAAGCCGGCCCGGCCATCCCCCGCGAAGATCACGTCGTCGCCGGCCGCGGCCTCGTACAGCCCGTTCAGGGAGGTGGGCGTCCAGTCGATCTGGACCCCGTGGAACCGGCTCACCTGCTCGGCCACCCTGGTGGTGGTCACCGGCAGCGCGGCCCGGCCGCCGCGGCGCTCGGCCGCGATCAGGTCGAGCACGACGAGCACCGCGCGATCGTCGCTGACCAGCGCGCCCTTGTCATCGACCAGGGTCAGCCGCTCGCCCACCGGGTCGAACCGGACCCCGAAGTCCGCCCGCGACGAGGAGACCAGCTCGGCCAGCCGCTGCAGCCCCGCCCGGGCCTGGGCTAGCGACTGGGTGGGGGCCGACTCGTCCAGCCGGTTGTTCACCGTCAGTACGTCGACGCCGATCCGGCCGAGCAGGCCGGGGAGCACCAGGGAGGCCGTCCCGCCCGCGCAGTCGGCCACCACCTTCAGCTCGGCCTCGCGCACGCCGGTCATGTCGATGCACCGCAGCAGCTCGTCGGTGTAGGACTCGACCACCCGCGGCGGGTAGGTCAGCCCGGCGATCTCGCCGGGGAAGGCCCGCCGGAACTCCTGCCGGGAGTACACGCGCTCCAGCGTGCGCTGGGCGGACTGCGAGAGGTCCGCCCCGCCGGAGTCCATGAAGATAATGTCGATGGACTCGGGGTCCCCCGGCGTGGTGCGCAGCGCGATCCCGCCGCTGCACTCGCTGCGGGCGGTCTCGAACCTGGCCACCGGCATGGCCTGAGCCTCCAGGTCCACGACGTTGATGGCGCTGGCGTTGAGGGCGCCGTGCACCGCGCGCTTGAGCGCCCGGGCCGCCCGCGAGACGTCGCGCGAGGTCGTCACCACGCTACCCTTGCGCAGCGTGGTGGCATAGGCGCTGGCCAGCCGCACGCACAGCTCGGGCGTTATCTCCACGTTGACCAGGCCCGACACCCCGCGCGGGCCGAACTGCGTCCGCTGGCCCCGCGACTCCCAGATCACGCTGGTGTTGACGACGGCACCGGCCTCGATCGTCTTGAACGGGTAGATCTTGACCCCGGCCGACAGGTAGGCGTCCGGCTCGATGACGCACTCGTCGCCGACGACCGCCCCCTCCTCGATCCGGGCCTTGCTCATCACGTCGGTCTTCTTCCCGACCACGCAGCCGCGCAGCGTCACGCCGCGGCCGACGTACACGTTGTTGTGCACCACCGCCCGGTGCAGGAACGCGCCTTCCTTGACGATCACGTTGCTGCCGACCACCGTGTACTCGCGCAGCTGCGCGCCCGCCTCGATCTTGGCGTAGTCACCGACGCAGACGGGGCCGCTGAGCACCGCGTCCGGATCGACCTCGGCCCCCTCCGCCACCCAGACCCCCGGCGAGACCTCGAAGCCGTCGATGTCGGCCCGGACCCGCCGGGACAGGACGTCGGCCTGGGCCTTCAGGTAGCTCTCCAGCGTCCCGACGTCTTCCCAGTAGCCATCGGCGATCCAGCCGAACAGCGGGGCACCGCGTTCCAGCAGCCGCGGGAACACCTGGCCCGACCAGTCCACCGACTCGCCGGGCGGCACCTCGTCCAGGACCTCGGGCTCCATTACGTAAATGCCCGTATTCACGGTGTCGGAGAACACCTGGCCCCAGGTCGGCTTCTCCAGGAAGCGCTGGATCCTGCCTTCCTCGTCCGCGATGACGATCCCGAATTCCAGCGGGTCCGGCACCCGGGTCAGGGCCACCGTGACCAGGGCGCCGTTGTCCTTGTGAAACGCGACCAGCTTCGACAGGTCGATATCGGTAAGCGCGTCGCCCGAAATGACCAGGAACGGCTCGTCCCGGAGCGCGTCCTGCGCGTTGCGGACGCTCCCGGCCGTGCCGAGCGGCGTCTCCTCGGTGGCGTACTGGAGGCTCATCCCGAAGTCCTCGCCGTCGCCGAAGTAGTTGCGCACCAGCGAGGCCAGGAACTGCACGGTCACGACGGTCTCGTCGAACCCGTGCTGGCGGAGCAGTCGCAGCACGTGCTCCATGATCGGCCGGTTGACCACCGGCAGCATCGGCTTGGGCTGGTTGGCGGTCATCGGGCGCAGCCGGGTGCCCTCGCCGCCCGCCATGACTACTGCCTTCATGCTGCTGCTGCCTTCACGCTGCTACTGCCTTCACGCTGCTACTGCCTTCACGGTGATACTGCCTCCACGGCTGACCTGCCTTTACGGCTGAGCGGAGCCTTCTTCGGCCTGCGCTGGATCGGTGTGCGCTGGATCCTCCTGCGCTGGAGTCGTCCGCACTGGCTCGGGCAGGCCCGCCGCCGCTGGCGGACCGGCGGCGAGCAATCGCCTCGCCTGCACGATATAAAGCAGGCCCGCGCACCAGTACAGTGCACTTCCCCAGATAACGAACGCCCAACCGACGACGCGTGTTAGCTCCGCGTAACTAGAAGGGTGCGAACCCAGGAAGAGCAGCGGGAAGGCATACAGCAGGGACAGCGTGGCGCCCTTCCCGATGAAGCTCACCTGGAGCGCCCCCCAGCCGTGGCGGCGCAGCACCGCGAGCATGACGGCCAGGATGAGGTCCCGGGCCCCGAGCACGATCACCAGCCACCACGGGATGATGCCGCGGATGGCCAGGGCGATCACCGTGGCCACGATGTAGAGCCGGTCGGCCGCCGGGTCCAGCAGCTGTCCCAGCCGGCTCTGCTGGTGGAACGCGCGGGCGATCTTGCCGTCCAGCCAGTCCGAGAGACCGGCCGCTACGAGGATGCCGACGGCCCACCAGTCGGCCGTCTGGCTGCGCGGTCCGAGCACGAGCCACAGGAACACCGGGACGCCGGCCAGCCGGGCGAAGCTGATGATGTTCGGGATGGTCCAGACCCGCTCCAGGGGGTCGGGGCCGTCCGGCGCTGCGCCGGCCGAGGTCCCGGCCACCCTGCCTGGCTGCATGCTTGGCCCTTTCCCCGACTGATCGAAGGTTACCGTCCGGGCGCACCGGGCCATGCGACACACTGGCGTGATGAGAGCGCGCTCTGGGCTGCCGCGCGGTCTTTTCCTGCTGGCGGCCGTCACCGTCGTGGCCGCCTGCGGGAGCGAGGGCGGGACCAGCACGGCCAGCCCGCCCGCCTCGGCTCCCGCCACGTCGGGCGGCGCCGCGCCGGGCACGCCCTCGAGCACCTCACCGCCGGCGGCAGCGACGGCGGACTGGCCGGCCTATCACGCCAACGCGGCTCGCACCGGCACGGTGGCCGGGCTGCCGGCCGCGGGCCCGCTGGCGGTCGCCTGGACCCGGCCGCTCGGCAGCGCCGTCTACGGCCAGCCGCTGATCATCGGCGGCACGGTCATCGCGGCCACGGAATCCAACCGGGTCTACGGGCTCAGCCGGGCCACCGGCCAGGTGCTGTGGAGCGTCCGGGTCGGCAGCGGCCGCGCGGTGCCGCTGTCCGACCAGCCCTGCGGCGACATCGCCCCGCTCGGGATTACCGGGACCCCGGTCTACGATCACGCCACCGGCCTGGTCTACGCGGTCGCCGAGGTGACCGGCGGGGCCAAGGTGCTGGCCGGGATCAGGGTCTCCGACGGCAAGCTGCTCATGAGCCGGGATGTCCCGGCGCCCGATCATCAGCCCGCCTATGACCAGCAGCGCGCGGCCCTGGCCCTGGCCGCGGGGCGCATCTACGTGGCCTTCGGCGGTCACTTCGGCGACTGCGGTCCCTACCGCGGCTCGGTGGTGGCCGTCCCGGCATCCGGGTCGGGCCCGCTGCTGTCCTACGTCGTGCCGACCCCGAAGCAAGCTGGCCTCTGGGCCCCCGGCGGCCCGGTCGTCGGTCCCGGCAACACGATCTACGTGGCGGCCGGTAACGGCGCGGCCAGGCAGCCGCCGTTCGACGGCAGCGACTCGGTCATCGCCCTGTCGCCCGCGCTCAAGCGGATCGGCGTCTTCGCCCCGGCCCGCTGGCCGCAGGACAACGCCGATGACCTGGATCTCGGCTCCATGTCGCCGGCGCTGCTGCCGGGCGGCCGGATCCTGCAGGTCGGCAAGAGCGGCATCGGCTATCTGCTGAACGCTCACACGCTCGGCGGGGTCGGCGGTCAGCTGGCCGATGGCGGCGTCTGCTCGGCGTTCGGCGGTGCCGCCGTGGCCCAGTCCGTGGTCTACGTCCCGTGCGTGGGCACCGGGATGACCGCCGTCAGCGTGGCCGGGGGCCACATCCGGGTGCTCTGGCGGGGACCCGCCGGGGCCGGCGGCTCGCCGGTCGTGGGCGGCGGCGCGGTCTGGGTGGCGAACTGGAATTCCGGCACCCTCTACGAGCTCAGCCAGGCCACCGGCCGGGTGCAGCGGCAGATCGGCCTGGGCCCCGCCCTGCCGCACTTCGTGTCGCCGTCGCTGTCCGGCGGCCTGGTGATCGTCGGCACGATGCACGGGGTCGTCGCCGTGTCCGGCGCGTAGCGGTACCGCCGTGTCCGGCGCCTGATGGCGTTACTCCTCGATAGCCCCGCCGGTGCGCCGGAGGTGGCGCCGGAAGCTGTAGGACGGATCGGCGGCCCGGCGGGCCAGGAACTCGTCGAATGCCGTCTGCTGGCGCAGCGTCTCACCGGCCCGGATCCGGCGGGCCTGGTCGCGCTCGGTCTGCCAGATCTGCCGGGCCGTCGCCAGCACCTCCTGCGCTCGCGCGGCGGCGACGAACAGCACGCCGTCCTGGTCACCGAAGACAACGTCGGCGTCGCTCACCAGGTGCGGGCCGAACCGGGCCGTGACCAGCGCCTCAGGCTCGCGCTCGTCCAGTCGCAGCGGGCCGGGCGGGTAACTGCCGTAGCTGAATACCGGCAGGCCGATCTCGGTCAGGTCCGGCGTGTCGCGGTGCAGCCCCCACACCACCAGGCCCGCCAGCCCCGCCGCCCGGGCCTCCAGGACCACCAGGTCCCCGATGCAGGCCTCGTCGCGGCGGCCGCCGTTGTCGATGACCAGCACGTCACCCGGCTGAGCCTGGCTGAGCGCCTCCAGGAACACGTCCACGCTGCCGTAGTGCTGGGCCGGCAGCGCGCGCCCGGAGATCCGGTGACCGGGGCTGACCGCGGCGATGCCAGGCGGCGCGGCCCGCACCGGCAGGCCGCCCCGGACGCAGGCGTCGGCCACGAGGGGCGTGGACAGCGAGGCGAATGCCCCCAGCATGACGTGCTCCCTGGCTCGATCCCGTCCGCCCGGTTACGGCTGCTCGGCTGACTCCTTGATCTCCTCCAGCACTTCCTCGGTGACCTGCGCCAGCTGGTGCGCCTGCTCGGTCGTCACCTCGGCCCTGGCCTCCGCAGCCTGGTAAGCCTCTTCCAGCGCCTCGTTGTCGGCCGCGATCTCCGCGGCGGCGGCCTTCGCCTCCTCGGTCTGCAGGGTCATGCCCGCGGGCTCGTTCTGGGGGGAAAGGTCGCGCTCTTCATGAGATGTCGTCATGCCCAGAGGCTAGCGGCCGGTGACCGGCGAGCAAGGCAGTTACGGGCGATAAGGCAGCGGCGGATGGGCCGAGATAGCCACCCTCGGGCATACCGATGCGATACCTTTACGGCGGAAAACGGCGCCTATAGCCGGAAACGCCATGCAAGCGCCGGAGGACGGACCAGGTGCCTGGCGACAAGACGGCAAGTCACGCAGAAGTTCACCAGGAAGTTCAGGACGACGCAGCGCTCCCTGACACCGCCCTGGTCGCGCCAGGTGTGCGGCCTGGCCGCCTGGCCTCGCGCCGGCTGCCCGGCCGGGCAGCTCGCTGGCTGGCGATCTTCGCGGTCTCGCTGGGACTGCTGCTCATCCGCTTCCTGGTGCCCACGCCGGTCGGGCAGTCCGACAACCGCGACGGGCCCCGGCTGATGTGCGGCCGCGGCCTCGGACTCAACCCGGTCGTCCCGCACGGTGATCCCCGGTTCTTCCGCTTTATCTATTTCCAGTACGCCCCGAGCCCGGCCTGCGGCCACTCGCTGCCGTACCCCACGTCCGAGCTGGTGCCGCTGGAGCTAGCCAGGTTCCTGACGCCGGTCTTCGGCCTGCCCGGCACGCTGAACCTGATCGCGCTTGGCGTGCTCATGTGCGTGATCGCCTCCGTAGGCGTCACCAGCCTGGCCACCGGCCTGCGGATGAGGCTGTGGGCTCAGCTGCTGGTCGCGGCGGCCGCCTGGCTGATCATCGCGGACGCCGCCTTCTTCGATGTCTTCGCCGGCCCGTTCGAGGAGCCTGCCGCCCTGACCGGCCTGCTGCTGGTCGCCGCCGGGATCGTCTACCTGGGACGAGGCTGGCGCGCGACCGTGTTCGGCCTGGTGCTGGCCGGATCGGGCGGCTTCCTGGCCATCTTGTCGAAGGAGCAGTACCTGCCGCTGGCCGTGCCCATCTGCCTGACCCTGATCCTGGCCAGCCTGCACCGCAGCGACGGCCGCTGGCGGGACCGCTTCCGGACCCGGCAGGCCGCAGCGGCGGTCGCGGTCGCCGCGGTCCTCGCGGTCCTGGCCGGGGCCTACGGTGCCTGGGATTCGAGGACTGCCTACGGCCAGCGGCTGCACCATATCCAGGTCGTGGACATGGTCTTCCAGGACATCGTGAACGGCCACGACAACGCGCGCGCCGACCTGCAGGCGCTCGGGCTCCCGGTCAGCTGGGCGAAGTACGGCGGGACCTTCTACTGGGATATCCGCTCCGTTCGCACCAGCCCGCTCTATCAGCGGTATGAGGCCAGGTTCAGCGATGGCAACATCGCGCGCTTCCTGCTCACTCATCCGGGGCGCATGGTCAGCATCGGGCAGCAGGCGGCGCAGCAGGCCCAGCTCTTCCGGGTCACTGCCCTCGGGGACTATCCGCCCGACGCCGGCCACCCGCCGGGTGCCATTGAGTCGCGCGTCGCGGTGGTCACCTGGCTAGTGCACCGGCTGCCGCCACGGCTCGGCCTGCTGTGGCTGATCCCGCTCTGGTGCGTGATGGCGGCCGTCGCGATCCTGGCCTTGCGGCGGCGGGGCAGGCCGTGGCACCGCGACGGGGCAATGCTGGTGCTGTGCATGACTGGCTGCGCCATCGTCGCGTTCGTCCCGCCCGCCTATTTCGCCGGGATCTCCACCTCCCGGCACCTGGTCGGCATGAACCTGGCCACCGCCCTGGCGTTCGTGCTCAGCGTCGCCCTCGCCGCCTCGATGGCGGCTCAGCGCCGGGCGGCTCGGCGGGCAGGACGTGCAGCTCCACGTGAGCGGCCCGCCCGGTCAGCTCGCGCAGCACTGGGTAACGGCCGGGATGCGGGGCGTTCCTGGCCAGCATCATCACCGAGATGCGCCGCCGCCCGGCGAACTCGGCCAGCACGAGCGCCGGGCTAGCTCCGGGCAGCACGGTCAGCTCACCGCCCAGCTGGGCCACCAGCCCCGCGTAGGCGACCACCAGGGACGACTCCTCGCTGTCCGGCCGGGGATCGGCCACGGTCGCGGCGAGGAACTCGCCATCGACCTGGGCCGCGAGCGCGGCCGACCGGCGGATCAGCTGCTCCATGCCGGGCCGGGGCGCGACGCAGGCCAGGATGGCGGGCCGCGCGTCGGCTCCGGCCGCGCGCGCGTCGTCCTGCCGGTAGGCGGCCAGCCGCCGCTCGGCGTGCTCGGCCACGATCCGGAAGGCATGCTCGCGCCGCTCGGTCAGCTCGGCGGGGGCGTAGTCCGTGGCCAGCGCCTGCTCGACCTGCTCCGGCGGGACGATCTCGCCGCGCCGGACCCGCTCGATGAGGACGGAGGGGGCCACGTCCACGAGCTCGATCTCGTCGGCCAGCGCGAGCAGTGACGCCTCGTCCAGGCCGTCACCGAGGTGCGCGGTGGCGACCACCGCGATGCCCGCGTCGGCCAGCCGCCGGGCGGCGGCCAGGCGGCTCTCGCCGGTCGTCGTCGTGGCCGATACCTCGTCCAGGCACACCACCTCCGGCCGGCGGGCCAGGACCGCGTCGGTGTCCAGGCTGGTGCCGTCGCCGATCTGCTCCAGGCCCTCCAGCAGCACGCTGACTCCCTCGCGGCCGCGGGCCTCGACGGCCGCGACCACCACGTCGGCGCCCCGGGCCCGCCGCCGCCGCGCCTCCTCGAGCATGGCCGTGGTGGTGCCGCAGCCGCGGGCATAGCCGAGGTAGACCCGGATCGGGGCGCGCGGCGGGCGGCCGGCGGCCGGGGCGCTGGCCTCCGTGCTGGTCGCGGCCGGCTCCGGCGCCTCGGCCGCGTCGGCCGGGGACCGGCCGCGCGGTGAGCCGGTCAGGATGTGCAGGTCCACGTCGGGCAGCTGGACGAGCAGCCGCTCGATGACGCTGCCGCGCAGCCGGTCCAGCAGGCCGGGCGGGACCGCGGCCAGGACCAGGTGCCGCGCCCCGGTCTCCCGGGCCGACTGCGAGATGACGGTCACCGGGTCGCCGGTCCGTTCTATCTCTCGCGCGTCGGCCGCCACGGCCGACCGGCGGATCCGGCTGGCGGCCACCGCCCGCTGCTGAGGCGGTCCCAACAGCAGGACTGAGCAGCGGGCGCCCGCGCGCCGGGCCAGCCGGATCCCGTGCGAGACGACCTCCTCGGCCTGGTCGGGGTCGGTGACCGCCACCAGGACGTCCTGCGGTGGCCGGGTGCGGGCGGCGGGCGGCGCGGGCAGCGTGTCGGCGATGAGCCGCAGCCCGATCTCGCGCAGCGCGGCCAGGACCGGCGTCTGGAACTCGCCCGCCAGCGCCTCGCTGACCTGATCGGGCGGATAGATGTTGCCGTGCCCGAGGCGCTTGCGCAGGGCCTCGGGCGAGCTGTCCACGAACTGGACCTCGTCGGCGGCCGCCAGCATCTCGTCGGAGACGGCCGCGGCCGGCTGGCGGCCGGTGACCTCCTGAACGGCCGCCGCCACCCGCTGCACGTCGGCCACGTCGGCGGTGCTGATGACGTCGATGCCGCCGTCCCGCAGGGCCTCGATATCGGCGGCATGCCGGCCGAGGTCATCGGCCAGGACGACGCCCGGCTTGCGGGCCAGCACGGCACCGGTGTCCAGGTCGCCGGTATCGGGCCGCGGCGGCACGATCTCCAGGCCGCCGATGGCCTCGGCCGTGCGCGGCCGGCCGCGGGTGTCGACGTACCCGATGACGACGTCCTCGCCCTGGGACCGCAGCGCCCGTCCCTCCCGGAGCATGGTGAAGGTCTTGCCCGACCCCGGCGCCGCCCCCAGGTAGACGATGAGCGTGCCCCGCCGGGCCGGCTGATCGTCATCGGCCAGGGTGGCGCCGATGCCCTCGTCCTCCCGGATGATCAGGCCGCGGGCCGCGTCGTAGGCGTACAGCTCCGCGTACCGGCCCCAGTTCACCGCGATGTCCAGCTGCCGGGCCGAGTCCTCCTCGCTGAAGCTGGTGCGCAGGATGTCGATAAAGAACCCCGCGGGCAGGTTGCCGTCCAGGCTGCCGCGCAGGGCCCGGTAGATGGTGCGCACCAGGGGGGCGTGATCCAGGCAGGCCCGCGCGAAGATCCGCTTGCTGTCCTGGATGCTCGCCCCGGCGAACACGCGCCCGGCCGCGGTCAGCTCGAGCCGGTCACGGTGCAGCTCGGCGAACCCGAGCAGGAGCAGGGCGTCGACGAGCGGCAGCAGGTCGTCGACCTCCAGGCCCAGGCTGTCGGCCAGGTCGGCCAGGTCGGCCGCGCCGCCGTGCCGCCCGAGCATGACCTCGGCCAGGCCGGACAGGCCGTCCACGCTGGCCGAGGGCAGGGGCGTGTCGCTGATGGTCCCTCGGCCGCCCCGGCCCGTCGGCACCGCGGCCGGCGCCGCCTCGCGCTGGGTCATCATCCGGTAGATCTGGTCCACCAGCTCCTCGAAGTCCGGGGTGCGCCGGCGGCGCGGCCGCGGCAGCGGGTTGGGCATGTCCGAGCGGATCCGGCCAGGGTTGGTGCCGAGCACCAGGATCCGGTCGGCCAGCAGCACCGCCTCCTCGATGTTGTGCGTGACCATGACCATGGTCTTGGTCGGGAACCGCTGGCCCTCCCACAGCTCCAGCAGCTCGCCGCGCAGGTTCTCCGAGGTCAGCACGTCCAGGGCGCTGAACGGCTCGTCCATCAGCAGCGCTGCCGGCTCCACGACCAGCGCTCGGGCGAAACCGACGCGCTGGCGCATACCGCCCGACAGCTCCTTCGGGTACGCCGACTCATAGCCGTCCAGGCCGACGAGGTCGATGGCCCGCAGCGCTCGCTCCGACCGCTGGTGCGGCGGCACGCCTCGAGCCTCCAGGCCCAGCTCGACGTTCTGCTGCACCGTGAGCCACGGCAGCAGGGCGAAGGTCTGGAAGACCATCGTGGTGTCCCGGTTGCTGCCCCGCAGCGGCACGCCGCGGAACAGCACCTGGCCGCGGGTCGGGGCCATGAGCCCCGCGATGCAGCGCAGCAGGGTCGACTTGCCGCTGCCGCTGCGGCCGAGCAGCGCGACGAACTCGCCCTCGGCCACGTCCAGGTTGATGTCGTCCAGCACGGGCAGCGGCCGGCCGCCGGGGCCCTCGAAGGACTTGCTCAGCGAGCGGACGCTGATCAGCGGCTCACTCATGCCAGCGCGTACCTTGTCTCGGCCAGCTTGTACAGGCGCCGCCAGAGCAGCGCGTTCAGCCCGGTGACGTAGACCGCCATGACCAGCAGGCCGGCCAGCAGCGACGGGAGGTTCCCGGTGTTCTCGGCGATGAAGCTGCCCAGGCCCCTGGCGGTCAGCACCTGCCCGTTGTACCGGACGATCTCGGCCACGATGGAGGCGTTCCAGGCCCCGCCCGCCGCCGTGATGGCGCCGGTCACATAGGCCGGAAAGATCCCGGGCAGGATGAGCCTGCGCCATCGGTCCCGGCCGTGCACGTCGAGGTTCACCATCACCTCCCGCAGGTCGGAGGGCACGGCGCTGGCGCCCGCGATGACGTTGAACAGGACATACCACTGGGTGCCGAGGGCCATCAGCACGATGGACCCGAAGTTCAGGCTGATGCCCAGGTCCAGGAACACGACGATGGCGAACGGGAACACGAAGTTGGCCGGGAAGCTGGCCAGCACCTGGACGACCGGCTGCATGAACTGCGCCACGCGCGGGCTGAACCCGATCCACACCCCGACGGGTATCCAGATGACCGACGACACCGCCACCACGATCACGACCCGCAAGAACGTGAGGAAGCCCAGGCCAAAGGCCTGCCCGAGGACCGCGAGCCCCTGCGGGCCGTGCGCGATGTAGGCGAGCATGCTGTACAGGCCGAACAGCAGCACGGCCCCGACGACGATCAGGAAGGCGACGTCCGCGGCGCGGCGCCGGGCCGCGTGGGTTTCCAGGCTCTGATCGTCGATGCCGGTCGCCGCACCCAGCACCCGGTTCACGGGCTCGGCGATCACCCGCCGGGCTCGCCCGACGGCGGTCGGCCAGTTCGACCGGTGCAGCGCGCTGAGCACCATCGAGCGCGGCTTGGTGCTGGCTCGGACTGCTCGATCCGGAACCGCTCCACGTAGGCGATGAGCGGCCGCCAGAAGAAGAAGTTGACCACCAGGATCATGACGATCATGGTCAGGATGCCGAGCCCGACGTGGCCGAGCTGGCCGCGCTGCTCGGCCACGCCCACGTACGACCCCACGCCCGGCAGCGCGAAACTGCGGTTGTTGATGGTAATGAGCTCGGAGGCAGTCAGGAAGAACCAGCTGCCGCCAAAGCTCATCATGCCGTTCCAGACCAGCCCGATCGCGCCGCTGGGCACGTCGACGGTCCAGAACCGCTTCCAGCGCGACAGTCCCATCAGCTTGCTGGCCTCGTTGAGCTCGCCAGGCTGGCTGACCAGCGAGTGATAGAAGGAGAACGTGATGTTCCACGCCTGCGAGGTGAACACGGCGAAGATGGCCGCGGCCTCCAGGCCCAGCTCGGAGCCCCGGAACAGGCCGGTAAAGAAGGTCACGGTGACGGCCAGGAAACCGAGCACCGGGACGGACTGCAGGATGTCCAGGGCCGGGATCATGATCCGCCGGGCCCGCCGGCTGCGGGCGGCGACGTAGGCGTAGACCAGGCTGAACGAGTAGGAGAAGAAGAGCGCGATGAACATCCGCAGCAGGCTGCGGGCGGCGTAGAAAGGCAGCTCGGCCGGCGCGGTGCTGATGGTAACGGCCGAGCGGCCGGGGTGAAAGGGCACCCGGGCGCTGGCGCCGACCCGGATCACGGCGTAGACAAGCAGGAAGACGCCCAGGCCGACCACCGCGTCCAGGGGCCGGAACCGGAAACTGCGCAGCGCCTCACGGCTCGGGAAGGTGGGCGTGACCGCCATGCGGCGCTCCCGTCGACACTGCAGCGTGGGCACGAGGACAGGCCGGGCCTCCGGTCCGCGCGCCCGCGCGGCCCGGCTCCCCGGCGCATCGTACCGAGTGGCCAGGAGCCCGATCCGCCCCGGCCCGCCCGGCCCGCTGGAGGTCAGGCGAGCGGCGAGGTCACGATCGCGCGGGCCCGGTTCGCGGCGCCAGGCGCGCCCCGGCCGCTGCGGCGCGGTCGACCGTCTGGACTATCTCGCGCAGTGCGGTGACCTCGGCGGCCAGTGCCCGGCGCCCGGCCGGGGTGGCGGCGATCCAGGTGCGGGACCGGCGGGCCTCGAATGTCTTGTCGATAGCGATGTACCCGGCTGCCTCCAGCACGCTGAGGTTGCGCGACAGGTTGCCGTCGGTCAGGCCCAGGGTGTCGCGCAGGAAGGCGAAGTCCACTCGGGTCGCCCCGGCCAGCACGGTCAGGATGCCGAGCCGCGTCCGCTGGTGGACGGCGTTGTCGAGCCTGCGAGCGGGGTGGGTCATCGTGCCTCCGGCCCGCAGCGCAGCAGCAGTCCCCCAGTCACCATGGTCAGCCCGACGCCAAGCTGGACGGTCCAGGCGGGGGCCGGCGACAGGGCGAGGGCGACGCCGACGACCCCCAGGCTGACGGCGACGACCGCGGCCGGCCCGTTCCGGGCGAACCTGCTCCAGCCGAGGTAGCCGATCGCCACGGCCAGGGTCCAGCCCAGGCCCACGGGCAGGTGCGCGGCGGCCGAGAGCGCCAGGCAGGCCAGCCAGACGGCCGCGAAGCTGACGATGCCCAGGGTCCGCAGCAGCCGCGAGGGCCCCTCGATGCCCTGCTGGCGGGCCTGGCGGGCGGCGTACCGGCTCACCAGGGCGAACCCCGGCGGCGCGATGGCCAGCCACCACGAGCTGGTCGCCAGGCCGCCGAGCAGGCCCAGCGGCGCCCCGATGGCGGCAGCGGCCCCGAACACGACCAGGGGCGGCCACAGGCCCGCGGGCCGCCGGACGCGGCGCCGGAGGGTCGCGACCTCGCCCAGCAGCTCCTGAGCGCGGATGGCGCCGACCCCACCGGAAGACGGCAGCTCTCCCATCGAAACCCCTTTACAAATGAAAGTAAGCGCCGATACGGTCGTCATGTGCGAACGTCCCTGGGAAGCAGCCTAATCTCTGCCGCGATCGCCACCCTGCTGTGGATCATCATCTCCTTCGCCACCGGCGCGGGCGTCCTGTTCGCGGTCGGTGGCGGGATCCTGGTCGGCGTGGTCGTGCTCATCGTCGGCTACGGGTTCCGGCGGCTCATCTGGGAGCGCCGGAAGCCCTCGGCCTAACTGGCCGGCCCTCGTTAGCTGGCCACAGCCCGGATCAGGGCGCCTCCCACAGAGTGGCGATGCCCTGGCCGACGCCGATGCACATGGTCGCGGCCACCCTGGCGGCGCCACGGCGCTGCCGCTCGTGCAGCAAGGTGGTGGTGAGGCGGGCACCCGAGCAGCCCAGCGGGTGGCCGATGGCGATCGCTCCGCCGTTGACGTTGACCCGGGCCGGATCGAGCTTGAGCTCGTCTGCCACCGCGACGGACTGGGCGGCGAAGGCCTCGTTCACCTCGATCAGCTCGAGGTCATCCACCTGCCAGCCCGCCCGGGCCAGGACCTTGGTCATCGCCGGGACCGGCCCGATCCCCATGTAGTCCGGGTGCACCCCGGCGGCGGCGGTGCCGACATACCGGGCCAGCGGCCGCGCCCCGGCGGCGGTCATGGCCCGCTCGGACATGATCAGCAGCGCCGCGGCGCCGTCATTGAGCGGCGAGGAGTTGCCGCCCGTCACCGTCCCGCCGGACCGGAAGGCGGGCCGCTTGGCCGCCAGCTCGGCCAGCGTCAGGGCCGGCCTGATCCCCTCGTCGGCGGTCACCTCGCCCTGCGGCGCGGCCACGGGAACCAGCTCGGCGTCGAACCGCCCGGCCGCCGCGGCGGCGGCCGCGCGCTGGTGGCTGGCCAGGGCGAACTCGTCCTGCCGCTCGCGGCCCACGCCGTAGCGGTCGGCGACGTTCTCGGCGGTCTGGCCCAGGGTGACCGGCGGGTACAGCTCGGTCATCAGCGGGCTGACCAGTCGCCAGCCCAGGCGCGTGTCGGCCACCCCGGAGTCCCGCGCGAACGGCTCGGCCGAGCGCGGCAGCACGAACGGTGCCCTGGTCATGGACTCGACCCCGCCGGCGATGCAGATGTCGAGCTCACCGGCGGCGATGGCCCGGGCGGCGGCGGAGATGGCCTCCATCCCCGAGCCGCAGAGCCGGTTGACCGTGGCCCCGGGCACCTCGACCGGCAGGCCGGCCAGCAGCACGCCCATCCGGGCCACGTTGCGGTTGTCCTCGCCGGCCTGGTTGGCGGCGCCCCAGTAGACGTCGTCGATCGCGGCCGGGTCCCAGCCAGTCACTGCGCCGCAGGATCGCGCGCAGCACCTCGGCGGTCAGGTGGTCGGGCCGCACCCCGGATAGCGCGCCCTTGATCTTGCCGACGGGCGTCCGGCAGGCGTCGACGGCGAAAGCTGCTGGCATGGCGCCCCTTCTGGGCTGGGCTAGCTGGGCTGGGCTAGCTGGGCTGGGCTGGGCTGGTCGGGCTGGGCTAGCCGCTGGCAGAACCGAGATTACCCGTCGGTACCCCCGGTCACGAGGGGAGCCGCTCGCTGATGAAGGCGGCCAGCGAGGCGAGCGTGGCCAGGCTGTCGAGGTTCAGGTCCTCGGCCGCCACGTCCACGCCGAACTGGTGCTGCACCTCGACCAGCAGCATCGTGCCGGTCAGTGAGTCCAGGCCGACGCCGTCGCCGAACAGGGCCGTCTCCGGGGCGATAACGGACAGATCCGCCCGTCCGGTTACCCGGGCCAGGATGCCCGCCAGCCCGGCCAGGACGCCGTCGGCGGCCGGCCGCTCACCGTCGCCGGCGGCCCGCTCACCGCCGGCCGCGGATCGCTCGCCCGCGGTCACGGCCAGTCCGCCACGGTGGCCCAGTCGGGCAGGCCGGGCAGCTTCCCGTCCAGCGGCCGGGCGAACAGCGCGGGCTCCCCCGGCCGCGGCGCGGCGCCGGCCCGGAAGCCCGCTGCCGCCAGCGCCAGCCGCAACGGCAGGTTCCGGTCGGTGACCAGGCACGGCATCCGCAGCTCCGCGGCCCCGTCGGCGGCCGCGCGCTGGCAGAGCGCGGCGAGCAGGGCGTCCAGCACGCCCCGGCCGAGGGCCCGGCACGACATCATCAGCAGCGGCACGGTCCAGGACCGGGCCGCGCCCGGTCCTGGCGGCACGCCGCTGTCGTTGGCCTCCCCCCGGTCGATCAGCACGCCGCCGACGATCCCGTCGTCGCCGAACCGGTCCCGCAGCCGGGCGGTGACCAGCCGGTGCCGCGCCGAGCCGAGCAGGCCGGCCAGCTCGTCCTCGCCGACCGGGTCGCCCCCGGTGTTGAACTGGTGGGTCCGCACCGACAGCTCGTGCAGCCGGGGCACCTCACCCAGGCCGGCCGGGGCGATCAGCACCTGGGTGCCCGCCCGGCGCAGGAAGTCATCGCGCGAGCCGCCGAAAGCCCGGGCCTCCTGCTGCCGGCGGCGGCGCTGGGCGTACATCTCACCGCGGCGACGCCCCTCCGCCGTGAGGACCGCGGGCTGGAACTCCGGCCAGCTCGGGGCCTCGGCCGCGTCCTCGGGCAGCAGCACCAGGACCTCGGGCAGCGCGGCCGCCACCTCGGCCCGCTCCATCAGGTCGTCGTCCACGAAGGCCACCGCGTCGGCCCCGAGGCCCAGGTCGTCGATGATCCGGCGCAGCGCGTCCGACTTCCGGCCCCAGCCGCACTCGGCGGCGGCGAACGGCACGCCGGTCACGGTCGCGACATAGTCGGCGGCCTCGGGCGGGTTCTTGCTGGCCAGGGCGTGGACGATGCCCCGGCGACCCAGCTCGCGCAGCACCCCGAGCAGCTCCGGGTCGGGCTCGGGCGGCTGCTCACCGGATTCCAGGTAGGTCCCGGCCAGCAGCGTGTTGTCGATGTCCCAGACCACGCACTTGATCATGACGCTGGCTCGGGCCCGGCGGCGGGCGGCGCTGACCCGGGCCCGGCGGCCGGCGGCGCTGACCCGGGCCCGGCTCCCGCGGCTTCGCCGGCCGGGCGTCGTTCCATGGTCAGGTGGGTCGCGGTGAAGCCGAACTTGCGGTACAGCGCCCGCATGCCCAGGTTGCCCGCGTGCACCTTGCCGGTCAGCTGGGTCAGGCCGCCGGTGTCGGCCGCCTCCAGGACCGCGCCGAGCAGCAGCTCGCCGATCAGGCTCCGGTGCGGCCCCTCGGCGACCGCCAGCGACCGGAAGTTGCCGTACCGGGCTCCGGTCAGCGAGTTGGTCCGCGTCGAGAGCCAGGCCCAGCCCAGCACCACGTCGGGCTTCCGCTCGTCGACGGCGACCAGCGTGATCTCGCCGGGCTTGCCCAGCGAGCCGGACACCCTGCGCCGGTGCAGCGCCGGATCGGTGATGGCCTCGTCGGCGAAGGACACCACGGCGATGTCGATCTCGAACCCGACGATCGCCGCCACGTCCTCTTCCCGCGCGCCCCTGATCAGGAACGCCCCGGCTCCCGCCTCGCTCACCGCCGCCTCGCTCACCGCCGCCTCGCGCGCCCCCGGGCCTGTCATCGCGGCCTCCTGGCCACCCCGCTCGCCCGTCATCGCGGCGTCAGGGCCATCGGCCGGAAGATCACGCCGCCGCAGTCCGGGCAGCCCGCCGCCTGCAGGTCGGCGATGCGGGGCCAGCGGCCGCCCGGCCCGACCTCGTGCACGCCCTGGCAGCCGGCGCACCGGTAGGGCCGCAGGGCCACGGTGCGGCCGTCGGCGGTGTAAAGGGCGCCGTCGTGCGCGCCGGTGATCAGCGGCCGCGCCGCCGCCGTGCTGCGCAGGTGGTAGAGGTGACTGGTGCCGCCGAGGACGCCGGCGCCCACGTACTCGTTGAAATTCGGGGTCAGCGACCTGACCACCAGCCCCATCTGGGCGATCGCGAGCTGGACCGCCGCGGTCTCGTCGGGCCGGCGGCCGCCGAACGAGAAGAAGACGTGCCGGCCGGGCTGCGGCTCCAGCGCGGCGACGGCGCGGGACAGGAACAGCTGGGCGCCGGCGACGGTGTACGGCGGGTCGGTCAGCACCACGTCGAACCCTCCGGCCAGGTCAGCCGGAAGGGGCTGGCGCAGGTCGTGCTCGATCAGGTCGACGTGCATCCCGCTGCGGCCGGCCTGCTGGCCGATCCAGCCCAGGACGTCGGGGTCGGTGTCGACGACCGCCAGCCGGCGGACCAGCCCCGGGTGGCCCGACCAGGCGGCGAAGGCCGCGATCGCCACGCTGACGAGGTCGTCGTCGCCGAGCAGCAGGATCCGCTGGCCGGCCAGGGCGTGTGCCGCGTGCAGCCGCAGCACCCGGTTGAGCTTGGTGGTCACCGTGCAGTGCGTCTGGTCGAGCTCGGGCTTGGCGCCTGGCGCGCCGACCGCCGCCAGCTCGACCTCGGCGGCCAGCCCGGCCGCCCCGGCGGGAATGACGACGCCGCGGCCCGCGCAGGCCGGGCAGCCGGCGGTCAGGTCCGGCTGCCCGGCCGCCAGGGCCTCGCGGCCCGCGGCCGTCAGCCGGACCGGGCGGGTGTTGTCCACCATGTCCCGCTTGCGCAGCTCGTTGCAGGCCGCGGCGACGATGGGGACCGGCAGCTCGGCCAGTCGGCTGACCTCACGAACCGCCGCCGGCTCGGCGCTCAGCACCGCCGCCAGGATGTCGCGGATCCCCGCCTCGCCCTCGGCCAGGCCGACCGCCGCCGCGACCTCGGCGACGACTGCGTCCACGTTCATCAGCTGTGTCATCTGTCCCGGTTTGCCGCTGGCGAGCCCGCCAGTGAGCAGGCCGTACGGTATCCTCCCACATCATGCCGGGCACAGACGCAGCGCGCAGCTACGCCGAACTGAGGCGGCACGAGGCGGCGGCCCCGAAGATGCTCTACGCCATCGACGCGCACTGCACCCCGGACTCGCCCGTCACCGACGTCACCGCCCTGACCGCGCTGGCGACCGCCGCGGTCAACGCGGGCGGCGGTCACGTCCTCGACGCGAGCCACGTCGTCTTCCCGAACCGGGCCATCACGCTGGTCCTCATCCTGGCCGAGTCCCACCTGAGCATCCACACCTGGCCCGAGGAGAACCTGATCGCCATCGACCTGTTCAGCTGCGGGGCCATCAACGGCCAGGCCGTGCTGGACGGGCTGACCGACGGGCTGCGCCTGACCCAGGTCACCGTGCGCCAGGTCGAGCGCGGCCTCCCGCCCGCCAGTGACCGTACCCGAGCGCCGCAGCCGACCAGGTAGTATAGCGCTGTGTAGTTAGAAGATTGCTTTATGTAGTCTCTTGCCATGACCTACAAGATCGTGGTGGGCGTCGACGGCTCGCCAGCCAGCGTCGCGGCGCTGAGCTGGTCAGTGGACCAGGCTGCCAGCCGGGCAGGCGAGGTAACCGCCCTGCTGGCGTGGCAGCAGCCCCTGGTGTCCGCACCGGGCGCCTTCGACCACCAGGAGCTTGAGCTGGCCTTTCACGACCTGCTGGTCAAGACCGTCCGGAAGGTCGAGCCCGCGCCGGAGGTTCAGGTCCGCACCGTGCTCGCCGAGGGTGACCCGGCCAGCGCCCTGCTAGGGGCCGCCCGGGAAGCCGCCGTGCTGGTGCTGGGCGTCGACGGGCGCCGGCCGCTGACCGGCCGCGCGCTCGGCCCGGTCAGCGGGGCCTGCGGTGCCAGCGCGCCGTGCCCCGTGGTGCTGGTCAAGGGGCCTGCCGGGCTGGCCGAGGATGCCGGAGCGCTGCGCTAGGGGCCGGCTGCGGCCATGACGGCCCCGGTAACGTAACGCTTGTCCGCGTGCCCGGCCGTGCCGGGCGGCGAACCTGTCCGGCCCCAACGCGGCGATCTCGGAGGCAGCATGAGCGAGCAGGAATTCGACGTCGTGGTCGTCGGCATGGGGCCGGGCGGCGAGGAGGTGGCCGGGACGCTGGCCGAGGCGGGGCTGGCGGTAGCCGGCGTCGAGGCCCGGCTGGTCGGCGGCGAGTGCCCGTACTGGGGCTGCGTGCCGTCCAAGATGATGATCAGGGCCGGGAACCTGCTGGCCGAGGGCCGCCGCATCCCCGGCATGGCCGGCGACGCGGTCATCACGCCGGACTGGTCCCCGGTCGTCAGGCGGATCCGCGCCGTGGCCACCGACAACTGGGACGACAAGGTCGCCGCGGACCGGTTCACCGGCAAGGGCGGCACCCTGTTCCGCGGGCACGGCACCATCACCGCTCCCGGGCAGGTCATCGTGGGTGACGACGTGCTGCGGGCCCGTCGCGGCATCGTGCTCAATCCCGGCACCAAGCCCGCGATCCCGCCGATCCCCGGCCTGGCCGGGATGCCGCTGTGGACCAACCATGAGGCCATCGAGACGGAGGAGGTGCCCGAGTCGCTGATCGTGCTGGGCGGCGGCCCGATCGGGGTCGAGCTCGGCCAGGTCTTCGCGCGCTTCGGATCCGCCGTCTCGATGATCGAGATGTCTGACCGCCTGCTGTCGGTGGAGGAACCAGAGTCCGGTGACCTGCTGGGCCAGGTCTTCGCCAGCGAGGGCATCGCGGTGCACACCGGGACCGCCGCGCAGGCGGTCGCCTACGAAGATGGCCACTTCACGGTCACGCTGTCGGGCGGGACGCAGCTGCGCGGCGAGCGGCTGCTGGTGGCGACGGGCCGGCACACCGACCTGGCCGGCCTCGGCGTCAGCAAGGTCGGCCTGGACGAGACCGCCCATCACCTGCCCACCGACGGCTACCTGCGCGCCGCCCCGGGCGTCTGGGCCATCGGTGACGTCGTCGGCAAGGGCGCGTTCACGCACATGTCGATGTACCAGGCGGGGATCGTTATCGCCGATATTCTCGGCCGCCGCGCCCATGCGGCCGAGTATCACGCGGTACCCCGGGTAACCTTCACCGATCCCGAGATCGGGTCGGTCGGCCTCAGCGAGGCCCAGGCCCGTGACCGCGGCCTGGAGGTCGCGATCGGGCTGACCCGGCTCGAGGAATCGACCCGCGGCTGGATTCACAAGGCGGGCAACCACGGCTTCATCAAGCTCGTCGCGGACGCCAGGCGCGGCGTCCTGGTCGGCGCGACCTCGGCCGGGCCGGTCGGCGGCGAGGTCCTCAGCATGCTGACCCTGGCCGTGCACGCCGGCATCCCGGTGCAGCGGCTCAGCGAGATGATCTACGCCTACCCCACGTTCCACCGGGCCGTGTCGGTGGCCGTCGGCCAGCTGCTCTGACGGTCCCGCCCAGCTCAGCCCGGCCCGCGAAGCTCGGCCGGCCGCGCGAGGCTCAGCCCCAGACCTCGCCGGCGGTCTCGACGATGAGGCGCAGCTTGGCCACCTCTTCCTCCTGGGTGAGCTCGTTGCCCTCGACCGTCGAGGAGAAGCCGCACTGCGGCGACAGGCACAGCTGATCGAGCGGCACGTACGCGGCCGCCTCGTCGATCCGCCGCTTGAGGCTGTCCTTGCTCTCCAGCTCGCCGCGCTTGGTGGTGACCAGGCCCAGGACGACCATCTTGCCCGGCGGCACGAAGCGCAGCGGCTCGAACCCGCCCGACCGCTCGTCGTCGTACTCCAGGAAGAAGCCGTCCACGGCCAGCTCGCTGAACAGCGCCTCGGCCACGAAATCATAACCGCCCTGCGCCGCCCACGAGGACCGGAAGTTGCCCCGGCACATGTGAGTGGTCACCGCCATGCCCGCCGGCCGCCCCCCGATAGCGTCATTGACCTGCCGGATATAACGGTGGTGCAGGTGCTCGGCATCCTCGCCCCGCCCGGCTATCTCGGCGCGCTGCGCGGGGTCGTTGAGGTAGGCCAGGCTGGTGTCGTCGAGCTGGAGATAGGTGCAGCCCAGCTTGGCCAGCCGGCCGACCTCATCGGCATAGGCGGCCGACAGGTCGCTCCAGAACTCCTCCATATCCGGGTAGACCGCCGGGTCGAGGGCGGCGGGACCGCCCCGGTAGTGCACCATGTTGGGCGACGGGATGGTCAGCTTGGGCACCGCCGAGGTCACGGCCGACTGCAGGTAGCCGAAGTCGCGCTCGAAGATCGTGTGCTCGATCCGGAGCCGGCCATCCACGTGCAGCGCGGCGGGCGTGAACTCGATCCTGCCCGACGGGTTCTGGAACCGCACGGCCAGGTTGCCTGGCGCCTTGCTGAGGCCGCCGAGCTGGTAGATGAAGTCCATGTGCCAGGACGCGCGGCGGAACTCGCCGTCGGTGGCCGACCGCAGCCCGATGTCCTCCTGCAGGCGGACCACCTCGGTGATCGCCTCGTCCTCGATAGCGCGGAGCTCGTCGGCGTCGATGATCCCGGCGGCGAAGTCGTCTCGGGCGGCCAGCAGCCGGGCCGGGCGGAGCAGGCTGCCAACGTGGTCGGCGCGGAACGGCGGCGTACTACGCATAGGGGCCATCGTGGCGGCCGGCGGCGAGGGCAGTCAAGCGGCTAGCCCCGG
Source organism: Streptosporangiaceae bacterium (assembly GCA_036510065.1). Classification (GTDB taxonomy): domain Bacteria; phylum Actinomycetota; class Actinomycetes; order Streptosporangiales; family Streptosporangiaceae; genus DASUBV01. Next base: position 4,945 of record DATCEO010000066.1, on the reverse strand, counting down.
TAGTAGCGGTCGGCGACGGCCAGCGCCTCGTCCAGGATGGCCAGGCCCTCCTTGGCCTCGGACTCGGTCACCGTGCAGGGGGGCACCACGTGCAGGCGGTTGTAGTTGGTGAACGGCATCAGGCCGCGCGACTTGCAGTCCGCGACCAGGGCGCTCATGGCGGGCGAGGACCCGCCGTACGGGGCCAGCATCTCCCGGGTCTGCCGGTCTGCGACCAGGTCCAGGGCCCAGAACACGGCCTGCCCGCGCACCTCGCCGATCACCGGGTGCCGGGCGGCGAGCTCGCGCAGGCCCGGGCCGAGCACCTGCGTGCCGATCCGGACGGCGTTCTCGATGATGCCCTCGTCCCGCATCGCGTCGATCGTCGCGACGACAGAGGCACACCCGAGCGGGTGCCCGGAGTAGGTCAGCCCGCCCGGGAAGACCCGCTCGCCGAAGGTGGCCGCGATCTCGTCGCTGATGATCACCCCGCCGACCGGCACGTAGCCCGAATTGGAGCCCTTGGCGAACGTGATCAGGTCCGGCACGATGCCATGCTGCTCGAACGCGAACCAGCTGCCGGCCCGGCCGAACCCGCACATCACCTCGTCGGCGATGTAGACGATGCCGTGCCGGTCACACAGGTCCCGCACCCCGGCCAGGTAGCCGGGCGGCGGAATCAGCACCCCGGCCGTGCCGACGATGGTCTCCAGCAGCACCGCGGCGATGGTGCCCGGCCCCTCCAGCACGATGACCTGCTCTAGGTGCTCCAGGGCCCGCTGGCACTCCTGCTCCGGCGTGGCGGCCCAGAACGCCGACCGGTACAGGTAGGGCCCGAAGAAGTGCACGTGCCCGGTGGCGAACTCGTTCGGCCAGCGCCGCGGGTCGCCGGTCGAGGCGATCGCCGCCCCGGTGTTGCCGTGGTAGGAGCGGTAGAAGCTGAGCACCTTGGCCCGCCCGGTGTGCAGCCGGGCCATCCGGATGGCGTTCTCGTTGGCGTCGGCGCCGCCGTTGGTGAAAAACACCTTCTCCATCCCGGCGGGGGCCAGGCCGGCCAGCCGGGTGGCCGCCTCACCGCGCGCCTCGTTGGCGTGCTGCGGGGCGATCGTGGTCAGCCTGGACGCCTGGGCCGCGATCGCGGCCGTCACCTTCGGGTGCTGGTGCCCGATATTGGTGTTCACCAGCTGGCTGGAGAAGTCCAGGTACCGGTGACCGTCATAGTCCCAGAAGTAGGAGCCCTCGGCCGCCGCGATCGGCAGCGGGTGCAGGCCCTGCTGCGCCGACCAGGAGTGGAAGACGTGCGCCTGGTCCATGGCGACGACCTCGGCGCCCCGCGCCGGGTCTGGGGTGAGGTTGGTCATCGGTCTCTCCTGGTGCATCCGGCCGCCGGCCAGCCCGGTCCGCCGCCCTGCCAGTCTGCCCCAAGCTCGGGCCTCAGCTGAGCGCCGGGATCACGCTGGCCCCGTAGGCGGCGATGGTCTTCTCCGGCTGATCGTGCATCAGGTAGACCGCGAACTGGTCGGCGCCGATCTCGGCCAGTTCCGTGAGCCGCTGCACGTGCGCCTCCTCGGGCCCGAGCAGGCAGAACCGGTCCACGATGTCGTCGGGGACGAAATCGGTCGCCGGGTTGCCCGGCCGCCCGTGATGGGCGTAGTCGTACCCGTGCCGGCCGGAGATGTAGTCGGTCAGCGCCCGCGGCACCGGGCCTGACTTGCCGTACCGGGTGACCAGGTCGGCGACGTGGTTACCGACCATGCCGCCGAACCAGCGGAGCTGGTCGCGCTGGTGCTCGAGATTAGAGCCGACATAGGCGGGCGCGGCCACGCAGACGGTCACCTCGGCCGGGTCGCGCCCGGCCAGCGCGGCGGCGTCCCGCACCGCGCCGATCGTCCACCGGGCGATCTCCGGATCGGCGGTCTGCAGGATGAACCCGTCGGCCTGCTCGCCCGCCAGCCGCAGCGCCCGCGGGCCGTAGCCCGCCATCCAGATCTCGAGCCGGCCGTTCCTGACCCACGGAATCTGCACGGTCGCCCCGTTCAGCTCCGCCGGCCGGCCCTCGGCCAGGTCCCTGATGACGTGCATCGCCTCGGCCAGGGTAGCCAGGCTGGAGGGCGGCTTGCCGATCACCCGGCGCGCGGAGTCGCCGCGGCCGATCCCGCACACCGTCCGGTTGCCGAACATGTCGTTGAGCGTGGCGAACAGTGACGCGGTGACCGTCCAGTCACGGGTCAGCGGGTTGGTCACCATCGGGCCTACGGTCAGCCCGGAGGTGGCCGCCAGGATCTGCGAGTAGATGACGAACGGCTCCTGCCACAGCACGTGCGAGTCAAAGGTCCAGCCGTAGCGGAAGCCCAGCTCCTCGGCCTCGCGCATCCGGCCGATCACGGCCGTAGCGGGCGGATCGGTCTGCAGGACCAGGCCGAAGTCCACGTGTGCTCCCCTCGTAGGTGCCTGCCTCGCCGGTGCCTGCCCGGCCGGGCTAGGCCAGGTACTGGCACAGGTCCCGGGACAGGAAGCGGCCATGCCCCGGCGCGCCGGCGTACTGGCCGCCGTCGATGACGACCCGGCCGCGCGACAGGACAGTGTCCACCCGGCCGGTGATCTCCATGCCCTCGTAGGCCGAGTAGTCCACGTTCATGTGGTGGCTGGCGGCCGAGATCACCTGCCGGGCCGCCGGATCGTAGACGACGATGTCGGCATCGGCCCCCGGCGCGATGACGCCCTTGCGCGGGTAGAGCCCGAACATCCGGGCGGGCGTGGTAGCGGCCACCTCGACCCAGCGGGCCAGCGACATCTCGCCCGCGACGACCCCCTGGTGCAGCAGGTCCATCCGGTGCTCGACGCCCGGGATCCCGTTCGGGATCTTGGAGAAGTCACCGCGCCCCAGCTCCTTCTGCTCGGCGAAGCAGAACGGGCAGTGGTCGGTGGAGACCACCGACAGGTCGTTGGTGCGCAGGCCGCGCCACAGTGAGTCCTGGTGCTCGCGGCTGCGCAGCGGCGGCGACGCCACGTACTTGGCGCCCTCGAAACCCGGCCGGGCCAGGTCGTCCAGGGACAGGTACAGGTACTGAGGGCACGTCTCGGCGAACACGTTCTGGCCCGCGTCACGGGCCGCGGTGACCCGCGTCAGCGCGTCGGCGGCCGACAGGTGCACGATGTAGAGCGGCGCGCCGGTCACCCCGGCCAGCGCGATCGCCCGCCCCGTCGCCTCGCCCTCCAGCTCCGCCGGGCGGGTCAGGCCGTGCTGCAGCGGCTCCGTCCGGCCCGCCGCCAGCGCCTGGGCCACGAGCTGGTCGATGGCGATGCCGTTCTCCGCGTGCATCATGGTCAGCGCGCCGGTGCGCGCCGCCTGCTGCATGGCCAGCAGGATCTCCCCGTCGGTCGCGTAGAACACGCCCGGATAGGCCATGAACATCTTGAAGCTGGTCACCCCGCCGTCGACGCAGGAGCTCATCTCCTTGAGCGTGGTGTCGTTCACGTCCGACACGATCATGTGGAACCCGTAGTCGATGGCGCACTGGCCGTCAGCCTTGGCGTGCCAGGCGTCGAGAGCGGCCAGCAGGCTGGTGCCCTTCGGCTGCACCGCGAAGTCCACGATCGTGGTCGTCCCGCCCCAGGCGGCCGCCCGGGTCCCGGTCTCGAAGGTGTCGGAGGCGAACGTGCCGCCGAACGGCATCTCCATGTGCGTGTGACCGTCGATCCCGCCCGGCAGCACGTACTTGCCGGACGCGTCGATGACCCGGTCGGCGCCGGCCGCCCAGGCGGCCGTCAGCGCACTGCCCGGCTGCCCGAGCGCGGCGACCTGCTCGCCGCCGACCAGGACGTCGCAGGCGGCCGCGCCGGCGGCACTGAGCACGGTGCCGCCCGAGATCAGGATGCTGGGGCCGCTGCCCGCGCGGCTGCTCGTCATGGCTGCACCAGCGACCCGTAGGCGTCGGGACGCCGGTCCCGGTAAAAGGCCCAGAGGTCACGGACCTCCTGAAGCTGATCGAAGTCCAGGTCGCGGACCACGACCTCGTCCTCGGTGTCCGAGGCCGCGTCGCCGATGAGCTGCCCGCGGGGGTCGGCGAAGTAGGACTGGCCGTAGAAGTCGTTGTCCCCCAGCGGCTCGATCCCGACCCGGTTGATCGCGCCGACGAAGTACTCGTTGGCCACCGCCGCCGCCGGCTGCTCCAGCTGCCACAGATAAGACGACAGGCCCCGGCTGGTCGCCGACGGGTTGAACACGATCCGCGCCCCGGCCAGCCCGAGGGCCCGCCAGCCCTCCGGGAAATGCCGGTCGTAGCAGATGTAAACGCCGATCCGGCCGACGGCCGTGTCGAACACCGGATAGCCGAGGTTGCCCGGCCGGAAGTAGAACTTCTCCCAGAAGCCGGTGACCTGCGGGAGGTGGGTCTTGCGGTACTTGCCCAGGTAGCTGCCGTCCGCGTCGATCACCGCGGCGGTGTTGTAGTAGATGCCCGGGTGCTCTTCCTCGTACATCGGCGCGACGATCACGACGTTGTGCTGCCGCGCCACGTCCTGGAGCAGCCGGGTGGTCGGCCCGTCCGGGATGCCCTCGGTGTAGGAGTAGTAGTCGGCGTCTTGCACCTGGCAGAAGTACGGCCCGTAGAACAGTTCCTGCAGGCACACCACCTGCGCGCCGGCCGAGGCCGCGGTCCGGATATGGTCCACCGCCGCCGCGATCATCGATTCCTTGTCCCCGGTCCAGCGCTGCTGGATTAGCCCGGCCCGGACGATCTCAGCCATCGGCTCCTGCCCTCCTGATATCTGGCGTGAATCCCCATCTTCCCGCCTGACCAGCCTTGTCGTAAGCCGCCAGGCCCCAGGAAGACACCGCTATTACCGCACCCCCTTGTATATCCCTACAACGCCCTGCCCACGCCCCCCGGTTGCTAATCCCGCGGGCTGGGCGGGGCTACGAAGGGCAGCACGAGGGCGGCGGCCGCGATCAGCGCGCCGGCCG
>DATCEO010000065.1:0-7935 GCA_036510065.1 Streptosporangiaceae bacterium | reverse complement strand
CGCGGCGGCAGCGGAGCAGGCGCGGGAACCGACTGGGACTCCCTCTCCGATGTCGACTACTGGGCCGAGCTGGCCTCGAACAAGCCGCTGACGACCACCGCGCAGCCGGCCGGACCGGGCCGCCCCGACCGGGCCGGCCTGGCCGCCCAGTCCGACCCGCGCCCGGACCTGACCTCGCGGCCGGGACGACCGGTTAACTCCGGCTCGCTGGAGGAGCCCACGGCGCTGCTGCCACGGCGGCAGAACGCGCCCGCCAGCCCCGCGGACTCCGCGCCGCTGCCCGCCGTGGCCAGCGGCCGCGGCGGAACCGGCGGCGGCCTGCTGGACAGCGGCCCGCGCGCTCGCGGCCGGTCCGCCCCGTCCAGCTCGTCAGCCTCTTCCGCCCCGTCCGCTTCCGCCCCGTCCGCGCGGCGGCAGCGTGACCCGTCGGCGGCCTACGGCGAATCGCGCGGCCTGCTGGCCAACGGCCCGGCCGCGACCGGCCCGGCAGCTCGCGGCAGCGACCAGGGCATCGCCGCCCTGGCCCGTCTGAGCACCGGCGACGACCGCCCGGCTCCCCTCGACGATGACCCCCTGACCAGCCCATCCTTCCCGGCGGTCAGCGGCGACGACAGCCGGTCCTACCGGACGGGACGGTCCGACATGCCGCTGCCCGGCTCGCCAACCGCCGCCTACGGCACCCCGCCACTCCAGTCCCAGCAGCCAACCCAGCAGATGCCTGCCTACCTGGCCGAATCGACGGACGCGCTCGCCGGCTACGGCGGCCGGCGGCCGACGACACCGGCCGACGGCAGCCTGAGCGGCTATCGGCAGTCCGACAACGACCTGGCCGGTTACGACCAGTCCGGCTACGGCCAGCCCGGTTACGGGCAGTCTGGCTACGGCCAGCCCGGCTACGGCCAGTCTGACCGCCGCCCGGCCGGCTACGGGCAGCGCGCCAGCGGCCAAAGCGCCAGCGGCCAAAGCGCCAGCGGCCAGAGCCTGAACAGCCACGGCGCCAGCGGGTACGGCAGCAGCGGGCGCTCCGACTGGGCGGCCGGCTACGGGCCGCAGGCGGCCGGGGCCGCGGACGGCACGGGCCCCCACGCCTATGGCTCCTTGGGCCAGACAGGCCCCAACGCCTACGGCTCGGTGGCCCAGACGGGCCCCAACAGCTACGACTCGATTGGCCCGACGAGCCAGGGCGCCGATAACACCAGCACCAACCCCCGTGCGTACGGCCCGCTCTCCGAGGCCCCGGCGCCGGCCGCTGCGGGTTACCGCGACTACGCCGAGCAGCCGCCGCCCCCGACCGCCAACCCCTACGGCAGCTACGTCACCTCGCCGGCCGTTACGCCGCCGTCCGCCAGTTCGCCGACCGAGAGCTACGCCGCGCCCGCCACCCCCGGCGTGCAGGACAGGGACGCCGGGTACGGCAGCTACCTGGCCGGCCAGGACACCCGGCAGTACAGTCAGCCGACGGGCCGCCACCTAGCCACGACCCCGTCCTCGGCCAGCCGGGCACCGGCTGCAACCGATCCGCCGTCGGCCACTCCGCCACCCGCCGAGGTGGTGCCGCTGTACGCGGCGCCCACCTATGCTGCGCCGGCGCACTCCGCTCCCCTGCACTCCGTTCCCCCGCCAGCCCCGGCGGAGCAGTCACCGGCCGGCTACGGCGCATCCTGGTATGACACCCCCGGCGCCGGGAACTACGCTGACCCGGCCGCGCTGCAGCAGGCCCCATCTCACCGACAGCCGACTAGCGGACGGCACCACCAGCCCACAGGCGGGGGCTATCCGGCCGGCGGCTACGGGCAGCCCGACTACCCGGCGGCTGACTACGCCGGCCGGCCGTACGGCCAGCCGGGTGGGTCCCCCGCCAGCCCGCACGATGAGCACGTGTTCGGATCCCCGGACTCGGGCTATGGCACCGAGGCATATCGCGGTTACCCTGGCTACTAACGGACCGAGGCCGACGGCACGGACCAACGGACCACAGGCCTCATGCGCTGCGCCTGCCGGTGCGAACGCTGTCCGGCATCTCCCGCAGGAGGCAGGTGAACATGCAGCACAGCGCTCGTGACCATGCACGCAGCTACTATCTGCACCGGCTGGCGGCGGCGCTGGACTCGCAGGGGTTCAACGCCACCGTCCGCACCACGAACCCGGTGGCCCTGCATGTGTTCATGCCCGGCGCCTCGATGCTCGCCGAGAGCATCGACTGCATGCCGGGTACCGACGACGACGGACGGCTGTACTGGTATTACCGCTGGTCGTGGGGTGAGGTCCTGCACGACGCCAGCGATCCGCCGGGCGCGGCGGCCAAGATCGCCGAAGTCCTGGCCGCCCGCTGAGTCAGTCTGGCTCCCCTGCGTGCCCTAGGCCGGGGCGCCCGGCGTGACCGTGGACGGATGCTTCGCGGCGAAGGCCGCGACCCTGTCATGCCTGATGGCCGTCCACAGTTTGTTGTCTAGGGGCCGGTTCAGGTGAACAGCGCCGTCGCCGCCGGTGCGCGGGGAGCCGGTACTCGGCGCGGTCACGAAGGTCCCGTCCCGGCCCCTGAGATAGCTGAGCTTCAGCCCCAGCGACACCAGCCGGGCGTCGCTCAGGTTGCTGTCAACGCTAAACGCCTTGGCCGCGGCATCGAGGGCGTGATAGTCGGTGCCCACGCGGCTGAACAGGTGCTGGCTCGCGATCTTGTCCATGACCGCACGGATCAGGCCGCTCTGCAGCTCTTCCCGGCCTATCTCGCTAACGTCCGCCTGCCGCACATACGGCAGCACGTCCCCGGCGTTGAGGTGATCAATCCCCTTCGGGAAGAAATGACCATCTCCCACCATGTTAAAGGGAGCCGCAATATTTACTCCGCCTATGGCGCCGACAACTGACCTGACCCCGGCGAAATCCACGACTGAGTAGTCGTTAATGCGCACATTCGTCAGATGCTCGACCGTCCTGATCATGAGCGAGGGACCGCCCAGCGTGAGCGTGTTCCGCAGCTCCGTCCGGCCGTGGCCGGGCACGCTGACGACGGCATTGGCCGGCAGGTTGACGACCGCGCCGGCCCGGCCGTTGGCGTCGAGGTGCACGAGCGCGATCAGGCCGGACATTCCCTCCGGGTACGGCGAGGAGTGATCCACGCCACCGCCGCCGCGGTTGGCCGGCAGGGTGTCATCGCCGGTCAGCAGGACCGTCGTGCTCTTGCGGCTCATGGCGGGCATGACCGGCTGGTTAGCCGCATCCAGGGCCACGATGCCGGGGATCCGGTGCACGCTGCTGGCCAGGTGATGAACGGCCAGGTAGCCGCCTCCGGCGACTAGCGCGACCCCGCCCGCCAGCGTGATCGCCGATCCTAAGGCGATGCGCTTGAGCAGCCTGGAGTGCTTCGATCCCGCCGGCCGCTTCGGCTTCCGCCGGTCCGGGTGCTCCTGATCCGGGCCGCGGGCCTCGTGAGCCTGGCGGCTGAAGAATTCGTCCACTGACGTGCCTGACATTGTGGTCTGCCCCCTAGTTCAGTCGCCCTATTCCGCATTTTTGCGGGCCTAGCGACGGCCGGACACTTTCTTTGTGTAACTACCCGGCGCACTCTCAACATGACTCAGAGTAATGTACCCAGGCGGCGGCCGGATCTCTAGCCACGAGGCTCAACAAGGCCGGTAGTTCTCTGCAGGCCCGCTTATCGGACCGATTAGAACGGAGGTTTTGTGAACTCCCGCACGCTTCGCAGGCAAATAACACTGAACCGGGCGCGACTACGGCGCCGCGGACACCGGAAAGCCCTGGAAGTGGGGTACGACCTGGCCGCCTGGACCGGCGGCCTGCTGGTGTCCGGCTGGGCTATCCGCGATATCACCGGCCTGACCATCACCGCCGGCATGGTCGCCCGGGCACTTCCGGCCACCTGCGTGCTGGCGCTCGGCTGCGGCCTGCTCGCCGGCCTCTACCGCGGCCGCCATCAGCGCGGCAGCTTCGACGAGGTCCTCGCGGTCACCGGCGCCGCGTTCGGCACGGGCCTGCTGCTGGTCGTGCTGACCGCCGTCCTGCTGCCCGGTCAGCGCCAGCCGCTGCGCACCGTGGCGGGCGCGACGGTCCTGGCCATGCTGGCCATGCTCGGCGCGCGCTACGTCGTGTTCGCTGCGCGGCATCGCTCGCGGGCCGTCGCGCCGATACCGACTGCCGTGCGGATCATCGTCTTCGGGGCCGGAGCCGCGGGCAGTCAGCTAGTCCGCAGCCTGAACTGCCAGCCGGACGCAGATTACCGCCCGGTGGCATTCCTCGACGACGACCCGGCCAGGCGGCGGCTCCGGGTGCACGGCGTGCCCGTGCTCGGCGATCGCACCCGGATGGCCGAGGCAGCTGCCCAGACCGGCGCCACGGTGCTGGTCATCGCTATTGCCCGGCCCAGCGGGTCGGCCATCGCCGAGCTGACTGCCGAGGCGGAGCGGTGCGGGCTGACGCCGAAGGTCATCCCGTCGGTCAGCGAGCTGCTCAGCGGCAGCGCGCGCATCGAGGGAGTCCGGGACCCGCGGATCAGCGACCTGCTCGGCCGGTCCCCGGTCAGGACCGACATCGCCGCGGTCGCCGACCGCTTCGCCGGGAAGCGGATCCTGGTCACGGGCGCGGGCGGCTCGATCGGCTCCGAGCTCTGCCGCGGCCTGTTCCGGTTCCGGCCCGCGGAGCTGATCATGCTGGACCGCGACGAGTCGGCACTGCACTCCATTCAGCTGGACCTGCACGGGCGGGCACTGCTGGACACCGACGACACCGTGCTCGCCGACATCCGCGACGAGCGGCGGATCCGCCAGGTCTTCGAGCAGCACCGGCCGGAGATCGTCTTCCACGCCGCGGCGCTGAAACACCTGCCGCTGCTGGAGCGATACCCGGCCGAGGCCCTGAAGACCAACGTCTGGGGAACGCTGACCGTGCTGGAGGCTGCTGTCGCGAGCGGAGTCGACACCTTCGTCAACATCTCGACGGACAAGGCGGCCGACCCGGTCAGCGTCCTGGGCTATTCCAAGCGCGCCGCCGAGCGGCTGACCGCCTACATGGCCGGCCGCGCCGCCGGCACCTACCTGAGCGTCCGCTTCGGCAACGTGCTCGGCAGCCGCGGATCGGTCCTGACGGCGCTGACCGCGCAGGTCGCCGCCGGCGGCCCGGTCACCGTGACCCATCCGGACGTCGCCCGCTACTTCATGACCGCGGACGAGGCCGTGCAGCTGGTGCTGCAGGCGGCGGTCATCGGCCGCGACGGCGAGGTACTGGTCCTCGACATGGGTGAGCAGGTGCGCATCATGGACATGGCGCGGCGGCTGGTCGCGGCCGTGCCGCAGCGCGTCGAGATCGTCTTCACGGGCCTGCGGCCCGGCGAGAAGCTGACCGAGGACCTGCTCGGCCAGGGCGAGCTGGATGACCGGCCCTACCACCCGCTCATCCGGCAAGTGCCGGTCGCTCCGCTGGAGCCAGACCTGGTGACCAGTCTGGATCCGGCCGACGGCACCGCGCAGCTGCGGATCAGTCTGGCTCGCTGCGCCGAGGTAGGTGACGGCATGGCCACGGTCCCGCCGCAGGGCTTCACCGATGTGGAGGCCGCGGTCGGCACGTCGGGCACGGTGCTGGCGCGGTCCGGATCGGACAGCCGCTGAGCATGTCAGCTACCGTCGCGAAGCCAGCCGCCGGTGGCGAGCCGGCCGGCCGGCGCTGGTTGGGGCCAGCACAGGTCGGCCAGGCGGCCGGCGAGCTGCCGGAGGTCGGCGGCCGCCTGCTTGTAGCCGGCCAGCGGGCCGCCCATGGGGTCGGCAACGTCGTCCTGCGCGCTATCACCGAGCAGGGCCAGCCTGCTGCGCCCGTCGTGCACGCGGGCCAGCCACTGCGGCACGGTCTCTCCCGGCAGTCGCTGCCCGACCAGGTCACCGCGCCGGACCAGCTCCCGGATGGTGAAGGCGCGCGGCCAGGCGTCCGGAGCGACGACGGCGGCGTGCCGCAGGTGCTCCCGGGCCATGGCGAGGATCAGGTCCGCGCGCTCGAGGTCGCTGGCGGTCGCCAGACGGCTCCGGTGGCCCGTCACGTCCAGCCCGTGGCCGGCCAGCGCCGTCACGACCTCGGCGGGCGACAGCAGATCGCTGCCGAGTGTCCCCGCCGAATGTACCTGCGCCGAGATGCCGCGCGCGGCCAGCTCGCGGGCCAGCAGGGCCGCCGCCATCGGCGACCGGCAGATGTTGGCGGTGCAGAGCACGAGGACCTCGGTCATGACCGCAAACCGCCCCGCAGACTCCCGCGCCGCCCAGGTAGGATCACTTACCCAGAGTACTGAATCATTCACTCAAGGTTATCCCGGTTACCCCGCGACCATCGCGACGACGGAGGACGAGCATGACCACCGAGCCCGGAGCCGGCCCGACGCTGCGCTCGTATACCCGCCTCGTGCGCCGCCGGAAGTGGTGGGTCGCCGGGCTGGCCCTGCTCGGCTTAGCCGCCAGCCTGGCCATCTCGCTCACCCAGGCCAAGCAGTACTCGGCCACCGCGCAGATCCTGGTTCAGAGCGCCACCGGCCCCACGTCGCTGTCCGCAGCGCCGCAGCAGGTGACCCCGACTGAGGTCCAGACGATGCTCCAGCTGGTCACCAGTGCCTCCGTGGTGGCCCTGGTCCGCAAGGAACTCGGCAGCGCGCCGCCGGTGCAGGCCAGCGAGGTCGCGCAGACCAACGTCATCAACATCACCGCGATCGCCGCCGCGCCCGCCCGCGCCGCCCGCGTCGCCAATGTCTACGCCAAGCAGTTCGTCGCCTCTCAGCAGGGGGTCGCGCTCCGGAACGCGACGAGCGCCGAGGCCAACCTCAAGTCACAGATCAAGACGACCGGCCAGGAGATCAAGGCGCTGCGTCAGACCAAGGGCGCAGCGGCGGCGTCCGAGGTGACCGCCATGGTCAACCAGCAGGCGGTGCTGCGAGTCCAGCTCTCGCAGGTCGAGGTCAGCGGCGCGGCGGCCACCGAGGCCCTGGCCCTGGTCACCCCAGCCCAGCCGCCTGCCGCGCCGAGCTCACCCAAGCCAGTCCAGGACGCCCTGCTCGGCCTGGTCGCCGGGCTGATACTGGGCCTGGCCGTGGCCTTCCTGCGGGACAGCCTGGACGACGCGATCGCCTCGAAGGAGGCCGCCGAGCACCTGGCGAACGCTCCGGTGCTGGCCGCGGTGCCGATGGTGACCTCCTGGCGGAAACGAGACCGGCCGCTAATCGTGACGCTGGCCCGGCCGGCGTCGCCGGCGACCGAGGCCTACCGCTCGCTGCGGACCTCGCTGCAGTTCGCGCGCCAGGAGCACGAGCTGCGCACGATCCTGGTGACCAGCCCAGCGGCCGCCGAGGGCAAGACCTCGACGCTGGCCAACCTGGGCGCGGTGTTCGCCCAGGCCGGCCAGAACGTCCTGATGGTCTCCTGCGACCTGCGCAAGCCCCGGCTCGGTCAGTTCTTCGGCATCGACGAGGGCGCGGGCCTGACCACGGCCATCCTCGGCGAGGACACGCTCGAGAACCTCATCCAGCCGACGCCCGGGACCGACAATCTCTGGCTGCTGCCCAGCGGTCCCACCCCGCCTAACCCGGCCGAGCTGCTGAACGGCGCGCGGGCGCAGGAGATCTTCGCCCGGCTGCGCGACACCTTTGACCTGGTGCTGATCGACAGCCCGCCTGTCCTGCCGGTCACCGACGCGGTGGTGCTGTCCAAGGACGTCGACGCGACGCTACTGATCGTGGCGGCCTATCGCACCAGCTCAGGTGACCTGCAGCGCGCCACGGAGAAGCTGGCCCAGGTGGACGCCCGGGTGGTAGGCGTGGTGCTGAACGAGGCGACCAAGCTGGGCTCGGGCTATTACGGCGGATACTACGGCGGCCGGCACGGGTACTACGGAACCGGTGCGGCCGCGCTGCCCACGGCTAGCGTCCCGGCCCAGCTGAACGGCAGCGGC
>DATCEO010000064.1:0-4732 GCA_036510065.1 Streptosporangiaceae bacterium | reverse complement strand
TGTCAGCGATCATGAAATTGCGCAGTGAGGGGCGTGCTGCGATCACGTAATTGACCACCCCGATCACGTTATTGACCATGGTCAGGACGTGCGTGTCGGGGTGGACCTGGTCATCGGGAAGTCAGGATCATGCCTCCGTCGAGGGACGGGGGCCCGATGGCGAGGAGGACGTTCGACGTGATCGATATCTGCGAGATCTTCACGCACTGGCATGCGGGGCGGTCGAAGAACGAGATCGCGGGCAGCCTGGGCTTATCGCGGAACACGGTGCGCAAGTACCTTGCCGCGGCGGAGGCCGCCGGGATGACACCGGGCGGTCCGGCGGTGAGCCAGGAGCAGTGGGCGGAGCTGGCGCGGGAGTGGTTCCCGGAGCTGGCCGATACCCGGCTGCGGCAGGTGACCTGGCCGGCGATCGGCGAGCACCGCGATTACATCGTCGGCCAGCTGGAGGCCAGGGTCACGGTCGCCACGATCCACCAGCGGCTGCGGGACGAGCGCGGCCTGGCGGTGTCGGTGGCGTCGCTGCGCCGGTATGTGGCGGCGAACCTGCCGGAGGAGGCCCGCCGGGCGCAGGTCCGGGTGCTGAGCCTGCACCCGGCCGTGCCGGGCGAGCAGGCGCAGATCGACTACGGGCAGCTGGGCCGCTGGCTGGACCCGGTGGCCGGGAAGCTCCGCACGGTCTGGGCGTTCGCGATGGTGCTGTGCTGCTCGCGGCACCTGTTCGTCCGCCCGGTCATCACGATGGACCAGCAGGCGTGGACCGAGTGCCACGTCGCGGCGTTCGGGTTCTTCGGCGGCGTCCCCGCCCGGCTGGTTCCCGACAACCTCAAGACCGGGGTGGACCGGCCGGACCTGTATGACCCGAGGATCAACCGCTCCTACTCGGAGCTGGCCGCCCATTACGGCTGCCTGGTCGACCCGGCAAGATCACGCAAGCCCCGGGACAAGGCACAGGTCGAGCGGCCGATGCCGTATATCCGGGACTCGTTCTGGCGAGGCCGGGAGTTCACCAGCCTGGAGCACATGCAGGCCGAGGCGGCGCGCTGGTCCGCTGATGTCGCGGGGCAGCGGCCGTGCCGCCCGCTGGACGGCGCCGCCCCGGCCGCGGTGTTCGCCGCCGCCGAGGCCGGCGCGCTGGCGCCGCTGCCGAAGTCCCCGTTCGTCCTCGCGGCCTGGTCGCGGTGCAAGGTCGGCCCCGACATCCACGTCAAGGTCGGCCAGACCCTCTACTCGGTGCCGTGGAAGCACATCGGCCAGACCCTGGATGCCCGGTCCACCGCCACGATGGTGCAGCTGTTCGCCGGCGGGGACCTGGTCAAGACCCACGTGCGCAAGCCGCGGGGCAAGCAGACCGACCTGGGCGACTACCCGCCGGAGAAGATTGCCTTCCATATGCGCACCCCCGCCTGGTGCCGGAAGAAGGCCGCCGGGATCGGCCCGGCCTGCGCCGCGCTGATTGCCGGGCTGCTGGAAGACAACGCGCTCTACCGGCTCCGCGCCGCGCAGGGCGTGCTGCACCTGGCCGATAAGCACCAGCCCGGCCGGCTCGAGGCCGCCTGCGCGAAGGCCGCCGCGGCCGGCGACCCGTCCTACCGGACCGTCAAGGGCATCCTCGCGGCCGGCACCGAGGCCTCGCCGCTCACCGCGCCGGCCGGCGACGGCGGCGCCCCGGCGTTCCTGCACGGGCCCGACGCGCTGTTCGCCGCCGGGCCCGCCACCGCCGGCAACGTGGTCCCGCTGCACCCCGGCACCGGCGGCGCCGAGGCGGCGTCGTGACCACCCTCACCGCGAGCGCGCCCGCCGCCGCGACCCTGCCCACCACGACAGCCCGCCACCGGGCTGACCATCACGCGACAAGGACGGCCACACTATGACCACCACGATCGAGACCAGCTCCCTGGACAAGGCACTGCGCACGCTCAGGCTGTCGGGGATGCTCGCGACCATCGAGGCCCGCCTGGGCCAGGCCCGCGCCGGGGAACTCGGCCACATCGAGTTCCTCCAGGTCCTCTGCGAGGACGAGATCTCCCGCCGCGAGACCACGTCCATGACCCGCCGGCTCCGCAAGGCCCGGTTCGAGGAGCAGGCCACCCTGGAAGGCTTCGACTTCCAGGCCTCGCCGAAGCTGCCCGCCGCCCAGATCCGCGACCTGGGCGCCCTGCGGTGGCTGCACGCCGGGGAGTCGGTGATCCTCTACGGCCCCGTCGGCGTCGGGAAAAGCCACGTCGCCCAGGCCCTCGGGCACCTGGCCATCCGGCACGGCGCCGACGCCCGGTTCCTCAAGACCAGCCGCGCCCTCGCCCACCTCGCCGGCGGCCACGCCGACCACACCTGGCACAAGCGCCTCGGCGAGCTCGCCCGACCCGCCGTCCTGATCCTCGATGACTTCGCCATGCGCGAGCTCACCCCCGCCCAGGCCGACGACCTGTATGAGCTCATCACCGAGCGGGCCGGCCGGTCCCTGGTGCTCACCTCGAACAGGGCACCCCAGGACTGGTACCCGCTGTTCCCCAACCCCGTCGTCGCCGAGTCCCTCCTCGACCGCGTCATCAACAACAGCCACCAGGTCTTCATGAACGGACCCAGCTACCGGCCAAGGAAACGCCCCGGCCAGCGTGTCACCACGACAGACAAGGAGCCCGCCCAGTAGAACAGGAACAGACCAGGACCTGGTCAATTACGTGAGCGCACCCCTGCTCAATAACGTGATCGCCGACAATGTATTTACGGGCGCGCTTTCGACTCTCGCCGTTCAAGTCTCGCAAGCCCGCTGGATACATCAGCTACGACCCCATCGGCCATCGGCCGCTGTAATAGATATCTCCTAGCAGCCCAGCCGGACAATCGAAGCTATAAGACACAAAAGAGCCGCCTTCGCTGTCGTCGATAACCTGCCCCCATGCGTGATCGTTGGTCACGTCCAAGCCGAACTCATCTTTGATCGTCGTCGCAAAGGTCTCCGGTTCATCGCCTTCGTAGTAGATGTGCCTGCCGTTTGGCCAGTAATCCTCGGCCCAAGCAATTACGTCTGCTAGTGGCTCATTACCTCGAAGATGACCTACGAACTCCTGGCCGGCGTCGGTAAGGTGGTACTCGTCGTTCGTGAATATTGATCCGCCTATAGTCGGCAGGAGCTTGGCCTGGATTTCCAGCAGGCCGTCTTTTACCAAATAGCCGAGAAGCAACTGCAAGCCGCCAGGAAGAAAGATGGTGTCACGCTGCGGGTTATCGACGAAGAACTCGATCACGCGGCGTTCTAGATCACTGTATCGGCTCGACAACACAGACAAGTTGGCCTTGTACTGGCGCATAGATTGCCTGTCGATTTGCTCAGTATCAAAGCGTGTATGACACGTTGGGCACAGAGCTATCAGGTTCTCGAAACTATTATTTTGAGTCTTTGCATACGGCACGATGTGTGCGATCTCTACGGGTATCTGCCTGCATGTAGGGATCGCACATCTATGCCCGGCTTCAACGAGAACGGCTCGCTTCACTGTGGCCGGAATGTGCTCACGACCTTCGGGCATGGCCGCACACTAGCGAGCGGCTCGCATCAGAGCAAGCGCGCAGGGAGCCACTAAGCGGGCCACGGCCGAAGTCTGGGCGGCGGCACAACGGCCGCAGGTCAGTGGTACCCCCTTCGCTAGCACAGGTCGACACCTAGACGGGACGATCAGCGCGCTTCGAGTACATGTTCGATCATGATTCGTATTCAGAGAATCGCTACGAACAGCCCAGTCCGAAGGGGGAGCCAGCGAGGGGTGCTGGCGAAACCACAGGTGACCCGCTGCTCGCGGAAGTGCCCCCTGCCGCTCCCGATACTGGCCGATTGGGTCTCTTCGCGAGCTCTGGTATCGGATCTGGATAGCCGGGGCTGTCTGGCTGGGATGCTGGGGGGGTGGTGTGGGGCGGGGATGACCTGGGGGCGTGGCTGGTCGGGCTGCTGGCGGATGCGGGCCGGAAAAAGCTGACGGCCCTGGTCCTGGGTGATGAGGTCGACCGGGCACTGGGCCAGGCCGCCACGGCCGCGATCCAGGACACCGCTGCCGGGCTATGCCCGGCGGATGCAGAACGGGCCAGGCAGCTGGCGATGGTGGTCGGCGAAGTCTTCGCCGCGGCGCCGGCCGGCCAGCGACTACCGGGCCAGGGCACCGTGCTGGAGGCGCTGGCCGACGGGATCGCCGAGCAGCTCGCCGTCCTCGATGACCGGGACCTGACCGGCACCGGCCAGTCATCAGCCGAAGCGCTGGACATCCCCGCCGGGGTGCTGTCCCGGGAGCTGACCCGCCGCCTCCTGGACCAGGTCGTGGCCCGCGGTGCCCGCGGCGGCCCGCTGGCCGGCCTGGCCGCCCAGCTCAACGACGACGTCACCCACCTGCAGGGGCGCCGGCTCGAGGACATGCTCACCCAGCTCGGCGACGACCTCCGCCAGGCCCTGGCCGCCGCGCAGCAGCCCGGCCCTGCCGGCGGGACCGTGACCAGCACGATCAGCGGCGGCATCCAGACCGGGCCGGTCCTGCAGGGCCGCGACATATACGCCGCCATCCCCGCCCCGGCACCCGTCGCGCTGCACCAGCTCCCCGCCCCAGTCAACGATTTCACCGGCCGCGACGACGACCTCGCCGTCCTGGCCGCCCTGCTCGACCCGGCCGGCCAGGACGGCGCGGTGGTGGTGTCGGCGGTCGCCGGGCTGGCCGGGGTCGGGAAGACCGCCCTGGCCGTCGCGGCC
>DATCEO010000063.1:0-2500 GCA_036510065.1 Streptosporangiaceae bacterium | reverse complement strand
CGCAGCCCACCGCAGCGACCATCGCCGAGGTCGAGCACCACACCGCCGAAGTGAACGGCACGACGCTGCACTACGTGTCCGCCGGCGACAGCGGGTCGCCGATCCTGCTCGTGCACGGGTTCCCGGAGTCGTGGTGGGCCTTCCGCAAGCTCATCCCGCTGCTGGCCCAGCACCACCGGGTCTACGCCGTGGACCTACGCGGGTTCGGTGACTCCAGCAACGCCGAGGGCGACTACAGCACCGCCACCTCGGCCGAGGACCTGCACCAGCTCATCGGGGACCTCGCTGTCGGGCCGATGCACGTGCTCGGTCAGGACATCAGCGGGGGCGTCGTCTACCGCCTGGCGGCCACTCACCCCGAGGACGTGCTCAGCCTCACCGCGGTCGAGACGGGCCTGGCGGGGTTCGGCGCCGAAATGCTGGCCGACGTCACCAAGGGCGGCGCCTGGTACATCGGGGCCCTGGTCACCCCGGGAATCGCGCAGCTCCTGTTCGCCGGCAGGGAGCACGAGTTCATCGCCGGTCACCTCTACCCGTCCTACGGTGCGGTGGCCCCTGCTGTCACCGAGGCCGACACCACCGAATTCGTCCGCACCTACGCCCGGCCCGAGGGCCTGCGCGGCGCCGTCGGGCTCTACCGCTCGATGCTGAGTGAAGGAGAGGAGATGCGGGCCCTGGCCGCGACCAGGCCCCTGAGCATGCCGGTCCTGGCCATCGGGTCGTTCGGGGGCCCGTTCACCGCCTCAGCTCTGCAACAGGTCAGCGCGAAAGAGATCTCCACGACTGAGCTGGCCGGCGTCGGTCACTACGTGGCGCAGGAAGCCCCCCACCAGCTGGCGGAGAGCATGCTCGCCTTCCTCGGGCACCTCGACGCCCCGATCGAGGCAACGCCGGCGTGAGCAACCGGGATGGGCTGGCCCCACCCCGGGCCGGCCGACGGCTGCACCGAAAGGCCGGTACCCAGACTGATAGTCGCGCTGGGATGACGCCTCCCACGGCGCCGTCGTCGGTGATCGGCGTGAGCGCGCGCGGCAGGCCGTTGACACAACAAGTTAATGCAAATATTTTGTAGTGAACGGAGTTAATAAATCCATGGAGGACATCATGCCCGAGCACCTGACCATCGCCGGCAACACCCTCGCTTACGACGTGACCGGGCAGGGCCCCCTCGTCGTTCTCGCGCACGGCATCGGTGACAGCCGGCACTCCTACCGTTTCCTCGCCCCGGCGCTGGCCGCGGCCGGTTACCGGGTCGCGAACGTCGACATCCGCGGTTGCGGTGACTCCAGCCTCGGCTGGGACGGTTACAGCCGTACCGACATCGCCGGTGACCTGGTTGCTGTCGTGCGTCACCTGGGTGGTCCGGCCGTGATCATCGGGCAGTCGATCAGCGGCGGCGCCGCGACGATCGCGGCTGCCACCGCACCCGATCTGATCACCGGCCTCATCGAGCTGGCGCCGTTCACCCGTAAACAGCCGTTCGACCTTGGCGGGCTGCTGCGGGTGAAGCGCTTCCGGGTCGGGTACACCCAGTTGGCGCAGGTCCTCGTCCGGGGAAGCCTGTCGAGCTGGAAGAAGTACCTCGACGTGGCGTATCCGGTCAAGCCTGCCGACTGGGGCGGTGAACTGGCGCGGATCGAGGCCAAGCTGAGCGAGCCCGGCCGGATGAAGGCCCTGCAGGCCATGTGCAAGGCCAACCCGGGCGACGCCGGTGCGCAGCTGCCTAACGTCGCCTGCCCGGTCCTGGTGATCGAGGGTAGCCTCGACCCCGACTGGGCCGACCCGCGCGCCGAGGGCGAGAAGATCATCGCCGACCTGCCCGCCGGTCTCGGTGAGCTGGTGGTCATCGAGGGCGCCGGTCACTACCCGCACGCCCAGACGCCCGATGAGCTCCTCGCGCTGGCCCTGCCGTTCCTGGCCAAGGCCCTGACGCGTGCCTAGGGCCGGACTCAGCCCGGCGTCGGTCACCGAAGCCGGCGCCCTGCTGGCCGACGAGGTCGGCTTCGATCAGCTCAGCATGGGTCTGCTCGCCGAACGGCTCGGGGTCAAGACCCCTGCGCTCTACAACCACGTCACCAGCCAGGCCCACCTCGCCCACCGCATCGCCATCCTGGCCATGACCGAGGTCGCTGATGCCATCCGCGACGCCACCCAGGGGCGGGCGGGCAGCGACGCCCTCACCGCTGGCGCGCAGGCGATGCGGATGTATGTGCGGGAACACCCCGGCCGGTACGCAGCGGGCAACGCTGCCCGCCCGACCGGGCCCGACGACCCGCTCATGGCGGCGGCCGGCCGGGTGATCGCCTCCTGGGCGGCGATGCTGCGCGGGTACCGGCTGGACCCCGACCAGGAGATCCACGCCCTGCGGATGCTGCGCAGCATGCTGCACGGATTCGCGACCCTGGAAGCAGCCGGCGGCTTCCAGATCGACACATCTGTCGACGACAGCTTCACCTGGATGATCAACTTCATCGACCACGGCCTGCAGGCCACCACCGCC
>DATCEO010000062.1:0-47738 GCA_036510065.1 Streptosporangiaceae bacterium | reverse complement strand
CAGGCGGCGGCCCGCCACTGCGGGCCCGCCACCTTCGACGCGGCCACCTTGGCCGGACTGCTGGATGATCCGGGCATCTTCTGCTACCTAGCGCCGGACGGCCTGCTCAGCTACCAGTGGAACCGGGGCGGCGACGAGGTGCTCGCCTACCGCGTCCAGGCCGGCTCCGCCGCGACGGCCCGCGCGCTGTGGTCGATCCTGGCCTCGCACGGGACGATGGTGCCGGGCGTGCGCGCCTTCGTGAATCCCGCCGACCCGGTGAGCTGGCTGGTCCGCGAGCCGGACGTGACCCTGCACCGGCGGGAGATGTGGATGCTGCGGCTGGTGGACGCCCCGGCGGCGATCGCGGGCCGCGGCTTCCCCGAGAGCGCGGCCCTGGCCACGCCGCTGAGCCTGCGCGATGCGGAGCTGCCCGCGAACTCCGGGCAGTGGGTGCTGGAGATCGGCGGCGGCAAGGGCTCCCTGAACCGTGCCAGCCCCGAGCCGGTCCCAGCCAGCTCCGCCGGGCCGCTCCGCCTGGGGGCCCGGGGCCTGGCCGCCATGTACGCGGGGACGCCGCTCGCCACGCTGCGGCAGGCAGGGCTGGCGGCCGGCGGCGAGCCCGGTGCCGATCCGGCGCTCGACCAGGCCTTTGCTGGCACCGCGTACATGTTCGACTACTTCTAGCCGTCCTCCAGGCGGCTGCGGCCCGGCGACGCCGGCGGGCCGGACCTGGGCTCGCGCATCGGGGGCGCGGCGCGACACGCCGGCCCGGCTCGGCCCGCCGGGCGGGGCGAGCCGGTAATGTCGCAGCCGAACACATGTTCGCAGCTACTGGACGGCGGGCTAGATGCGAGTGCTCGGCGTGGACCCTGGCCTGACCCGGTGCGGGCTCGGCGTGGTCGACGGCGTTCCCGGCCGCCAGCTGGCGATGGTGAGCACCGGCGTGGCCCGCACGTCGCCCGACGCCGCTATCGGGTTCCGGCTGCTGGCCATCGAGGAGCAGATCGAGGAGTGGCTGACTGAGCACCGGCCTGACGCCGTCGCGGTCGAGCGGGTCTTCAGCCAGCACAACGTTCGCACGGTGATGGGCACCGCGCAGGTCAGCGCGGTCGCCATCGTCTGCGCGGCTCGGCGCGGCATCCCGGTCGCGCTGCATACCCCGAGCGAGGTCAAGGCGGCGGTCAGCGGTAACGGCCGGGCCGACAAGGCGCAGGTAACGGCGATGGTGGTCCGGCTGCTGCGGCTGGCGGACCCGCCGCGGCCAGCTGACGCCGCAGACGCGCTGGCCCTGGCCATCTGTCACATCTGGCGCGGCGGGACGCAGGCCCGGCTGGCGGCTGCGTCAGCGGCCGACGCCCGGGCCCGGCTGGCCGGCGCCGCGCCCGGCTCGGCCGCGCGCCAGGCCGCCGCGCGCCAGGCCGCCGCCCGCCAGGCAGCCGCCCGCCAGGCAGCGATGCGCCAGGCAGCGGCCCGGCAGGCAGCCGCGCGCCAGGCGGCGATCCGACCGGCCGGGCTGACGGGCCAGGCGGCGCGGGGCCAGGCAGCCCCGCGGCGGGCGGGCGCGTGGCCGCCAGGGATGCTAGAGGCAGGAGGACCGCGGTGATCGCGCATCTGGACGGGACGGTCAGCGCAGTGGCACCGGACGGTGCGGTCATCGATGTCGGCGGGGTCGGGCTGCTCGTGCAGTGCACGCCGGGCACGCTGGCCCGGCTACGGCTGGGCGAGCGGGCGCGGGTGGCGACCTCGCTGGTGGTCCGCGAGGATGCGCTGACCTTGTACGGGTTCGCGTCCGAGGATGAGCGGGGCACCTTCGAGCTGGTCCAGACCGCCAGCGGAGTCGGCCCTCGGCTGGCGCTGGCCATGCTGGCCGTTTTCACCCCGGACGCGCTGCGCCGCGCGGTGGCCGCCGAGGACCTGGCCGCGCTGACCACGGTGCCCGGCATCGGCCGCAAGGGCGCCCAGCGGATCGTGCTCGAGCTCGCCGGCCGGCTGGGCTCGCCCGGCGACGCCGCCCAGCCAGGCGCCGGGCTACCGGGGAGCGGCGGGCCGGCCGGGGGCCGCCTGGCCCCCTGGCGCGAGCAGGTGCGCGCCGGACTGGTCAACCTGGGCTGGCAGGCCCGCGACGCCGACCAGGCCATCACCCTGGTCGAGCCGGACCTGCTGGCCGACGCGGGGGCGGGCGGGGGCGGCGAGGTGGACGTC
This sequence comes from Streptosporangiaceae bacterium, assembly GCA_036510065.1. Taxonomy (GTDB): domain Bacteria; phylum Actinomycetota; class Actinomycetes; order Streptosporangiales; family Streptosporangiaceae; genus DASUBV01. Next base: position 45,554 of record DATCEO010000062.1, on the reverse strand, counting down.
GCGGTCGCGCTGCGCGCGGCCCTGCGGGTGCTGGGGCGCACGTGACCGGACCGGAAGCCGGCGCCAACCACCGGGAGACCGGCCTCGGCCGCCTGGAGGCCGGCGCCGGCCGCCTGGAGGCCGGCGCCGGTGACCTGGAGACCGGCCCCGGCGACCTGGAGGCTGAGGCCGCCCGCTGGCAGGCCGGCGATGACCATGGCCTGCCGGCTGGCGACGAGCGGCTGGAGGCCGATTCCGGGCGGCTGGTGTCACCGCTGGCTGACGCCGACGAGCGCGACATCGAGGGCGCGCTGCGCCCCAAGCGGCTGGCCGAGCTGGTCGGGCAGGCCCGGGTCCGTGAGCAGCTGTCCCTGGTGCTGGAGGGCGCCAAGCGGCGCGGCCGCGCTCCCGACCACGTCCTGCTCTCCGGGCCTCCGGGCCTGGGCAAGACCACCATCGCCATGATCATCGCGGCGGAGCTCGGCGCGCCGCTGCGCATTACCAGCGGCCCGGCCATCGAGCGGGCGGGCGATCTGGCCGCGGTGCTGTCCACGCTCAGCCAGGGCGAGGTGATGTTCATTGACGAGATCCACCGCGTCGCCCGGCCGGCCGAGGAGATGCTCTACCTGGCCATGGAGGACTTCCGGGTCGACGTCATCATCGGCAAGGGGCCGGGGGCCACGGCTATCCCGCTCGACATCGCCCAGTTCACGCTGGTCGGCGCCACGACCCGGGCCGGCCTGCTGCCCGCCCCGCTCCGCGACCGGTTCGGCTTCACCGCGCATCTGGACTTCTACGAGCCCGAGGAGCTCGGGATCATCATCCGCCGCTCGGCGGGCCTGCTCGGGGTGGCACTGCGCGAGGACGGTGCCGACGAGATCGCCGGCCGGTCCCGGGGTACCCCGCGGATCGCCAACCGGCTGCTGCGCCGGGTCCGCGACTTCGCCGAGGTGCGCGGGAACGGCGTTATCACCAGGGACGCGGCCAGGTCCGCGCTGGAGCTGTACGAGGTCGACGAGAGCGGCCTGGACCGGCTGGACCGGGCCGTCCTGGCCGCCCTGGTGCGCCGGTTCGGCGGCGGCCCCGTCGGGCTGTCCACGCTGGCGGTCGCCGTCGGCGAGGAATCAGAGACCGTCGAGGTGGTAGCGGAGCCCTTCCTGGTCCGGGCCGGCCTGATGGCCCGGACCCCGCGCGGCCGCGTGGCCACGCCCGCGGCCTGGGAGCATCTGGGACTGGTGCCGCCGCCGGAGGCGGGCGGCCAGGTCAGGGGCCAGCCGGAGCCCGGCAAGCTTTTTGGCTGACGCCACCGCGGTTACGGGACGGAACTCAGCGGCGCAGGCGACCGTTATCAAGGGGAAGACTCGCTCCGGTCACGCCTGAATTGTCACGGCTGGTCGCGCGCTGGTCACGATCACCCTACGAACGTCGTAGCCTGTTGGTGCGTCGCTTGCGCGCCGCTAAACTTCGGCAGTTGGTCCATGACAAGCCGCTAGGCGCTGATACCGGATGACCGGTCAGGCGCCGGACTGGGTCGCCCGGTCCCGGCAATCAACCGGAAGGATGCCCCGAGATGGGGACCACAATTCTCGCCGCTACCGCAGCCACGAAGACCTCTAGCAGCAGTTTCCTGCCGCTACTGATCATTATCGTGCTCTTCGGCCTGTTCTACGTGACGATCATCCGCCCGCAGCGCAACAAGCAGCGCGCGGCGACCCGGACGCAGAGCCAGGCCGTCCCCGGGCAGCGGGTCCGTACTACCGCCGGCATTTACGGGACGCTCGTCTCCGGCGACGACCGGGATGTCGTCGTCGAGATCGCCCCAGGAGTGCAGGTCCAGATGCTCCGGCGCGGCATCATGGAGGTCGTTCCCGAGGACGACCAGGCCGGCACCAGCAACGTCTATGAGCCGGAGCCGGAGACCAGCTCCGACGAGCACAACAAGCCGGCGGATGACCGCGGCGACCTGACCATCTAGCCGCCCGCTAGCTCATCCCCTTAAGGACAGGCCCACACGTGGCTCCATCCACTACTACCTCTCGGCCCGGGCGCCTGCTGGCCGTCCTGGCCGTGATCATTATCGCGATGCTGGCCGGGGTCCTGGCGGGCAACATCGTCCACCCGGCCAAGTGGCACCAGAGCTTCAAGGTTGGTCTGGGGCTGGACCTGTCCCACGGCACCACCGTCACCCTGAAGGCCGTTGCGGCCAAGGGCCATAAGGTGCCATCGCAGGGCGCGATGAACCAGGCCATCGCGATCATGAACGCCCGGGTCAACGGGGCGGGCTTCACCGGTGCCCAGGTGCGGCAGCAGGGCAGCCAGAACATCACGGTGTCGGTGCCCGGCCAGGGCGCGCAGAAGGTGGTCGGCCTGGTCGGCACCACCGCGCAGCTCCGGTTCCGCCAGGTGCTGCTGTGCTCCGGGGTCAGCACCCAGTGCATTTCCGCCAAGGCGCTGGCCGCCGCGTCGCCCTCGTCGAGCGCGTCCCCGTCCGCCAGCAGCCCGGCGTCGCCCAGCAGCCCGGCCTCGCCGACCGCCTCGAGTTCCGCCCAGGCGAGTTCCTCGGCCGGGAGCGCCAAGGCGGCCAGCGCCACGAAGCTCGGGTCGGGCGCGGCGGCACCGCAGCCCGCCAGCTCGGCCTCGGCCACGGCGTCCAGCACGGCGTCAGCACCGGCCTCCAGCTCCGCCTCGCCAGCGGCTTCGCCGTCGGCGGCGGTCTCCACGCCGACGTCCGCGTCGGTGACCGGTAACCCGAGCCTGGTCAATAAGTCCACCCTGGCCCTGTTCAACAAGGTGAACTGCGCGGATAAGAACTGGCAGGCCAATGCCTACGGCAGTAACTCCAACGCGTGGGACGATCCCGCCGCGCAGATCGTCTCGTGTGACCCGCAGGGCGTGAAGTACGTGCTGGCCACCTCTCCGGTCGTCGGACAGGAGATCACCTCCGCCGGCGCGGCCCTGGACACCACCAGCCACTGGGTCATCAACTTCAACCTGAACGGCAAGGGCAACGCGGCGTTCGCCAACCTGACCAGCCAGATGTTCAGCAAGTACTACGCGTCGGGCGCGCCGACCTCGGTGCTCGACCAGTTCGCGATCGTGCTGGACGGGAAGGTCGTGTCGGCCCCTGATATCCAGCAGCCCATCACCGGCGGCCAGGGCCAGATCAGCGGCCCCAACACCTCGCCGTTCACGCAGGCCGCGGCCACCAAGCTGGCCAACGTCCTCAAGTACGGCGCGCTCCCGCTGACGTTCCACACTCAGGACGTGTCGACGGTCTCGGCCCAGCTCGGCTCGGCCCAGCTGCAGGCGGGCCTGATCGCCGCGGCTATCGGCCTGCTGCTCGTGGTGATCTACTCCCTGCTGTACTACCGCGGGCTCGGCCTGGTCTCGGTGTCCAGCCTGGCCATCGCCGCCCTGGTGTCGTACCTGTCGGTGGTCCTGCTGAGCAAGTACGAGGGCTTCACCCTGTCGCTGGATGGCGTCGCCGGCCTCATCGTCGCCATCGGCATCACGGCTGACTCGTTCGTGATCTACTTCGAGCGGCTGCGAGACGAGGTCCGGGAGGGCCGGTCGCTGCGCGCCGCGGTGGAGCGAGGCTGGGGCCGCGCCCGGCGCACGATCCTGGTCTCCGACACGGTGTCCTTCCTGGCCGCCGCCCTGCTCTACATCATCGCCATCGGCGACGTGAAGGGCTTCGCGTTCACTCTCGGGCTGACCACGCTCGTGGACGTCCTGGTGGTGTTCCTGTTCACCAAGCCGATGGTCACGCTGCTGGCCCGGACCAAGTTCTTCGGGCAGGGGCACAAGATGTCCGGCCTGGACCCGGCCCGGCTCGGTGCCCGTTCTCCCTGGCGAGGATCCCGCAGGCCAGTGGCCCGGCCAGCCACCACGGGCGGGGCCGCGAGCGCGACATCCGCCACGCGCGCCCGGACCAACCCGAAGGAGGCCTGATGTCCCGGCTGGGGAATATCGGCGGGCGGCTGTACCGCGGTGAGGTCTCGGTCGACTTCGTCGGCCGCCGGAAGATGTTCTACATCATCTCCGGCTGCATCCTGGTGATCAGCATCGTGGCGGTGCTGGTCCGCGGCCTGGACTACAGCGTGGACTTCAAGGGCGGGTCGGTCTTCCAGTTCTCGGCCCCCGGAGCCACCGTCACCCAGGTGGACTCGGTCATCACGAATATTGACCCCGGGGCCAGCCCGACCGCGACGGAGACGCATCCGCCGGGCAAGCCGCCGCTGTGGTCCGTGCAGACCAACCAGGCCAGCTTCGCGGAGGGATCCAAGGTCCAGGACGCCCTCGCCCAGGCCTTCCACCTGCCCGGCGGCGCCTCGGCGGTCAGCCGGACCTTTGTCGGCCCGACCTGGGGCAGCCAGATCGAGTCGAAGGCGCTCGAGGGCCTGATCGCCTTCCTGATCGTGATCGTGATCTACCTGTCCATCGCGTTCGAGTGGCGGATGGCTAGCGCCGCCCTGGTCGCGCTGGCGCATGACATCGTGATCACCATCGGCGTCTACGCACTGACGGGCTTCCAGATCAGCCCGGCGACGGTCATCGGCCTGCTGACCATCCTCGGGTACTCGCTCTACGACACGGTCGTGGTCTTCGACAAGGTCCGGGAGAACACGGCGGGGCTGCTCGGCACCCGCAAGTCGACCTACAGCCAGGCGGCTAACCTGGCCCTGAACCAGACCCTGGTGCGATCCATCAACACCTCGCTGATTGCCCTGCTGCCGGTCGCGGCCATCCTGATCGTCAGCGTGTTCCTGCTCGGCAACGGCGAGCTCAAGGACCTGTCGCTCGTGCTGTTCGTCGGCATGCTGTCGGGCACCTACTCCTCGATCTGCATCGCCACCCCCGTGCTCGCCGACCTCAAGGAACGCGAGCCGCAGTACAAGCAGCTGGCCAAGCAGGTCGCGCAAAGGGCCGCCGGCGGCCGGGCCAAGATGCGCAAGGCCAAGGCGGCGTCGGGTGCGGCCGGCTCCTCCGGTGGCACCGGCGCGGCCGTGCTGGAGGTCCAGGACGACGGCGCGGACGGAGCTGAGCTGACCGACGCTGAGCTGGACGAGGCTGGCGCGGCTGACACCGGCCCGCAGCCCGCGACCGCCGGGACGGACGAGCCGGTGCCGGCCGGCCGCGCGGCCGCGGCCGGCTCGGGGTCGGCGCGCTCGGGAGCCGCCCGGCCGGCGCCGCGCCAGCAGCCGCGCCGCACCAGCGGCGCCAAGCGCCGCCCCGCGGGCAAGAAGAAGCGGCGGTAGACGCGAGCGTGTCGAGCGGAACGGGCCGGGCGGCGGACCAGGCCGACGCTGTCGCGGCCGGGGCCGACCCCGCCCTGGCCGCCCTGGTCTCGACCATGATCAGGGATGTGGCCGACTACCCGCAGCCCGGGGTCGTCTTCAAGGACATCACCCCGCTGCTGGCCGATGCCGCCGCCTTCGCGCAGGTTGTGACCGGCCTGGCCGCCGGTCATGCCGGGGTGGACAAGGTGGCGGGGATCGAGGCCCGCGGCTTCATCCTGGCCGCGCCGGTGGCCTGCGTGCTGGGAGCCGGGTTCGTCCCGATCCGCAAGCAGGGCAAGCTGCCGGGTCCCGCCTTCGCGCATTCCTATGACCTGGAGTACGGCAGCGCCACGATCGAGGTGCACCAGGACGCCTTTCAGCCGGGGGAGCGGGTCCTCATCGTCGATGACGTCCTGGCCACCGGCGGCACCGCCGCGGCCAGCGCGGAGCTGGTCCAGCGCGGCGGCGCCACGGTCGAGGCCATCGTCGTCCTGCTGGAGCTCGGCTTCCTCGACGGCCGGTCCAGGCTGCCGGGCCTCCCGGTTCGCGCCCTGCTTTCCGTCTGACCGGCGCCGCCGACGACCTGCCGTGACCTGGCCGGCCGGGGGCCGGTCCAGCCGCCTGCCCGCGGCCATCGAGGCGCCATCCGGCGCCATCCGGCACGTCCCGAATCGTCCGCCGATAGACTGGGCCCTTGGGAGACCTGGGGAGGGCATGTGGCCGGTGACGTGGCGACGGCCGGGGAGGCCGGGACCGGAGTCACCCAGCTGCCCGCGGAGCAGGCAGACTTCGAAGACCAGAACGGGCCCGCGGCAGGCGAAGGGGTGAGCTCGGCTAGCGGCATGCCCGCGGGCGGAATGGCGGCCGCCGAGCCCGATTCCCAGCCGGCGCGGCCGGCGCGGGTCAGGCGCTCGCGGGCAGCGCGATCGGGAGGATCCAGGCAGGATGCCGGTCCGTCCCCCGCCGCCGGACCCGAACCGCCGCCGGACGCCGCCCCGCCCGAGCCCAGCGCAGCCCTCCCGGACCCGGACACCGATTCCGGGCCGGCCCTCTCCCAGCCCGCCGGATCCCTGCCCTCCGGCGACTCGCCCGAGGACAGCACGCGGGCAGAGGCCGGCGAGGACGGTCACGGCACCCCAGCCGGGAGCGGCGAAATCGGCAATAACGGTGCCGTCAGGAGCAGCGGCTCGCCCGGGAGCGGCAGCCCGCGCAAGAGCGGGACGCCGCGCAAGGACGGCAGTCCCCGCAAGGACGGCAGCGCCCGCAAGGACGGCAGCGCCCGCAAGGAGCCGTCGGCGCGCGAGAGCAGCCCCGGACGCGCCGCGGCCGCGGACGTGTCCGCCGGGACGGCGGCCGTTCGCCGCCGGCTGGCCCGGCTGGGCACCAACCGCGGCGGCGGGATCAATCCGGTGCTCGAGCCCTTGATCAAGACCGTGCGGCTGACTCACCCCAAGGCCGATATCCGGCCCATCGAGCGGGCCTACGAGTACGCCGCGCGGCTGCACCTGGGTCAGGACCGCAAGAGCGGCGACCCGTACATCACGCACCCCCTCGCGGTGGCCACCATCCTGGCCGAGCTGGGCATGAACACCGAGACGCTGTGCGCCGCCCTGCTGCATGACACCATCGAGGACACCGATTACACCCTGGCCGAGCTGCGCGCTGACTTCGGCGACGACATCGCGGCCCTGGTCGACGGCGTCACCAAGCTGGACAAGGTCAAGTACGGTGACGCGGCCCAGGCCGAGACCGTCCGCAAGATGGTCGTGGCGATGTCCCGCGACATCCGCGTGCTGGTTATCAAGCTGGCCGATCGCCTGCACAACATGCGCACGCTGCGCTACCTGCCGCGAGCCAAGCAGGAGCAGAAGTCCCGCGAGGTGCTGGAGATCTTTGCCCCGCTGGCCCACCGGCTCGGCATGAATACGGTGAAGTGGGAACTAGAGGACCTCGCGTTCGCCACGCTCTACCCCAAGCGGTACGACGAGATCGCGCGGCTGGTCTCCGAGCGGGCACCGCGCCGGGAGATATTCCTGCAGGAGGTCAGCGACGACGTCTCCACCGACCTGCGCGAGGCCAAGATCAAGGCGCGGGTCACCGGCCGGCCCAAGCACTACTACTCGGTCTACCAGAAGATGATCGCCAGGAATGTCGGCTTCGACGACATTTACGACCTGATGGGGATCCGGGTCCTGGTCGACTCCCTGCGCGACTGCTATGCGGCGCTCGGGATCATTCACGCGCGGTGGAATCCGGTTCCCGGCCGGTTCAAGGACTACATCGCGATGCCGAAGTTCAACATGTACCAGTCGCTGCACACCACGGTGATCGGGCCGGAGGGCAAGCCGGTCGAGCTGCAGATCCGGACCTGGGGCATGCACCGGCGGGCCGAGTACGGCGTCGCGGCGCACTGGAAGTACAAGGAGGAGATGAGCTCCGGTACCGCGTCCGACATGGCGTGGCTGCGGCAGCTCGTCGACTGGCAGCGGGAGACCTCCGATCCGGCCGAGTTCCTGGACTCGCTCCGGTTCGACCTGGGCGTGGCCGAGGTCTACGTGTTCACTCCGCGCGGGGAGGTCATTGCCCTGCCGCAGGGCGCCACGCCGGTGGACTTCGCCTACGCGATCCACACCGAGGTCGGCCACCGCACGATCGGAGCGCGGGTCAACGGCCGCCTGGTGGCGCTGGAGAGCGCCCTGGACAACGGCGACACCGTCGAGATCTTCACGTCCAAGGCGGCGGATTCCGGGCCGAGCCGCGACTGGCTCGGCTTCGTGCAGAGCGCCCGCGCGCGGAACAAGATCCGGCACTGGTTCTCCAAGGAGCGCCGGGAGGCGGCCGCCGAGACGGGCAAGGCAGCCATCGCGCGCACCATGCGCAAGCAGGGGCTGCCGCTGCAGCGGCTCGCGACCGCCAACGCGCTCAACACGATCGCCCAGGAACTGCACTACGCCGACCTGTCGGCGCTGTACACGGCCGTCGGTGAGGGCCACGTCAGTGCCCAGAACGTCGTCGGCAAGCTGATCAAGTCGGCGGGCGGGATCGCCGGCGCCCAGGAGGACCTGGCCGAGACCACGCTGCCGACCAAGACCCCCCGGCCGCTTCCGGCCGGGGACTCCGGCGTGGTCGTCGAGGACTCCGGCGATGTCTGGGCAAGGCTGTCCAAGTGCTGCACGCCCGTGCCGGGAGACACCATCACGGGCTTCGTGACCCGGGGCAACGGGGTATCCGTGCACCGCGAGGACTGCGTCAACCTCCAGCACCTCCTGCAGTCCGAGCCCGAGCGGCTGGTCGGGGTGCGCTGGTCGCCGCGCGAGGGCTCGCAGTTCCTGGTCGCCATCCAGGTCGAGGCGCTGGACCGGACCGGCCTGCTGTCCGACGTGACCAGGACGCTGTCGGACCAGCACGTGAACATCCTGTCCGCGACCGTGGCCACGACCCGGGACCGGGTCGCGTTCAGCAAGTTCACCTTTGAGATGGGCGACCCGAAGCACCTGGGCCACGTCCTGCGCGCGGTCCGCTCCATCGACGGCGTCTACGACGTCTACCGGGTGACGAACTGAGTATCCCCGGGGACTGAGTTTCCCGGGGACTGAGTTTCCCGGGGGTAACCCCCGGACCCCCAGACCGGGGGGTACGCCCCCCGGACCCCCTTGCCAGCCGCTCGGACCGGCAAGCCGGCCGTCGCGGCTGGCATCCCCTCGGGCTGCGGTTGGCCCGTCGCTGTGGATGGGCCTAGACCCGCCCGATGATCACGACCGTTTTTCCGCACATAGCGCGGGAAAACGGTCGTGATCATTGCTCAACCATTTGCGGCAACGCGCAAACTAGCCGCTCACGCGACCGAAATCCGCCGCACCTCCTGGACCCGCCCAGCCCGACCCAACCCCAGCCCTAGAAGTGCCAGCCGCGACGGCCGGCTTGCCGGTCCGAGCGGCTGGCAAGGGGTCCGGGGGGCGTGCCCCCGGTCTGGGGGTCCCGGGGGTTATCCACCGGGGTTACGCCGCGGTCCGGGGGTTACCCCTCGGGAAGCTCAGCCTCTCGGGAAGCTCAGCCCCCTGGGGAAGCTCAGCCCCCCGGGGAAGCTCAGCCCCCCGGGGAAGCTCAGCCCCCCGGGGAAGCTCAGCCCCCGGGGAAGCTCAGCCCCCGGGGAAGCTCAGCCCCCCGGCTAATTCGAGAACTCGGCTAGCGTGCGCTCGGCTTCGGCTAGCCAGGACTGGCGGGCGGCCAGGGCTTCCTGGGCGCGCTGGCGGGCCTTGGCGTCGCCGCTGGCCTCGGCCTTGGCTAGCTGGGTCTCCAGCTGGCTGATCGCGGCCCGGATCTGGTCGACGGTGCTCCGGGCCCGCGAGAGCGCCTCGGGGTTAGAACGCCGCCACTGCGAGTCCTCCGCCTTGCGCAGGGACTCCTCGATCCGGCGCAGACCGCCCTCCAGCCGCTCCTGCGAATCGCGGGGGACCGCCCCGGCGCGTTCCCAGCGCTCCTGGATGCCGCGCAGCGCCGCGCGGGCCGCGCGGGCGTCGGTGACCGGCACCAGCTTCTCCGCCCCGGCCAGCAGCTGCTCCTTGACCACCGCGTTCTGCTGCAGCTCGGCGTCCTTGGCCACCATCACCGTCGACCGGGCCTGGAAGAAGCTGTCCTGCGCCGCCTTGAACCTGGTCCACAGCTCGTCCTCGGTGGCCCGGTCGGCCCGGCCCGCCTGCTTCCAGGACCGCATCAGCTCGCGGTAGGCGGCGGCGGTGGGTCCCCAGTCGGTCGAGGAGGCCAGCGCCTCGGCCTGGGTAGCCAGGTCTTCCTTGCAGGCCCGGACGCCCTCCCGCTCCTCCTCCAGGCTGGCGAAGTAGGCCTTGCGCCGCTTGGTGAAGGCGTTGCGCGCCGCCGACAGCCGCTTCCACAGCGCGGTCTCCGCGGCCCGGTCGCCCCGGGGCGCGGCCTTCCACTCCTCCAGCAGCTGGCGCATCCGCTCGCCGCTGATCTTCCAGTGCGTGGCCTCCGCGGCGATCCGCTCGGCCTCGGCGACGATCTTCTCCTTGACCTCCAGGGCCTCGGTGCGCGCCTGCTCGCGGGCGGCCCGGTGCTCTTCCTTGCGGTGGTCGGCCACGCCGGTCAGCTTGTCCAGGCGGGCCAGCAGCCCGGCCAGGTCGCCGATCGCGTGCGCGTCGGTGACCGCGGCGACCAGCCGCCCGATCGTGGCCTTGGCCTGGACGGGGGACAGGTCGGTGCTGGACAGCCGCTGCTCCAGCAGGCTGACCTCGGTCTCCAGCATGTCGAACTTGCGCTTGAAGAAGGCCAGCGCCTCGTCCGGGCTGCCCGCCTGCCACGAGCCCACCTGCCGCTCGCCGTCGGCGGTACGCACGAAGACCGTGCCGTCCTCGGCCACCCGGCCCCACGGATCGCTTGCGGTGCTCACCGCTGCCTCCCGGTCGTTACCTCACTGGCGCGCAGCCGATCAGCTCTTGCTGATCGTCACGCTCTCGATGTCGACCTTGTCCTTCGGATGGCCGTCACCAGTCGCGTTGGAGTTGTCGCTGCCAGCCTGTGCCACTTTCTGGATGATATTGAGTCCGCTCACTATCGTGCCAAACGGCGTGTAATTAGCGGGAAGGCTGAGGCTGTTCTTGTAAACCAGGAAGAACTGGCTGCCGTTAGTGCCGGGCCCAGAGTTAGCCATGGCGACGGTGCCGGCCGTGTACCTGGCGCCCGCCAGGTTCTCGTCGGCGAATTTGTAGCCAGGGCCCCCCGAGCCCGTGCCGGCCGGGTCGCCGCACTGGAGCACGAAGATGCCGGTCGTGGTGAGCCGATGGCAGGGGGTGCTGCTGAAGTAATTCTTCGCGGCCAGGTAGGCGAACGAGTTCACGGTGCAGGTCGCCTTGCTGTTCAGCAAGTTGATGACGATATCTCCGCGATTGGTGCGAATCGTCGCTCGATAGGTCGCCGTGTAGTTCGGCTGGGCCGGTGGCGTTCCCACGTTCCGGGCGGCCGGCGGGCTGGCGGTATAGGTACAGTGCCGGGCGGGCTCGGCGACCGCCGCGGCTGAGCTGCCGGCGCTCGGGCTGGTACTGGCCGACGTGGCGGCTGACGCGGAGACGGACGGCGACGGCGTCCCGCTGGCCGCGGCGCTCTTGCTGGCCGGCCGGACGAGGAAGAACACGCCCACCGCCACCGCGAGCACGGCAACGGCGGCCAGCACGCTGATCGTCACCTTGCGCGTCTGCTGGTCCCGCTGCGCTCGCCTGGCCTGCCGACGCCGATAGCGGGCCGCCTCAAGCCTGCGCTGGCGCTCCTTCTTTCCGGCCACCCCTGCGGTCCTCCTGATAACCCGCTCTGTCCGGCGGTCGCGGTGAAGCTGGCCGCCGGAGTCTGCGAAACTTCGCGAATCGTACCGGGCGTTACTGCAGGTACGGTGCGGCCGTTATCGGTTCGACGCACCAACTGCAGCCGAGCCGTGTCCTCACCGGGCCTGTCCGCCGCCACCCCGGCGGCCTCGGTAGCCTGGGGACACGCCCCGCTCACCCGCTGATTCTGCCGCCTGCCAAGGAGGGTTACGTGCTCATCGCCGGGTTCCCTGCTGGCTCGTTCGCCGCGAACTGCTACCTGGTCGCGCCGGCCGCGGGGGAAGAGTGCGTCATCATCGACCCCGGCCAGGATGCCGAGCCGGGAATCAACGAGATTGTCGAGCGGTACCGGCTGCGCCCGGCCGCCGTGGTCCTGACCCACGGGCACCTCGATCACATCTGGTCCGTGGTCCCGGTCTGCGGGGCGCGCAACATCGCCGCCTATATCCATCCGGCCGACCGGGCGCTGCTCACCGATCCGGCCAGCGGGCTGCCGCTGCGGGCCGGCCAGCAGCTGCTGCGCGGCCTGACCTTCACCGAGCCCGACGACGTCGTGGAGCTCGCGGACGGCATGACGCTCGACCTGGCGGGCGTTCAGCTCATCGTCGACCACGCGCCCGGTCACACGCCGGGGTCGGTAACATTCCGGCTGCCGGCCCCCGCTGACCCTGACACGCTGTTCAGCGGCGACCTGCTGTTCGCCGGGTCGATCGGCCGGGCCGACCTGCCCGGCGGGGACTACGCCACGATCCTGGGCAGCCTCGCACGCGTGTGCCTGCCGCTCCGCGACGACACGGTCGTGCTGTCGGGGCACGGCCCGCAGACGACGATCGGGGCCGAGCGGGCGACCAACCCGTACCTGGCCGGACTGGCCCCGTCGGGCGGCCCGGGCCGGGGCCTGTAACCCGGCCGCGAGCCCGGACCGCGAGCCCGGACCGGACCGGACGCCGAACTTACTGAGAGCACCGAGAGAAGGGCTGGGAGCGATGATCCGCACCCACGACGCGGGCACGCTGCGTGCCGCCGAGGCAGGCCAGCAGGTCACCCTGGCCGGCTGGGTGGCCCGCCGCCGTGATCACGGCGGCGTGGTCTTCATCGACCTGCGGGACGCCAGCGGGATCGCGCAGGTCGTCCTGCGCCAGGAGGACGTCGCCCACGACCTGCGCGCCGAGTACTGCGTGCTGGTGACCGGGACGGTGCAGCTCCGGCCGCCCGGCAACGAGAACCCCGAGCTGCCGACCGGGGAGATCGAGGTCGCCGCGTCCGCCGTCGAGGTCCTGGCCGAGTCCGACCCGCTGCCCTTCCCGATCGAGGGCGGCGGCGAGCTCAACGAGGAGGTCCGGCTCACATACCGTTATCTCGATATCCGGCGGACCGACATGGCGAGGGCTCTCAGGGCGCGGTCCGCCGCCGCCTACCTGGTCAATGACATGATGCGCGAGAACGGTTTCGTCAACGTAGAGACCCCGTTCCTGACCAGGTCCACCCCCGAAGGCGCCCGGGACTTCCTGGTCCCGGTCCGGCTGCGGCCCGGGCACTGGTACGCGCTGCCGCAGTCGCCGCAGCTGTTCAAGCAGCTGCTCATGGTGGGCGGGATGGAGCGGTACTACCAGCTCGTGCGCTGCTTCCGGGACGAGGATTTCCGCGCCGACCGGCAGCCCGAGTTCACCCAGATCGACCTGGAGATGTCCTTCATCACCCGCGAGGACGTGGTGCAGGTTGCCGAGGACCTGGTGGCGCGGCTGTGGTCGCAGCTCACCGGCTACGAGGTGCCGCGGCCGATCCCGCAGATGACCTACGCCGACGCCATGGCCCGGTACGGATCGGACAAGCCCGACCTGCGGTTCGGGCATGAGCTCACCGACCTGACCGAGTACTTCGCGCAGACCGGCTTCCGAGTGTTCCAGGCGCCCTACGTCGGCGCGGTGGTGATGCCGCGGGGCGCCGGGCAGACCCGCCGGGAGCTCGACGGCTGGCAGGACTGGGCCAAGTCGCGCGGCGCCCGCGGGCTGGCCTACGTGCTCATCGGCCCCGACGGCCAGGTCAGTGACGCCGGGCCGACGGCCCGGAACCTGTCCGAGGGCGAGCGCGCGGGGCTGCCCGCCGCGACCGGCGCTGGGCCGGGCGACGCGGTGTTCTTCGCGGCCGGCCCGGCCAGTGCCGCCCGCAGCGTGCTGGGCGCGGCGCGGCTGGAAATCGGGCACCGCTGCGGCCTGATCGACACCGGCGCCTGGGCATTCACCTGGGTGGTGGACGCGCCGATGTTCGAGGAGGACGAGGCCGGCGGCTGGACCGCCGTGCACCACCCGTTCACAGCGCCGCTGCCGGAGTGGGCGGACAAGTTCGACGCCCAGCCGGGCGAGGCGCTGGCGAACGCCTACGACATCGTCTGCAACGGGACCGAGATCGGCGGCGGCTCGATCCGGATCCACCGCCCGGACATGCAGCAGCGGGTGTTCGACGTCATCGGGCTGTCCCGGCAGGAGGCCACCTCGCAGTTCGGCTTCCTGCTGGACGCGCTGCGGTTCGGGCCGCCGCCGCATGGCGGCATCGCGTTCGGCTGGGATCGCCTGCTGATGCTGCTGACCGGCCGCGACTCCATCCGGGACGTGATCGCCTTCCCCAAGGCCGCCTCCGGGCACGACCCGCTGACCGGCGCGCCCACGCCCATTACCCCGCAGCAGCGCAAGGAGGCTGGCATCGACGTCATCCTCCCGCTCGACTCGGGCTCGCCGGACGCCACAACTCCGGACGCCACAGCGCCGGACGCCACAGCGCCGGACGCCGGGCCCAGCTAGCCGGGACGGCGCGGGGGCGCCCGGCGGGTACTGTCGAAGCGTGTTTCCAGCGCCAGGAGCCGGCGGCGGCCAGCCGGACAGCCTCTTTGACGCGGCCGAGGACGAGGCCGCGCGGGCGGCCGCGCCGCTCGCGGTCCGGATGCGGCCGCGCACCCTGGATGAGGTCGTGGGCCAGCGGCACCTGACCCGGGCGGGCTCGCCGCTGCGCAAGCTGGCCGACACGGACGCGGGCATGGCGGTGCTGCTGTGGGGACCGCCGGGCACCGGCAAGACCACCCTGGCCTACGTGGTCAGCCAGGTCACCAAGCGCCGCTTCGTGGAGCTGTCAGCGGTATCGGCCGGAGTCAAGGACGTGCGCGCCGCGGTGCAGGCCGCGCGGCGTGACCTCGGCCTGACCGGCGTGCAGACCGTCCTGTTCATCGACGAGGTGCACCGGTTCAGCAAGACCCAGCAGGACGCGCTGCTGCCCGCGGTGGAGAACCGGTGGGTGTCGTTCATCGGCGCCACCACCGAGAACCCGTCGTTCTCGGTGGTCGGCCCGCTGCTGTCGCGCTCCCTCCTGCTGACCCTGCAGCCCCTGTCCGACGAGGACATCCGGGTCGTGATCGACCGGGCGCTGACCGACGAGCGCGGGCTGGGCGGCCAGGTCACCCTGGCCGACGGGGTGACCGAGCACCTCATGCGGCTGGCGGGCGGGGACGCCCGGCGGGCGCTGACCTACCTGGAGGCGGCGGCGCTCGGGATGCCCGAGGGCGGCGTCATCGATGTCGAGACCCTGGAGCGCGCGGTCGACCGGGCCATGGTGCGCTACGACCGGGCCGGCGACCAGCACTACGACGTGATCAGCGCGTTCATCAAGAGCATCCGGGGCAGCGATGCCGACGCGGCGCTGCACTACCTGGCCCGGATGATCGAGGCCGGGGAGGACCCGCGCTTCATCGCCCGCCGCCTCATCGTGCACGCCAGCGAGGACATCGGCCTGGCCGATCCCAGCGCCCTGCAGGCGGCCACCGCCGCGGCCCAGGCCGTCGAGTTCGTCGGCCTGCCCGAGGCCCGGCTGAACCTGGCCCAGGCGGTCATCCACCTCAGCCTGGCGCCCAAGTCCAACGCGGTGATCATGGCCATCGAGGCGGCCGCCGCCGACGTCCGGGCCGGGCTGGCCGGACCCGTGCCGCCGCACCTGCGGGACGCCCACTACGCCGGCGCGCAGCGGCTCGGGCACGGCCACGGCTACTCCTACCCCCACGACGACCCCGCCGGGGTGGTGGCACAGCAGTACGCGCCGGACTCCATCGCCGGGCGCCGTTACTACCAGCCATCCCGGCACGGCACCGAGGCCCGGTACGCCGAGCGCGCCGAGCGCATCCAGGAGATCCTCCGGGGTGATAACGGACCGTCCGCCCCGCCCGCCGGCCGCCCGGCCGGCCCGGCTCAGGCTGAGCCGGAGGAGCGGGAGGCGCCGGGCCAGGCCGGCCAGGACACCGCGGGCGTTTCGGCAGAAGCCGCCGGGGGAGCGGGGATCTAGCGCCTGCCGCCCGGATCGTCCCGGCGGGTGACGGCATGGCGATAAGGTCGGCGGACAGGAAGGTCGGCCCCGACGAGTAAGGAGCGAGCCCGGATGACGGCCGGACAGCTTGCCGCCCTGATCGCAGCCGGCTTCTTTGCCCTGCTGGCCTGCGCGGGCATTTTCGTGCTGCTGCGAATGGGACGCCTGATCGGGGTCACCACCGAGCTGATGACGGGCTACCGAGCCCGGGCCGACGCGCTCCTTGACCAGGCCCAGGAGGTGGTCGACCGCGCCAGCGAGCAGCTGACCAGGACCGATTCCATTACCGCGAGCATGGACCAGGTCACGGCCAACATGGCCGAGCTCTCCGGGCACGTGTCGGCCATGACGGCACTGGCCAGGGCGCTGTCGGCAGCCGTCGGCGCCCCGGTGACCGGGATCTCCGCCGTCGCCTACGGCGTCCGCCGCGCGGTCGCCCTCCGCCGCCCCGACGCCGCCCCGGCTGAGCTGGCCGCGGGCTACCCCGATGCCGCCGCCGCTGAGCTGGCCGACGGGCGCGAGCAGCCCGCGCTGATCGCGGGACGGGCGGGGCGGACCGGAGCCCGGCGATGATCCGCCGCGGATTCTGGCTCGGGCTCGGGGCCGTGCTCGGCGTGACCGGCTACCGGCGCGTGACCCGGCTGGCCCGCACGCTCGCTCCCGCCCCGCGCGAACCGCGGCCCGCCGCGGGCGCGGGCGGCCGCCGCGTCCTGGCCGGGGCGGCCCGCGCCGGCCATTCCACGGCCGAAGGGGTGGCATTCGTTCGCGACGTGCGAGAGGGCATGGCAGAGTATCTAGATCGCCAGGGGCAGGAAGCCGGCGCTGCCCCGGGCAGCCAGCAGGGGCAGCACGGGCAGCAGGGGCAGCAGGGGCAGCACGGGCAGCACGGGCCGCCGGAGCCGGGCAGCCTGCCCCGTGACGCGGCCGCCCGCCGGGCTGCGCCGCGCCGCCCGGCGCCCTGACGAAGGACAGGCCCCGGCGTCGATCCGGGCTCTCACCACACGAAGGATGGCCGTTCATGGAGTCGGCAGAGATTGCCCGCCGTTTCCTTAGCTACTTTGAGCAGCGCGGGCACGAGGTCGTGCCCTCGGCCAGCCTGATCGCTGAGGACCCCACGCTGCTCCTGGTCAACGCGGGGATGGTGCCCTTC
Organism: Streptosporangiaceae bacterium; assembly: GCA_036510065.1. GTDB lineage: Bacteria > Actinomycetota > Actinomycetes > Streptosporangiales > Streptosporangiaceae > DASUBV01. The sequence continues at coordinate 28,470 of DATCEO010000062.1, read as the reverse complement.
AAGCCCTACTTCCTCGGCCAGCGCCAGCCGCCGTCCCCGCGCGCCACTAGCGCCCAGAAGTGCGTGCGCACGCCGGACATCGACGAGGTCGGCAAGACCACCCGGCACGGGACGTTCTTCCAGATGCTGGGGAACTTCTCCTTCGGCGACTACTTCAAGGAGCAGGCGATCCCGTTCGCCTGGGAGCTGCTCACCAGCTCGGAGGCGGACGGCGGGTTCGGGTTTCCCGAGGACCGGCTGTGGGCCACCGTCTACACCGACGATGACGAGGCCGCGCGGATCTGGCGGGACGGGGTCGGCCTTCCCGCGCACCGGATCCAGCGCCGCGGGCTGCTGGACAACTACTGGCACATGGGCGTGCCGGGGCCCGGCGGGCCCTGCTCGGAGATCTACTACGACCGCGGTCCCGAGTACGGGCGGGAGGGCGGCCCGGTTGCCGACGAGGATCGCTACCTCGAGGTCTGGAACCTCGTCTTCATGCAGGAGCAGCTGTCGGCGGTCCGGGCCAAGGACGACTTCGATGTCGCGGGCGAGCTGCCGTCGCGCAACATCGACACCGGCATGGGCCTGGAGCGGATGGCGGCGCTGCTGCAGGGCGTCGACAACATCTACGAGATCGACACCATGTGGAAGGTGCTCGACCGGGCGGCCGAGCTGACCGAGCAGAAGTACGGCCGCGATCATCGGGTCGACGTGGGGCTGCGGGTCGTCGCCGACCACGTGCGGACGGCCGTCATGCTGGTCTCCGACGGCGTGATCCCCACCAACGAGGGCCGCGGCTACGTGCTGCGCCGGATCCTGCGGCGCAGCATCCGCAACCTGCGGCTGCTGTCCGGCTCGCAGCGCGGCGGGGCGGGCGGCAGCCTCAGCCGGGGCGGCTCCGACGAGCATTACCTGCACGAGCTGTCGTCGGTCGCGATCAGCGCTCTCGGTGACCAGTACCCCGAGCTGCGACGCGACGCGCCGCACATCCAGACCGTGATCGACGCCGAGGAGTCGGTGTTCAGCTCGACCCTGCGAACCGGCACGGCGATCTTCGAGGCCGCGGTGGAGGAGACCAGGCGCAGCGGCGCCGGGTCCATCGGCGGCGGCCAGGCGTTCCAGCTGCACGACACCTACGGCTTCCCGATCGACCTGACGCTGGAGATGGCCGCCGAGCAGGGCCTGCAGGTGGACGAGCCGGAGTTCCGGCGGCTGATGAGCGAGCAGCGGCAGCGGGCCAAGGCGGATGCCGCTGGCAAGAAGACCGGCAATGCCGATATCTCGGCCTTCGCGCAGATCCTCGACCGGTCCGGCCGGGTCGCCTTCATCGGCTACGACGAGGTCGCGGCCGACGCGACGGTTGTCGGCCTGCTGGTCAACGGCGTCTCGGTGCCGGCGGCGGGCGCGGGCACCGACGTCGACGTGGTGCTCGACCGCACGCCGTTCTATGCCGAGGGCGGCGGTCAGCTTGCCGACACCGGCGCGATCAAGGCGGCGGGGAGCGGCGCCGGTGACGGGGCCGTGATCGACGTGCGCGACGTGCAGGCGCCGGTGCCGGGCCTGATCGTGCACCGCAGCCGGGTGACCGCCGGGGAGATCGTGGTCGGCGCTCCCGTGCGGGCGCAGATCGATGTCGAGCGCAGGCGCGCGGTCTCCCGTTCGCACACCGCGACGCACCTGGTGCACCGGGCGTTCCGCGGTGCTCTCGGCGAGTCGGCGGCGCAGGCCGGCTCGGAGAACGCGCCGGGCCGGTTCCGGTTCGACTTCACCGCGCTGGGCGCGGTCCCGCCTGCCGTGCTCCACGACGCCGAGGACGAGGTCAACCAGGTCCTGATCAACGACCTGGAGGTTCGGGCGTTCCAGACCTCCATCGACGAGGCGCGGGCCATGGGCGCGCTGGCCCTGTTCGGCGAGAAGTACGGTGATCGGGTGCGGGTGGTCGAGGTGGGTGACTACTCCCGCGAGCTGTGCGGCGGCACCCATGTCGCCAGGTCCGGCAATCTCGGCCTGGTCAAGATCCTCGGCGAGTCCTCGATCGGTTCCGGGGTGCGCCGGGTCGAGGCGCTGGTCGGGATCGACGCGTTCCGCTTTCTGGCCCGGGAGAGCGTTCTGGTCAGCCAGCTCAGCGAGCAGCTTAGGACCCGCCGGGAAGACCTGCCGGAGCGGATCTCCTCGATCGTGACCAGGCTCCGCGACGCCGAGCGTGACCTGCAGCGCGCCCAGTCCGACCGGCTGCTGGGCAATGCCGCCGAGCTGGCGCAGGGCGCGGCCGACGTGAGCGGCGCCGCGTTCGTGGCCTATCAGGTGCCCGACGGGACCCCGGCCGACGCCATCCGGAAGGTCGCGCTGGACATCCGCGGCCGCCTGGCCCCGGGCCGGCCCGGCGTCGTGGTGGTGGCCGGGGTGCCGGCCGACCGGCCGACGGTCGTTGTCACCGTCAACGAGGCCGCCCGGGCGCGCGGCCTGAAGGCCGGGGCTCTCGTGCTCGCGGCGACGAGCGTGCTCGGCGGCCGGGGCGGCGGCAAGGACGATGTCGCTCAGGGCGGCGGGGCGCCGCTAGGGGACCGGGCGGCTGAAACAATTGCCGAGTGCTTCCGCGTGGTGCGTTCGGCTATTGCGGACATACTGGAAACCAGTGGCGTACTGTGAGACCGTGCTGCCGCCTGTTCGTGTCCTGGATGAGATCTGTCTACCCGGGCTCCTCACTGTGAGGCCCGGGGTACGGATCGCCATTGACCTGGGCCAGGCCCGCATCGGAGTGGCCGGCTGCGATCCCGCCGGCCTGCTGGCCAGCCCGCTAGACACCGTGCCGCGCGGTCGCGGCGACCTGGCCAGGCTGGCCCGCGTCGCGGCCGAGCGCGAGGCCGTCGAGGTCATCGTCGGCCTGCCCGTGGCGCTGTCCGGCCGCGAGGGCACGTCGGCGGCTGATGCCAGGAGTTTCGCGGCCGCGCTGGCCGGCCGCCTCGCCCCGGTACCGGTGCGGCTCGTCGACGAGCGCTTCACCACGGTCCTGGCCCATGACGCGCTCCGGCAGGGTGGCCGGGACTCCAGGGCCAGGCGACAGGTAGTGGACCAGGCCGCCGCGGCGCTGCTGCTGCAGGGCGCACTGGATGCAGAGCGCTCGACGGGCCGCCTCGCCGGCGAGCTGGTCGTCCCGACCCAGGAGGCCTCACGTTGACCCCGGACGGAGCCGATCCCGGCTGGGGCCTCGGCCGCGGCCGGGCCGCTCAGGACGAGCAGGACGAGGCGCCGGCCCCGGCGCGGACCGGACGGCACGGTCGCCATGGCGCACCGGCCGGCCGGGATAACGGCGACGCGCTTGCCTACGGGCCGCCCGCCGACTCCGGCCCCCAGCCCCGGTTGCCCAGTCATGACCCCTACGGGCCCGCGAACCCCTACGGCCAGACCGACCGGTATGGCCAGCCGGAGCCCTACGGTCAGCCGGACCCCTACGGGCCTCCCGATCCTTACTCGCCCCCGGCTGGCGGCAGCCCGGCCGACCGGTACGGCGCAGCAGGCTCCTCCGGAGCCCCCGACCCCTACGGACCGCCCGATCCCTACAGTCCGCCCGATCCCTACAGTCCGCCCGGCGCGGTTAGCCCGGCGGGCGCCTACGGGCCGACCGACCCTCTCGCGGGCTCCGGCGGGCGCTCGCGCCGGTCGGCGAACGCCTACGAGTCGGCCGACGCCTACGGCGACGACCCGCTCGGTCTCGGTGACCGCTACCCCGGTGCCGATCAGTCCCGGGCCGCGGCCCGCCGGAACGGCACCGGGCTGAATGGGACGGGGCCGAATGGGACGGGGCGCGATGGCTCCGGCAGCCCGCAGCGGGCGGCCGATCCGTACGGTCCTGCGGACCCGTCTCGCTCGCCGGAACACTCGAGCTTCCCCGGTGTCTACGGTTCGCCGGAACCGTATGGCTCGTCCCGGTCGCCGGACCGGGGCAGCCGCTCGGACAGCACCGGCCCGCAGCACCGCACCGGGCCCCAGGCCTGGTCGGGCCGTCCGGACAGCACCGGCCCGCAGCACCACACCGGGCCGCAGTCCTGGCCGGGCTCGGACCAGGGTTATGGCCCGCCCGACCGGTACCAGTCGGGCCAGCCTGGGCGGCCCGACACCTCGGGTCCGCTGCCTGCCTACCCGGGCGTTACTCCCCATTCCGTCGATCCCTACGGGCCGCCGGATCCCTACGGCTCCCTCCCTGAGGTCGATCCGTTCGGTCAGCCCGCTCCCCGCGTGCCGTCCCGGCCCATGCCAGCGACGCCCTACGACGACGCGAGCCCGCCCGGCTGGGCTGACCGCCGGGGCGGCACCGACGATTACGACAGCCAGGCATCTCTGCCCGGCCTGCCCGCGGCCGCCGGTGACGCGCCCGCCCGCGGCGGCCCGTTCCGCTGGCGCCCGCCCGAGGTTCCCGGCGGCTCGGACGCGGAGCCCCGCATCGCGGAGCCCTATCAGGGCGGCCCGGAATATCCGGAACCAGAGGACTACCGGGGAGCACAGGAATTCCTGGCGCCGCCGGGCTACCGGGGAGCACGACCGGTCCTTCCCGGCGACGGGCCATCGGCCGAGCCCGGCCCGGCCTGGTCGTACGGCCGGGACGAGCCGGACGGGCTGGCCGGCGGCCGCGACTCCGACGGGCCGGACACTGGCGGGCACCCGGACTGGGCCGGCGACGATCAGCATCCAGGGTTCTTCCGCGGCTTCGGCGACGACGATGGAGTGGACCCGCCCCGGCGTCGGCACAGCCGGTGGGCCGCCCCGCTGATCGCGCTCGTGGTGATCCTGGTCGTGGTGGGCAGCGTCGGCGTCTTCGTGGCGCGCTCTTATCAGGCCAGTCACGCCAACTACACCGGGGCGGGCACCGGTCAGGTGATCTTCGTGGTGAAGGCCGGGGACAACGCCACGGTGCTGGCCCCCAGGCTGGTCAAGCTCGGGGTGATCAAGGCGCCAGCGCCGTTCATCGCCGCCGCGAAGTCCAGTGCTGCCGCCGGTAGCCTGACACCGGGGACGATCAGCCTGCGCAGGCACATGAACGCGGCGCTGGCGTGGGCGCGGCTGGTGGACCCGAAGGCCCGGGTCCAGACGAGGATCTCGATCCCGGACGGGCTGCGGGCGACTGCCATTCTCGCGTCGCTGGCGAAGCAGACCGGCAAGCCGCGGAGCGACTTCCAGAAGGCGCTGGCTGACACCGCGGCCCTGGGGCTGCCGTCGTTTGCCCGCGGCAAGCCCGAGGGTTACCTGTACCCGGCCACCTACAACTTCCCGCCGGGCACGACCCCCCTGAAAATGCTCCAGACGATGGTCGCGCAGTTCAACACCGAGGCCACCACCCTGAACCTGGCCCAGCGGGCCAAGCAGGTCGGGCTTTCGGAAAGCGAGGTCATCATCCAGGCCAGCATCTTTGAGGCCGAGGTCGGTCCCTCGGACTACCCCAGGGTGGCCAGGGTCATTGACAACCGGCTCAACAGCAACATGACGCTCGGGCTGGACAGCACGCTGGAGTATGGCCTCGGGGTGACCGGCTTCAACCTCACCAACAGCCAGCTGCACTCCAACTCGCCGTATAACACGCGCATCCACCATGGCCTGCCGCCCACCCCGATCTCCAATCCGGGAGCAGCGGCAATCCAGGCGGCCCTGCAGCCGGCGAAGGGGAACTGGCTGTACTTCGTGACCGTCGATCCCAAGACCGGCAAGACCGATTTCACCAACAGCTACCAGCAGTTCCTGACCTGGAGCAGCCAGTCTGCCAAGGCCATCAAGAACGGGACCTGATCATCACCGGTCACCGGGCGGCGGTGCTCGGGGCGCCGGTCGCCCATTCCCTGTCCCCGGTGCTGCATCGCGCGGCTTACCAGGCGCTTGACCTGGACGACTGGGCCTACGAGGCTGTCGAGTGCGATGAGGCGCGGCTGCCGGGCCTGCTGGGGTCGCTCGGACCGGACTGGGCCGGGCTGTCCCTGACCATGCCGCTGAAGCGGGCGGTCCTGCCGCTGCTGGACTGGGCCGAGCCGCTGGTCGCCGAGGTCACCGGGGCCAACACCGTGATCTTCGGCTCCGGCGGCCGCCTCGGCTACAACACCGACGTGCCCGGCATGATCGCCGCGCTGGCTGAGGCGGGTGCCGCTCCGGCCCCGGACATGGTGCTGGTACTGGGGGCCGGCGCCACCGCGTGCGCGGCTCTGGGAGCCCTGCGCGGCACCGGAGCCGGGGAGGCGACGGTCGCCGTCCGGAATCCGGCCACGGCGGCCCCGCTGCTGGCTGTGGCCGACCGGCTCGGCCTCAAGGTCCGGCTCGTCCGGTTCGGCGCAGAGCCGGCCGCGGAGCGAGCTGAGGTGCACTGGCAGCTGCTGATCTCCACTGTCCCGGCCGGCGCGGCCGATACCTATGCGGACGCGATCCTGGCCCGCGCCCTGATCCCCGCTGCCGTCCTGGACGTGGTCTACCACCCGTGGCCGACGCGGCTGGCCAGTGCCGCCGCGCAGGCCGGCGCGGTGACCGTCAGCGGGTTCGAGCTCCTTTTGCACCAGGCGGCCCGCCAGGTGGAGCTGATGACAGGCCGGGATGCCCCCACGGCCGCCATGCGCGAAGCCGGCCAGGCCGCCCTAGCCCAGCGCTGACCCGGCCTGGCGTTGCCCTCGCTCGGGGCCCCATCCCGCCACCCGGCCATGCCCCCCTCGTCCGCGCCGCAGGGTCCGAGCCTCGTGACTGGACGGTTACTGTCGTGACAGCAACAGCGGACGCACGGCCATGCTGTTAGGTCGGGGGTTTTCGGAGCGCACTGCTGGGATGAATAGTATTATTTCCGTCATATAGGTCCCGCGCCGAGGGTGCGGGAATACCAGCAGGGGTCCAGATGCGTTAGTGTTGCGACACGACCATGTTCGGCACAGGAGTGCTTCGGCATCCGCGCGCCGGGCGTGCAAGCGGAGGACCACCTCGGCCGCCTCCCACCTAGCCGGCTCACGCTGGCGGGTACGCTCGCCGGTCAGTCCCAGTGACTGGCTGGCAGTCGGCTGGCCGCAAGGCTAGCCGGCCAGGCCGGGCGCATAACTGCAGGTTCGTTTTGGCGAACTGGCGGGGCTGCGTCGCGGGTATCAGCCTTGGGTGCGGACCAGGCGGTACCGGCATTGGTGGCCCCGCAGGCAAGGCGTGCGGGGCCTTCTGCTTGTCAGGAGGCGCCAGGCAGTTCTGCGCCGGGATCGTCCCGGTGCAGGGGAACAGTGACACTGGAGGTCACATCAGCACCGAACCACGTATCAACGAGCGCATCCGCGTACCAGAGGTGCGGCTCGTCGGGCCAGCTGGCGAGCAGATCGGCATTGTCGCGATCAACGACGCGCTCCGGCTAGCCCAGGAGGCAGATCTCGACCTGGTCGAGGTCGCGCCGACCGCACGGCCACCGGTCTGCAAGCTGATGGACTACGGCAAGTTCAAGTACGAGTCAGCGCTAAAGGCCCGGGAGTCGCGTAAGAACCAGGCCCAGACGGTCATCAAGGAGATCAAGCTCCGGCCGAAGATCGACCCGCACGACTACGGCACCAAGAAGGGCCACGTCGAGCGGTTCCTCAAGGCGGGGGACAAGGTCAAGGTGACGATCATGTTCAGGGGGCGTGAGCAGTCCCGGCCGGAGCTCGGCTTCAAGCTGCTGCAGCGCCTCGCGGGCGATGTCGAGGAACTCGGCTTCGTCGAGGCCCAGCCGAAGCAGGACGGCCGGAACATGATCATGGTGATCGGCCCGCATAAGCGGAAGATCGAGGCCAGGAGCGAGCGTAACGACGCCCGGGCGGAGAGCGCTACGGCCAGGAGCGAGCACACCGCCGCGAGGGCGGAGCGCTCAGCGGCCCGGAACGCGGCGAGTGCCTCGGCCTCGCCGGAGGCCGCGGAGGCTCCCGAGCCCGCGGCCGCGACGAGCGGCGCGTTCATCAGGGCCGCGACCCCGCCTGCTCCGGCGGCTAGCGCGACGAGCCCGTCAGGTGCGGGACGTCCGGCGAGCACGAGCCGCCCGGCTAGCAGCGGGCGTCCGGTCAGCAGCGGCACGAGCCGCCCGGCCAGCTCCGATCGCCCGGGCAGCTCGGACCGGCCCGTCAGCTCGGACCGGCCGGTCAGCTCGGCGCGCCCGGCGGCCAGCTCGGATCGCCCGGCGGCCAGCTCGGATCGCCCGAGCCCGGCCCGTCCGGCCGCTCCGCGCAGCACGGGCTCGCCGTCTGGCACGAGCTCGGATCGCCCGGCGAGCACGGGCACTCAGGGGAGTCCCGCGCCCGGGCCGAGCGCACCTGCCGGTGCGCCGCGGCCAAGTGCGCCGCGACCCGGTGCGCCTCGCCCGACCCCGCCGCGGCCAAGCGCGCCCCGGCCGACTGCGCCGCGGCCCCGCCCGGTGAGCCCGGTGCCCGCCCAGCGGGCCGATGCCGGAGAAGCCGCTAAGCCGGCTGACTCGGCGGACTAGGAGTAGCAGCAGGCACCCTCGCAGGGAGCACACTCGCAGCGCGCAGTGGTGCAGTCGCACCACTGCGGCAGCATGGGCAGGTCGCAGCCTGTAGCGGTCTGCCCGACATGGACCGTGCCTCAGGCACGCAGGAAACGGAGACGCGGCGACATGCCGAAGATGAAGACGCACAGCGGGGCCAGCAAGCGGTTCCGGCTGACGGCGACGGGCAAGATCATGCGCCGCCGGGCCAACCGCAACCACCTGCTCGAGCACAAGTCGAGCAGGCGTACCCGTCGGCTGGCGGGCGAGGTCGTGCTGTCGCCAGGTGACGGCAAGAAGATGAAGAGATTGCTGGGAAAGTGACCCGGCCCGCCGCAAGGGAGTCGAACTAATGGCACGCGTGAAGCGGGCTGTCAATGCCCACAAGAAGCGCAGGGTCGTCCTTGAGCGGGCGAGCGGCTACCGGGGTCAGCGATCCCGGCTGTACCGCAAGGCCAAGGAGCAGTCCCTGCACTCCATGACCTACGCCTACCGGGACCGCAAGGACCGCAAGGGCGCGTTCCGGCGCCTGTGGATCCAGCGGATCAACGCGGCGGCCCGCGCCGAGGGCATGACCTACAACCGGTTTATCCAGGGTCTCAAGATCGCTGGCGTGGAAGTCGACCGGCGGATGCTGGCCGACATGGCCGTCGCCGACCCGGCATCGTTCACGGCGCTGGTCGAGGTAGCCAGGCAGGCGCTGCCCGAGGACCTGGGTACCGCTGCTGCCTGACCGGGCGCTTCCTGACCGGGCGAGCCACGATCGGGCGCAGCGGCTGTCGCCTGCCCCGGCGGCCGGAGAGATCACCAGTATCCGGTCGCCGCGGGTGAAGGCGGCCCGGCAGCTCGCCAAGCGAGCCTTCCGGGAGCGCTCCCGGTCGTTCCTGGCCGAGGGTCCCCAGGCGGTCCGGGAGGCCCTGGCCAGGCCCGGCGTCCTCACCGAGCTGTTCGTGACCGGTGCCGCGCAGGACCGGCACGCTGACCTGGTCGCCCAGGCGGCCCGGCTCGGGGTGCCCGTGCACCGGGTCAGCGGCGAGGTCATGGCCGAGCTGGCGCAGACTGTGACGCCGCAGGGCCTGCTCGCCGTCTGCCGGTTCATCGACGTCCCGCTAGCGCAGCTGACGGACAGCCGCCCGCAGCTCGTAGCCATCCTGGCCAACGTGCGTGATCCGGGTAACGCCGGAACGGTGCTGCGGACAGCGGATGCCGCCGGGGCGCAGGGCGTTATCTTCACGGCCGCGTCCGTCGATCCGTACAACAGCAAGTGCGTGCGATCGTCGGCGGGCAGCCTGTTCCACCTGCCCGTCGTGGTGGGGGTGCGGCCCGGTGAGGCGGCCGCCGCGCTGCGGGCGGCCGGGCTCCGGCTCCTGGCCGCGGACGGCGGCGCGGGCCGGGTCCTGGACATCGCCGGCAGCGATCCGGCTCTGTCGGGCCCGACCGCCTGGCTGTTCGGAAACGAGGCCTGGGGACTGCCCGCTGACCTGCTCGCGCTGGCCGACGCGGCCGTGGCCGTGCCGATCTACGGCCGAGCCGAGAGCCTGAACCTGGCGGCGGCCGCCGCCGTCTGCCTGTACGCGTCCGCGGCCCGGCACCGGGCGGCCGGCCCGGAGCAGGCCGGGAGCTGACCGGAGGCGAAGTCCGCCCTGGGGGTTAGTTTCTGGCCCCCCCGTATCCCGCGCGGGATACGGGGGGTGCCGCCCGGCACCGGGTACACGCTAGAGTCTGATCACGTTGCGTCATTAGTGACCCCGGTCAGGGTCACGCTGGTGGTGGCCGTTGACGCGGCGACGTTAGCCCGCGGGTGTCCCCCGAACCCGCGGGCCGGCAGCTGGTTCACGCATGGGTCATGCCGGGGGAACAGGCGTGAGCCTCCGGAGGCGGCGGATCAGTGGACGGGATCGTGTCGGGTCATGCGAGCGCCCGGGCGGGCGCGCTCGCGGCGACCACGGACTTCAGCGGCGGCCTGGTCCTCGCCGATGACATCCCCGACGGGCTAGTCATAGCCGACCACCGCGGCCTCGTGGCCGTGTTCAACCGGGCCGCCAGCCGGCTGACCGGCATCAGCCCGGACCAGGCTCTAGGCCGGGACGTCCGCCAGGTCCTGCCGCTCCAGGACTCCGACCAGCGCTGCTGGTGGACCGCCACCCAGCCCTACGCCGGCCTGGCCACCCGCTCTCGGCACCCCGAGCGCTGCCTGTACCTGCCGGACGGCACCGAGCTGCTCGTCAGCGTCGGGTACGTCCGCAGCCCGCGGGGCCTCGGCCCGCGGGAGGGCTGGCACCGTGAGCCGGGCGCCGTCCGCCGGATCATGATCACCCTGCGCGGCACGGAGCAGCGCACCCGGCTGGACCGCAGCCGCGCGGACCTGGTCTCGACCGTCGCTCACGAGCTGCGCTCGCCACTGACCAGCGTGAAGGGGTTCACCGCGACCCTGCTGGCGAAATGGACCCGGTTCACCGACGACCAGAAGCTGGTCATGCTGGAGACCGTCAACGCCGATGCCGACCGGGTGACCCGGCTCATCACCGAGCTGCTGGATGTCTCCCGCATCGAGTCGGGCCGGATCGAGGTGCACCGGGAGCTGGTCGACATCCCGGCCCGGGTCCGCAAGGTGATCAGCGGCCGGGTCGCGGCGGGCGACGCCGAGGACCGGTTCCGGGTCCAGGTCGCCGACGGGCTGCCGGAAACCTGGCTGGACGTCGACAAGGTCGACCAGATCCTGGTCAATCTTATCGAGAACGCCGTCCGGCACGGTGCTGGTACCGTTACGACCGTGGTAGGGCCGACAGTGGTGGCAGGCGTTCCCGGGGTGGCGGTATCAGTCCGCGACCACGGGCCGGGCATCGCGCCTGAGCTCGCCTCCCGGGTGTTCCGCCAGTTCTGGCGCGCCAAGCGGCGCGGCGGTGCGGGCCTTGGGCTATTCATCGTAAAGGGCCTGGTTGAGGCGCACGGCGGGGCTATCGCCGTGCACCAGGCGCCTGGCGGCGGCGCGGAATTCCGATTTACCATGCCCGCCGGCACGCCTGAGTTCGGCTGACCGGCGGGCCCGACGGGCTGTTCCTCCCGGCGCTGACCTCCTGGCCTCCCGCGCGAGTCGCTCGGAGCGCTGCTCGCTTCCGGTGCTGGGTGAATTGCTGAGCATGATGGGTGCCCGATCGTTCGTTCATGACATTTGCTGATCGCAGGAGAGCAACCGCGATGTCCGCACCGAATAAGACGTATGACCCCGTGGAGGTGGCAGCGTTGGCCCCTGCAGAGGTCCAGCGCGCGACCGACGAGGCGCTGAGCGCCATCGCCGCCGCCTCGACGCTGGAGGAACTGAAAGCGGCCAGGCTGGCCCACGCCGGCGACCGGGCCCCGATCTCCCTGGCTAACGCCGAGATCGGCGCGCTGCCGCCGGCCGCCCGGGCTGAGACGGGCAAGCGGGTCGGCACGGCGCGCGGGGCGATCCGCCAGGCGCTCGCCGACCGCCAGGCGGATCTGGAGGCGGACCGCGACCGGCGGGTGCTGGTCGAGGAGGCCGTCGACGTCACGCTGCCGTGGGACCGGCAGCCCGCCGGGGCCCGGCACCCGGTCACCACCGTGGCCGAGCGGCTCGTCGACGTCTTCGTCGGCATGGGCTACGAGGTCGCCGAGGGGCCCGAGGCGGAAGCAGAGTGGTACAACTTCGACGCGCTGAACTTCCCGCCCGACCACCCGGCCCGCGAGATGCAGGACACGATCTTCGTGGCCGGGCCGCCAGGGACGGAGCGGTCGGGCGTCGTGCTCCGCACGCACACCTCACCGGTGCAGATCCGGTCCATGCTGACTCGCCCGCTGCCGCTGTATGTGGTGAGCCCGGGTAAGTGCTACCGCAGCGACGCGCTGGACGCCACGCACAGCCCGGTGTTCCACCAGATTGAGTGCCTGGCCATCGACGAGGGGCTGACCATGGCCGACCTGCGCGGCGCGATCCGGGCATTCGTCGACGCGATGTTCGGCGAGGGGCTGCGGACCCGGCTGCGGCCCGACTACTTCCCGTTCACCGAGCCGTCCGCCGACGTGTCCATGGAGTGCCACGTGTGCCGCGGTGCCTCGACGCGGCCGGGCGGCGCGCCCTGCCGGGTCTGCCGGTCCCAGGGCTGGATCGAGATCGCCGGGTGCGGCATGGTCAATCCGCGGGTCCTGGTGGCCTGCGGGATCGACCCCGACCGGTACAGCGGCTTCGCCTTCGGGCTCGGCATCGAGCGCTCGCTGATGATCGGCCACGGGGTCAGCGACATCCGGGACACCCTGGAAGGCGACGTGCGGTTCAGCCGGGCTTTCGGAATGGAGGCGTGATGCGGGTTCCGCTGTCCTGGGTGCTGGAGTACGCGGCCATCAAGGCCGCCGACGCCGACGAGGTTGGCCGCCGCCTGACGGCCTGCGGGCTGGAGGTGGAGTCATTCGAGCGCGTGGGTGAGGACATCACCGGGGTGGTCGTGGCCCAGGTGCTGGACGTCGAGGAGCTCGAGGGGTTCCGCAAGCCGGTCCGGTACTGCCAGGTGTCCACGGGCGATGGCCAGGAGCGGCATGTCGTCTGCGGGGCGACCAACTTCGCCGCCGGCGACCTGGTGCCGCTGGCCCTGCCGGGCGCGACGCTGCCCGGCGGCTTCGCGATCAGCGCCCGCAAGACCTACGGCAAGGTCTCCGAGGGCATGATCTGCTCGGTGGCCGAGCTGGGCATCGGCGACGACCACTCCGGGATCCTGGTGCTGCCGCCGGATGCGCCGCTCGGGGCCGACTTCGCCGCCTACGCCGGGCTGTCCGACGTGGTGTACGACGTGAGCGTGACCCCGGACAAGGGCTACGCGCTGTCCATCCGAGGCGTGGCCAGGGAACTGGCGATCGCCTACGACGTGCCGTTCACCGACCCGGCCGACGTCGGGCTGCCCGCTGACGCGGACCTGATCTCCGACGAGGTCTACCCGGCGAGCATCGAGGACCCGACCGCATGCGACCGGTTCGCGCTGCGCGAGGTCCGGAGCATCGACCCGGCACGGCCGACCCCGCTGCCGATGCGCGTCCGGCTCGCCCGGGCCGGGCAGCGCAGCGTGTCCCTGGCCGTCGACGTCACGAACTACCTGATGCTCGAGACGGGTCAGCCCCTGCACGCGTTCGACCGGTCCCGGCTGTCGGGGCCGATCGTAGTGCGGCGGGCCCGGCCGGGGGAGCGGCTGGAGACGCTGGACCACGTCGTCCGGGATCTCGACCCCGATGACATCGTCATCGCCGATTCTTCCGGCCCGATCTCGCTGGCCGGGACGATGGGCGGGCTGGCCACCGAGGTGACGCCGGAGTCATCCGACCTGGTCATCGAGGCGGCCCATTTCTCCGCGCGCGGCACGGCCCGGATGAGCCGCCGGCACCGGATCACCTCCGAGGCCGCGGCGAGGTTCGAGCGCGGGGTGGATCACGAGCTGCAGAAGCGGGCTTCCGCCCGGGCGGCCGCGATGCTGGGCGAGCTGGCCGGCGGCACGGTCGTGCCGGGCTGCTCCTTCGCCAGCGTGCCGATACCGCGGGTTTCCATTGTGATGGCGGCGGACTACCCCGACCGGGTGGCCGGCCTGGCTTACGGGCTGGACACTGTCACTCACCGGCTCCGGCAGGTCGGCTGCGAGGTCAGCGTGCGCCCTGGCACCGGCGGTGACGAGCCGACCCTGATCGTGGAACCGCCCTCCTGGCGACCCGACCTGCGGGATCCCGCCGACCTGGCCGAGGAGGTCATCCGGCTCGAGGGCTACGAGCGCATCCCGGTCCGGCAGCCCCAAGCGGCGGCCGGCCGCGGGCTGACCGACCGGCAGCGGCTGCGCCGGACCATCGGCCTGGCCCTGGCCGCCACCGGGTTCGTCGAGGTGACCAGCCAGCCGTTCGCGGCCGCCGCGGACTTCGACCGCCTGCTGCTCCCGCCTGAGGATCCGCGGCGCCGGGCGGTAGTCCTGGCCAATCCGCTCAGCGAGGACGAGCCGCTGCTGCGGACCACGCTGCTGCCCGGCCTGCTGCGGGTCCTGCTCCGTAACATCGGCCGCGGGTTCACCGACGTGGCGCTGTTCGAGACGGGGCTGGCCTTCCACCCCCGGCCCGACAGCCCCCCCGTGGCGCCGATCCTGCCCGTCGACCATGGGCCCAGCCCGGCCGAGCTGGCCGAGCTGGAAGCAGCCCTGCCGGACCAGCCCTTGCGGCTGGCCGTCGTCCTCGCCGGCGACCGCGACCTGCCGGGCTGGTGGGGTGACGGACGGCCGGCCGGCTGGCAGGACGCCGCCGAGGTGGCCCGCGAGGTGCTGCGGGCCAGCCGGGTCCCGTTCGAGGTGCGGGCCGACCAGCACGAGCCGTGGCATCCGGGCCGCTGCGCGGCGCTGCTGCTCACGGGCGAGGCGGGCCAGCAGCAGCTAGCCGGGCATGCCGGGGAGCTGCACCCGCGGGTCATCGCGGCGTTCGGGCTCCCGCCGCGGACCTCGGCCGTGGAGCTGGACCTGTCCGCGATCGAGGCCGCCGCCGAGCGGCAGGGCCCGGTCCAGGCGCCGGTGATCTCGCCTTACCCGGTGGCGACGCAGGATGTCGCGCTGATCGTGGCGCAGACGGTGCCGGCGGCGGACGTCGAGCGCGCGCTCGCGGCCGGGGCCGCGCAGGCGGGCGACATCATGCTCGAGGAGCTGCGGCTGTTCGATGTCTACACCGGTGACCAGGCCGGCGAGGGGCGCAAGTCGCTCGCCTACACGCTGAGGTTCCGCGCCCCCGATCGCACGCTCACGGCGGAGGAGGCGCGCTCGGCCCGGGAGGCTGCGGTGGCCGAGGCGAGCCGCCGGGTCGGCGCCGTGCTGCGCAGCGCTCCGTAGATGCCGGTCCCATGATCACGACCGTTTTCCCGCGCCATGGCGCGGGAAAACGGTCGTGATCATGCTGGCTTGGCTGGCGGTGGTGACTTGGCTGGCCGGACCTTCAGGACGAGCTGGGCGGGGGCAGGATCGCCAGGATCTCCGTGCCCCCCCGGACGCACTTGGACGCCCACCCGGTCTTCAGCACCACGGGGGTCGGGAAACCCTGGCACTTCCAGCCGCTGACGTCGAGCGGGCCGCCGCCGCCGTTGCCCGGTGCCTTGCCGTCGGCAATGGCGCTGGTGTAGGCGCGCTCGACGGTCATGGCCTCCGGGCAGGCCACGTGCCCGTGGGTGACCTCGACCTTCACGGGCACGTTGGCGAAGGTGCGGACCGTGCCGCAGCGTGTCGGCGGGTGACTGGCCGCGGCCGCTGAGTGGCCGCAGCCGGCCGCCGTGACGGCGATGGCGGCGGTGAGCGCCGCGAGCCGGAGCGGGGCCCGCCACCGGGAACCGGCAGTGCCCTGGGACCAGCGCGGGTGCATGCGGTCTCCCTTCCGGGCCATCATCATGCCGTCTTCGCGGGAGCAGCCCAAGCAGGACCAAGTAACAGTCTGGGCAACACTTCGGGCAGTCCGGTCCTTTGCATATTCACTCGGTGAGACGCATAATAATTCACGGAGCTGGGCTCGCGGACGCGCCTCCGGGCTGACGCGGCTGGCCTGGCGGACTGACGGGCGACTGAGCAGGCTGCTGGACGAACTGGCGGCCGGGTGGCGGAGGGCCGATGGGAGCGCGGGTGGCGGTGGCCGGCGCGAGCGGGTACGCGGGCGGTGAGCTGCTGCGCCTGCTGGCCGGGCATCCCGATCTGGAGATCGGCGTGCTGACCGCCGGCAGCAGCGCGGGCAAGACGGTCGGCGAGGTGCACGCGCACCTGGCCGGGATACCGGCACTGGCCGGCCGGACCTTCGAGGCGCAGGGCACGGCCAGCCTGGCCAGCTGCGACCTGGTCTTCGCGGCCCTCCCGGCCGGGCAGTCCGCGGTCCTGGCCCGGAGCATCCCGGCCGCGGTCAAGATCGTGGACCTGGGCCCCGACTTCCGGCTGGCCGACCCGGCCGCCTGGGCCCGCTATTACGGCGGCGAGCACCCGGGCCGCTGGGTCACCGGGCTGCCGGAGCTGCCGGGCATGCGCGCCGCGATCGGCGCCGCCAGCCGCGTGGCCGCGCCCGGCTGCTACGCCACTGCCGCCATCCTGGCTCTGGTGCCGATCGTGGCGGCCGGGCTAGCGCAGCCCCATGACGTCGTAGTGGTGGCCGCCTCGGGCACCTCGGGCGCGGGCCGCTCGCTGCGGGCCAGCCTGCTGGGCAGCGAGGTGATGGGCTCGGTCTCGGCCTACGCGGCCGGCGGCGCGCATCGCCATACGGCGGAAATCGAGCAGGCGCTCAGCGAGCTCGCCAGCGTTGACGGCGTGTCCGGCGGCGAGACGGCCAGCCAGGCCGGCAGCAATCCGGCCAGCCAGGCCGGCTACCCGGCCAGCCAGGCCGGCCGCGGGGCCGATGGCGCGGTCGGCGGGATGGCCGGGCCGCGGGCCACGGTCTCGTTCACGCCCGTCCTGGCTCCGATGCCCCGCGGCATCCTGGCCACCTGCACCGCGCGGCTCACGGCCGCCCCCGCCGGGCCGGCTGGCACCGGGCCGGCTGGCACCGGGCCGACCGACACCGGGCCGACCGACACCGCCGCGCTGCGCGCCGCCCTCGCGGCCGCCTACGCCGGCGAGGAGTTCTGCTGCCTGCTGCCCGAGGGCCGCTGGCCGGCGACCGCCTCGGTAGCGGGGTCCAACGGCGTGCACCTGCAGGCCGCCGTCGACGAGCGAGCCGGCCGCGCGGTCGTGGTGGCCGCCATTGACAACCTGGGCAAGGGGGCGGCGAGCCAGGCCGTGCAGAACGCCAACCTCATGCTCGGTCTCCCCGAGGGGACCGGCCTGACCGCCAGCGGAGTCGCCCCGTGACCGTTACCGCCCCGCAGGGGTTTCGCGCGGCGGGTGTGGCCGCCGGCCTGAAGGCGTCCGGCGGGGCCGACGTCGCGGTCGTCATCAACGACGGGCCGTCGCGCGCGGCGGCCGGGGTCTTCACCTCCAACCGGGTGCAGGCCGCCCCGGTGCTCTGGAGCCGGCAGGTCCTGGCCGCCGGCCAGCTGCGCGCCGTGGTGCTCAACTCCGGCGGCGCTAACGCGTGTACCGGGCCGGCCGGCTTCGCCGACACCCACCACACCGCCGAGCACCTGGCCGCGGTGCTGTCCGGGTCAGGGCTCGGCGAGGTCGGGGCCGGCGAGATCGCCGTCTGCTCGACCGGGCTGATCGGCGACCGGCTGCCCATGGACCGGCTGCTCGCGGGCGTCACCGCGGCAGCCACGGCCGCGGCCGCCGACGGCGGGCTGGCCGCGGCGAACGCGATCCGGACGACGGACACGGTCCCCAAGACCTGCTCGGTAGCTGGCCCCGGCTACGTCATCGGCGGCATGGCCAAGGGCGCGGCCATGCTGGCCCCGGCGCTGGCCACGATGCTCGTCGTGCTCACGACGGACGCCGACCTGCCGTCCGCCGAGCTCGACGAGGCGCTGCGCGGCGCGGTGGGCCAGACCTTCGACCGGCTGGACACCGACGGCTGCATGTCCACGAACGACACGGTGCTCCTGCTGGCCAGCGGCGCGGCCGGCACCCGGCCGGAGCTGGCCGGGTTCACCGGCCTGCTGACCGGCGCCTGCGCCGACCTGGCCCGGCAGATGCAGCAGGACGCCGAGGGGGCCAGCAAGGCCATCTCGATCGAGGTGACCGGCGCGGCCAGCGAGGCGGACGCGGTCACCGTGGGCCGGGCCATCGCCCGCTGCAACCTGCTCAAGTGCGCCCTGCACGGCGAGGACCCGAACTGGGGGCGGGTGCTGGCGGCGGTCGGCACCACCAGCGCGGTGTTCGAGCCGGACCAGCTGAACGTGGCGATGAACGGCGTCTGGGTGTGCCGCGGCGGCTTCGCCGCCGGGGACCGCTCCGCAGTGGACCTCAAGCCCCGGGACGTGACCATCACCATCGACCTGTCGGCCGGCCCGCACGCGGCGACGATCCTGACCACCGACCTGACCGCCGAGTACGTCTACGAGAACTCGGCGTACTCGACATGACGGCGCCGACCCTCGCGGGTGAGCCGACGGCGGGCGCTCTCGCCAAGGCGGCCACGCTGATCGAGGCGCTGCCGTGGCTGGAGCGGTTCCACGGCCAGACGGTCGTCATCAAGTACGGCGGCCACGCCATGACCGACGACAGCCTGCGGGCCACGTTCGCGCAGGACGTGGTGTTCCTGCGGTACGCGGGGCTGCTGCCCGTCGTGGTGCACGGCGGCGGCCCGCAGATCAGCGCGCACCTGGACCGGCTCGGCCTGGCCAGCACCTTCCGGGCCGGGCTGCGGGTGACCACCCCGGAGACGATGGACGTCGTGCGGATGGTGCTGACCGGGCAGGTGAACCGGGAGGTGGTCGGGCTCATCAACCAGCACGGGCCGTTCGCCGTCGGCATGTCGGGGGAGGACGCGCAGCTCCTGACGGCGCGGCGGCTGGAGGCCAGCGTGGACGGCGTGCCGGTCGACCTCGGCCAGGTCGGCGAGGTCGAGACGGTGAACCCGGGCGCGGTGAGCGCCCTGCTGGCCGACGGCCGGATCCCGGTCATCTCCAGCGTCGCGCGCAGCCAGTCGGGCGGGATATTCAACGTCAACGCGGACACGGCCGCCGCCGCGGTGGCGGTGGCGCTCGGCGCGGCCAAGCTGATCGTGCTGACCGACGTGGCCGGCCTGTACGCGGACTGGCCGGGCAGCGAGGCAGGGGGCGCAGTAACGCCTACCACGGGGCCGGGACCAGCTCCCGAGGTGATCAGCGACCTGTCGGCCGATCAGCTGGCGGCCATGCTGCCCGGGCTCAGCGAGGGGATGATCCCCAAGATGGAGGCCTGCCTGACGGCGGTCCGGGGCGGGGTGCCGCAGGCGCACGTCCTGGACGGGCGGCTGCCGCATGCCGTCCTGCTGGAGATCTTCACCGACTCCGGGATCGGGACGATGGTGACCCCATGACGGAAAGGACGAGCCGATGAGCGGCCCGCAGGAACTGCCGGAGACCGAGAGGCTGCAAGAGCGCTACGCGGCGGCCATCATGGCGACCTACGGCCTGCCGCCGGTCGCCCTGGACCACGGACAGGGCTGCGTGGTCTGGGACGTCGACGGCCGCTCCTACCTGGACCTGATCGGCGGGATCGCGGTCAGCGCCCTCGGGCACGCCCATCCGGCCATCGTCACGGCGGTCAGTGAGCAGGTTGGCCGGCTGGCGCACTCCTCGAACCTGTTCCTGCACGCGCGGCAGGTCGAGCTGGCCGAGCGGCTGCTGGGGCTGCTGGGCACGGACGGGCGGGTGTTCTTCGCCAATTCGGGCACCGAGGCCAGCGAGGCGGCGCTCAAGCTGGTCCGCCGCCGGCAGGGCCCGGAGCGCCCGGTCATCGTCGCGGCCGAGAACAGCTTTCACGGCCGCACCATGGGCGCGCTGGCGCTGACGGGCAAGAGCTCGATCCGGGCGCCGTTCCAGCCGTTCGGGGTCGACGCGCGGTTCATCCCGTACGGCGACGCGGCCGCGCTGGCCGCGGCCGTCGGACCGGACTGCGCCGCGGTGTTCCTGGAGCCCGCCCTGGGGGAGGGCGGCGTCGTGCCGGCGCCGCCGGGCTACCTCAAGGCGGCCCGCGCGGCCTGCGACGAGGCCGGCGCGCTGCTGGTGCTCGACGAGATCCAGAGCGGCGTGGGCCGGACCGGGGAGTGGTTCGCCCACCAGCGCGAGGGGATCGTGCCGGACGTGCTGACACTGGCCAAGGGCCTGGGCGGCGGGCTGCCCATCGGGGCCTGCATCGGCCTCGGCGCATCCGCGACCGGCCTGGTCAAGGGCGATCACGGCAGCACCTTCGGCGGCAACCCGGTGTCCTGCGCGGCGGCGCTGGCTGTGCTGGACACGATCGAGCGCGACCAGCTGCTGGCCAGCGTGACCGAGGTTGGGGGGCAGCTGGCGGCCGGCATCGAGGCCATCGGGCACCCCAGCGTCACCGGCGTGCGCGGCGCTGGCCTCTGGCTGGCGATCGTGCTCGCCACGCCGGACGCCGCCGCCGTGGAGACCGCGGCGCGGCAGGCCGGGTTCCTGGTCAACGCGGTCCAGCCGGACGCGATCCGGCTGGCGCCCCCGCTCATCCTCAGCGCCGCGCAGGCCAGCTCGTTCGTGGCGGCGCTGCCGGGAATCCTCGATGCGGCGCTGCCTGCGGGCGGGGCTGCGGCCAGCCGGCCGGCCGGGCAGGAGGAGTGATGGAGCATGTGACCGATCGCCCGGCGGGGCCGCCGCGCCATTTCCTGCGCGACGACGACCTGTCGCCGGGCGAGCAGGCGGAGGTGCTGCTGCTGGCGGCGCAGCTCAAGGCCGACAGGTTCGGCGCCCGGCCGCTGGCCGGGCCGCGCAGCGTGGCCGTCCTGTTCGACAAGCCGTCCCTGCGCACCCGGGTCTCGTTCTCGGTCGGCATCGCGGAACTGGGCGGGTTCCCGCTGGTCATCGACAGCCAGGTCACCCACCTGGGCCGGGGTGAGACCACCGAGGACCTGGCCCGCGTGCTGAGCAGGCAGGTGGCCGCGATCGCCTGGCGGACCTTCGGCCAGGACCGGGTCGAGGCACTCGCCAGCGCCAGCTCGGTGCCGGTCATCAATGCCCTGACCGATCAGTTCCACCCCTGCCAGGTCCTGGCCGACCTGCAGACCATCCAGGCGGCCGCCGGTCGGCTGCGCGGCGTGACGCTGACCTTCCTGGGCGACGGCTCGGCGAACATGGCGCACTCCTACCTGCTGGGCGGCGCCACGGCGGGCCTGCACGTCCGGATCTGCGGGCCGCGAGAGTACGGCCCGGCCCCGGCGGTGGTCGAGGTGGCCCGGCTGATCGCCGCGCAGACGGGCGGCTCTGTCGAGGTCGGCATCGATCCGGAGGAGGCCTGCAAGGGCGCCGACTTCCTGGCCACCGACGTCTGGACCTCGATGGGCCAGGAGGGCCAGGAGGGGGACCGGGCCGCCGCGATGGCCCCGTTCTGCCTGGACGAGGCGAAGCTCGCGCTGGCTAATTCCGGCTGCGGGGTGCTGCACTGCCTGCCCGCGCATCGCGGCTCGGAGATCACCGGCGCGGTGCTCGACGGCCCGGCGAGCCTGGTCTGGGATCAGGCCGAGAACCGGCTGCACGCGCAGAAGGCGCTGCTGGCCTGGCTCCTGGCGAGGTCACAGTGACGGCCCGGCGCGGCAGCACGGCCGGCCCGGCGAGTTCCGCGAGCCCGGCGAGTTCCGCGAGCCCGGTGACCAAGGCCGCCCGGCACGCGCAGATCACCGGGATCCTGGCCATGCCGGGGACCCCGGTGCGCTCTCAGGAGGACCTGGCCGAGCGGCTGGCCGAGCTCGGCGTGCACGTGACGCAGGCCACCCTGTCGCGCGACCTAGTCGAGCTCGGCGCGGTGCGGCTGCGCGGGCCGGACGGCGGGCTGATCTACGCGCTGCCTGGCGAGCCGGCGTTCGGCGGCCTGCTGCAGGACCCGTCCGCGCGGCTGGCTCGCGTAGCCGGCGAGCTGCTGGTGACCGCCGAGGCCAGCGGCAACCTCATCGTGGTGCGGACGCCGGCGGGCGCGGCCCAGCTGCTGGCGTCGGCCATCGATCACGCCGGCTGGCCCTCGGTCCTTGGCACCGTCGGCGGTGACGACACCGTGCTCGTCATCGCCCGTGACCCGGCCGGCGGCGCGGACGTGGCCCGCGCGCTGCTGCGGCTGGCCGAGGGGCGCGGCCCGGCCGCACTGCGGCCATGAGCCGGGCCCCGGCCAGCAGCCCCGCTGTCCGCATGCCCCGCCTGGTCGTCTGCCCGCCGGCCTATCTGCCTGTCGGCCAAGGGCTTCGGGCGGCTGTCGGGCCTGCCCAGCAAGATCGCGGCCAAGCGGGACCGCCAGGTCGCGGGCTGCGGATGGCCCTGGCATGATGCCGGAGTCCGGTCCTTGGCAGCGCAAGCGGGAGAACTCGGTGTGACAAACGATCAGGACATGGCCGTTCCGGAACCACAGGACGCCCGCGTCCCGGGGGATCTGTCCGGTACTGGTCCGGCTTCCGGTACGGGCTCGGCTTCGGGGGGCCCGGCGGCATCGGCGATCCGGCTGTGGGGCGGCAGGTTCGAGTCCGGGCCGGCCGAGGCCCTGGCCCGGCTGTCGGTCAGCGTTCAGTTCGACTGGCGGCTAGCGCCATACGACCTGCTCGCCTCGGCCGCTCACGCCCGCGTGCTGCACCGGGCCAGCCTGCTGGATGACCGCGAGCTGGCCCGGATGCTGGCCGCGCTGGAGGACCTCGGCCGGGCCTGCCGGAACGGCAGCTTCCGGCCCGACGCCAGCGACGAGGACGTGCACACTGCGCTCGAGCGCGGCTTGCTCGAGCGGCTGGGCACCCTGGGCGGCAAGCTGCGGGCGGGCCGGAGCCGTAACGACCAGGTAGCGACCGACCTGCGCCTGTACCTGCGCGATCACGTCCGGACCATCATCGCCCGGCTGGCAGAGCTGGAGACCGCGCTAATGGGGCAGGCCGAGCGGCACCTGGCCACGCCCGCGCCGGGCATGACCCACCTGCAGCATGCCCAGCCGGTGCTGCTGGCGCACCAGCTTCTCGCGCACGTGCAGGCCTTCGCCCGGGACGTGAGCCGGCTGCGCGACTGGGACAAGCGCGCGGCCGTCAGCCCGCTGGGCGCCGGCGCGCTGGCCGGGTCCTCGCTGCCCCTGGACCCGGAGGCGCTGGCCGCCGAGCTGGGCTTCGACTCGGCCGCCGACAACTCGATGGACGCGGTCAGCGACCGCGACTTCGCGGCGGAGTTCTGCTTCGCGGCGGCGCTGCTCGGCGTGCACCTGTCCCGGCTGGGAGAGGAGGTCGTGCTGTGGTCCTCGCACGAGTTCGGCTGGGCCGAGATCGATGACGCCTACGCGACCGGGTCCTCGATCATGCCGCAGAAGAAGAACCCGGACGTCGCCGAGCTGGCCAGGGGCAAGGCCGGCCGCCTGATCGGCGGGCTGACCGGGCTGCTGACCACGCTCAAGGGCCTGCCGCTGGCCTACGACCGCGATCTGCAGGAGGACAAGGAGCCGGTCTTCGACGCCGTGGACACGCTGCTGACGGTGCTGCCCGCGATGGCCGGCCTGATCGGCACGCTCCGCTTCCACACCGAGCGGCTGGCCAGCAGCGCCGCCGCCGGCCATGCGTTGGCCACCGACCTGGCCGAGCTGCTCGTGCGGCGGGGCACGCCCTTCCGCGAGGCCCACGAGGCCGTGGGGCACCTGGTCGTGTGGTGCCAGGTGCACGACTGCGAGCTCGCCGAGGTGAGCGACGACGACCTGGCCAAGGTCTCGCCGCTGTTCACCCCGGATGTCCGTGAGGTGCTGACGGTCACCGGGGCGCTGGCCGCGCGCAGCGGCCGCGGCGGCACCGCGCCGGTCCGGGTCGCCGAGCAGCTGGCCCGGCTCCGCACGGAGGTGGACGACCAGGCCGCCTGGGCCGCGGCCTGACCAGGCCCCGGATGAGGACTGACGATCAGGATCTCGGGGGTTCCTCCGCCGCCGCCGCGGGGAAACCCGGCTGTTCTGCGCACCTGCCGCCCAGCCCGCTGCCGCGGGTGTTCTTCGACCGGCCGGCCCTGGCGGTGGCGCCCGAGGTGCTGGGCTGCGTGCTGTGGCACGCCAGCCCCGACGGCACGGTGGCGGCGGTCATCACCGAGGTCGAGGCCTACGCCGGGCAGGCCGACCCGGCCTCGCACGCGTTCCGCGGCCAGACGGCCCGCAACGCAGTGATGTTCGGCCCGCCGGGGCACGCGTACGTGTACTTCACCTACGGCATGCACTTCTGCGTCAACCTGGTCTGCGAGCCGGCGGGGAAGTCGTCCGCAGTGCTGCTGCGGGCCGGCCGGGTGATCGAGGGCGCGGAGCTGGCCGCCGCGCGCCGGCTGCGCAGTCGGGCAGCGGGCGGCGCTGGCGCCGGACCGGGGATCGCCGACCGCGACCTCGCCCGCGGGCCGGCCCGGCTGTGTCAGGCGCTCGGCATCGACCGGTCCCTGGACGGGGCCGACGTGTGCGCCGCGGACTCGCCGCTCGGCGTCGGGACGCCGCCGGGCTGGGCCCCAGCCGCCGCGGACGCCATCAGCACGGGGCCGCGGGTCGGGATCAGCCAGGCCGCCGAGGTGCCGTGGCGGTTCTGGCTGGCGGGGGAGCCATCCGTTTCGTCCTACCGCCGGTCCGCGCCCCGGCGCGGCCGGGCCAAACCAGTTACCGGTCCCGCTCCCGCAGATGGGACGATGCTCCGGTGACCGACATCATCGACGAGCTGACCTGGCGTGGCCTCATCGCCGTGTCCACCGACCTGGACGACCTGCGCCAGGCGCTGGCCGCCGGGCAGGTCACCCTCTACGGCGGCTTCGACCCCACCGCGCCCGGCCTGCATATCGGCAACCTGGTCCTGCTGCTCACCATGCGCCGGTTCCAGCTGGCCGGGCACCGGCCGATCGGTCTGGTCGGCGGGGCCACCGGGCTGATCGGCGATCCCAGCGGCAAGTCGGTGGAGCGGGTGCTCAACCCGCGCGAGGTGGTGGCCGGGTGGGTCGACCGGATCCGCGCCGAGATCAGCCAGTTCCTGGACTTCACCCCGGGACCGTCGGGCGCGCTGGTGGTCAGCAACCTGGACTGGACCGGTGAGCTCTCGGCGCTGGATTTCCTGCGCGACATCGGCAAGCACTTCCCGGTCAACCAGATGCTGTCACGCGAAGTCGTCCGGGCCCGGCTGGAGGCGGGCGGCATTACCTACACCGAGTTCAGCTACCAGATCCTCCAGGGCAACGACTACCTCGAACTGCACCAGCGGCACGGCACTACGCTGCAGGCAGGCGGCAGCGACCAGTGGGGCAACCTGGTCTCCGGCGTCGACCTGATCCGCCGGGTCACCGGGCATGTCGTGCATGCCCTGGCCACTCCGCTGATCACCAAGCCCGACGGGACCAAGTACGGCAAGACCGAGGGCGACGCCGTCTGGCTCAGTCCCGAGCTGATGAGCCCGTATGCGTTCTACCAGTTCTGGATCAACAGGACCGACGCGGAGGTCCCTGGCCTGCTCCGGGTCTTCACGTTCCGGACCCGGGAAGAGGTCGAGGAGCTCGAGCAGGAAATCGCCGATCGGCCCGCCGCCCGCCGAGCGCAACGGGTCCTGGCCGAGGACGTGACCAGCCTTGTGCACGGCCCTGAGGAGCTGGCCAGGGTCCAGGCCGCGAGCCGGGCCCTGTTCGGCCAGGGTGACCTGCGGGACCTGGACGAGGCCACGCTGGCTGCGGCGATTGCGGAGGTCCCCCGCGCAACAGTCAAGGCGGCCGCCGGGAGCCTTCCGCTCGTCAGTGACCTGATGGCCGCGACCGGGATCGTCCGCAGTAAGTCGGAGGCCCGGCGGACCATTGCCGAGGGTGGCGCGTACCTGAACAACGTCAAGGTGACCGCGGAGGACGCGGCACCCGGACCGGAGGACCTGCTGCACGGACGGCTCCTGGTCCTCCGCCGGGGCAAGCGCACGACCGGTGGCATCGAGGTAGTGAGCGGGTAGCCGCGGCCCTTCTGCACCGGGCCGTCGCCGGCGACTGCGCCGGCGACTGCGCCGACCGCCGTCCCCTCTTTCCTTGCGCAGTCCCGCCGTGCGGTCCGCCGGCTATCCGAAGGCGGGGCGGTCCAACGTCCTGGGCTGGTGCCTGTCTCGGTCTGGCATCGATCTGGCCTCGGCGGGCGGCGGGACGCCGAGCTGCACGCAGCGTCCGCGCTCTGCCGAGCGCCGCCAGCTCGCCTCTCCTGTGCCATCGAGGTGATTCGTGTCACTTCTGTCACCGCGTTGGCGGTCATTGGCGGTCAGGGGCCGGGCGTCGGCGCGCTCGCGCCATACAGATTCCGGCCGAACTTTGTGCGTCTCGCCGGCCGCGTGGCGGCCTCCGGGCCGGACCGGGGGCGGCCTCCGGGCGGCCGCTGGGACGCGGCCAGCGCCGGACCTCGGAGGTGCCTGCAGTCGCCCCGGAATATTTTTTCGGCTCCAGGTTTGACCGAGCTCCGCCGTGGGGACGGCTTCTACCTGCGCGGTCCTCAGCGGCTCCGTCGGGCTCGCCGAGCCGGCCATGTCGGCTCACCCCGGCCAGGTCCGAATCTGATTTGACGCGGCCCGCTTTGCTGCCTAATGTTTCGTCTTGCCCCGCAGGACCGGGCCGCTGACAAGGCGAGACGATCCTGGGGGTCGGCTGATCCTCCCTCCTGCTCATGCGATCCCGGTCACGGGACGGGCTGGCGAGCGGTAGGCTGGTACGACAGGTAGTAGCGAGGCAGACCCAGTCGGGTGAACCGACTTGACAAGGTCTGAACCGCCCGGTAAGTTAGCAGGGTTGCCCCGGATAAGGCCCACGAGGCCTGAGATGGTGCGCGTCCGCTCCTTGAGAACTCAACAGCGTGCTAAAAGCCAGTGCACATGCACAACCTCGTCAATAGAGGTCTTGCACCACTTGTGGTGCCTGACTTCTGAGGGATTTGCCAAGATCGCTTCTAGGTGCGGCTTGTCTTTACCTAGAAGCATTCTCTAGTCAGCAGTTCGCAGGACAGTCCTCCGGGACCGAATGCGACTTGCATATAGACATTCAACGGAGAGTTTGATCCTGGCTCAGGACGAACGCTGGCGGCGTGCTTAACACATGCAAGTCGAGCGGAAAGGCCCTTCGGGGTACTCGAGCGGCGAACGGGTGAGTAACACGTGAGCAATCTGCCCTTAGCTTCGGGATAGCTCCGGGAAACCGGAATTAATACCGAATATGACTTCGGCTGACATCAGCTGCGGTGGAAAGTTTTTCGGCTAGGGATGAGCTCGCGGCCTATCAGCTTGTTGGTGGGGTAATGGCCTACCAAGGCGACGACGGGTAGCCGGCCTGAGAGGGCGACCGGCCACACTGGGACTGAGACACGGCCCAGACTCCTACGGGAGGCAGCAGTGGGGAATATTGCGCAATGGGCGAAAGCCTGACGCAGCGACGCCGCGTGAGGGATGAAGGCCTTCGGGTTGTAAACCTCTTTCAGCAGGGACGAAGCGAAAGTGACGGTACCTGCAGAAGAAGCACCGGCTAACTACGTGCCAGCAGCCGCGGTAATACGTAGGGTGCAAGCGTTGTCCGGATTTATTGGGCGTAAAGAGCTCGTAGGCGGTTTGTCGCGTCGGATGTGAAAACCCAGGGCTCAACCCTGGGCCTGCATTCGATACGGGCAGACTAGAGTATGGCAGGGGAGACTGGAATTCCTGGTGTAGCGGTGAAATGCGCAGATATCAGGAGGAACACCGGTGGCGAAGGCGGGTCTCTGGGCCAAAACTGACGCTGAGGAGCGAAAGCGTGGGGAGCGAACAGGATTAGATACCCTGGTAGTCCACGCCGTAAACGTTGGGCGCTAGGTGTAGGGGACCTTCCACGTCCTCTGTGCCGCAGCTAACGCATTAAGCGCCCCGCCTGGGGAGTACGGCCGCAAGGCTAAAACTCAAAGGAATTGACGGGGGCCCGCACAAGCGGCGGAGCATGTGGCTTAATTCGATGCAACGCGAAGAACCTTACCTGGGTTTGACATGTACGGAAATCTGGCAGAGACGTCAGGTCCGCAAGGGTCGTACACAGGTGGTGCATGGTTGTCGTCAGCTCGTGTCGTGAGATGTTGGGTTAAGTCCCGCAACGAGCGCAACCCTCGTCCTATGTTGCCAGCGCGTAATGGCGGGGACTCATAGGAGACTGCCGGGGTCAACTCGGAGGAAGGTGGGGATGACGTCAAATCATCATGCCCCTTAAGTCCAGGGCTGCACACATGCTACAATGGCCGATACAAAGGGCTGCGATACCGCAAGGTGGAGCGAATCCCAAAAAGTCGGTCTCAGTTCGGATTGGGGTCTGCAACTCGACCCCATGAAGTCGGAGTCGCTAGTAATCGCAGATCAGCAACGCTGCGGTGAATACGTTCCCGGGCCTTGTACACACCGCCCGTCACGTCACGAAAGTCGGTAACACCCGAAGCCGGTGGCCCAACCCG
>DATCEO010000061.1:0-13046 GCA_036510065.1 Streptosporangiaceae bacterium | reverse complement strand
CCGCCGTGGTCCGGCCCGTCCTGGGCCGGCCCGGCGTCCGGTGAATCGGCGGGCCCGGCCCTCATGCTGGCGCTAGCCGGGCCCGCCGGCGTCCGTCCGCTCACTCCGGCGGCGCCCATCGCGGATAACCCGCCATTACTTGCTCGGCTGGGGCAGCGCGCACTTGACCTTGGGGTTGGCTCCGGTGTAGTTGAGCGGGCCGGCCAGGATCGTCACGGCGATCGTGCCCGCCTTCGCGCACGTCGCCTTCGAATCGGTGAAATAGTGGCGCTGGCCCGCGGCGATGGCCCCGATGACCAGCCAGATGACGATCAACACACTAATGATGCGCATCTCTACCTCCGACTAGGCTGCTTCGCTCGAGCGAGGTCATCAGCCGCTTGCTTGCATTGTGCGCCCTAGGTACCTTCCGCGCCCTGGAGTAAACGGCCGCGCGGCCTCGATCTGCTGACGAGCGCAGGCTAGCGGGCAGGCGGCCAGGTGCGGGGGCGAAAGCGGCAGCCATGTCGCGCTAGATCGCCTGGTTTCGGCGCGGGCCGGCTAGCTGGCCAGGCGGGCCGCGGCGACGCCGGTAAGGTCGGCGATTCGCGCCAGCACGCCCAGCTCCAGGAAGCTGACCAGCGGGCTGCGGGCGCAGCGCGCGATGGCGATGGCGCCGGCCGCGGCGCCGCAGGACATGATCGGCCCGACGGCCACCGAGTGCGCGCCGAGCGCGGTGATGACGGGCTCGCCGCCGGGCAGCGTGCCCAGCAGCGACGGGTCGCGCACGGACGCCTGGACCAGCGGGGTGCGCCGCCGCACCGCCGACCTGATCAGGGGGCACGCACCGAGGGCGACCTGGGTCAGCGCGCGGGCCAGGACCGCATCGGGACGGGTGGCCGCGACGGCGCGAGCCGGGTCGCAGCCGAACAGGTCCACGAACACCCAGTCAGCGAAGGGCCCGGCCAGCGCGCTGGCCGTCTGGGCCTGGAGTTCCCGCTCGGCGCTCGCGGCCGCGGCGACGTTCGAGGCCCTGGCCAGAGTGTCGAGCGCGATCGTCCACACCGCCTCCGGACCAGCTCGCTCCGGTCCAGGCCGGCCGCCCCGCCCTGACGGGGCAGCGGACGGCGGCCAGCTGCCTGGTTCGCTCATCATCAGTCCCTGCCGGCCGCTCGGCGGTGGCCCGTTGTTTCCGCATCTCTTGACCGAGTAGCTCTGCCCCTCACTGCCGGCCGCAAACTCCGGTGCCATCGGCGCAACTTGCTGCGCTAACCCGGCGCGCCCAGCAGCGGATCCATGTCCTGCCCGCCCTGGTCGGGATCGGCCGGCGCTTCCGGCAGGTCGGACCGGGCCTTGCGCGCGCCGATCCACGAGTCGACGATGGCCCACTGAACTCGCAGCCACTGGTACTGCCCGGCCGGGTCCGCCGGCACGGTCTGGACGGCCTCATACCACCAGCGCACCGTCATCGGCCGGTCCCGCAGCGGCAGCGCCCTCCAGACCATGGCCGGGCTGACCAGGTCCTCCAGGCCCGTGTGCGCGACGATGACGACACCCAGGTCCGGCCGCGCCGTCAGGCAGGCCAGGACGCCCGCCGGGCGCGGCGGCAGCACATGCGGATTGTCCGCCGCGTCCGCGGCCGCCTGCCGGTTCGCCCGGCGCCGCAGCCGCGCGATCGCCCGGTGGTAGCGGCGCGGCGTCCAGTTCCGGCCCTCCGGGAAAATCAGCATCGCGTCACTGCCACGCAGGCTGCGGGCCAGTCCCGCCAGCCGCTCCGGCAGATCCGCACGCGCGCTGCGAGCAGGCAGGAAGCAGGCCGAGAGCCGGTTCAGCATGATGTCCAGGCCAGGGTCCCATTGCAGGCTTTGCTTCAGGACGATCCGCGGCGTCCGCTGGTAACGCGAGAGCAGCAACTCGACCAGCGTGAACGAGTCTCCCGGTCCCGCGTGCCGGGCCAGGACCAGCACCGGCCCGGCACCAAGCCCGACCACGCCCGGCGGCTCCTCCAGCCGGAGCCGGAACCCCAGCAGGGGCGTAGCGGCCGACCTCAGCAGGCTCAGCGCCCAGCGCAGCAAGCCGGTGTGGGCCTGCTGCCAGCGCTCGTCATCACGGCGGGCGGCGACGGGATGCGCCAGCCAGAGCGCGGTGCAGCCCAGCAGCAGGCTGACGTCGACGAACAGGTACACCACCGCGAGCAGCGCCAGCCGGGTGGCCGGAACCCGGCGGCCCAGCGGCCAGGCCAGGGCGCCCAGCCCGGCCACCACCAGCAGCAGCGCGGCCACGGCCGTCGCGACTAATGGCCAGATCGGCCCCAGCACGGCCCGGCGAACTGGCCCCGGCGGCGGCCTCACCGGGTGTCCGGCAGTCCGGCCAGGTACGCGGCCGTGGCCCGGTAGCCGCGCTCGATGCGCGTGCCTACGTCGGCCGAGCTCCGGTACCGCATGGAGATCAGGGGGGTGTTTTCCTCGCCGCTGGGCAGCACGTGCGCGCTTACCGCCGCGGGCAGCGTGGCCATCTCCTCGACGAACCGGTGCCGCCGGGCTATCTCGAACGCGACCAGGCCGAGGTCCCATGGAGAGCGCGGCGCCGCAAGCGGTCGCTCGATCCGGCCCACGTGCAGCACGTAGATCTCCGTCGCGCCGAGGGCCAGTGCCCGGCCGACCGGGATGGAGTGCACCAGCCCACCGTCCAGGAAATGCTCGCCGTCAATCTCGGCGGGCGGCAGCAGTCCGGGCACCGCGCAGGAAGCGAGCACGGCGTCAGCCAGCGGCCCCGAGCTGAACCAGTGCGCCGCGGCCTTCTCGATGCTGGCCGCCACGCACTGGAACGGGACCGTCAGGTCCTCGATGCGCTCGGGCAGGCTATCGGCCATCAGCCGGCGCAGCGGCTCGGCGGAATGCAGGTGAGTCCGGTGCCGGGCCAGCGTGCTGGCCTGAGACAGCAGGGAGCCGGCGAACATCCCCGAGCCGGACAGCGACTTCCACAGGTCGGCCAGCACCTCGACGCCATCCAGCGACGGGTCGGCGGCGATTGCGGCGCCGTTCAGGGCCCCGACGCTGGTGCCTAGGACCATCGACGGACGCCGGCCGGACTCCAGCAGCGCGCGCAGCATCCCGACCTGCGTCGCGCCCAGTACCCCGCCGCCTCCGAGCACGAACGCCGGCCGAGGCGCCGAGCCTGGCCCAGAATGCATGAGCGCATTGTGGCACGCCGCCGACCTGCCGTTACTCGCAGCCGGGCCGGCGTCGTGAACCACCTGGGGCCGCGGCCCGTATCAGGGGCAGCCCAAGCAGGCCGACGCTGCGCAGACTCCGCCGTCCTGCGTCACATACGATCGCGCAGGCGCCCGGGACTGGACGGGCAAGCCCGCCGCTGAGGAACACATGGCCGTTGTTGCCCTGGTGATCTGGCTCGGGACCGCCGCCGGCGGACTGTACCTGCTGGCTATCTGGCTGATCGAATACGACCGCGACTTCCAGACGACGAAGGCGACCCGGCTGCCGATCCCGGTGATCGGGACGCACGCGCTGCTGGCAGTGGCCGGCCTGGCGGTGTGGTCGGCCTACGTGCTCCTGGATTCCGACCGGCTGGCCTGGACCGCGGTGGCCATCCTGGGCTGCGTCGCCGCGCTCGGGGTCGCCATGGCCAGGCGCTGGTTCCAGTCCCGCCGGGCCGCCACCGTCGGGGCGCCGCGGGGCGGCCCGCCCCGCGACGCGCCGGAGCCCGTCCCGCCCGAACGGCACTTCCCCCTGCCGGTCGTCATCGGCCACGGGGTCTTCGCCGTGGTCACGATCGCCCTGGTGCTGCTGACGGCGCTCGGAGTAGGGAGCAGCTGACCCGCCCGCGCCCGGCAGGCTTTCCCCGGGCTGGATGCAGGCCCTGCTCGGCCTGGGCAAGGCGACGGCGGCCGGGACCGCGGCCGCCGATGCCGTCTGCCGCCTCGGTGCCGCCGCCGGCATAACCTGGCTGCTGCCCGCCTGCCGCCGGCCAGGACGGCGGGCCCACGGCCGAGGAGGAGACCTGAGCAGCGCGCCTGTGCCCGTCACCGCGGAGAGCGTGGAGCGAGCCCGGGACCGGATCGCCGCGCTGGTTGA
Organism: Streptosporangiaceae bacterium; assembly: GCA_036510065.1. GTDB lineage: Bacteria > Actinomycetota > Actinomycetes > Streptosporangiales > Streptosporangiaceae > DASUBV01. Next base: position 8,973 of record DATCEO010000061.1, on the reverse strand, counting down.
CCCGAGCCCCGTCATCCGGTCGCCGCGGCTGTCGGCCCAGCTCGGCGTGCCGGTCTGGCTGAAGCTGGAGTGCCTCCAGCCGCCGGGGTCGTTCAAGGTCCGCGGCGCCGCCAGCAGGATGCTGGCCCTGCCGCGGGAGCAGGCGGCCCGTGGCGTGATCACCAGCTCGGGGGGGAACCACGGCGCGGCCGTCGCCTACGTCGCCCGGCTGCTGAGCATTCCGGCCACCATCTGCGTGCCCGAGACCGTCGACCCGGTCAAGCTGCGCGCGATCCGCGACTACGGCGCCGAGGCGGTCGTCGGGGGGGCCAGCTACGACGACGCGGAAGCGGTGTCGCGGCGGCTGGAGCGTGACCGCGGGCTCGCTTACGTGCACGCGTTCGACGACCCGGACGTGATCGCCGGGCAGGGCACGATCGGCCTGGAGCTCATCGAGCAGGTGCCCGATCTCGCCGCTGTCGTGGCGGCAGTGTCCGGCGGCGGCCTGATCGGCGGCCTGGGCACGGTCCTGAAGGGGCTGCGGCCGGGGGTGGCCGTGATCGGCGCCTCCGCCCAGAACGCGGCCGCCATGGTGGCCAGCCTGCGGGCCGGCCGCCCGGTCGACGTGCCCGTTCAGCACACCCTGGCCGAGGTACTGGGCGGCGGCATCGGCCTGGACAACAGGTGGTCGCTGGCTGCCGTCCGGGCGCACGTCGACGAGCATGTGCTGGTGACCGAGGACGAGATCGCCGCCGCCATGCTGTTTACTCTGCGCGTGCACCGGGTCGTGGCCGAGGGCGGCGGCGCGGTCGGCGTGGCCGCGGCGCTGGCCGGGAAGCTGGCCCCGGCGGGCGGCCCGCTGGCCATCGTGGTGAGCGGCGGGAACGTGGATCCGGCGGCGGTGCTGGCCCTCCAGGGCGCCCGCGACGAACAGGCCGCCCGCGACGAACAGCAGGACAGGAAGGAATGAACGGCTCATGACAGCAGGCCGGGACGTGGTGATAGTCGGCGGCGGGCACAACGGGCTGGTCGCGGCCGCCTACCTGGCTCGCGGCGGGCTGCGCACCCTGGTCTGCGAGCAGCGCGAGGTGGTCGGCGGCGCGGCGGTCAGCGAGCACCCGTTCGGACCCGACTTCACCGTGACGTCGCTCTCGTACGTGGTCTCGCTGCTGCCGCCGGGCCTGGTCCGCGATCTGCAGCTGGCCCGGCACGGCTATTACGTCTTCCCGCAGGGGCCGTACTTCGCGCCCCGCGCCGAGGGCGGCTACCTGCGGCTGCCCGACGACCAGGCGCAGCGGCACCAGGAGATCGGGAAGTTCTCCCGCCGGGACGCCGCCGCGTACGAGGACTACGAGGCGCACCTGGCCGGCCTGGGCGCGATCCTGGGACCGCTGCTGGAGGAGATCCCGCCCCGGCTGGGGTCCCGGCGCCCGCAGGACCTGTGGCGGCAGGGCCTGCTGCTGCGGCACCTGCGCAAGCTCGACACCCGCAGCGCCGTTGACGTCACCCGGATGCTCACTGGCAGCATCGCTGACCTCGTGGAACGCTACTTCGAGAGCGACGCCATGCGCGGCCTGCTGTCGGTGTCGGGCGTGATCGGGACCTGGGCCGGGCCGCGGTCGGCCGGGACCGCCTACGTCATGCTGCACCATCACGTCGGCGACACCGGCGGCCAGTCGGGGGCGTGGGGCTTCCCGCGCGGCGGGATGGGCGGCGTCACCAGCGCGCTGGCCGCGGCGGCGCGGTCGTTCGGCGCCGAGGTGCGGACCGGTGCCGAGGTAGCCCGGATCCGGACCCGGGGCGGCCGGGTGACCGGCGTCACGCTGGCCAGCGGGGAAGAGGTGGATGCCCCGGTCGTGGTCACCACGGCGCATCCGCAGATCTCGTTCCTCCGGCTGGTCGATCGCGCCGACCTGCCCGGCGAGTTCGTCGCCGACATCGAGGGCTGGCAGACCCGGTCCGGCACGGTGAAGATCAACCTGGCGCTCGACCGGCTGCCGGTGTTCGCCAGCCACCCGCAGGTCGATCCGCAGGTACACGGCGGGACCATCGTCCTGGCCGAGAGCCTGGACGATATCGAGAACGCCTACCAGGAGGCGGTCGCCGGGCGCCCGTCAGCGGCGCCGTTCGCCGACATCTGCATCCCCAGCGTCTTCGACGACTCCCTGGCGCCGCCGGGCCAGCACGTCATGTCCATGTTCACCCAGTGGGTCCCGCACACCTACGCCGACGATCCCGACCCCGGCGCGCTGACTGCCTACGCCGACGCCGTCATCGCCCGGATGGAGGCGGTGGCGCCCGGCTTCACCGCCTCGGTACTGCACCGCCAGGTGATCGGCCCGCACCAGATGCAGCAGGAGTACGGGCTGGTCGGCGGGAACATCTTCCACGGCGAGCTGAGCCTCGGGCAGATGTTCCACGCCCGGCCGGCGGCCGGCTACGCCGACCTGCGCACCCCGGTCGCCGGGCTGTACCAGGCGGGGTCGGCCACGCACGGCGGCGGCGGGGTCACCGGCATCCCGGGCCGCAACGTGGTGCACCAGATCCTGGCCGACCGCCGCGCCGCCCGCTGGCGCCGCCACCGCCCCGCCTGACGGTCGGCGCCCGGTCATCTCGGCCGCTGAGGCCGGGCCTGCCAGGTTTCAGGCCGGCGCGCGGCCTGGTAGAGCACGTCGACCTGGCCGGGCTCCAAGACTGCCGGCCTCTGGCGGAGCCACCTGCGCAGGGCGGCCGGGGAGCGCAGGACGGCCACGTCCGGCGGCCCGCCCCGTACCACGGTGAAGCGCCGCGCGCCGACGAAGACGACGGCCGACTGAACCGGCACGGTGGCGCCCACCGCCCGAGCCAGCAGCCTACGGGCGCGGTCGGCCTCGGCCCGTGACTTCCGCACGTAGTCCACCTTGATTCCGCCGACGGTCATGCCGTACTCGCCCACCCATACCGCCGTGCCGGTGACCTTCGTATTGATGGTCACGACGCCGAACCCCGCGATGACGACGTGGTCGATGTCGGTCCCGTGCTGGCCGACGGGGACCGCGTGCAGGACCTGCCACCCGTAGCGGGCCGCCCAGCGCTCCAGCTTGCGTCCGGCAACACGCTCCCCGCGGGCGCCGATGGCGAACGACCGGGCGGCGGTCCGGATGCCCAGCAGGTCGGCCGCCGTGGTCAGCAGCGCATGCTCGCGGCGGAGTTCCCTGCCCCGGGCGCTGGCCGCCGCGCCGGGCTTGTTGCGGGCCAGGTCGGCCACGTTCTGATCGTCGGGGCCGGCTGCGGGCACGTCATCCGGACGCCGCCCGGATGCCGCCCGTTCCCGACGGGGTAACTCCGGTACCGGAACCGGAGGGACTGCGGGGCCGGCCAGCCGCCCGTCGCGGCGCAGCCGCTGGCATTCCGCCTGCACCTCCGCCCAGAACGCCTCTTCCAGCTCCGGCCGCTTCAGCACGAACCGCCCCGAGCGCGGGTCACTCCAGCCCACCTCTAACCCGGCTGCCAGCACATAGATCCGCAGCTGCCCATAGCGCTGCCATACGCGTGTCGTCACAACACCTACTATGAGCGGCAATCTCGATGGCCGCCGAACTCGCCCGCGGCGTACCCGGCCGCGCACGGTTGGCCGGAGCCGGGGCGACGGCGGCTAAGATCCTGGGCATGACCGCACCGGCCGCGACCACCCGCGACGTCCGTCAGCAGGGAAACCTGCAGGTCCTGGCGTGGCCGGCGCTGGACGGGCACGACGCCGAGATCATGGTGACCACCAGGCCGGGCGGCGCATCAGCAGGGCCTTACGCGTCGCTGAACTTGAGCCTGAGCGTCGGCGATGAGCCGGGCGCAGTGCTGGAGAACAGGCGGCGGGTAGCGGCCGCGCTGGGCGCCGACCTGGGTGACTTCGTGTTCGCCCGGCAGGTGCACGGCGCGCGGGCGCAAATCGTCTCAGCCGCCGACCGGGGCCGGGGAGCCCGCGGCTGCGGCGATGCCATCCCCGACGCCGACGCCCTGGTTACCGGGGATCCCGGCACCGTCCTGGCCATCCTGGTCGGCGACTGCGTGCCCGTCGTCCTGCTTGACCCGGCCGCGCGGGTGCTGGCCTGCGTGCACGCCGGCTGGCGCGGCACCGTCGGGCGGGTCACGGCGGCCGCGCTGGCCGAGATGGCCACCCTGGGGGCCCGGCCGCAGAACGTGCTGGCCGGCATCGGCCCCGCGATCGCCGCCGACCGCTATCAGGTGGGCCAGGAGGTGGCCGAGCAGGTCAGCCGGGCCTTCCCTGGCGACACGGCCAGCCTGCTCCGCCCGGATGGCTCCGGGAGATGGCTGCTCGACCTGCGGGAAGCCAACCGCCGCAGCCTGATCGAGGCCGGCGTCCCGGAGCACCAGATCCACTTGGCCGCCGTCCCGACCGGCCCGGCCACCAGCCCGGCCGACCCGGGCGCCAGCCCGGCCGATGCCGTTACCAGCCCGGACGGGCTGTTCTTCAGCGACCGGACGGCCCGGCCCTGCGGCCGGTTCGCGCTGGTCGCCCGGCTCGCGCCCCCTGGAATCGCGCCCTCCGGCGGCAAAGACCGCCCCCGCCAGCACGAGGAGGGCGCTTGACGTCCGCACCGCCCTTCCGTTACGAGTCCTACCGCCTGGACCCTAGCCAGGGCCTGCTGTCGTGCCGGTACTCGCTCGGCGACCGGCAGTTCGAGGAGCGGATCACCTTCGCGGCCGACGGCCGGTGGGACGATCCGGCGGTGGCGGAGGCCGCCCGGCTGGTGTTCCTCCTGGCTGGCGTCTCCTACTACAAGACCGCCGCTCCCGGAGTCATCGACCTCGGCCAGACCGCCGTCAGCGACACCGAGCGCCGCTTCCTGCGCGCCTTCTACCTGGACGGGCTCGGCGAGTTCGGCTACCGGAACGGCCTGGACCTGTCCGGCCTGCGGATCGACGGTCCGCAGCGGAGCAGCCCGGCGGGCGAGCCGGCGTCCGCCCGGCCCGGTCCCGCCCAGCCGGTGCCGCTCAGGCCGCTGGTGCCGTTCGGCGGGGGCATCGACTCCATCGTCACGGTCGAGCACGTGCGCCACCGCGCCGACGCGGCGCTGTTCATCATGAGCAGGCCCGGCGACCGGTTCGACGCCATCGAGGCGCCGGCGGCCGTGACCGGGCTGCCCATCGTGCGCGCCGGACGCGAGATCGACCCGCAGCTGCTGCGATCCCGGGAGCTCGGCTTCCTGAACGGCCACGTCCCGGTGACCGGGATCCTCTCGGCGATCGCCGTCCTGGCGGCCGTGCTCGATGGCCGCGACGCCGTGGTGATGTCGAACGAGTGGTCCGCCTCCATCCCGACGCTGGAGGTGGACGGCCGGCCGGTCAACCATCAGTACTCCAAGAGCGCGACCTTCGAGGCCGCGTTCCGCTCGGTGCTGGCGGCGACGCTGGGCGAGCGGCTCGATTACTTCTCCGCCCTCCGGCCGTTCACCGAGCTCTGGGTAGCCCAGCGGTTCGCCGGGCTGACCCAGTACCACGGCACCTTCCGTAGCTGCAATCACGCGTTCCACCTGGACCCGGCGCTCCGGCTGGATCACTGGTGCGGGCACTGCGACAAGTGCTGCTTCATCGACCTGATCCTGGCGCCGTTCCTGACCGCGGCCGAGCTGAGCGGCATCTTTGGCGGCCGGGAACCGCTCGCCGACGACACGCTGGCCGACAAGTTCCGCGCCCTGCTCGGGACCCTGCCCGGAGCCAAGCCGTTCGAGTGCGTCGGCGAGGTCGGGGAATGCCGCGCCGCCGCCCTGCTCGCGGCCGGACGGCCGGACCGCGCCGGGTCGGGCCTATTGCAGCGGCTCGCCGCCGAGCTAGCGGGGCTGCCCGGTCTGCCGGCGGCCGCGGAGCTTCTCCGGCCGGTCGGCGATCACTTCATCCCGGACAGTTATGCGCCCCAAGATCTCCTGGTCTGACCTGCGCGGCGCCCGCGTCGGCGTCTGGGGCCTGGGCGTCGAGGGGGCCGCGAACCTGGCCCGCCTGCGCACCATGGGAGTGGAGCCGGTGCTCGTCGATGACCGGCCGCCGCCCGGCGACGTGGGCGGCCTGCCGGTGTTCGCCACCTCGGACAGCGGACTCGCCGCCCTGACCCACTGCGACGTGGTGGTCAAGTCGCCGGGCATCAGCCGCTACCGCCCCGATGTCGCGCAGCTGGAGGAACGCGGCGTGCCGGTGGCCGGCGGCCTCGGGCTCTGGATGCAGGAAGCCGACACCAGCCGCGTGCTGTGCGTCACCGGCACCAAGGGCAAGAGCAGCACGACGGCCATTGCCGGGCACTTGCTGGCCCGGCTGGGCTACTCGTGCCTGGCCGGCGGCAACATCGGCACACCGCCCTGGGACCCGGCCCTGGACGGCGTGGCCTACGACTACTGGGTCATCGAGATCTCCAGCTACCAGGCCACCGACCTGGCCATCTCGCCGCCCGTCGTGGCCGTCACCTCGCTGCACCCCGATCACCTGGACTGGCACGGCGGCGTCGCGGCGTACTACCGGGACAAGCTGTCCGCCTGCTCCCAGCCGGGGGCGGACCTGACCGTCGCCAACGGCGACAGCGACCTGATCCGGGAGCGGGAGCCGATGCTCGGCCCGCGGATCCGCTGGGTGCACGCGGCGGACGACCCGGACGCGGACTGGATGGCGCCGCTGGCCCTGCTGGGCACCCATAACCGCCGTAACGCCCTCATCGCCCGCGCCTGCCTGACCGCGCTCGGCGTGCCGCAGGCCGGCGATGACGCGGCGCTGCGCGACGCCGCGGCGGGCTTCGAGCATCTCAGCCACCGGCTGCAGCCCATCGGCACCGTCGAGGGAGTCACCTTCGTCGACGACAGCCTGTCCACGAACGTGCTCCCGACCCTGGCCGCGGTGGACGCCTTCCCGGGCCAGCGGGTGGCCCTGATCGTCGGCGGCCACGACCGCGGCATCGACTACGCTCCGCTCGCTGCCGGCCTGGCCGCCCGGGGGGTGCCGACCCTGGTCCTGGCGCTGCCCGACAGCGGACCCCGGATTCAGGCCGCCATCGAGGCCGCCGGTCGCGGCCGGCTGGAGGTCATGGCCTGCCCCGATCTCGACGCGGCCGTCCGGGCCGGCTTCGGCTGGGCGCGGCCGGACGGGATCGTGCTGCTGTCGCCGGCCGCCCCCAGCTTCGGCGTCTTCCGGAACTACCGCGACCGCGGCGAGGCGTTCGCCCGCGCGATGCGGTCCTGCGGCCCAGCTGACGGCGATGCACAGGCGATGAAAGAGGGCACGTCCTGACCGTGGACACCAGGCTCTCTCCCGTAACGTTGCGTGCCCTCGCCGATGTCGTCGGCGAGCAGCATGTCCTGACCGGCGAGGCGACCTCCGGCTTCGCCGTCGACTGGACCGGGCGGTTCCGGGGGCATACCCCCGCGGTGCTCCGGCCTCGTGACACCGAGCAGGTCGCGGCGGTGCTGGCGGCGTGCACCGCGGCCGGACTGGCGGTCGTGCCGCAGGGCGGCAACACCGGCCTGGTCGGCGGGGGCGTGCCGCTGCACGGCGAGGTCCTCCTCAGCCTGGCCCGGCTCACCGACCTGAGCGAGGTAAACCTGGATGCCCGCCAGGTCACCGCGGGCGCGGGCGTCACGCTGCGCCGGGTCGCGGGTGCCCACCCGGATCTGGACCTGGGCATCCTGATCGCCAGCCGGGACAGCGCGACCGTGGGCGGCGCCGTCGCGACGAACGCCGGCGGCCTGCGGGTGCTCCGCTACGGGCCGATGCGGTCCCAGCTGCGCGGCGTGGAGGCGGTCCTATCGGACGGAACCGTCGTGTCCCACCTGTCCGGCCTGGTCAAGGACAACACTGGTTACGACTACCCCGCGCTGCTGGCCGGCTCAGAGGGCACCCTGGCCGTCATCACCCGGGCGCGATTGCAGCTCGTCCCGCGCCCGCGAGACCCGGTCACCGCCCTGGTCGCCCTGGGCAGCCTGGCGGAGGTGCACGATCTGGCCCGCAGCGCGCTGACGGCGGTGCCCGGGCTGCAGTCGGCCGAGTACCTTGCCCGCGACGGCCTGGAGATCCTCATGGCCCGGGCCGGCCTGCGGCCGCTCGCCTTCGATCAGGCAGCACCCGGTCCGGTGCCGCCGGCGTACCTGCTGCTGGACGCGGCCGGGCCGGGAGCGCTCGACGACCTCGGCAGTCTCATCGGCGATCTGCCCGCCGCCGTGGCGCAGGCGCCCGCCGATCGCGCCCGGCTCTGGGCCTACCGGGAACGCCTGCCGGAGGCGGCCGGGTTCCTGGGCGTGCCGATCAAGCTGGACGTGTCGGTGCCCGACGACCAGTGGGTGCGGCTGGCCGGCACGGTCACCGCTGCGGTCGCGGCGGCCGACCCCGGCGCGATCGTCATCACCTACGGTCACGTCGCCGACGGGAACGTGCACGTCAACGTGGTCCCGGCGGCTCCGGCCGACGGCCGCCACGAGGATGCCGTGCTGCGGCTGGTCGCCTCGCTCGGCGGCTCGATCTCCGCCGAGCACGGCATCGGCGTGCTCAAGGAGCGCTGGCTGGACCTGGCCCGCTCCCGCGCGGAGCGGGCGCTGTTCGCCAGGATCCGCTCGGCCTTCGACCCCGCCGGCACGCTCAACCCCGCCATCCTGCCGCGCTAGCCCTCGCGCCGCCTGAGCATCCTGCCGCCAGGGCCCGCCCGCGCTAGCGTCCCGCCCGCTAGCCCTCTCGCCGAACGACGTCACTGGGCATCTGCTGTCGTTCCGGCGGCAGCTCCGGCCCAGCGATGCCGCCCGCAACGTCATGGACGTGCATCTGCTGCTCAAACAGCAACAGCAACAGCAACCGCCCGTCCATGTCGTTCCCGCCGCGCTTCCTGGCCACCTGACGACCTGGCGCCCAGCCACGACGGTCATTGCTAGCCGCCGGCGGCCTCGAAGGCGCGGCCGACCTGGGTGACCACGGGGCCGCTGGCGAACAGGCCCAGGTTGCCGTCACCAGACGACACCGGGAGGGCGAACC
>DATCEO010000060.1:0-20490 GCA_036510065.1 Streptosporangiaceae bacterium | reverse complement strand
GTGGTCGTATCGGCGTACTCGTCGGCGCCGTGCTGGCCATCGCCGCCGATTCCGAAAGCAACGGCGTCGACGCCCTGCTGGTAGTAGAAGCGCGCGTCGCCCGCGCCGTGCTTGCGCAGGAAGCCGCCGCGGTAACCCTGGTTGCGCGCGGCCTGCTGCAGGCGGCGTACCTCGGGGCGATTCTGGTCGGCCCGGTGCGGCGGATCGGCGTAATCGACGAAGGGCGTGACGCCGGGCTCGCAGAAGACCGCCAGGTAGGCGGTGATCTCACCGGCGGACTTGCCGTTAAAGTCCGCATCCTCGGGCGGGAACCGGATGTCGAGCCATGCCTCGGCCAGCTCGGGAATCTGGTTGCGAGCGGTGTTCGGGGTCTCGATTCGCGCCAGGTTTACGGTGGTCCGCCAGGCCTCTTCGGTAACGACCGGGTACCTGGCCAGCACGTTGTCCAAGCTGCGCTGCAGCTTGACCAGGGCGTTATCACCAAGCCACTGGTACGCACTGTGCGCGCCGTGACCAGTGGCTCGCAGGGTTGCACTGATGATTCCTTTGGACTCGGTCACAATTTCCAGTCCGCTGTGCTCGCCGATGATGACAAAATCGCCGCGTACGCCCTGCTCAAGCTGATGGAGCGTACCGTCCCGCCCGCCGACCTCCTCGTCGGTGACGAGCTGCAGCGCGATCGGGTACGGCAGGCGGCCGGCCAGCTCGCGGAAAACCTGGGCCAGGGCGAGCGCCGACAGCTTCATGTCCTGAGCGCCCCGCGCATACAGCCGGTCACCCTCCCGGCGCGGCTGGAACTGGTGCGGCGGTGCCGGCACGACGTCGAGGTGAGCGTTGAAGATGACCCGGAAGTGCGATCGCTGCGCACCGTGATAAACCAGCGCGCTCGGCTTACTGTTGGATTTGAACCGTTCCACCGTGAAGCCGGGGCCCGCAAAGCCGAGCACGAAGTCGAGTGCCCGGCTCAGGTCATCGGGCCGGTCGTAGGTCGATGGCACAGCGAGCAGCTCGCAGGCCGCGGTCAAGAACGCCTCGGTATCCATCGCATCATCCTGCCTGCTGCGACGCGCCACTTCATCCGCCGCCGGCACGCGCTGGCGAGTACGTGAGCCGGCTACGGCTTCGGTGTGAGAACTTCTCAGCTACCGCACAGCCCCCGGCTGGGCCGAGGCACTGGCTGCGCGCCGGTCCGGCAGCACGGGACGCTCGCCAGGCGCGCAGCCGGGCGAGCGGATCTCACGGGAGCATCTCAACCGGGCCGACACAAGGTCGGCCCGCCGCATGCGACGGCTGGATACCGGCCAGCCTCAGCCTGCGTAAAGATGGAGCCCGGCGGCGAAGCGTTCCGCCATTTCGACGGTCTTCGACTGCTCCCGGTGGCGGACAATCACCATGCCGTCGGAGATGCTCACCGCCCGCCAGTCGCGTCTCGGCGCGCCCACCGGGAGCAGGTCCACCGCGACCACGTGGTCTCCGTACTCGGCCAGCAGGCCGTCGAGACCCTCGTATCCCGTGATCCGGCCAGCACCCTTGGCCCGCTTGAAGACGCTCGCGGCGTTGTAGCGCCGCTCGATCGTCTGTGAGATCCGCCCGCGGGTGACAGCTTCGGCCCAGGCCGAGAAAAGGTCGGCGTCGGTGACGTAGTTCATGAGGTCGACCATGCGGCCGCCCGGTGGCCGGGCCGCGATCTCGCCGAACACCACCTCGCCGTCGGCCTTGCGGTACCACTCCATGTGGGTGAACCCGTCGCGGAAGCCGAGCACATCAAGGACGGCTGCGCCGAGCGCCCGGCCGCTTTGAAGATCTGGTGCGTCCAGCTCGCGCAGCGCGACATCAATAGGGCTGATCCACTCGTGCATCTTGGTGAGCAGCGGGCGCGGGAGATACCAGCAGATGTTCTCGAACAGCACCCGCCCGTCCGCGCAGATGGTGTCGTAGGTGAACTCCTCGGCATCGACGAATTCCTCGACGCTGATCTGCGGCACGTGCCGCAGCATCGGCAGGATGGCGTCGAGGTCGGCAGCTGAGTCGGCCCGGTAGGTGTCAGCCGAGCCGGCGCCGGCGATCGGCTTGACGATGAGCGGGAAGCCGAGGCGCTCCGCGGCGGCCCATATGCCCGCGACTGTCCCGGTGGCAGCGTGCCGCGGCGTGCGGATGCCTGCGGCATCGAGTAGCTGCTTCATCCGCTCCTTATCGCGGAACGGCACCGTCTGCGCCACGGTCAGCCCGGGCAGGTCCAGCTCCTCACGCAGCCGCGCGGCGAGAATCATGTAGGGCTCCCACAGGCACTCCACCCGGTCGACGCGCACCTGACCGGCCAGCTCGCGCACGGTCGCCGCGACAGCATCCTCGGCAGCCAGCGAGCCAACAGGGGTGTAGTGCGCGAGCGCATCCCGGGCGATGGCCGGAACGGCCGAGGGCGGCTGGTCGCCCAGCCCGATGACGGAGGCTCCGGCGGCCGCGAGACCTCGGGTAAAGAACGCCATCTCGGCCGGGTAGCCAGGGGAGATCATGAGGACGTTCATCGTGGTCAGCCGAGCTCGACCTGCACGCCGGTGACCAGCCGCCGCATCGCGTCGGTGACGACAGCGGTGTCGCGGTGCCGGACGATGATGTAGCCGTCGCCCTCGTAGCTTCCCGATGACACCTGGCCCGGCTCCGGCAGGCGTGATTCAACGACGACCGAGCTCATCCCGGGCGGCAGCCTGTCCAGACCGTGTACCGCGCGGACATGCCCCGTTCCCTGACCGCGCAGGAACACCGTCCCAACGGACCAGGCGCGCTCCGGCGGTGCGAAGGTGCCGTGCACCATGAGCTGCGCCCATGCGCCGTACAGGTCGAAGTCATGGGCGTAGCACAGCATCGAGGTGATCTGGGCGCCGGGCGGCCGCACAGCGACCTCGGAGACGGCGACCGTGCCGTCGGGGCGCCTGAACCACTCCAGGTGGGTGAGCCCGGAGTGCAGCCCGAGAGCGCTCAGTGCCGTCGGCGCGATCGCCCGGATGCCGGCGTACTCAGGGCCGTCGATGGCACGGGGCAAGAGCACCATCCACTGGATCCACGGGTTGCGCAGTACCTCCAGCGGAGTGGGCAGGTAGCTTGAGACAGAGTCCCAGACGATCTGCCCGTCCACCATCACGCTGTCGTATGAGCCCTCATCGCCGGTGATGAACTCCTCGAGCAGCGCGAGCCGGCCCGGTGCCGGCGGGGCTGAGTCAAGCCACACCCTCAGGTCGTTGACATCGTCGAGACGGAACGTGCTCTTGGCCCCGGCTCCGGCGGGCGGCTTGACCACCAGCGGGAAGCCGACCTCCTTCGCGAAGGCGGCCGCGGCGGCGGCGGTATCAGCCAGCCGGTAACGCGCGCACGGCACGCCGGCGGCCCGCAGCACCGACTTCATCTGGGCCTTCTCGCGGAAGTTGCGTGCCGTCGCCACATCCATGCCTGCGATGCTCAGATGCTCCCGAGCCTGCGCAACCGGTACCTGCAGCTGCTCCAGCACCGCCAGGAGCCGTTGCACAGGGCCGATGCGCTCGCCGACGCCCTGCACGGCGGTGGTGATCTGCGCGGCGTCCAGTGCGTCGTCGATCCGCCAGTGCGCGGCCAGGCTGTGCCGCAGCCCCGACGGCACGTAGTTCTCGGCCTCGCAGGTGACCAGGGCCAGCTCGGTGCCCGGCAGCCTCGCTGCTGCTTCGACGAACCGCGTCGTCGCGTCGAGCAGGTAGGGCGCGACGAAGGCAGCTACCGCCATACCTGAAAAGTACCCTTCCCAGGGGGTCGCAGTCAGCCCGCCGGGAAGAAGCCCGTTTCCCGCCCGGCTATCATGCCAGGCATGAACGTGGTCTTCGTCGAGCCGTTCTTCCCTTCCAGCCAGCGCCACTTCGCCCGAGCTCTGGCCGAAGCCGGCGCCACTGTGATTGGTATCGGGGAGTCTCCTGCGGAAGCGCTGGACGAGCAGCTGAAGGGCTGGCTCCATAATTACGAGCAGGTGCCGTCGGTCACCGATGTCGAGACGATGACACGACAGGTCCGCTGGGCGCAGGACAGGCTGTGGGTCGACCGGATCGAGGCAACCATTGAGGCTCACACCCTGACCACTGCGCACGTCCGGGAGGCCTGCACCATACCGGGCACATCAGTCCGGACGGCGTGGCTGTGCAGGGACAAGCCGTCGATGAAGCAGGTGCTACGCGAGGCGGGGGTACCCACAGCCGCCTCGGCCGCCGCGGGAAGCGCTGCTGAGGCACTCGCTTTCGCCGAGCAGGTCGGTTTCCCGCTGATACTCAAGCCACGTAGCGGCGCCGGCGCAGCGGACACAGTGCGGGTCGAGAATGCCGCCGGCCTTGAGCAGGCCCTGGGAGTCTTCGGCGGTCATGGCGCCGGGTCGATCGCCGTGGAGGAGTTCGTCGAGGGCCACGAGGGCTTCTACGACACCATCACGATCAACGGGCAGGTCGCGCTGGACTTCGCGTCGCACTACTACCCGAACGTTCTGGAGGCCATGCGGACCCGGTGGATCTCGCCGCAGTTCATCTCCACCAACCAGATCGACGCTGCGCCGGAGTACGCCGAGCTGCGCGAGATGGGCCGGCGTGTTAACGCCGCCCTCGGGATAGGAACGTCGGCGACGCACATGGAGTGGTTCTTCGGCCCGAAGGGGCTGAAGTTCTCCGAGATCGGCTGCCGTCCGCCAGGGGTCGGGGCCTGGGACCTCTACTCTGCTGGCAACGAGGTCGACGTCTACCGCGAGTGGGCGAACGCGATCGTGCACGGTGAGACCGGCTCAGCGCCGTCGCGACGTTACGCCAGCGGGATGGTCGCGCTGCGACCCGATCAGGACGGCCGCATCACGGGCTACACAGGAGCCGAGGAGATGAACCAGCAGTACGGCGAGTGGGTCATCGACGCCCACCTGCCGCCGCCGGGCACGGCGACCCAGCCAGTGGAGGCCGGATACATGGCCAATGCCTACGTGCGGATGCGTCATCCCGACTACGACGCGCTGCGCGGGATGCTCGACGCAGTCGGGCGGATCCTGCACGTCTACGCCTCGTGAGGGTGACGTTGCTGGGACCGCAGCGCAGGCCGACGCTCGACACGGTAGCGGCATCGCTGCGGCTCGCGGGCCCGGTCGCCACGATCACCGCCGGGTGGCAGGAGCGCGAGCCCGACGACGGCGCGCTGAGTGAGCGGCTCGGCTCCCGTGATGTCAATCTCTCGCTGTACGGGCGATGGCTCGACGTGCAGGATCGTAACCCGGACTTCGCCGCGGCCGAGCGGCGCCTGAGGGGGGTGCTGGAGGAGGTGCAGGAGATCTACCTGCTGCGCCTGGACCATGCGCTGCAGGCGGTCTACGCCGTCCAGCGCCGCAGCGGCCATGACCGGCTCCGGGCCGACGCTCTGGCCGAGGCCGTCGCCGCCGTCCGCGAGCTTGACGCGGCGCACCTGCACCGCATCAGTGATGTCCGCGGCGAGTTCTACCAGGCGTGGCGGCCGCACGACCGGCCGGTGATCGCCGAGCACCGCGCCGCCGTCGCGCGCCTGCTCAGCGATGCCGCTGCCCTCGTTATCGCCGGCGGGCACGTGGGCGTGCTGGCGCACACCCTGCATCTGTTCGATGTCGTGCCACCGCCACGCTCGCCAGTGATCGCCTGGTCCGCCGGCGCGATGGCGCTGACCGACCGGATCGTGCTCTTCCATGACCGCTCCCCGCAGGGATTCGGTCACCCAGAGGTCTTCGGCAAGGGTCTCAGTGTGCTCCGGGGCGTCGTACCGCTGCCGCACGCCCGCGCGAGGCTGCTGCTCGACGACGCGCCGCGGATGGCCGTCTTCGCCCGGAGATTCGCACCTGCTCGCTGTGTCCTGCTGGAGAACGGCACCCGGGTCGACACCGACGGCGACGGGACCTGCCCGCCGGGCACCCGGGTACTCGCCGGGGACGGCCGCGTGACCGCCCTGGAGGCAGCATGACCACGGTGAGGGGCCCGGCGGTCAGCCGCAAGCTCGCCATCAACAATCTCCGCGAGCGCAGGCCGCTTGAGCCGGCTGTTGTCGACCGTTTCCTGGCTCGACACGAGGCACCTATTGTCGAGGGCGCCCGCTGCACGTTCCTGTACCGGGGCGAGGCCGATGAGGTCCGCCTCGTCCACCGGATCTTCGGGCTGCCCGAGCGCATCCCGCTGCGCCGGCTGCGCGGCGCCGACCTGTGGTATGTCGTCGTGGAACTGCCCGAAGGCTCCCGAATCGAGTATCAGCTGGAAGTGGCGCACGGCGAGCAGCGCGAGCGCATCAACGACCCGCTGAACCGCCGTCTCGCGCATAGCCCGCTGGGCAGCTCCTCGGTCTGCTACGCCCGCGGGTACGAGGTACCTGAGTGGACCCAGCCGGATCCGGTGTCACGTCCCGGATCGCTGGTCGACCTCGTCGTCCCGAGCCGCGCACTGCGCCGCGACTGCCAGGTGACGCTCTACCTGCCGGCCCGGTTCCGGCGCACCGCACGCTATCCGCTGCTGATCGTCCACGACGGCGGCGACTACCTCGAGTATGCGTCGGCCAGCACGGTGCTCGACAACCTCATCCACCGGCTCGATGTAGCCGAGACCATCGTGGCATTCGTGTCTCCGGGCGACCGCCTGGTCGAGTACGCCAACTCGGCGGCGCACGCCCGCTACCTTACGGCTGAGCTGATGCCACGGCTGGAGGAGGAGTTCCCGCTCGCCGGCACGCCATCCGCCCGGTGCCTGATGGGCGCGAGCTTCGGTGCCGTCGCCGCGCTGTCGACCGCCTACCGCTACCCCGGCGCCTACGGCTCGCTGCTGCTGCAGTCAGGCTCCTTCGTCTTCACCGACATCGGAAACGACCACGGCGGCGGGCCGGCGTTCGAGCCGGTGGTCAGATTCGTCAACCGGTACCGTGCCGCTCCGTGCCGGGTCGCTGACCGGGTGTTCGTCTGCTGCGGGGTCTACGAGCCGCTGATCATCCGCAACCGGTCCATGGTGCCCACGTTCGAGGCTGCCGGGATGGCCGTCCGTTACGTCGAGGCCCGAGACGGGCACAGCTGGGAGAACTGGCGCGACCGGCTACGGGAGGGGCTCTCATGGATATTCCCCGGTCCTCAGAAGTTCTTCTACGAGTGACGACGTGAAGACAGTCCGCCGGTGGTACTCCGACCGGCTCCAGGACGAGATCACGGTCGCGCGGTGGGGCACCTTCGGCAGGCCGGTCCTGGTCTTTCCGTCCGCCGGGGGCGACGCCGAGGAGATCGAGCGCTTCGGCCTTGTCGACGCATGCGGGCAGCTGCTCGCCGAGGGCCGGATCAAGCTGTACTCGGTCGACAGCGTCGCCGGGCAGGCGATGATTACCAAGGCGGGCTCGCCGGAGCACCGCGCGTGGCTGCTCAGCCAGTTCCATCAGTGCATCCGGCACGAGGTCGTGCCGGCTATCCACGCGGATCTCGGCGGCCAGGCCGCGGACGTGATCGCCAGCGGCGCCTCGATCGGGGCGTTCAACGCAGTGGCCGTCCTGTGCCGGTATCCCGATGTCTTCTCCGCGGCCATCGGCATGAGCGGGAGCTACCGGATCGAGCGCTTCTACGATCAGGCCTCGAGCCAGGACCTGTACTTCTCGGCGCCGCTGCAATTCCTGCCCGGCCTGGACGGCCCGCAGCTGGACCTGCTCCGCCAGCGGTACGTCGTGCTCGCGGCGGGAGAGGGCGCGTGGGAGGACATCGGCGAGTCCTGGCAGATGGCATCAGCCCTAGGTGCGAAGGAGATCCCCAACCGCGTGGACAACTGGGGCCCGCAATGGGACCACGACTGGCCAACCTGGCACCGGATGCTGCCCCAGTACCTAGGCGAGCTCACCTGACCCCGCGCGAGTTGCCCATTGCGTTGGGGGCGTGATGTTCCCGAATCGGGTGAGCCCGCGGGCCTGTGCGCGGTGCGGCTCACGGATGTGCGTGGCGGGTGGATTCGGTCGGCGGGGCCGGGGTCCTGGAGGTCACCGCGACTGCGGTCCGCTGTGCGAGGCCGGCGAGGTCGCGTAGCTGAGCTGGGGGCGTCTGTGCTGGCCATGTGAGGGCGACGGAGCTGGGGCTGATGTCTGTGATCGGCACCCAGGCGATGCCGGGGTGGGCGTTGGCCTGGGCGAGTGACTGCGCCGTAATGCACATGCACCGGCCGGATGACACGACTGCGAGCATCTCCTCCACGGTGTTGGCTAGCGGGCCGAGGATCGGGGCATTGCCCGATGGCCGCGGGTTGACGGTCCAGTAGTCCTGCTGGTTACTAGTACGGATGATGGGCTCGGCCTCCAGCTCGCAGATGCTCAGGGCGGTGCGTGCGACGAGCGGATGAGTGCTCGCGAGGCCCGCGACGCGGGGCTCGCTGATCAGGACCTGGCGCTGTAGGTCGCGCTCGTCGATGGGCAGCCGCACCAGCGCGAGGTCTGCTCGCCCGTTCCGGAGGCAGTCGGTCTGGTCGGTCCACTCGACGCGCAGCAGGCGGACGTCGAGATCGGGCTGCTGCCGCTGGGCGGCCTGGAGAAGGGCGGAGGCAATCCCGACGAGTCCGGCGACGAAGGCCACGGTGACCTGGCTGGCGTCAGCGCGGGCCGTGTTGCGGGCGCGGACGGTGATGTCAGCGGCCTGGGCGAGCAGTTTCTGGGCGTCGTCGAAGAAGGACATCCCGGCCGGGGTCAAGCTCAGCATGCGATGGTGCCGGTGGAACAGCTCGACGCCAAGGAAGGCTTCCAGGCGCTGCAGCTGCTTGCTGAGCGCCGGCTGGCTGATGTAGAGGCGCTGCGCCGCGCGGCCCACGTTCCCCTCTTCGGCCATCGTCACGAAGGACCGGAGCAGCCGCAGGTCCATCTCCATTCCGCCAGGTTATCAACCTAGTCCGAATGTGTCTTGGACGAGCGGGCGGCCCGCGGGCCAGACTTCGGGAATGCGCCAGCGTCGTTATCTCCCGGTCCGCCCGGACGCGGCGCCACCCGCATGGGTGGGCGCGATCCGGCGCCGCCAGCGAAGGACGCGTCACATGACCCGGCGGCATCAGCCAGGCTGGCCTGCGGCACTGCTGCTGGAAATGACTCACGGGACCTGTCACGGCTACCGGCGGCGGCCATGACCGGCAGCAGCCTGAGGCGCTGCGTGATCACCGGGGCCAGCCGCGGCCTGGGGTTCGAGTTCGCCCGCCAGCTCGCGGCCGGCGGCGAGTTCGTCATCGCGACCTGCCGTACTCCCGCGCTGGCCGCCGAGCTGCGCGGGCTGCTGGCCGGCGGAGGGCTGATCCTGCCGCTGGATGTTTCCGATCAGGTGGCGGCTATCGCGGCGGCCTCGGCTGTCGCCGAGCGGGTGGACGCAGTGGACCTGCTGATCAATGCGGCGGGTGTCGAGGACTCCGCCGGCTCGACAGGGCCCGTGGGGAACCTGGAAGGCGAAGCGCTGGTGGAGATTTACCGAACTAATGCGGTCGGCCCGGCGCTGGTCACCCAGGCTTTCGCCGGCCTGCTCGCCCGCTCCGGCCGTGGAGTCGTGCTGAACCTGACATCGAAGCGGGGATCACTGGCCGGCGCGACCGACCCGGGCGGCATCGGATACGCGATGAGCAAGGCGGCGCTGAACATGCTCACCCGCAAGCTCGCCCTGGAGCTGCGCCAGGACCGGACAACCGTGGTCGCGATGAGCCCGGGCTGGGTCCAGACTGACATGGGCGGCCAGGACGCGCCGCTGACACCCGGCGAGTCCGTGCAAGCCATGCTCGGCTCCGTCGGCAGGCTGACCCTCACCGACACAGGCGCTGTCCTGGACCATGATGACGTGCTAGCCGCCGAAGCCCGGGAGCGCTAGCAATGTGCCCGCCGGGCCGCCCGGCTACTGCCTTCTACCGCCGTACGGTCCCCCCGGGCTGGAGCGCCGTCGGCGTGCTCGAGGAGCTGCGTTTGCGGCGATGCGCGAAGTCGCAGGGGGGGCGGCTCGGCTGGAGGGGCCTCATCCCGCCGGCGGGATGACGCCCCGCCCCGGGCCTGGGGGGCTCCGCATCGGTCCAGTGATCGGTGGGCAGCCCCTGAAGCTGGCTGTCGATTGCAGCTCCATCCACTCGTCGTAGAGACGAGCGACCTGACCGGAAAAAGAAGGGTCTGACACAACAGCAGGTCCCTCCCCGGTCGGATCACGAAAGGGCTAACACGATGACTCATCCAAACGCTGAGCTGCTCCGCACGACCTACGAAGCCTTTGGCAACGGAGACCTGGAGCCCCTGCTTGGCGCTCTCACCGACGACATCTCATGGCGCGACTCCAGCCTCGCCCCCCTGGCCGGCGATTACACCGGCAAGGAAGAGGTTCTCGGCTTCTTCGGAAAGATGATGGAGGTATATGGGGGAACACTACGGCTTGCGGTTGTTGACATCCTGGCCGACGAGAACCACGGCGTCGTCTTGACAAGGGAAGAAGGCGCGAGCGGCGGCGAGTCAGTCAAGTGGTCCGGTGTCCATCTCTGGGCATTTCGGGATGGGCGGTGCGCCCAGTTTCACGCCTATGCGGACGGCGACTACCACCGGTTCTGGTCGCAGAGAAACCGTGCCGCGGCCACAATCTCTCGCCCCGCCGCCGCTGAGGGTGCAGGATGACACCGGTCACGGATGTCGAGGATATGAGCAACATGGCCCTTGACCCCGAACAACTCCGAGAGCTGGGCGGTGGGGCTGGCACCTGCGTCCTGAACTGGTCGACGAGCGATGGACACCCGGTGAGGGTCGCGAGGGGCAAGCCTTCCTCACGCTGGAGGCCACTGCCGCCGTCTTCATGGCGGGCGTGCTGTGGACCATGCAACTACTCAATTACCCGCTCCTGGCGCTGGTGGGCAACGACGCCTTTCCCCGCTATGAGGCTGCGCACAACCACCCAGACCTGGAGGAACAGGCGAGATGGATAGCACGCGAGTCGTATCACAAGATGAATGGCTGGCCGCACGCAAGGACCTGCTGGCCCGGGAGAAGGAAGCTACCAGGGCGAAAGACACGGTCGCCGCGGCCCGCCGCGCCCTGCCGATGGTCGAGATCGGCAAGAACTACGCCTTCACCGGACCGGGCGGGCAGGCGGGCCTGCTCGACCTGTTCGACGGGCGCCGCCAGCTCATCGTCTACCACTTCATGTGGCGGCACGCGGAGTCGGGTTTCCCCGATCAGGATCAGGGCTGCCCGACCTGCTCGGTGGTGGCGGACAACATCGGTGACCTGTCCCATCTGCATGCCTGCGACACCAGCATGGTCCTGGTGTCCCGAGCGCCGCTGGCCAGCATCGAGCGATTCCAGAAGCGGATGGGCTGGCCGGCGCCGTGGTACTCCTCGGACGGCAGCGACTTCAACTACGACTTTCATGTCAGCTTCGACGAGGACGTGGCCCTGGTGGAGTACAACTACAAGGACAAGGCGGCACTCGAACACGACATGCCTTATATCCGGTCCGGGAAGGACGCGCCAGGGGTGAGCGTCTTCCTGCGTGACGGCGACCGGATCTTCCACACCTACTCGGCGTACGCCCGCGGCGTCGATGCACTGATCGGCACCTATAGCTACCTCGACCTGACCCCGCTCGGCAGGCAGAAGCATGTCGTTGAGTTCCAGTATCACGACAAGTACGACGCGGGTTCGTGATGGCCGCAGCGCTGAAGGCCAGATGGCTGTTCACGGCGGTCGTCGCTGCAGCGGCTGGGATCACCGCCGGTCCGCGGCCGGGCGGGCGCAGTCGGGTGCCGGCCGGATCGCTGATGTCGTCCATGTGTTGATCAGCGCGGCTCGGTGAGTAGCTGCCCGGGGCTCGCCCGTCCGCGGCCGGGCCTGGCAAACCCGTGAGGCCATGCTGCTGCTCATTCTGGTCGTTGCCGCCTGGGCGGCGACTATTACGATCGCCCGCGGGATGACTGGCACGATGGGGCTTGCTCTCGCCGCGTTCATGCCGATGTGGACGCTCATGATGGCCGCCATGATGCTGCCCTCGGTGGCGCCAGTGGCCTGGCTGTACGCCACGACCGCCCAAAGCAACCGGACGGCGAGATTCGGCGGGCTCGTGGCTGGCTACCTCGCTGTCTGGGCGGCAGTCGGCGTGCCCGCTTACGGGCTGGCCCGGCTCCCGGGCTGGCTCACCGGGCAGCATACCGGCGCGGCGCACATCCTGGCCGTGGCGATCTTCGCTGTCTGCGGCATGTACCAGCTGAGCAGCCTTAAGGACCGCTGCCTGGCGCATTGCCGCTCCTCGGTCCCGCAGCTGTTGCAGTGCGGCTCCTACCAGCGCAGGTTCCGCGACCTCCGCGCCGGCATCGAACACGGCCGATACTGCCTGGGCTGCTGCTGGGGCCTAATGGTGATCCTCGTCGCGGTGGGCGTGATGAACCTGGCAGCCCTGGCCGCTCTGGTGCTGATCGAGAAGCTCTGGACATGGGGCCCGGCGGCGGGCCGGCTCGCCGGCGCGGCAGCGCTGGCCCTCGCAGTCGCCACGATCTGGTTCCCTGGCTGGCTGCGGGGCTGCACGCTGTCCCCCAGATGATGAACTGACCGTCGCCGCCCTGGCGCAGATGAGGCACGGCGTCCACCGTCATTCCCAGGAAACAGTTCCGTTCACCGCTGAAGATCTGAACCGCCAGGCCAGCAGTGACGCCGCAGCACTGCGACCTCATGACGGAGCACCATGATCTCCGCCTCTTTGGACGCCTGGCCGCGACTCAGCAGCACCAGCCAGCCGAAGACCCGCATTGCGATCAGGTAGAGCAGCCGAAGAGCCATGAACGGCGATCCTGGCGCAACCCGCTCATCCAGCCAAACCGCAGGTCACGTCCCTGCGTCAAGTTCTGAAGCGGTACACGGCGGCGGGATGGCCAGGCCGGGGTGGGCGGAGCTTGCGGTTCGCGGTGGGGTCGTCCGTTGTAGTGGGTCTCGTAGTCGGCCAGGACGCTGCGCAGCTGTCGTCCTGGGGACCGGCGTCGACCGAGATGGTGAGGTTTCGCGCCGCGATCGCGGATTCAGGGTGGCTGTCTACCGGCTTGACAGTTGTGGTGTCTAGTCGCTAGATATATTGTGGTGAGAGCGCGTGAGGTGAACCGGCGTATCGAGCGGCTTGGCGGCGTGATGGTCCGGCAGGTCGGCTCGCACCGCCGCTACGTGGTCACGTATGCCGACGCTTCCGGTGTCCGGGTAACAGTGGCCACAACGGTAGCGCAGCATGCAGGTGATATCCCGGCCGGGACGCTGCGCGCCATCGAGCGTGACCTGGAGCCGGCGCTCGGAAAGGGGTGGCTGCGGTGAGTGAGCACGCCTACCGGGTGATCGTTACCCGAGAGGACGGGCACTGGCTGGCGGACGTGCCGGAACTCGAGGGCGCCCACACTTATGCCCGCAGCCTGCCCGCCTTGGACCAGGCGGTGCGCGAAGTCGTCGTGCTAGCCGCAGGGCTTCCCGACGAGGCCATGCCCGATCTCGCGCTGGACTACGACTACCGCACAGGCGACCCGGAACTGGATGCCACCGCCCTGGAAGTCCGGCGCCTGCGCCGTCAGGCTGACGAGCTTGCCGCCGCCGCGACTGCCCGCACCGGCCAGGCGGCCGCGCAGCTCGCCGCACGCGGCCTGTCGGTGCGCGACGTTGCTGCTCTGCTGGGGATCAGCCCTCAGCGTGTATCCCAGCTCACCGCCAGGGCCAGCTAAGACACCGCGATGTTCCGCAGCGCCCCGGCAGCTGCGGAGAGCTAGCCGGCCGCCAGACCATCGCGGTCACCGAGAAGGAGCCGTCTGGCTCGACATGCAGCAGGTGGCAGCGGTATCCGTCTGGGTCGCTCGCGCGCTCGCCCGCCGTCAGGATCTCCGGTCCGGCAGATGCAGGCGGAGCTGGCCGGTGACGAGCTCCGAAGTCCGCTGCCAGTCCGCGTGCTGCTGGGGCGCGTTCTGGATCCTGGTCACTAGAGTGGCCGGACATCGGCTAGGGACAGGGCCGATTGCCGTCATGCGTTCGCTCCTTGCACTGACGCGAACGAGTTCGCCGCGAGGCCGGTCGGCTCCCCGCCGACGACGGCGGCGACCGCAGCCACTCCGGTAGGGAACGCGGCGAAGACCCGGCGGAGCTGGGCCTGGCCGAGAACGTCCGTCATGTCAGCCCTTTCTTGGTGGCCGCCACTTGCGGCCGGGCCCGGTCGAGCCAGCTATCGAGGGTGTCGCTCGCCTCGAACTCGGAGTCCAGCAGGAACAGCCCGGCTGTCGGGCAGGTCGCCCCAATCTCGACGAGCACCGGCTTGAGCAGGAGGTCCGCGGCCAGCGCGTGCTTCCAGTGACCGCCGAGCATCAGCGGCACCGCCGTGCCCGTCATCGAGCCGGCTCCGAACCGGTCAAGGAACAGCTTGAGCAGCCCGGTGTAGGTGGCCTTGTAGGTGGGGCTCGCGACCACCACAAGGTCACTGGCCTGTACCGCGGCGACCAGCTCGGCCACGCCGGGATCGGACCAGTCGAGCAGCGCAGGCCCGAGCTCGGCTAGGTCGATGCTCAGGTCGGCGGGCCGTCCGGCCAGCCGCTCGGCCACGATGTGCGCGGCCTCGTACGTGCGCGACCGCGGCTTGGGGTTGCCCACCACGACGGCGACGCTCACGAGTCCCTCCGATCTGTGTGCAGCGGGTAGCTGCCTGAGTAGCCGCGAACATGGCTCACCGGCGGTTCCATTCCTCGGCGAGCAGCTCGTGCGAGCGCACCCGGTCGGCGTGATCATGGGTGATCGTGGTGACGATCAGCTCGTCCGCGCCGGTCGCATCGCGCAACAGCTCCAGCTGGCCGGCTACCTGCTGCGGTGACCCGACGAACTGGGTGTCCACCCGGTCGGCGACCATGGCCCGGTCCTCGTCGGTCCACGAATGTGACCTGGCCTGGTCCGGCGTCGGGAACTCGATCGCGCCTTCGCCAGAGCGAATGCTCCGTACCCACAGCCCGTAACCGGTGGCCAGTTCCCGCGCTGTCGCCTCGTCCTCGGCGACGACGACATCGGCGGACACGCACACGTATGGGCGCTCCAGCTCGGCCGATGGCCGGAACGCGGCGCGGTAGCCGTCCGCCGCCTCCAGCACGGTGGCGGGGCTGACGTGGTAATTCGCGGCGAACCGCAGCCCATTGCGGCCTGCCACGTCGGCGCTCTGGCCGCCGCTGCTGCCCAGGATCCAGACCTGGACCTGCGCGCCCTCACCCGGCACGGCCCTGGCCGGGACGCCGTCGGCCGAGACGTAGGTGCCGCGCAGCAGAGCCAGCATGTCGTCGATCTGCTCGCCGTAGTCCTGCGGCTCGGCGTTCGGTAGCTGGAGTAGCTTGCGCTGCACGGCGAACCGCGGCGACTTGAGCATGGCCTCGGGGAAGAACTTGGGCGGGATGAGCAGCCCGTTCGCCGCGCCCGGCGCCCTGGCTGCGGCAGGCGATGTCTGCAGGTACTGCTGCGGTGGCCGGCCGCCGGACCGGCCGAGCCCGAGGTCGAGCCGGCCCGGATGCAGGGCATCGATGAGGCCGAACTCCTCGACCGTCGACAGCGCCGTCCGGTGCCCGAGCTGCACGGCGCCGGAGCCGATCCTGATGGTCGAGGTTGCCGCCGCGGTCAGCGCGAGCACGATCGCGGGCGAGGTCCCGGCCACGCCCGGGTTCAGGTGGTGCTCGGCGAACCAGTACCGCGCATAGCCGAGCCGTTCGGCCTGCTGGGCCAGGTCGATGCTGTTGCGCAGCGCCTCGGCGGCGGTCGAGCCCGAGGAGATCGGGACGAGGTCGAGAACAGCCAGCGGAGTGTTAGCCATGCGCGTGCCCTCCTCGGCCGGCTGTCGTCAGCGCGGCGGCCTGCCCGGCCACCGGTCCCCAATGCCAGGGCGGATCGGGAATGTCGCGGCGCAGCACCGGCGCGATCTCGGACTGGAAAAGCTCCAGCGAGTCACGGTGCTGCTGATTGGTGAGACCGCCCGCCTCGGCGTGCAGGTGCATCACGCTGTGCCCGAACTGCTCGTGATAGCGGTGCACCTTGTCGATCACCTGCTGCGGGCTGCCGATCAGCGCGGAACTGCGCTCGACAAAATCCGCCAGGGTCGAGAATGTCGGCGACACCCCGAGCCGCTGCTGAAACGCCAGGTACCCGGCGAACACCGGCCGGTAGGCGGCAATCGCCTCTTGCGAGGTCCGGGCCGCGTGGTATCCCGCGGTCCCGGCCCCGACTGCTGCCAGCGCCGGATCGTGGCAGTAATACGCCCACCGCTCGCGGTAATAGCGGACGAGCTCGGCGTACGGCTCGATCGGGTTGGTCACGTTCGCGGAGAACAGCGGGTCACCGTAGCGGGCTGCCAGGTCGACGGAGTCCTGGCTGGTGGCGCTGCCGTGCCAGACGCGGATCGGCTGCTGCAGCGGTCGGGGCCAGACCTCCGCGTCCGTCAGGGCCGGCCGGAACCGGGGCTCGGCTGAGACCGACGGCTGCCGCCAGATCTGTCGGAACAGCTCGTAGCTCTCGGCGTTCCTGTCCCATTGATCGTCCGGGGTGACGTGGAAGAGCTCGCGCTGGGCGGCCCCGTTCCCTTTCCCGATAATGAGCTCAAGCCGGCCACCGGATAGATGGTCAAGGGTGGCGTAGTCCTCGTAGGCGCGGACCGGGTCGAGCAGGCTCAGTGTGGTCACTGCGGTAAACAGCCGGATCCGGGACGTCAGCGCGGCGATGTGGCTGAGGACTACCGGGGGCGAGGAGGAGAGGAACGGCCGCTCGTGCCGTTCCCCGACGCCGAAGCCGTCAAAGCCCAGCTCCTCGGCCAGCAGCGCGCTGTCAATGACCTGGCGGAACCGCTCCGTCGTCGCAGGCTGACCGCCGGTGACCGGGTCGGGCGCATGCACGATCAGCGTGATGAGCAGGAATCTCATGACGTGCCCCCAGCGCGGGCCCGGGCGGCGCGGCGCGGCAGCCCGAGGTGCTCGCGCAGCGTGCTGCCGGAGTACTCGGTGCGGAAAACGCCGCGTTCCTGCAGCAGGGGCACGACGGTATCGGCGAACTCGTCCAGCCCGCCGGGCGTGATATGCGGCACCAGGATGAAGCCGTCGCTGGCGTCGGCCTGGACGTAATCGTTGATGGTGGCGGCGACGGCAGCGGGGGAGCCGATGAACGATTGCCGGGCGGTGACGCCGATGATCAGTTCGCGGAGCGACAGGTTCCCGGCTTCGGCCTTAGCTCGCCAGTCGCGTGCAGTCGCGATCGGGTCGCGGTACATGCGCACGCTGGCCCGGCCGCGCGCGGTCGTGTTCTCGCCTGGATCGGGGTCGATATCCGGCAGCGGCCCGTCCGGGTCGTAGGCCGACAAGTCCCGGTTCCACACCTGCTCGGCGAACGCGATCGCAGTCGCGGGGCTGACCTGCTGGAGCCGCACTTCGTGCGCGAGTTCCCGAGCCTCCGCATCAGTCGAAGCCAGCACGAACGTGGCCGCGGGCAGGATCTTGAGCTCGTCAGGGGAGCGGCCGTAGTTGCCCAGCCGCCCCTTCACGTCGGCGTAGAACGCCTGGCCAGCCGCCAGCGTGCTGTGGCGGCTGAAGATCGCGTCAGCTTCCGCGGCGGCGAACTCGCGGCCCTCGTCGGAGTCGCCGGCCTGGAAGATGACCGGCCCGCCTTGCGGGCTGCGCGGCACGTCGAACTGCCCGGCGATGTCGAAGTGCCTGTCGGCGTGGGCGAACCGGCCCGGCCCGGCGTCGCGCAGGAACACACCCGACGCGGCGTCCGCGACGATCTGATCGCCTCGCCAGGAATCGAACAGCTCGAACGCGGTGGCCAGGAACGTCCTGGCCCGGTCATACCGCTGATCTTGTGGCAGGAACCCGCCCCGTCGGAAGTTCTCCCCGGTGAACGCGTCCCAGGAGGTCACCACGTTCCACGCGGCGCGGCCGCCGGACAGGTGGTCGAGCGAGGCGAACTGGCGTGCCACCTCGTACGGCTCGTTGAAGGTGGAGTTGATGGTGCCGGCCAGCCCGAGCTTGTCGGTGACGGCGGCGAGCGCGGCCAGGATCGTGAACGTGTCCGGCCTGCCGACGACGTCGAGGTCGTAGATCTCGCCGTTCTGCTCGCGCAGCCGCAGTCCTTCGGCCAGGAACAGGAAGTCGAACTTGGCCCGTTCCGCGGTCCGCGCGAAATGCGCGAACGAGCCGAACTCGATGTGGCTGCCGGCCCGCGGGTCGCTCCACACCGTGGTGTTGTTGACGCCGGGGAAATGCGCTGCCAGATGCACTTGCTTGACCGGCTTAGTCATGACCGCGCTGCCTCCTCGGGCACTGCGATGCTGGCATAGCGATTGGCCGGGCGGGGGAGGCCGAGCAGGCCGCGGAGCGTGTGCGACCTGTATTTTTCGCGGAACGCGGCCCGTCGTTGCAGGTCAGGCACGAGCGCTCGACTGATCTGGGCAAGATCGTGCGGGATCGTCGCGGGCCGCAGCCGGCACCCGGCCAGCCCGGCCTGCTGCCAGTCCTGGATCAGGTCGGCGAGCTGCGCGGGGGTGCCGGTGAAGGTCAGCGCATCGCTTGCGTACGGCTGCCCGGCCCGGTCATCTAGCCTGGCCTTGCGCTGCGCCGCCCGGTCGGCGTCGAGGTCGAGGTACACCATCAGGTCACCGAAAAGGTGCACTGTCTGCCCAGCCCGACCCGCAGAAGCCTGCGCGGCCCGGACCTGACCGACGATGTCGCGGGCGCTGGCGGAGTCGCGCGGCGTGACGAAGACGACGTCGGCGCTGCGGCCCGCGAGCTGGTAGGCCACGTCGCGGTGCGCAAGCGCGGCCACGACGGGCTGGCCTTGCGGCGGCCGAGGCGTGATCGACGGGCCCTTGACGGAGAACCAGCGGCCCGCGAAGTCGATGTAATGCAGCTTTCTGGTATCGACGAACCGGCCGGTCGCGACGTCGCGGATCTCCGCGTCATCCTCCCAGCTATCCCACAGCCGCCGGATTACCTCGACGTAATCGGCCGCCTCGGCGAACAAGTCATCCATCAGCTCCGGGCCAGCTGGCAGCGCACGGCGGCCGAAGTGGGCGGCCTCGTCCCGCCGCGCTGACACTTTCACCCGGACGCCCGCCCGCCCCGAACTGACCCAGTCCAACGTCGCGATGGCCTTGGAGATGTGGAACGGCTCGGTATGGGTGACGGTCACTGTCGGGATCAGGCCGATGCCCGCTGTCAGCGGAGCTACCCGGGCGGCGATCAGCGTGGCATCAAGCCGGCCCCTGACCTGGTTGGTGCGCTGATCAGGCCCGCGGCGCTCCGACGACTGGAGGCTGAGCCCGTCCTCGATCGTGACGAAGTCCAGCAGGCCGCGCTCCGCCTCGGCGATCACGTCGGCCCAGTACCCGGCCGATAGCAGGTCCGCCGGACGGGCGTCCGGCTCGCGCCAGGCCGCCGGGTGCCAGCCGGCGCCGTCGAGCGCTACCGCCAGGTGCAGGGGCGGACGCTGGCTCGCAGGCCGCGGAGCAGGGGTCAGTACGCTCTCCCTCGGTAAGGGCACTTCGGCCGGGCCGCTCCTGGCCGTACCTCACGCTGGCGTCATCCGGCTGCCATCCGGCGCCGCCTGCGACAGGCCAGGACCTGCTGCTGACTCTCATAACCCGCGTAAGTAAGGTTCCGGAGCCAATCTAGTCTATCCCGATAGGGATAATCGAGTGGAACTCCGCGCCATCTCAGCCCCGGCCGTACCCCAGCCTCCCTGCAGGGCCAGCGGCGCGCTCGACCGAAACGGGCAATGAGCTCGGTGAGAAAACGCTGTCCGGCCGCCGGAACTCTGGCTGGCGCGGATGTCACGTACGACCGGCGGCACAGCCGGCGCAGATTCCAAGGCTCGACCAGCGTCTACCGGCTGGGAAGATCTGCTGGCTGCCCGCGAACCGGCGCCGCCCCTGCTCCGCGGGGCCGGTGCGCCACCGCCCATGGCAGCGGTGGTTTACAGGGTCCGGCCTGTGCCTGCCGAGAACCTCGGCCGCGTCATGCGACCAGGTGGTATTCGAGGCCGCCCGGGCAGAGCAGTCCGGAGCGCCCCGGACAAGTCGTCGTCGACGAGGATGACGTCGCGGTCGGCCCGGTCCAGCAGGCTGGCGGCGATCCCGGCGCGGTAGCCGGCCTGGCAGTGCACCCAGAGGCGCCCGCCGGGGATCTCGGCCAGGCGGCCGGGCAGCTCGCCGATGGGCAGGTGACGGGCGCCGTGCAGGTGACCGCGGGCGTACTCGTCTGCCACGCGGACGTCGAGGACGACCTGGCCGGCCCGCTGGCAGGACTTCGCCGGGACGGGTGATCGCGCGGATCTGGCGCGGATGGGCGCCGCCGGGCACCGCCGGGCACCGCCGATGACTACCAGCATCATTACGAAGCTGAGGTCAGCGACCATCTGCAGGCCGTCAGCGGCTTCTGCGGTGCCCGCCTCTTGCGCCGGGAGGACGGCCAGGAAGTCATGTTCACCTCCATCACCTACTTCAAAAGCCTGGATGCG
>DATCEO010000059.1:0-10986 GCA_036510065.1 Streptosporangiaceae bacterium | reverse complement strand
CGCATCCAGGCTTTTGAAGTAGGTGATGGAGGTGAACATGACTTCCTGGCCGTCCTCCCGGCGCAAGAGGCGGGCACCGCAGAAGCCGCTGACGGCCTGCAGATGGTCGCTGACCTCAGCTTCGTAATGATGCTGGTAGTCGTCGGCGGTGCCCGGCGGCGCCCATCCGCGCCAGATCCGCGCAATCATCTGTCCTCCTTTCGCTGACCCCGGCATGCTGCACGACACCCTAGCCAGCCGGGGCAACTATGCCAGCCGGGCTGCCGATCGAACGCACGAACACCGTCACCGCGATTGGCCGACTGACCGCCGAGGGCGCTCTCCGCTCAGCCGCGAGGGATGTGAGTGGTGTTCGGGTTCTGACGTCTTTCATGTCCCGGTGGGGCGTGCCGGGGCGAGGCCGGTCAATTCCTCGCCGAGCTGCCGCAGCCCGCGCACGACCAGAGTCTCGGCGTCGGCGCCCAGCTGGCCGCCTCTAGCAACTCGATCGCCGCCCCGCCAGAGTCCTGCTCGGTGACTTCCTCGATACAGGCCCGCAGTCATCTGGGATCTCATCAAGCCAGGGGACGTCGAACATTCCCTTACGCCAAGGCCTGTGCGGTCTTGGTTACCGTGGCACCGGGCGTGACGGCACCCCCGCCGGCGCCGAGCCTTCCCCGCGGGCGAGCAGGTCTGCGACGAGCAGGGCGTCGAGATCCGCGGCGCTCAGGGGCTGCGAGAAGTAGAAGCCCTGCCCCATGTGGCAGCCGAGCATGCTGAGCTCAGTGACCTGGTCGTCGGTCTCCACGCCCTCGGCCACGACCGCGATCCCCATGGCGTTGGCCAGATCGATGATTGCGCGCACAATGGCGGAGTCCACCGCGTTGTCCGCGACGCTCTGGATGAAGGCGCGGTCGACCTTCACCTCGTGCACCGGGAACTGCTTCAGGTATGCCAGCGAGGAATGACCGGTGCCGAAGTCGTCGATGGCCAGCCGCGCGCCCAGTCGGTTGAGCTTCTTCATGACCTCGCGGGCCCCAGACAGGTCCTCCATGACCATGGTCTCCGTGATCTCGAACATCAGCAGCTCCGGGGGCAGCCCGTTGGCGTCGAGCGCAGCCTTGACCTGGGCCGGCAGGCCGCTCTCCTGGAACTGGCGCGGCGAGAGGTTGACGCTGATGGGCAGGTCCGCGTGCAGCCGCTCGCGGATCGACCGCGCCTGGCGGCACGCCTGGTCCAGGACGAACCGCCCGAGCGGAAGGATCAGGCCGGTCTCCTCGGCCATGGGGATGAACTGACACGGGCTGATCAGCCCGTGGACGGGGTGGCGCCACCGGACCAGAGCCTCCGCGCCCACGATGCGCTGCTCGCTCAGCGAGTAGAGCGGCTGGTAGTGCACCTCCAGCTCGGCACGCTCCAGCGCTTTGCGCAGCTCAGCCTCTATCTGGAGCCGCTCGGACGAGCGGCTGCCCATGGCCGCCTGGTCAAATACCCGGTAGCCGCCGCCGCCGCCCCTGATCTTGGCGTCGTACATGGCCACGTCGGCGTTACGTAGCACGTCGTCGGCGGTCTTGCCCGGCTCGGTCAGGGCGATGCCGGCCGACACGCTGGCCACCAGCTCGTAGCCGTCGGGAAGGATCATGGGCTCCTCGGCCGCGGCACAGATCCGCTCGGCTGCCGCAACCGCCACCTCGATGCCGGGCACGTCCAGCAGCAGCACCACGAACTCATCGCCGCCGAAGCGGGCCAGCAGGTCGTGGCTGCGCACGGCGTTCTTCATCCGGGCCGCGATCGCCACCAGCAGCTCGTCGCCCGTCACGTGGCCCAGGCTGTCGTTGATGCTCTTGAAGCGGTCCACGTCGACGAAGATCAGCGCGTGCGCCTGGCTGTCCCAGGCCGATCGCCGTAGCGCCTGCTCCAGCCGCTCCACCAGCAGCCGCCGGTTAGCCAGGCCGGTCAGGCTGTCGTAAAACGCGTGCCGGTGCAGCTGGTCCTCCAAGGCCTTGCGCTCGGTAATGTCGCGGAAGGTAATCACCGCGCCGGATGGCCGGCCATCGCTCACGACGGCAGAGGCCGTGTACGCCACGGGGACCGCGCCGCCGTGCCGGCCGCGGAAACAGGCGTCATCCTCCCGGATGGTGCAGCCCGTGCGCATGGCCTCGCGGGCCGGGGCGAGCAGGAAGTCGGGCGCGGTGAGGGTGGCCTCGCTGACCGGGTCGTCAATGGTGATGCTGACCGACGCGAGCTCCATCATGTCGGCCGCGGCGCGGTTGACGAAGGTCAGCTTCCCGGCCGCGTCGATGGCGCAGACGCCCTCCCCGATGTTGAGGGTGATGGCAGAGAGCCGCTCGCGCTCGACGTGCACCTGCTGGTAGAGCTCGGCATTACTGAGCGCGCCGCTGCCCACGGCGGCCAGCGCCCGCAGCAGGCTCTGATCGGCCTGGTCAAAGGGCTCGCCCCGGCGGCGGCCGGTCGCCACCAGCCAGTGTGGCCGGCTGGCGACCAGCATGGACGCGGCCAGCTGACCCGGGCCTGGCTCGTCGGGGGTCAGGGCCGCCGCCGGGCTGCGCAGCAGCCGCCGCGCCGCGCCCAGGATGGTGTCGAGCACTGCCTGCTGCCGCAGCCCCCGGTTGGCCTCCAGGGTGACCTCGTACAGCCCTTCCATCCGGGCCCGGTCGTAGAGGGCGGTGAACCGGGCGCTGATGAGCCGGCGCTCCAGGACCAGCCCCGGGACGGCTAGCGCCAGCGCCCACAGGTTGGCCTGGATGGCCAGGGCCAGGATCACGCCCACCAGCGCGCCGGTCCCGGCGAACGTCACCTGGAGCGGCAGGTCGGTGGTGAACTCCTTCCAGGTCGTGCCCATCGAGAAGACCACGCCCGCCACCAGGATCGTGTTCACGGCGAAGTACACGCCCACCCCGGCGGCGATGGCGGCGACCGGCCCCGCAGTCAGGGGATGGGCCGGCGCGGCGATCCCGCGGCTCGCGGCCAGCCCCAGGCCTGCCGCGATCAGCACCTGCCCGGCGTTGAAGGCCGACTTGATCAGCGGGCGCCGCCGGGCGGCCTGGGCCAGGATGGTGGCCAGGGCCAGTGTCCCCAGCGTGACCAGCGGGGGGACGAGGAGGGCAAGGATCACGAAGAAGCCCTCGTCCAGGTTGAAGGCCTCGGACTCGCCGCCCCGGTAGACCACGACCGGCCACAGCCAGCTGCCCAGGGCCAGCACGCCCATCACGCCGACGACGACCCACTGGCTGTGGCTGACGAGCGGGAGGGTGTGCTGTCGCCAGCCGACGAGGAACAGGGTGAGCGCGCCGCCCGCGATGGAGAAGGCGACGGTAGCCCGGGTCGCACGGGGCATCGTCATGGCCCGCCTGCCGCTGTGGCCGACTCAGTTCCAGGCCGAGCTGGACCAGGCGCCCCCGGACCAGGCCACGCCGGCCCAGGCTGACCCCGCCCAGGCTCCGTTGTTCCAGGCCCGCCCGGTCCACTCGCCGGCGTTCCACAGAGCGCCCGCCCACCAGTCGTTGTTCCAGGCCCGCCCGGTCCAGGCGCCGCCGTCCCAGTCGCCGCCGTCCCACGCCAGCCCGTTGCGCGGCTCGCTGCCAGACGGCGGATTCCAGGAGACCCCGGACCACAGCCACGGGTTCCAGCTGCTGAGCCGGCTGGCGGGCGCCAGCGAGATGAGCAGGCTGGCCAGCGTCGGAACCGGGCCGACCGCTGATTGGTTGAAGCTGATGGCCCCCGCGTGATCCGCGGCGTATGCATCGAGGGCGCCGTGGCCGTCCACGAACGGGTTGCCGACGGGACCGGGACCGGCCGTGCCGAGCAGCCGGCCCTTGACCTGGTTCGGGGTCAGCCCCGGATTGCCGGCCAGGACCAGGGCCGCCGCCCCGCTGGCAATGGCAGCGCTGAATGAGGTACCCGAGCCGACGAAGTTGGCCGCGCCGAGCCGGCCCGAGGGGTAGCTGTTGTCGATCGTCGAGCCTGGCGCGGCCAGGCTCACCACCGACCGGCCCGAGGTCACCAGGTCCGGCTTTGCCCAGCCGTCTGCTGCGGTAGGCCCGACCGCGCTGAAGTCGTTCATCTCGTCGTCGCCGGGGTAGGCGGTCGCCATGTCATCCAGGGAACCCACCGTGATCACCATCGGGTCGTCGCCGGGAGACAGGATGCTGCCGTTGAACGGCCCGGTATTGCCCGCCGAGACCACGACCGCGATGCCCGCGTTCCAGACCGCCTCGGCCGCCCGGTCCAGCGCGTTCGTCACGGTGGACTGGGTGGACTTGAAGCCCAGGGAGAGGTTGAGGATCTTGATGCCGTACTGGCTCCGGTGGTCGACGGCCCACTGCAGGCCGGTTATCAGGGTTCCCAGGTGGGTGGTGCCGTCCGCGCCGGCCACCTTGATCGAGACCAGCCGGGCGCCGGGCGCCTCGCCCGCGTACTGGTTGCCCGAGGAGGCTCCGCTGCCGGCGATCAGGCCGGCGACGAAGGTGCCGTGCCCGTAGCTGTCCCGGTACGGGTTGCCCTCGCCGGTCAGGTCAACACCGCCTATCAGCCGCCCCGAGAAGTCCGGCAGATTGTCGATGCCGGTATCCATGACAGCCACCGTGACGCCCTGGCCGGTGTCACCGTCCGCGGCAAGCTTGTCGGCCCGAGTCTCCTGGAGGAACGCGTCCGAGGGCGC
Source organism: Streptosporangiaceae bacterium (assembly GCA_036510065.1). Classification (GTDB taxonomy): domain Bacteria; phylum Actinomycetota; class Actinomycetes; order Streptosporangiales; family Streptosporangiaceae; genus DASUBV01. Next base: position 6,326 of record DATCEO010000059.1, on the reverse strand, counting down.
ATGCGGCCCGGTTGACTCGGTGGTGGACTGTACGCTCACCTCGGCATCCGGCGTGACGGAGATGCCCGGCAGTGCCGCCAGCAGCGGCTCGGCGGCCGTGAGAATCGAGGCCTCGACCCCGTTGATCAGGTGGAACTGCGCCAGGATGGTGCCGTTCACCCCCAGCACCGCCGTGGCTGCGCTTAACAGCCCGGTCGAGGTGACGATGACGTTCTCGGTGACGCTCGCGGACGCCGCCGGGGCCTCGGCCACGGATATGGCCGCTAACGCCGCCACGAGCGCCGTGCCCGCGGTGCCGATCCGGCGGCCGCGCCGGAGTTGTCTGCGGCAGCTGACCTGCGCGCCGGTTGAGCTGGCATGCGACATCTGGCCATCCCCCTCGGATGCCTTTGGGCTGTTACCCCGCGGGTTGCTGCTGCCGCAGGCGATCTGCCCGAGACCTGGGTCCCCCCCGGGCCTCAACGCAGAGCATAAGGCTCATCACCCAGCGAAGTCTGACTTTTGCATAATGCAACTCCTATGACGGCGCATAGGCGTCAAGGGTCCACAAGACAAGGAGAAAAGGGTCTGACATCAACCTCGAGCGTGGTGATCGGCAGTGTTGCGTTGGCTGATCGCGGCGGCCGGGAGACTGATGTGGTGACCGCGTCGAGCTCATCATCTGTGTTCGCTGGCTTCCGGTTCCCGCGGGAGGTCATCCCGGTCGCGGTCCGCTGGTACCTGCGGTACGGCCTGTCCTACCGGGACGTGGAGGAACTGCTGGCCGAGCGCGGCGTCACCGTTGATCACGTCGCCGTCTACCGGTGGGTGCAGCGCTTTACCCCCGGAGTTCATCGAGGCGGCGCGGTTGTGCCGGCATGCTCCGGGTGACCGGTGGTTCGCCGACGAGACTTACATCAAGGTCGCCGGCCGGCGGACCTACCTCTACCGGGCCATCGACCAGCACGGCCAGGTCATCGACGTCCTGCTGTCCGCGCGGCGGGACCTGGCCGCAGCCCGGAGGTCCTTCACCCGGGTGCTCCGCGCCGGCACGGTCCCGGCCGAGGTCACCACCGACCGGGCCCCGGCCTACCCGCGGGTCCTGGATGAGCTGATCCCGTCGGCTCTGCACACTGTCGAGCGGTACGCCAACAACCCGGTCGAGACCGACCACGGCCGGCTGAAGGCCCGGCTGCGGCCGATGCGCGGACTCAAACGCCACCGGTCCGCGCGGACCCTGCCCACCGGGCACGTCTTCGTCCAGAACCTCCGACGCGGTCACTACGAACTCGCCACCGACGTCCCCGCCCGCCACCGGCTCCGTGAGGCATTCGACCAGCTCACGATGGCCATCTGACAGCCGGATCATCCCGTCAGCGTGCTCCGTCATCCGCACCGATCGGCCAATGCAACACTGCCCCTGGCCAGCCACCTCCACGACTTCGCCCGCCACCGCCGCCACCTCAGCCAGGTCCCCGCCGGGGAACCCGGCCCGTGGCTGTTCCCCGGCATGCATCCCGGACAGCCCGTCCTGCCAGCCACCATCAGCCACCGGCTGGCCCGCATCGGCATCGACACTGTCACCGGCCGCGCCAGCGCACTCCTGCAGCTCGCCGGCGAGCTCCCGCCGACCGTCGTCGCCGACCCGCTCGGCCTCCGCACCAAGACCGCCATCGCCTGGGGCCAGCTCGCCGGCCGCCCCTGGGCCGCCTACCCGGCCCTGCGCGACCGGCAGCGGCCGTAAGAGGATCTCTGTCAGTCGATACCGCACCTTCTTCGGCGGCGACAGCCTCGTGAACATACCGCAGGCTTGAGCACGTGGGTGGCAGCCGCCAGGCCCACGCGGTGGCTGTTACGGAAAGTAGGCGCTCGCCGAGCAAGCGGCCTGCATTCGCTGCCGAATCGGCACGACGCCGAGGTGCGGGCGGCGGGTGGGCAACCTGGGCGCTGTATATCAGGCTATGGGCGCCGGTTGGCGTTGCCGACCTGGTTCGCGTCGATCACGCAGCTGCCTGCGCCGGTGTAGTTCACCGTGGACCCGTTGGTGCCGGACACGGTGCGGGCCCCGGTGCCGGAGGAGGGGTCGGCCGAGAACACCACCGGGTTGCCGGAACCGCCGCCAGTCGGAGTCGCCGACTCGCCGGCCTGCCGGTAGCAAGGGCGATGAAGCTGATCTCGCCTGGGGTGCCGGTTAGACGGTGATGGTGCCGGTGACCTGCGGCGCTGCCGAGCCCTGCAGGGACACCAGCGCCGGAGTAAAGACGGTCTTGTCCGCGGGACCATGCTCCCGGCCGGCGTCCGCCGCGAAACATGCCGGCCGCCCGCGGCCGGGCGCCGGCCCGGGCTTCCTCCGCGGGAGTTACTCTTCGCCGATGTCGGCCAGGCTCTGGCGCAGTTCGGTGATCAGCGGATCGCCATCGGGCAAGGTGCGCTCCAGGCGGTCGACCGTGTCGCGCAGCAGCGCGCGGGCGTCGCCATAGCGCCCCAGTCGGAGGTACATCTGGGCCAGCCTCGCACGGCTCCGCAGCGTCTCAGGGTGACGGGGGCCGAGTACCCGCTCGAACCCGGCCCAGGCCTGCTCGCAGGCCAGCTCCGCCGCCGCCGGGTGGCCGGTCCTCTGGTAGGCAACGCCGAGGTCGTTCCGCGCCGCGAGCGTGTCCAGGTGATCGGGCCCAAGCACGCGCTCCCGGTCGGCCACCACCCGCTTGTAGGCCGCGACTGCCTCTTTCGCCCGGCCGCTGGCCAGGTAGGAGTCAGCCAGGCCGTGACGCGTAGCCATCGTCTGCGGATGCCGGGATCCCTGGGCGCGCTCCCGCTCGGCCAGCGTGCGCCGGTAGAGGGTGATGGCGTCGGAGTACTGGCCCGCAGCCAGGTAGGCGGCGGCGAGTTCGTCCCCCGCGCCGAGCGTGCCGGCATGCCCGGGTCCGCAGACCTGCTCGAATTGGGAAACCGCACGTTCAAGGACAGTGATCGCAGCCGGGAGCTGGAGCGCCGCCACGAGGGCGTGGCCCAGGCGGCGCCGCGCCTCGATCACGTCACGGTGATCCCGCCTGAGCTGGCGGGTCAGGCTGTCGAGTACCCACTGGAACCACGGAACGGCGTCGTCCGCGCGCCCGGCCGCAAGGTAGGCGTCGGCCAGCCGCTGGCCGGCCAGCATCATGTCCGGGTGCCCGCCGCCGAGCAGGCGGCCGCTGGTGGTGGCCAGGTCGCGCCAATGATCCACAGCGGGTCCGGTCAGGCCGGCGCGATCCAGGCTGTCCCCCGCCCGCACCAGCAGGGGATGGCAGCCGCCGTCCCACAGCCGGTCTCCGGTGATCCGCCGGAGGGTCGCCACGCAGGATCGCAGGCCGGAAGCAGGCCAGCCGGGCAGCTCCCGTTCCGGCCAGGCCTCGAGCAGCGCGTCCGCGACCGAACTCGCCGCCCGATCCGGCATGCCTTCGGGCATCGCGGCTTGCAGTGCCACCTGCAGCACTGGGCTCATCCGGACCGTCGGCGGTGCCGTCGCCGGGTCGACGGTCAGCAGGCCGGCCTGTTCCAGCGCCGCGAGGGCGCGCTCGCTGCTGGCCGGAACGTTGCCGCCGCCCGCGAGGTACTCGCCCGCGGCAGGAGCGGCGAGGACGGTTTGGGGAATGCCGTGCCCGTCCAGTAGCGCCGCCAGGGCCAGCAGCAACTGGGCCGATCCGTCCGGCGACAGCTCGTCCGCCCGTCCGAACGAGAACGTCCATGTCACCTCGGCTGCCGACGGCCGTTCGCTGGACGACTCGGCCAGCTGCTCCCGCCTGCGGACGAAATAGGCCCGGTACTCGCGGCAGGACAGCGGGGAGCTGGCGATCACCGCGCTGGCCTGGGCCAGCGCGACAGGCTCGAAGTCCAGGTCCCGAGCCAGCTCGATCGCACCGAACCGCTTGTCCGGGTCGGCCGACAGGCGTCCGTTCAGATAGCCGATTGCCTCGCGCACGCTGAACGGCCCGACCGGCACGACCCGCACGCCGCTGGGGACGACCGCAGCGTCGGCGGCGGTCACCAGCACCCTGCCGGCCGGCCCCGCCGGCCACAGTCCATTCAGGTTCGCCAGGCCGGCCAGGGCATCGAGTACCACCAGCCACGAACGGCCGGTCTCGCCCAGCCAGCTGAGGAACTGGGCGGCGACTGACTCACAGCTGCTCGCCTGGCCCCGGCCGGTCGCGGCGGCCGTCGCCGCGGCATAGCCGGACAGCACCGAGGCCCGGCTCGTGGCCTCGATCCAGACCAGGAGATCTACGCCGCCTGACTGCCACAGCGACTCGGCGAAAGCTACGGCGAGCTGGGTCTTGCCGGATGATCTCAGCCAGTCCTGCGCATCGGGAGCCGCCAGCGGGCCGTGGAAGGCAGCCGGGGCTGTCGCTCGATCGGGGACGAGCGCGACCGCGGCCCCGGTCGGCAGCGCAGCCGCCAGGCCGGGGGCGGTCTCCAGCCTGGCAACGAATCCGTCGGCCAGCGCCGGAACCGTGCCGGACCGGATGGGCCAGGACGGCCGGCCGGGGGCCGTGCCTGAAGGCGGCATTGAGCTGCTCATGGCGCCCTGCTCCCGGCCCGTCGTACGCGGGCAGCGCGGCGGGCCCCGCTGGCCCGGCTGGCTGAGCAGGCTACGCCAGGATGGACCGTCCGGGCCTCCGTGGCAGGGCGTGCCCCAGGCCGGCCGGCGCGCCAGGCCAGATCTGCTTCACTGGCTGCGCCGACGTCGGATGGCCGAGCTGAAGAGGCCATATCCTTTCCCCCCGCTGTCTGTGGCCGAGTCCGCCATCGTCGGCGAAACCAGCCAGCGGCCAGACTGCACCGTCGCCCTAGGCTGCCAATTATCGGCGCGGACCGGCAAAACCGCCAGTGACCAGGACCTTTGCCGGTCGACGGCATCCGGATGTCGCCCGCTCCGGCAAGACGCAGCCCGATCCGGGATCGCGCGAACAGCATGCCCGACGCCATGGCTCGGTGTCCGGCGGCGGCTGAGCCAGCGCCAGCCTGGCTCACAGTTCCTGGTTAGAGACCAGCACGGGAGTGGTCCTGGTGAGTGTTTCCTTGCGGAAGAAGGCAGGGGCGGTGACGCGCATGTAGGTAAAGCCGATCACTCCGGCCAGCGCGGCCAGCGCGGCGATGATGAAGATACCGCCGATCTGCCAGTGCAGGACCGGCATCGTCCACATGGTGGAGCTGTTGGACGCGACCCAGTCGCTCTGCAGGCTGTAGAATCCGGCCGAGTACATGATCAGCCCGCCTAGCCCGGGCAGGATGCCGCGCATCCACAGATTCCGGGCGCTGCTGGTCAGCGTGGCCCGGTAGTACCAGGCGCAGGAGAACGCGGTCAGCCCGTAGTAGAACGCGATGTACAGGCCAATCGCGGTGACCGCGTCAGCGATCGGGTCGCCGCCGGAGATGTAGTTCAGCGGGATGTACAGGAGGATCGAGATCGCGCCCATCACGAGGGTGGACACCGTCGGGGTCAGGTACCTGGGGTGGATCTTGGCGAAGGACTCGGGCAGCGCCCCGTAGGCGGCCATCGACAGCGTCGTGCGTGCGGTCGGCAAGATCGTGGTTTGGGTCGAGGCGGCGGCCGAGCTGAGCACCATGAGGATCAGCAGCCGGGACAAGACCGTGCCGAGCCCGGAGGTGCCGAAGATCGCGCCCCCCGTTACCGACAGCACGTCGAACTGGTGCGCCGGATTCGTGAGCCCGACGCCCTTGCCGCTGACGCCGGCGAACGCCTGCACAGAGACGATCACGATCACGTACGTGACGAGCAGCAGGACCGTCGAGATGATCGCCGCCCGGCCCGGCGTCTGGGACTTGTTCGCGGTCTCCTCGTTCACCGACAAGGCAGTGTCCCAGCCCCAGTAGATGAACAGCATCAAGATGATCCCGGACACAAAGGCCGAGACGGGCAGGTGCGACGGCGACAGCCAGCCGAAGCTCGGGTGCAGGGACCCTGACGGCGGGTGACTGCCCAGCACCCGGACCAGCGCCGTGACCGACAGGACCAGCAGCAAGACGATCTCGATGGACAGCAGCGCTTTCTGGAAGTTGGCCGAGACCTCGATGCCGCGGTAGCAGATATAGGTCATCAAGACGATCCAGATGACGCCCACCAGCAGTACCCAGCCCCCGGACGGGTTCGCGCCGATGGAACTGTTCGGACCCTGGATCAGGAAGAAGAAGTACTGCCCGGCCACCTGGGCCAGGCTCGCCATGACCAGGACATCGGCCGCCACGACGCCCCAGCCGCCGGCCCAGCCGGTTTTCGGCCCGAACGCCCGGGCCGACCAGATGAACGTGGTGCCGCAGTCAGGATCGGCCTTGTTCAGCTCGCTGAAGCC
>DATCEO010000058.1:0-28756 GCA_036510065.1 Streptosporangiaceae bacterium | reverse complement strand
GACGTATGTCTCGTCGGCGAACCACCGGTCACCGGGAGCATGCCGGCAGCACCTCGCCGCCTCGATGAACTCCGGCGTGAAGCGCTGGACCCACCGGTAGACGGTGACGTGGTCCACGGTGACGCCGCGCTCGGCCAGCAGCTCCTCCACGTCCCGGTAGGACAGGCCATAGCGCAGGTACCAGCGGACCGCGACCGAGATCACCTCGCGCGGGAACCGGAAGCCAGCAAACACTGAGGACCTTCCCGACGGCGTCACCTGACCAGTCTTCCGCTGCGATCTGCCAACGCAACACTGCCTCTCGTCGAACAGGGGGTGCTCGAGCGTCGGCCCTTACGACCGGCGACCCCGGTACGAGTACCTGCTGACCGAGAAGGGCACCCAGCTCGTCGACCTGCTGATGGTGATGGTCGGTTGGGGCGACAAATGGCTCGCCGGTCAGGCCGGCGCGCCGGTGCTGTACCGCCACCACGCATGTGGCGAGGTCAGCCATGCCGACCTGCGGTGTGCACACTGCGGCGAGCCAATGCTACGCGGTCGACGTCGAACTGCTTCCTGGGCCCGGTGCCGCGGTGTAACTCTGCCGCGCACGGGTAGCAGCGCCGCCGGGCGGCTTGCCGAGCGATTACGGGAGTGCACCGTGCGGGTCGCACCGACGCTGACTGCATGATCCATTTTGGCAGGATTCATGTCCGCACATCTCGTCGGACGGAACCGTTACCGGAGCGGCGGTAGCTAAGACTTGTCGGCAAAGCCTGGTCCCGGCTCAACGTGCGCCCTGTGTCAGATGGGGAACCCAGCCGAACCCAGCCGAACCCAGCCGGCGTGGAAGGGGCGCCGTGCGGCCGCGAATCTCGTGCTGACCGTGTTCGTGCCGTATCAGATACCTCAGCGGGCGGGTGCCCGCAGACGATCGACCACCGGGTTCCCAGGCTTCGCTTAGGAGCGTGCCTTGTCGCGCACTGGCCTCGGGTGTTGGGCGGATGTAAGTGATAGAAGTGCCAGCATGATCCTCCCGAAGGTCCGAGACTCGCGCTTTGTGACGATCCGCCGCGGTGGCACCCTGACCGATTCGGATCACCGGCTTCTGGCTCTTTGGGCGGCAGCGTGCGCGGAGCACGTTCTTGACCTGTTCGAGTCGGCTCAGCCTCAGGACCCACGACCGCGGCAGGCGATCGAGCATGCCCGCGCTTGGGTGCGTGGCGAGGTCAAGATGATGCAAGCTCGCACAGCGGGCGGCCATGCAATGGGCGCGGCCAGAGACCTGCGTGGGGCTGCACGGCATGCCGCGTACGCTGCCGGTCAGGCCGGGGCCGTCGCACACGTCGCCGCGCACGAACTTGGTGCTGCTGCCTATGCGATCAAGGCCGCACGTGCTGCGGCGCCTGAGGGTGAGCGCGACGACGCAGGTCGACGTGAGTGCCGGTGGCAGCGTGACCAGCTCCCAGAAGCGATTCGCGAGCTCGTACTTGACGACCAGCGGTCGCGGAACGACATCTGCTGGTCAGTGTTTGACTGTTGAGCGCGCGTCGGGCGCCAACATCGCCTATGGAGCGGGCGCCGTGAGCTGACTCGCCGCGCTTGCGGCCGGCCGCAAGGCACCGGGCACCAGCCTGCTCGCCGCCTCCTCCTCCTGGCTGTTCCCGGGACGCCGGCCCGGAAGCCCGCTGACCGGGGACGCGCTCGCCCAGTGGCTCCACGCCTTGGGGATCAGCCCGCGCCAGAGCCGTAACACCGCCCTGTTTACCCTGGCTGCCGACGTCCCTGCCGCGATCCTGGCCAGGACGCTGGGCATCCACATCAAGGCGGCGATCCAGTGGCAGAAGATCTCTGGCGGGGACTGGGCCGCCTACGCCGCCGATGTCGGCAGTCGCCGGGACATTGACCATGATGCCAGGACTGCTTGGACCCGGCATTGCCCGCAGTCCGCGGATGATGCGATCAACGCGTCCCTGAGCAGGCCGACGGCCAGGTCGGGGTGGAATGCGCCATCGGCCCGCGGCGGTATCGCTGTCTGTGCCTTCATGTCCGTTCGCCGGGGTTCCGGTCCCCATGGGATCTAGAGCGTGGCGGTATCGCCGTCTGCCGGCACGTCCCGGCGGCTGAGGCGCGCGAGCTCGAGGACGGTGTCGACGGCGGTTTCGAGAGGGCGGGTGTCGCGCTGAACCTGGGCGAGGATTAGGCCGCCTTGGAGTGCGGCGAGGAGGGTGACGGCGAGGTCGTCCGGGTCGGTGCCGTCCGGGAGGTACCCGGCGGCGTGAAGACGGCGCAGCCCGTCGCTGATAGCGGCTGACCACTGCCCGAATCCGGTCGCGATCAGGGCGCGGGCCTGCGCGTCGGTCTCGGCCAGCTGCCCGGCGAGCGAGCCGAGCGGGCAGCCGCCCTGGCCCTGGCTGCTCTTCACCTGGGCGATCACCATGTCCCGCCAGGCCCGGAGCCCCTGAGGGTTGCCGAGATCGGCCTGCCGCTGGGTAGCGGTGATGGTCGCGGCCTGGTAGCCGATGACCGCCTGCACAAGCTCGTCCTTGCCGGCGAAGTAGTGCGACAGCTGGGACCCGCTGACCCCGGCCGCTGACCTGATGTCATCCAGCGAGGTGCCCGCGACACCGCGCTGGTAGATGAGCCCGGCGGCCGCCTCGACGATCCTGGCCCGGGTTCGCTCTCCCTTGGCAGTGAGCCTCGGGCGGTCACGTGCCTCGGTTCCCACAGCGTCACGCTACCACGTTCTGGGTTTGACAACCCATTCGGCGCTTGCCAGGGTGGGTCCTGTAACCCATTCCCGATGAAGGAAGAGGCTCATCGTGATTCTTGTGACAACGGCCGGGAAGGTCGGCTCCGAGACGGCCCGCCTGCTCCGCGAGCGGGACGTGCCCGTCCGGGTGCTGGTGCGGGACCCGGCGAAGGCGACGGCCAGGGCGCTGGCCGAGGCCGGCGCGGAGGTCACCGCAGGTGACCTGGGCGTGCCGGCCAGCATCGATGAGGTGATGAGCGGCGTCAGCGGCGTGGTGCTGGTCAGCCCGGCCGTGCCCGCGCAGGAGCTCAACGTCGTCGCCAGCGCCGCCAGGGCCGGCGCGGGCCATGTCGTCAAGGCGACCAGCAAGGCCCCGCCTGACTCACCGATCGCGCGGCGGCGCTGGCAGGCCGAGATCGAGGCCGGGCTGGCTGCCTCCGGAATCCCGCACACCCTGCTGCGGTCCAACGCCTACATGCAAAACTTGCTGGCGCTGGCACCGGCGATCGCCACGACGAGCAGCTTCGGCTCCTCCGCCGGCAAGGGCCGCTCCGGCCTGGTCGACGCCCGCGACGTCGCCGCGGTGGCCGCCGAGATCATCACCTCCCCCGCCGCACACGCCGGAGAGACCTACTGGCTCACCGGCCCGGAGCTCGTCTCCAACTACGACGTGGCCGCCGTGCTGTCCAAGCTGCTCGGCAGGACCATCACCTACCGGGAGCTCACCTTCGAGGAGAACAAGGACGCGATGATCCGCGCAGGAGTCCCCGAGCAGATCGCGGAGATGAACGCCCAGGCGTTCAGCCTGACCGCCGACGGCGACGCCGAATGGGTCACCCGGGACGTCCCGTCGCTCCTGGGCCGCCCCGCCCGCTCCTTCGAGCAGTTCACCACCGACTACGCCGCCGCGTTCTCCTAGACGGGACACCGGACACCATGGCCCCGGGCGCCGGCAGGCGCGCGCCCCGGACCGCAGCGGCAACCACACCGACGTGACGCCTGAAACTCGCCTGGATTGTCCACTTCGCCGGCTCCCGGGCACAGCAGGCAGTGCTCAGTTATCTCGGATGCCCTAGATAGAGTGCTCAGCTTCGCAAGATTCCGGCACACCCCCTACAACCAGCTCGAGCGGGCACCCGACATCGGCGACCTGCCCCACGAGATCGACCCGCGACCCGACCACGATCTTCTGGGATAGCCCGTCCAGGCTGAGGCATTCAGACAGTTTCAATATCTGACTGTGCCATTAGGGCAGTCCACCGCGCTGATCCTCCTGCAAGCTTTCCGCCGCCTTATCGAGGTGCCTCCGGCGGGCGCAGCCGGCCCGGGTCAGGCCGTCGCGGGCCAGGGCCGGCCGCCGGGAGCTGACCGCGCTGCCGCCCCGCAGGTCACACGGGGGAGGAACCGGCGCCGGACGCTGGGTGACTGCGGCAGCGGGTGACGGTGCCGGGCCGGGCTCTCGGCCGGGGATGGCGGCAGGCCAGGAAGGCGGCCGGGACTCGCGGCGGGCGCCTGGGCAGGTGCGCGGGGGTCCGCAGGCGCGGCGCACCGGGATCCGGCGCCCGGTGCCTCCCCAAGGGGAGGGCGCGGAACGCCGGCCCGGTCACCGTCGCTCGTCCTGGTCCGGGCAGGTGCCCCGGCGCGGGGGGAGGACCAGGGGCGGCGGGGAGCCGGGCCTGGCCGGCGGCGGTGCGGACGGCCCGGACCAGCCCGCGCCGGGCAGCTGGCCCGGCGGCGGGGAGAGCGGCAGGTTCTGCACGACCTGGATGACCGGCGCCGGGGAGCTTGCAGAGCGGAGTGCCATGGCCAGGGCCGCTGCCCACCCGAGGAGGGTCCAGCCCAGAGGATGTTGATGACTGCCACCGCGCCGAGGCCGGGGATGCGGCGGGCCCGCCGATCAGGACGGGCAGCAGGTGCAGCGCCGCGGACCCGGCGGTCACGGCGCAGAGCACGGCAGCGGTAAGCAGAGAGACGATCATCGGCTTCCTTTCACGCGGGAACGTCTGGCAGTGCCACTGAGCGGACGCGGCGGCGGGGCGGTCCATCCGCCTCGTCCGCCGACCAGGGACTCCCGGACGGTGACACGACGGGGGTCGGGACCGCCCTGGCCGATGGCGGCGGACCGCAGCGCGGCAGGCCGCGGGCCCGTGCCGGTAAGAGGGCGGCCCGGGCAGATGCCATAGTGCCTCCAGGGGCGCGGCAGGTGAACGGGGCTGGCGAAGCGCGAGGGCCGGGCGCCGGGCCTTGCCTCCCTTCGCTGAGCGGGAACGGCCGGCGCGGCGGTGCCAGCCGGCGCAGGTGACGTCCGGTCCCGGGCCACTCCGCCCTCCCAGCCGAGACCAGGAAGCGGGATCACGCCCGCGCGCCCGGCAAGGACGACGACCCGCTGCTGTTCTTCCACGGCCTGTCCCCCGGCACCAGGGCTGGCAGCCGCCACGCCTGTCACCCGCGAGCGGGCAGGCGACCGCGTCGGTGCTCCCCCATGCTCCGGGTCCTGCCCCCGGAGGCCCAGCCCTCACTGGCGTGACACGGCAGGCCTTGCCGTGAGCCAGGGCGGGGGCTGAGAGAGCTTCGCCAACATCATGGTCATCTCCGTCCTCGAACGCCGCTCGGAGATCGGGCTGCGCCGCGCCCTCGGCGCCACCAAGGCCCACATCCGCACCCAGTTCCTGGCCGAGGCGATCCTCCTCGCTCTCCTGGGCGGCGCCGCCGGCGTCGCCATTGGCGTGGCCGCCACCGTCATCTACGCCACCACGAAATGCTGGGCCATCATCATCCCCCGCAAGCCTGGGCCGGCGGCCTAGCCGCCGCACTGCTCATCGGCGCTCTCGCCGGACTGCTGCCCGCCCTCCGCGCCGCCCGCATGTCACCCACCCAGGCGCTCTGGAGCATATAAACCCCGCCCCAGTCCGCTCCACCAGGCAAGAGCAGCCCGCGCCGCCCCGGTAGTTCTGCGCTTCGTGCGAGAGAACACCGGCTGGAGAACATGGGGGGCCGGACGCCCGAAGCATCAGGAACGTTGCTGGCAGAACATGATCGAGGAGCACGAGACATGGCCAAGAAGACAGCAGACGCTGACGGTCGAGTTTTCTTCAGAACCGCCTGCGCTGACGCCTGGGGCGGCTCGGGCGGTGCTGCGCATGCTGCTGGAAGCCCGTGAGAAGCAGACTAGGGAAGAGCCAGGTGCCAACGCGGAGCACGCGCCCGAGTAACGGCGCTTCGTCCCTGCGGACGCCGGTAACGCGCCTCAGGCTTCTTCGCCGTCATGTAACCGGCCTGTAATCTGAACCCGACACAAGCACCATCCCCCCTGACCAGCGGATACGTACTGCGTAAATCTTGTCCCATGGCATAACCGCAGCTCAGAGCATGATCATTTGTGTCCGAGGTCCGAGTCGCTTCTTACGTACATGCCTGCGATCACGGGCGAGCTGGACCTTGAGCTCGGCGCCACAAAAGCGCCCCGCCACTGTGATCCGGTGGCGGGGCGCTTGCCGGGAGTTGTCCCTGGAGGGCGGGCATCGTTACGACCCTGCATGTTGCGCGTGCGTGTCCGGCTGGCCGATAGCGATGTCAGCGCTCCAGTTCTGAGCGCAGCCGCACGGCCCTGCGCATAGCCCGGCGCATGCGTCGTTCGGCCCGCTCGGCACGCCGCGACGCCCTGGCCAGGATAACGAGCCGCCGCGCGAGGCGCTGTTGCTCGGCCTGCGCCAGCATCTCGCGGCGCCGTTCGCTGGCGAGCTGGCTGCTGAAATAGGGATGCACGTGATTCACCTCCTTTCGCTGTTCTTGACGGGCGGGCTGGCAGCCCTGGGGCCTGCACGGTCACGGTGATCATGTCGGTGGCGCTGAGGCGGATTGGCTCCGCCTTCGTTAGGACCGCCCCAGACGGTGCACTCCCGGCCATGCAGGCGGAATGAGGACCGACGGCTTTGCCGGGGCGTCTCAATGGCGTGATCGTCTGTCGCCGATGATCACGACCAGGGACGGGCCCGCTCTGTCGATCGCGAGTACGGCGAGGTCGGCCAGGAAGACTGCCTCGGCTGGATGCCACCGGCGCCGGTCGCCATCGCTGCGGGCGCCCGCCCGGCAGGCGGACCTCACGATGCGAAGCGCGTCCTAAGCGCCTGGCCGGCGCCATACACGCTTTATGTGGTAACGATGACCCCGCGCCGACGACCTCGCGTAGGAAGAACCCAGATGCCGCTACCCCGCCAGTGGCGCATGCCGATCCCGCGTAGGCGCGCCGTTGTCAGCCGCCATCGCGGACGGCTCATAGCCTGGGCCTGATGAGGCCCCTCGACGACCGCCATGACGACTCCTCCTCACCCTTGACGGATGTGGTCTCCCGTGGACAGAGCTGGAAATGGCCGACCTGATACACGCACGAGCGTCAGGAACTGGCCTGACCGCGGGACCTCGTGTCCGGGCGATCAGGGTCGTGGGAGTGCGTGCCGTTCTATCGTGGCCTCGGCGACCTCCATCATGTGGCCAACCGGGTCGCGGATGTATGCGCGGATTTCGCGACCGTGGTCCTTGGGCTCGGTAAGGAACTCGGCGCCTCTGGCCGACCACTTGTCACCTGCCCGGGCCGCCCACGTTGAGAATGAGCCAGCTGTGGGCAATCCTCATGATGACCGGGTAGTCCTCCACGAGCACCTGCCCCCGAAGACCGGCTGATAGAAGGCACGGCACCGGTCCCAGTCGGAGACAACAAGGAAGTGGGTGACTGCGAAACCGCTCCCGGATCTGGGAAGGCATCCTGGCTCATCTGAAGCCTCCGCAGCGGTTAGAGACGCCGTCGGCCCAGATCGCAGCGATAACGCCTGCGGTGGCGCGCACGCTTTCCCGCGTTCTCCTTCCCGTGAACCTGCGTCACGCCCCCGGTTGTAGCCGCGATGCGTGCGCCTGACAGGTGATGGTCTTGCGGAAGAGGATTTCCGAAAAGCCGTCCTGCCCGGCCTGGAGGTCTCCACGTAGCCGTGCCTGAGGTGGCAGGCAAGGTTCCGGTCATAGCTTCGCTTGGCTACAGCGGTCTCGATCAGGTCGTCGCAGCGCGTCGGCCAGGACAGGCAGGCGATCCCGATGCCGTGCCCTTGCTACGAGGCCAGCACCGCGGCATTCTCCGCCAGCAGATGATCCGGTGAAGCCAGCCCAGCAGACCGGCGACCACGTCGTCCCTCGGCAGCGACCCGGACCACACCGATGCGCACGACCGAGGCGTGGTCAGCCAGCATCGGTGCCGGATGCGGCCGATGCGGGGAAGCCCTGGTATCGCGACCGTCACCGTCCGGGGCTGGCAACGTCCGCGGCCACGGCGGGTGGGCAACTACCATGCATGTAACAAATCGCTAGAAGAGGTCCGGTTCCAGCTGACGTTGCCGGGCTGGTAGTGGTGAACACTCAGTTCCCGGCCTTTCTGTCGGCAATCAGGGCGACCCGCACACGATCATGACGTCCTCGCCGCTTTCCAGGCGCGCTTCAGTGCGGGCCGGACGCCCGACGACCTCGTTGTCAAGACCCCCGATACTGAACCCGTCAGTCGGGGTCGCCAAGGTGCGGGCAACGTGCAGGACGTTCACAAGCTCCGGGCCGCGCTAGAGCCGAGTTGACCCATACCTCTGACCTGCGTCTCGCCACGGATGGCCGATCACCAACACGAAACCCTGGGCAGTCCATGATCATCTCGTGTCTGAGGCCTTGGACTGCTACGGCCGAGGTGCGCCAGCCGCCGCGACCCTGGGCCTGATAGCCCTGCTGGTGTCGCGGCGGCTGAAATCTCAGGGTTGCCGCGGTTAGTTAGTTTCCACCACGGTATTGGTGATGTTGACCGGGGTGGACTCCGCGTAGCCGAACATTTCCGAGAGCTTGGCCGGGTCACCAGTCGGCGAGTGGCTGATGGTCGCGGTCAGCTTGTAGAGGCCCTCCTGAGGCGTGGGTGGGGCAACCTTGAACGTGTACTGGAACGTCAGTGTGCCGGCGCCGCCTGTGATGGGGATGGCCGCGGGCCCGGAGATGAGCCCCTTCATCGCGCCTACCCCGTCCATGTCGTCGCTGTATAGCGAGACGATCCAGGTGCCGCCGACGATCGGTGTCGCGGCGCCGCTGAGCTGCCAGCTGAGCTGGACATCGAACTCGTCGTCCACCTCGAGCAGCGAGGTGTGCTCGTTGCCTTCGGTCGGGTCGAGCACGTCCATCGCCGTCACTTGGCCGTCCAGAATGCCGGTGACACCGAAGTCGGTCACCGGTGTCTGTAGCGAACCTGATTGAAGTGGCATTACGTCTCCTCCGTTTGGCGTTGCTGTGCGGGCACTTGCCCGCAGCCCCGTTCCGGCGCCGGGTAGTCCGGGTGGCAACAAATACAGAGTCCGGCATCCGGCATCAGATACACGGGACAGGAGGTTTCTTGGCCGGCCTAGGTACGTGTGCAAGCAGGGCGCATCCGGAGGCGGACCTTCTGCGGCGCTCTGTTTGGCACAGCGGGGGAGGGTAGGGCGTGAGAGGGTATGCACCACACAGCCTGCTGAACCGCCCTGGATTTCCGGACTCGCCCAGGGTTCACCGCTGCGGATGGGAGTTCGGTTGTCCACTCCACACGAGATGACGCGGACGCGGACGCTGGAGCGCGGCGTCGAAGAGTGGTCGTGCACTCGGTGCAGCAGACGGCTGCTGTTCCGCAGGCCGCCCGCGTTCGAGAAGATCGTGCTCGACCGCGGCGACGAATGGGCCACGCATGTCGGGGGTACGGGCGGCCTCCAGGTGGACACAATGGAAGTGCGCCCCGCCGATCCGGAGGATCTTCCGGCGCAGGAACGCAGCTGGCTCGCCGCTCATGGCATCGAGTGGAAGCCCGACGATGCGCCTTGATTCCGGGCCCAGAACGAGCCTGTATCGTTAACAGCGGCGTTTCAGTCGGCTGGCCGCGTCCGCGACGGCCTTGCGTACCCTTCGGACCGGCCCACCCGGCCGCCCAGCGCCCCGCGGAGTGCAACCATCGTCGGTGTGGTGGAGCTGACCGGCCGGGCTAGCTCCAACCCCATGGGCGCCACCTGCGGTTATGCGAAGCGCGCTGGAATACAAACGTCTTGGTCAGGCCATGAGGCGAGCGGTGAACGGCCGCAGTGCCGACAATTCGTGGCCCATCGAGGTATCACGGCCCTCGACGGCTGCTCCGGATGGCGAGACAGTTGCAATCAGGGACGGCCCCGTCAACATCGCCCTACGCTAGGAGCCGATATGGACGTCGGCGATTATCCGATCGCCTCGCTGGTCGAAGCAGCCGCGGCCGGGGACGAGTATGCGTGGCACGAGATCGTCGATCGCTACACCCCTCTGCTGGCAGTGGTGATCCGCCGCTTCCGCCTCACCACGGCCGAGACCCAGGACGTCACCCAGACCGTGTGGTTGCGCCTGGTTGAGCACTTGAGCGGCCTCCGCGAGCCGCGGGCGCTACCCATGTGGATCATTACCACTAGCAAGCGGGAGTCCCTGCGCTACCTGTCCGATCGGCGGCGGACTGTGCCGTATGACCCGCTCGATCCGTCGTGGCTGGCTTCCCCGGCCGATGTCGCCGAACCCGTCGCGGACCTGTTGCGCGCCGAGCGGCATGAAGCGCTGCTCGCCGGGCTGGCCGAGCTACCGGCGCGACAGCGTGAGCTCCTGCTCCTGCTAGTGGAGGACCCGCCCTTGTCGTACGCGCAGATCAGCCAGCGTACGGGGATCCCCCCCGGCAGCATCGGACCTACCCGCGGCCGAGCCCTGGAGCGGCTCCGGCAGACCTTTGCCATCGGAGACCACCTGGCCGGCTCGGCGAGAGGGCCAGTGGTGTCGGATGAAGACACCTGCCTCGACCGCGCCACGGATCAAGCGCGAGAGAGGTGATGGGCGTGACGCAGCACCGGTGGGATGATGATCAGCACCTCCTGGACGATCTATCTGATGCGGTTCGCGAAGCCGTGCCGCTGGTCGGCACCCTCGCGGAGCACGGCAAGGGCGCCTACGCCTGGCGCACCGTCGACCAGGACCTGCTCCTAGCAGCCGTGAGCTTCGACTCGTCGCTGGAGCGCGCCCAGGAGCGGCGCTCCGATCCCGACGATGGGCGTGTTCTGGTGTTCACGGCGTCGCCGCTGTCGCTGGAGCTGGAGGTGATGCCCGACCGCGTCGTCGGCCAGATCGTCCCGCCGGGGCCCGGGGAGGTCCGGGTGGAGACCGCCGATGGGGTCACATTCCACGTCGAGGCCGACGACGTCGGCTTCTTCGATCTCCCTGGCAAGCCGCGGGGCCCGGTCCGCCTGCGCTGCGACACCCCGGCGGGGCGACTGGTCACGGACTGGGTGCGTCTATGACCCCCGACGGCGCCCGCTCGGGCTCACGTCCCGAGCGCGATGAAGGAGTCCGCCGTCGAACGGGCGACGGAATCGGCGCTGACCGCGTGCCGGGCGAGTGTGAGGGCCTCGGCGAGACCGGACCCGCCTCGCAAGTGGTCGTGAAGGGCGAGCATGAGGGGGACGGTGGCAGGGTCATCGACAGGGACGACGCTGGCCACCACCCCGGCGGAGCCGAGAGAGATCAGGGCGCTGACCAGACCCAGGAGCTCATCGGCGCCGACCGATACGCCGATACCCGAACTGCAACTGGACAGGACAACACGGTACGGGGCTCGCCTCAGCCGCTCCAAGTCGTACACCGTCAGCGGCCCGTCATCGAGCTCGATCGCGGAGAACAGCGGGCTGTCAGCCCGGAATGTGCCATGCGCCGCCACGTGCACCAGCCACGCGCCGTCCATGGCGGCCATCACCCGCTCCGCCACCGCGCCGCCCTCGGCAAGGACGACAGCGTCCGGATACTGTGCGGCCAGGCGCCGGACCTCGGCGTCGCCCGTGGACAGCCTCGGGCCGCCGACCAGGACGACCCTGCTTTCCGTCGGCCGGCAGACGCGGCGCGCCCGCAACCACGCGGACGCCGACGGCGCAACGGCCGTCGCCCGCTCCCGCAGGGAGGGCATCAGGCCCCAGGGCACTGCGTGCAGCCTTCCGGTCGGCACCACGACCACCGGGCCGCCGCGAAGCAGCCGGACCGACTCGCCGAGCAGGTTCACCTCGAGCCGAAGGCCGATTTCGGCCAGGTCGAGCCGGTCGATCCCACGGCGGGATCCCTCGCGCCTCAGCGCGAACAGCGCATGAGCAAGCGAGCGGACGGCCATCTGCGTCGGGCCCACGTGCTCCAGGCGCACCCGTCCCCGGCTGACCACGACGGCGTACAGCTGTCTGTCGACGTCGGTGAGCTCCAGCAGGTCGGTCTCCCCCAACTGCTCCAGCAGATCAGCAGTGATGAAGGGTTCGGCATCGCCGACGGCCACCGCCGGGGTGTGCAGGACGCGCTGCCGCACGGCGGCCTCGAGTCGGCGGCGTTCCCGCTGCAGCGCAGGTGCCGCGCCCCGGCCATCCGGGGCGCTGTCGAGGCGGCCGACGACGTTGCGCAGGGCAGCGAGGTCGACAGCCAGGTCGCTGTCCGGGGGCGGGCGCACCGGGGTGACGCGGAGAGCTGTGGCCCGCCAACGCTCGCTCCACTCCAGGAACAACCGGGCGTCCCCCCGGCGCACCGCGTAGCGCAACACCATTCCCGCCAACTCAGCGCCTTGGGCGGTGGCCAGCGTACGCAGTTCGGTGGCTCCGAGCGTTCGCAGGTGCAGGTCGAGCAGGGCCAGGCCGCGGTCGCACGCGGCCAGCATTCCCCGCCAACGCTCTTCCGCCTCGCAGCAGGTCGCCTGGGCCAGCCAGCCCGTGCTTCGAGTGCGCAGCTGGCCCCGGTGCCGGGCGCCCGCGGCGGATCGCAGATGGCGGGCGGCCTCATCGCGTCGGCCGCAAGCCAGGGCCAGCCGGCCAGTGAGCAGGTGGGCATCGACCGCCCGCAGGGAATCCAGCTCATCCAACCGCGCGGTCACTCGCCGGGCCGCTTGCAGCAGGGAGGCCGAGCGATCCTCGCCCCCAGCGAACCGGCAGAGCAGCAGGACCAGTTCCGCCCGCGCCGCCCACCATGGCCGTTGCTGGCGGCGGAACAGCCGCAACGCGTCGGCGCTGCGACGCTGCGCGAGGCTGAGGTCGCCCGTCGCGGCCGCGGCGAGCGCGGAGGAATACACCAACTCGGCGCGCCTCGTCGTGGAGCCGCGGTCCCTCTCGATCGTGGACACCGCCTCGTCGACCTCGCGCAGGGCATCCCGGGCCAGCCCTGCCGCGAGCAGCACCGTGCACTTATTGACGAACAACTCGGCCTCGAAGACCCCCAATTGGTCGAACAGGCCTTGGGCATGGTCGAGGTGGGCGAGCGCGGTGGGGAGATCGCCGCGGGCATGCGCCGCTACTCCGCGTTCCTGGCGCGCGCTCGCGTACTCAAGATGTTGGCCACATTCGGCATACAGCGTCTCGGCCCGAGCGTAATCCCGGTCGGCCCTCTCGACATCACCCACGGCGAAGTACGCCGTAGCCCGGTGGTGCAGGGCGCGTGCTTCCCAGACCGGGTCGCCTGCACCAGACAGCAGGCCGACGGCGGCTTGGGCGTCCCGCAGCGCCTCGGCATTGCGGCCCAGGACCCACAACGCGTGGGCCCTGCGGATCAGGATCCGGCCTGCAGGGACGCCGTGGCTGCGGCGCAGCACTGTGTCGAGGGCCGACAAGCCGCGCCGCGTCTGCCCAGCCAGAACCCAGGCGACACCCAGGCTCCCAAGGACGTCGGACTCTCGATCCAAGTTTCCGGCCTTGCGCGCGAAACGGTGCGCATCCTTCAGCTCCTCGATCGCTTCAGCGATATCGCCGAAGTCTCTGAGGACCACACCGGCCGCCTGGTGCGCGACCGCGGCCTGCGACGCCGACGGGTGCTGCGCCAGCTCCTTGCGGGCGGCCGCCAATGCCTCCGATGGCCGTGACAGCGCCAGGGCAAGCAACTCGTCGGGCTCCCAGGCCATCGGAGCGCTGTGAGGGCTGGCCGGCACCTGATTGATCGTATTCAACGCGTTAGTAGTCCGTCTAGCCAATTACCTGACTAAAGGGGGCACAAATGCCTGCCGATCCCCATCTGAAGGCCCAAATCGATCTGATCCTGCACTCCCATGAGGATGCGGCGGCGTTCCCCGAGAACTGGGAGGAGGTCGGCGACGTGGATTACCTGTACCGGAAGCAAGCGATTCTCGTTCGCGAACGGGACGCGGATCGCGTTGTTGACGTGCTTAGGCCGATCTTCGGCGGGGCGGGTGGCGAAGATCTCCCTGAGGGCGAGCCGCCGCGGATTGAACGCCACCGTGTCGTTGGGGGGGTTCTTCGCATCACAATGCCGTCGCTCCAGCCACCTGTGCCAGAGGTTCTCGACATTCTCGACGAGCAGCTGGGGCGTGGCGTGGGCAGGCCAGACCTCGTACTCTATGTGTCCCCGCATGCCTGCCCCGCGAGCGAGCCGATTGATGTGCCGCCGGGTACGGTGGATCCCTTTCCGCCCCCCGGCTTGGACGCATGCTGCTGCCGTCCGGACCATTGCATCCCCCGGCCGGGATGCGACGGTGACGGCGTGTCCGTCAGCGTCGTGGACACCGGCCTGCTAGCAGACGCCGCCACAGATCACCCCTGGCTCGCCGGGGTGAACGGCGCGCCGGAGGATCCGTATGACCCCGGCGGCGACATCCGTCCGTACGCTGCTCACGGAACGTTCGTCGCCGGATGCCTGCGCTGCGCGGCCCCGAAGGTGTCGGCCTTTGTCGAGAGAGCTTTCGACATCGCGGGCGCCGACTACGAGTCGAACCTCGCGCCGAGCCTGGAGGACGCCCTCGACCGGAGTCCGGACATCCTCGTGTTCACCTTCACCACAACGTCGCGCCAGGATCAGTCCCTCCTCACCTTCGACGACATCTACGACAGGCGCATCCGCTACCTGAAGGGCGTCGTCGTGATCGTGCCCGCCGGGAACGACGGGCAGCCCCGTCCGAACTGGCCGGCCGCCTACGACTGGGTGGTCTCCGTGGGTGCCCTGTCGGCAAGCTGGCGGGATCGGGCGCGTTTCAGCAATTTCGGTGGTTGGGTCGATGTCTTCGCACCGGGCGAAGACATCGTCAATGCCTTCGCCACGGGAACCTACGTGTGCAACGAGCCTCCCGTTGGGGAGCACCGGGAGTTCTATGGGATGGCCAAGTGGAGCGGGACGTCGTTCTCCACCCCCATCGTCGCCGGATTGATCGCGGCCCGAATGTCCACGACGGGGGAGAACGGGCAGCAGGCGGCGGATTCGTTGCTGCGACTTGGCCGTAGCCAGGCGATCCCAGGAGTTGGCGCAGTGCTCTACCCCGGCCAGGCCTGCTGTGAGGTCGGCCGGCGCCACCAGGCAGGAGTCGGGTAGGCGAGCACTCGTTGCGGCTGCGGCGGCGCGTCTCGCGCTCGACAACTGGCTAAGCGGACAGTTCGCCCCAGGAGGTTCTGCATGAAGGCGTGCCCGGCGGCCAGGATCCACGCGGACCAGTGGCTTCAGGCTGCGCATTGGCCGGAGCCAGGCCTTCAGACCTCCATGATCGCCTCAACCGGATTATTCGCGTACCGCTCGACAGTGAGCCTTTTCATCCTGATCTTGGGGCGTGGAGGATACGGGCTGGTCACAGGCGGCATGTCGGCTGGCGGGAGGACGAAGCCCCTGGTAGGTGAAGCGATCACCACAATCGTGTCCACCTGCCCCGGGGCCTCCATGCTTTTCTATCGTGCCGCGCTGCCGCTGTCCCGCCAGACCCTGTCCTATGTCGCCGGGATCATCCGGCGGCACCGCGCCCGGAGCGGGTCGTGCTGGCGCAAGCTTAACCCCGGGCAGCAGGCCCTGCTGGTCCTGGCGCTCCTGCGCAAGGGCGAGACCCTCACCCAGCTGGCAGTCGGGTTCGGCGTCGGCACGGCCACGGCCTGGCGCTACGTCACCGAGATCGTGCAGCTGCTGGCCGCCCGCTCGCCGAAGCTGGGCCCGGCGCTGCGCGCGGCGAGGCAGGCCGGCCACGCGTTCGTCGTGATCGACGGGACCCTGATCGCCATCGACCGGGTCGCCAAAGACCGGCCGTCCTGCTCCGGCAGGCACCGCCGCCACGGGATGAACCTGCAGGTCATCTCCTCCCCGGCCGGCGACATCCTCTGGGTGTCCGGCCCGCTGCCCGGCAGTGTGCACGACCTGACCGCCGCCCGGATCTGGGGCATCCTCCGCGAGCCGGCCGCCGCCGGGCTCCTCACGCTGACCGACAAGGGCTACATAAGCGCTGGCCAGCACGTCCTTACCCCCTACCGCGGCCGGGGCAAGCCACCCTCGCAGAAAGCGGCCAGCCGCGCTTACGCCCGGCTGCGATCCCCGGGGGAGCGCGCCAATGCCCAGCTCAAGAGCTGGCACATCCTGCGCAAGCTCCGCTGCTGCCCCTGGAAAACCGGGCAGCTCGCTAAGGCCATCCACGTTCTTCAAGCCCGCGAAACCGCAGGATGAAAAGGCTCAGCGTGCAGGGCCGAGGGGATTAGCTCGTTTAGGGCCCGCTGATAAGCGGCCGCCAGGTCACGCCGCTCGGACGGCGGCACGTCAATGACTGGCCATGCTGGTCGACGGCCCGGCAGAAATAGGTCCAGCTCCGCGCAGGTTGAGGGGGCCTGCGATGTATCAGCTCGGTGGCGGTGATCTCTTCAATAGATAGAAGCCAAGGAGGCGTGATATGAGTACCAAGCACCGACAGGCAAGCCGTGAGCGCGGCGGGCGGCCGATGACCCGCGACGAGATCGCACGCGTCATCGATGAAGGGCCGACCGGTGCCGTGCCGTCGGAAATTGCCGAGGCGCTGGGCAGTTACCGGCTGCATCTGAGCTCGCGCGATACAGACTTCGACCCCAGGGACCATCTGGTTCGGGAGGAGGGCGGGGGCTGGACGCTGCGGTTGCCGCCGCACGCCAGCCTGGGGCGGCCGGGAAGCTCGGGCGAGCGCTTGGACCGTACAGGGGCGATGGCAGGTATCGCAAAGGCGCCAGTAACCACGCCGCACCGGCCGGCCTGGGCCGCGTCATCGGTGCAGGCGCGCGACGCCGCGCAGGCCGCCGAGCGGGTAAGACTGCGGCGGGTCGGCGGTCGGGCCGTTGAGCCGTTCTACGGCGTGTATCCACCCGACGATCGCCAGGTGTACTGGCCGGCCGCCTACCCATGGCGCTGTATCGGGCGGGTATTCACCTGGTCCACGTGGGGTTCACCGAGCTGGAGCTGGTCTGGTGCCGGCGTGCTTGTCGGGCCGCGGCATGTCCTGACCGCAGGCCATGTCTGCCCATGGGGATCGGAGAGCTGGGGCATGCTGTTCGTGCCCGGCTACTGGGATGGCAGTTCCGCGCTTGGCGCGGGCGCGCAGTCCTGGACCGAGCATTACCGCGGTTGGAATACCGGCGACCAGGTCGCGGCCAATGACATAGCTGTAATGAAGCTCTACGACCCGATCGGCTCCTGGCTGGGCTGGATGGGCACAAAGGTCTATGACGGCGACTGGGAAGGCGGAAACTACTGGACGCTCGCGGGCTACCCCGGACTGATCGCCGGCGCCAGCCGTCCCTCGCGGCAGTCGGGCATCCCTGTGCTGGACGATGACGAGGACGGCAGCGCCATGGAATTGGAGCACCACGGCGACTCCAGCCCCGGTGACTCGGGCGGCCCCTTCTTCGGTTTCTGGGACGACGGCCCCTATGCCGTCGGCACCGTCAGCGGAGGCGAAACCATCAGCGGCGGATTTCTCGGCATCGGAGACGAGGACAACAACATCTCCGCCGGCGGTGAGGCTCTCGTCGACCTAGTGCTCTGGGCACAGCAAAACTGGCCTTAACCAGCAATGCCGTGAGTTAAGGCGTCTGCGGAGGCCAGGGGTGGCGCGGCGGGCGGGGATCGCGATCTGGTGACGGCCGGCGCGTCGCGGCTTTGGTGCAGCGAAGCCCTCGATAGGACAGCGGTCAGCCAAGATCGCATTTGTCCCTCGAGGAGCTTCGTTGCTCGTTCGGTCTGTCATGTTGCCGTGCGCGCCTTCCACGGCTGATGCGCTAGCTGTTTCCGCTCTGCCGGGCCAGCCGGATCCGGTAATGGGCTCGACACCACCAGGCAGATCGCCGCCGCCCTGTTCCCGTCGCCCTGGACAGTGCAGGACCATCCCAAGGCGGTCTTCCGCGCCTCCGGGACCTCGATCACGGCAACCTCAGACCATCGGCCCAATCCATCGGCCCGGTGCACACCTAGCCCTGGCTTTCACCCGGGGGTTGCGCGCCCTGACCGGCGTGCCAAGCAAAGAAAGGGCCTTTGGCCTGGGACGTTCAACGTCGCCCACCGAGTCCAGGTCCCGATGGGAATCGGACGGCTCCGAGAGGTGTCTGAGTTCAGGACATAGTTCACGGGTGTCTCGCGACATCGTTCACATCCTGATGATCGGGGTGATGAGCGATCAGCGGCGTTGCCTTGCTCGCAGACGCTCCCGGAATCCTGGGGCTTGTATCCCTAGGGACTTGAACCCCCATGTGTCCGAGGGGGGATCGACCCCATACCCCCATATTGCTCCATATGCTCCAGTGCCGAGATTGATCTGTAGTGCACCGGCGATTCTTGCCTAGCCCCTTCGCTTGGCTGACCTGCAGGAATGTACACCTAAGTCGAACGCGGCACGCGATCGCAGCCATGGCGGTTGACGAAATCTGCCCGCGAGCCGACTTGAACCCCCATAGAACCGACTTGAACCCCCATGGCATCGCAACGCCGGGCTATCAGCCGTCGACGGCGGATATCGGCCGGGCGCCCTGCAGAAGCTGGGCTCGTCGATCGCGGGGACTGTTTCTTACCTGCACATGCATTTGCTGGTGGAGCTGCACGGCCAGCCTGGGTGGGTGGCTGCGCTGACGCCGTTGTCGGTGGACGGGATGATCGTGGTTGCGTCGACGACGCTGCTGGCGGAGTCGCGGTCCGGCGGCCGGGGCGGGTCCCTGCCGTGGAGGCTGGTGGCTGGCGGCCACACTCCGGCGCCCTCCGTTGCCGAGACGCCGAGGCATGTCAGGGTCAGGCACTCCGGGCGGCAGCACTGCCCAGCTTGAGATGGACCAGGGCGGTCTGACATCCGGCGCCATGCGGCACGCCATCCGGGCGCAGGGACCGTCGTTCGGCTGATAAGCCACCGCGGCCTTTGATCCGATGACCCCGTCCGGCCG
The DNA here is from genome assembly GCA_036510065.1 of Streptosporangiaceae bacterium. Classification (GTDB taxonomy): domain Bacteria; phylum Actinomycetota; class Actinomycetes; order Streptosporangiales; family Streptosporangiaceae; genus DASUBV01. Next base: position 9,817 of record DATCEO010000058.1, on the reverse strand, counting down.
ACTAGCATTCCCAGAATGACTTCGGTCCCCGAGACTCCCGGTCCGCGCAGAGATTATGAGCGCGCGCTCCGGCGCACCGCCGAGCGACAGGACATGCGCCTGGTCAGGTCCGCCCGCCGCGACCCGCAGCGGCGGGAGTACCCCACGTACACGCTGATCAGCCAGTCAGGCATCGGGCCGGCCGTCCTTGAGCGCGTGCCACTTCAGGAGATCGAGCACCACCTGCATAACGTCGGCCCTGCCAGCAAGTACGCGATCGTGCCCAAGGGTGAGCGCATCGACGCGGTCGAGGGGAACATCGTCGGCGTCCAGCCGGGCGCGGTCATCGACATCATCCCGAACGGCAAGCGCTTCCAGGTTCTTCAGGACGGCGAGCTTGCCGAGCTGCCCGACGAGGGATGGGCAACTATTCCTGACGATGAGCGCTAGCGGGCAGCTTCACGATCAGGTAGCGCACCCGCCCGGTCCGCGCTCTGGGCAGGGCCGGGCTCGGCGTCGGCCCTGATCGTGCGCATCCGGGCGCCGGCTGCCGCGGTGATATCCTCGGCGAAGCTCTCGGCCAGACGGGGCGGGAACAGGTCCGGGTAGCGCTCGACGCCGGCGCAAGACCCCGCCACGGTCGCCGGGTGGATCACCGAAACCGAAGCCGAACGCGTCGGGTACAAGGCCGTGCAGCGCGCAAAGCCGGAAAAGGCCGCGCGGATGAGCCGAGACGAGATCGTGTCGGTGCGGCCCGTCAATGGCCGCCGACAGTGGATGGCGACGATGACTCTCAGCGACTCGTGGGCCTTCAACGATCTGCTCGCGCGCCTCGGGGATGATCCTTTTTCCCAAGACATGGCGGTCGTGTCCGTGGCTGCCCACCGTGACCCGGCTGGTACCTGGTCGCTCCTCTACGGGAGCGTCCTGCTCGGCCCGGCCGACATGGCCACGTCCAGCTGGCTGGACTGGCGCGCAGCTTCCGGGGAGCGCTTCGCTGCCCACGCGAAAGCGTCGCTCGACCAGCAAGGGATCACCACCTCAACCTTCGCCGACTTCGTCGCGGTCGACGGCGACTGGCTGATCGCACGCACACCCTTGACCGGCGAGGGCAGCGCCGTGGATCAGGCTCAGCGGTGGGTGCAGGAGTTGATGGGACCCGGGGCTGCCTTTCAGCAGCCGAACGCCGGTCCTCACATCGTGTCTGCGGCCCTTGAACCGGCCGATGCGTTGGCGATGTCGAGCCCATGGTGGCCGGCCTCCCTACAGCCGCTGGTGTTCTCCGCTCGGCGGCCCGTGATCGGGTACCGCTTCCCGATCAGCAAACCCAGGAGTCCCCTACCGCAGCCGCCGGATTCCTGGCAGTTCGATGAAGTCCAGGCGCGGCAACCGCTGCTCAACCTGGTCAGCCTGGTCGGGCTCAGCGTCACCAGCGACGGTCAGCCCGTGCCCGCCGCCCTCGCTATTGGTCGGCTCAGGCGAACCGCATGGTTCTCAGGCGTACGGCTGACCGAAAACATCGAAGCGGATATCACCCTGGCGCCAGACCGGGTAAGTCTAGGGGACCTTGAGGTCGATCTTGAGGAGTACGCGGACGATGGTCTCGTCCAGGCTCGGCGCCTGCGCCTCGCCGACGTCGCCCTGCCTCAAGGCTCACCTGCACGGGTATCCGTGGTGCTTCCCACCCTCGGCCAAGAACTGAGGCGGCAACTGCGCCTGTACGACCGGGCTGGCCGATTGCTCGATAACTGCGACGTAACCGCGTTCTTGTCGCAGATCAAGATCACCATGACCGCCAACGCCGACGGGAAGACCACTACGCAGCACGTCAGCGTCGGCAACCCACCCGCGACACCCACACCCGTTACGCGACTGGCTGCCCTTGACAGCGCGGACGCCGAGTACACACGCCTGCTGACTGAAGGGCTCGACCGGCGGATCCTCGACGACCCGGCCACTGCCCTAGCGGCAATCCAGGACGCCTTGCAAGACGCCAGGGACGATCTGCTGGTACTTGACCCGTACTTCGGTCACAAGCCGACGGACTGGGCGGCACTTCAGAAGGTCAGCGTTCCCGTCCGGGTACTCACAATGCACAAGCAGTTCGCGAGGCCAGCGTCCGCCAAGAAGCCAGCTCAGCCGCCCGTCCTGATCCCGCCCCCACCCCCGGCTGACATCCAGCACTTGCCACGGCTGCAAATCCGGTCCTGGTCACAGAAAGCCCCCTGGCACGATCGGGTCTATCTGTGGGCAGACGGTGGCCTGACGGTCGGCGGATCTCCCTCCGGGCTGGGAACGCGGCTGATGCGCTTGGACCGGCTGAACCCAGTCGAAGCGAACGCCTGGCGCACTCGATTCGAGGCATGGTGGCTAGATCAGTTGGCCATACAGATCCTTTGAAGCACTGCAGGCAGGACGAAGCGGAGAGCAGGTTGGAGTTCAGGCTGCCCGGCTTCGTTAGGCAATATTCGCAATAACTTGCCCGTTCGCCCTGTGCAACGCCGCCAGCCGGGAACGGGTGATGGCCGCTTACCACGCGGAGCACGCCCGTCGGCGTGCAGGCCCTGATCCTGGAGCACATCGCAGTATCCCAACCCGCGCGCCAGGCCTTGCCGCCGGGGAGCGGCTGCTGGCCTCCTCTGCGGAATCCGGCCAGTATCAGGACGTCATGGCCGCCTTTAGCGCCGATCTCGACCGGATGCCCTTGCGTGTCTGCGAGGTCCGCCGGGCGATCCGGCCCCGGGCTGCCAACCCGGCCAAGTCGGCAAACGCCTCCCGCTCGCTCCGCGCGGTCGCGGAGGGTGGCCGCGCCCAGATGTTCGCCATCCTCCGCGAGCTGGCCGAAAGCAAGGGTGCCACGATTGAGGACGACAACGGCAGCACCAAACGGGCCTGGCTGCGTCGGCGCGGCGCTACGCTCCCGGCTGCCGAGCACTTCCTCGTCACGGCCCCAGTCGGCCCGGACAACGAGGAAGGCCCTGGCTTTGCAGCGGCATGAGAAGCAGCTGGGAAGGCGGATTTTGCTGCGTTCGCCGAGCGCCAGCGACCCAGAACCTCTTGGTCATGACCACGGCACGCGCACCCACCGGGACGAGAGCCGCTCTCAGACGGAGGGGTTCCAGGCCGAGGGGGGACCGACCCCGTATACCCACATTGCTCTATAAGCTACGGCGCCGAGATTGATCTGTAGTGCGCCTGGGATTCCTGCGTAGCCCCTTCGGTTGACCTGCGGGAATGTGTACTTGAGTCGGACGTGGCACGCGATTGCAGCCGCGGCAGGTTACGACGTCTGCCTGCGAAGCCGACTTGAACCCCCATAGGACCGACTAGAACCCCCATGGCCCGCGACGCCAGCTATCAGCTGTCGATGGCGGACATCGGCCGGGCGGCCCGCAGAAAGTTGGGATCGTTGACGGCGAGGCCGGCCAGCTTGGCTGGCGACGGCGGTGCCTTCTGGCCAGGTTCTCCCGTGTGAGCCGCAGCATCAGGTCGCGGATGTCCTGGCGCCGCTTGACGCGCCGGTGCAGTGCCGCAAGGTGCTCGGCGGCGTGATCAACGAGTACCACCGAGCCGCGTGGGCCACTCCGTGAACCCGCAGGTCAGGCACCCAGCGGCATTTTGGAGCGGTACAGGGTCACTACCACGCCGCGGCGCAGCAGCAGGAGCACGGCGGCGCCGGCGAGGACGGCGTACTGCCACGGCTGGGTGAGGGCGCGGGCTAGCGGGATGGCCGAGCCGAGGATCGCGCCGATCGCGGCCGGCCCGGCGCCGCCGAGGAAGGCGCTGACCTGGTGGTTACCGCGGAGGCGGTCGAACCGGCTGGCGCCCAGCAGGATGAACGCGAACGACGGCGCGAACGCGACCACGGCGGCCAGCAGTCCGCCGGCCACGCCCGCGGCGGCGTAGCCGACCACGGCCACGGTCTGCACGACAGGCCCGGGGGTGATCTGGCCGAGTGCGACCGCGTTGAGGAACTGTCCGCCGGTCATCCAGTGGTAGTGGCTGACCGCATCGGCCTGCATCAGGGGGATGATCACGAACCCGCCGCCGTAGGACAGCGCGCCGACCTTGAACGCCACCCAGGCCACCGACAGCGAGACCCCGCCGCCGATCGCGCCCGCCGCGAGCAGCGGAAGGGGCGCCAGGCCAGCGGTGCTGATGTGGTCGCGGCCGGTGCGCTGGGCGGCCAGTTCCACGGCGCCGCAGCCGAGCAGGACGAGCACCAGCCAGGGGCCGATCGTGGCGGCTGCGGCGGCCCCGGCCGCGAGGTAGGCCACCCAGCGGGCCCGGCCGGCCTGCTGCGCGCGGCGCCAGCTGGCCGGGATCAGGCTGGAACCGGCCTGCACGGCGACCGCGGCGACCGCCGCCCCGGCGCCCGCGCCGGCGCCCCGCACCCACAGCGGCGGGGAACCCAGGAACAGCGCGGCCAGCGCCAGGATCAGGATCAGGCCGGGAATGATGAACGCGCCCCCGCCCGCCAGCGCGCCGGCGCGGCCGCGGACCCGCCAGGCGCAGAAGATCGCCAGCTGGGTGGACGCCGGGCCGGGCAGCAGGTTGCACGCGGCGACCGCATCCTCGAATTCCCGCCGCCCCCTTACGGAATCGAACCGTAGACCTTCTCCTTACCATGGACCGCCAGGGCGTCGCTGTAGCGCCAATATAGGCCCTGACCAGCCCTGACACTGGCTGCCGCCAGCGGAGCCTGGCCCTCGCTGGCCGGCGCGGGCGGCATTCTGCCTCCCAAACTGCCCCCCCATAATGATCTTTCCATGAACGCGCCCACCAGCTCGGAACCTGTGGGGGGCGGCGGTATTGGTTACGGGCACATCTGCACCGACACGGTGCCCGAACTGGGGCTGGTCACGTAGGCGGTGTGGGTGGCGGGATCCACCGCCACTCCGATCACGAAATGCACTGGGACCGCGGCGGTCACGGAGTTAGTGGACTCGTCGATCACCGACACCATGTGCGAATACCAGTTGGTTATGCAAGCGGTGCGGGCTGCGGGATCCACCGCAACCCCGACCGGGCCGTTGCCCACGCGGATGGTGTGGGTCACGGCGTTGGTGGCCTCATCGATCATCCACACCGTGCCGTCAAAGGCGTTGGTCACGTAGATGATGCGGGCTGCGGGTCTCTCCTTTGCTTTCTGGGCGTTCGGCACCTGGTGGATCCCGCTGCTCATCGTGCTCGGCCTGTGGCGGCACGCCCGGCGTCACTGGCCCGTCAGCTATGACCCGGCGCTTTGGAGCGTCGTCTTTCCCCTCGGCGTGTACAGCGTGGCCACCTTGTCCTTCGGCAATGCCGCCCATCTCGGGTTCATGGAATCCCTGAGCCGGTTCATGCTCTGGGTGGCCGTCGCCGCCTGGGCAATGGTGGCCGTCGCGTTCCTCGCCCGGCTCGCTCGCCGATCGGGCGACCCCACATCGGGGGCGCCGGCGGCTTCGGCCAGGCCTACGACCACGCGCCTTGACCGGGATCAGCCGGGTCAGCCGGCCAGCAGGACGCCGAGGAACAGGGCGGCCAGGGCGCTGGCGCCGGTCAGGGCGCCGAAGATCGCCAGGCCGATCGTGCTGTGGGCCCGCGCGTGCAGGAATGCGGTGATACCGGAGATGCCCACGACGGCGAGCTTGATGATCAGCGTGGCCCGGTAGCTGGCGTTGTGGCTGATCTCGCCGCGGACGGCGACGATGTTCCACGCCCCGGTGGCGACCAGCACGGCGAAGGCGAGCCAGGCGACCTGGTTGAAGCGGCGGGCGGCCGCACGTGGCACCTCGGCGCCGAACCGGCGCAGCACCGGGACCAGCGCCGCCAGGGTGAGCTGGCCGCCCACCCACACGGTGGCCGCGAGCACATGCAGGAACAGCCGGACTGTGTCCCAGCTGACAGCTAGCATCCTGGCGGCCATCTCCTTCTACCCCGGCAGGGCAGGGAAGCATCGTCCTGCCTGAGTTCGCGGTGCCGGACCGTTCCCAGACGAGGATCATCGGCATACCGCTATGGTTTATATCAATAATGCTCGTGAAAAGAAGAACCACGTGCCCATGAAGCCGAGCGAGTATGCGGCTGGGCCGCCACAGTGAACACGTCCGCTGGGAGATAAGGCATGGAAAAGTTCTCGCTGGATGCCATCGCCCGGGAGCAGGCCAGGCGGGCTGCCGCCGCCCCGGGCGGCCGCAGCGCCGAAACCGTATACGGCGGCCATGAGCACGCACTGCGCCAGACTGTGCTCGCCCTGACCGCAGGTTCCTCACTCGATGACCACGAGAACCCCGGCGAGGCCACCGTCCAGGTGCTGCGCGGCCGGGTCCGGCTGACCGCCGGGGAGGTGACGTGGGAAGGTCGTTCCGGTGACCTCCTGGTAGTGCCGAACAGCCGGCACGCCCTGGAGGCCCTCGAGGACTCAGCGGTCCTGCTGACAGTGAGCAAGGCCGCCCGCTGACTGGCGGCGGCGCGCTCAGCGGGCCCCGGGTGCTGCCGGTCCCGATGTGCAGCCTGGACGATGACCCCCGCTGATCACGGCTCCGCACTCCGGGCAGACGAGGTGGGCCCAGCAGGCTGCGTCGCCGCCTTCGCCGGGTTCCCCAGCCAGTTCCGCTGCCCGTTCCCGTTCACCGGTGCCCGGCTGCGGGTTCCCGGCCGGGTCTTCCTGGTCCTGCGGAGCAGGGCCGCCTGCACCGTGCCACAGGATCTGGGCGAGAACCGCCGCCTGGCTGTGGTCGATGTCCCGGGTCGCGGTCAGCAGCGTGACGGGTCCGGCGGCCGCCAGGGCGCGCAGGCGGCCGAGAGCAGCATGCGGTACATCCCCGGCCAGCTCCGCGGCGTAGCGGCGGCGGAACTCGCCGAACTTCGCTGGATCGTGCCCATACCATGTCCGCAGCACGGTGGACGGTGCGACGTCCCTGGCCCATTCATCCAGCCGGGCCGCGTCCTTGCGCAGGCCCCGCGGCCATATCCGGTCCACCAGCACGCGCGCCCCGTCCTGCGGCGCAGGGTCCTCGTAGACGCGGCGGACCCGGATGTACGGCTGCACACGGGGCCCCCCTCCTGCCATCTGCCATCAGGACACAGCTGAGTCGCGGCGCCGTCCTGGATCCTGCTGGGCAGCCAGGTAGGCGATACAGAGGCTGGCCTCGGCGAACGGCTGCAGCCGGTCCGCGGTGACCGGCGCCCGCATCTGCTCAAGCGCGCCCTGCATGAGGCCACGGTGAAGCTCGCATACGACATCCCGGTGGGCTTCCGCCACCTCGCGGAACGGGCACTGCCGCAGCCGCAGCTGATACCCCGTCCCGTCAGCCACGGCTTCCGGGGCGAACCCGATCTCTTCCAGTGTGGCGGCGAGCCTCCCGATCGCCTCGCGGGCGCCCATCAGCTGATAGGGGGCAGGCTGCTCGGTGAGGTAGCGGCCCCACTCCCGGCCAGCCTCCGCGGCAGCCTCACCCGGGTCGGGCAGCATTCCCGCGATCAGGCTGGTGAGCATCTCGGCCAGCAAGCGATAATGCCGCTGCCCGGCGGCCTCGCCGCCCTCCAACGCCTCGTAGACCACGCTGGGCCGACCGGGAGCCGCCCGGACCTGGGACGCTCGGACCTGGGACGCCCGGGTCGCCAGGCCGGCCCGAACCAGCCCGTCCAGGTGGAAGCGGGCAGTGTTGGGATGCAGTCCCGTCCGTCCGGCGACCTCCCGCACACCGAGCGGCGAGCCCGCAGCGCGCAGCAGGTCCAGCACGCTGGCCCGCCGCTCGCCTAGCGGAAACTCGGCATCGGGCGCAAGAAGCGCCTTCACGTCCATCCACACAGTTTACATCAGGTCAACTAGTAGAAACAGGATATGTGTGGCAAGGCCAGACCACGGGCGCATTACATCCGGGCAGACAGAGAGTGCCGGTCCTGATGCGCGGCGGCGCACCGGCGCTTCTCCCCGCTGGCGCAGCGCCCCGGGCGGGGGCTCTACCGCTGCGGGGAAGCCCGGTGACGAATGGCGTGTCGACGCCCACGGCGCCCAGGTTGGCGGCGCCGCCCGGAGAGCCGAGCGGCTCGCCGCGGCCAGGCAGGGGCTCGGCGAAGAACCGCACGTTCTCGCCGGTGTAGCCCTGCCACTTCTCCGGCAGGTCATCCTCGTAGTAGATCGCCTCCACGGGGCACACCGGCTCGCACGCCCCGCAGTCCACGCACTCGTCCGGGTGGATATATAGCATGCGCTCGCCCTCGTAGATACAGTCCACCGGGCACTCCTCCACGCACGCCCGATCCAGCACATCCACGCAGGGCTCCCCGATCACGTAGGTCATCGGTTTCCTCCTTCTCCGGCACGGCACCCACTGAGACATATTTTAACGACTATTACTATAAAAATAAGTTCAAGTAGTAGGCGGATCCTGAGAGGGAACCGGGCGGGTCCGATGAAGATTGCTGCGCCTCACGCGCTGGCTGGCGCCGCCAGGGAACCCCAAGCGAGACCGTGGCGATGCGATCAGAACTCCCTCGCCAGCGCGCGTCGGCGGCAGGGACGATAACCCAGGAACAGGTGGCCACCCGAGCGCAGAATCCCGCATCTCCTGGTACGGACAGCCACAGTCCACGTCCAGGCGCCGACGGGCATGAACGGGCATCGCGCGCTGGCCGGCGCCGCCCGACTGTTCCGGAGGCGAGCGGGTTCCCAGGCGGCGAGGTGGCCGCGTGCGTCCGCCAGTGGCGTCCAACGCACTTCACCCTGGTGCGCGCCCGCCATGAACAGGGCGCAGACCATGCCAGATCGTCTCTTCCGCGACCGGAGGGATGCTGGCCAGCCCTCCTCGAAAAATACCGGGACCGCCCCGATGTCGCCGTCCTGGGGCTCCCCCGCGGCGGCGTGCCGCCACCCCCTTAATCGTCACCGTGCCGACCATCCAGGCCTGCTTGCTCGAACCCCGCCGGGTCACCAGCGACACCGCACCACCGGAAACTCTCGCAGGGAGATGAACGCCTGACTCTGTATGAGGAGCGAGCCGGCGCGGAAGCATCCAATGGCGCCCGGCCAGCGTGTGCTGGCGGCAGGGTGGCAGGCAGGCGTGCGATGCAAGCACGCTGTCCAGGAGCGCGTCGCGGTTGGCGGCGGCGAGTGGGGCGGTGCGGCACTCCAGCGGGCGGCAGTTCCCCAGGCCTGGCCCGGCGCCGCGGTTGCACAGCGCCGAGTTCCGGCCGGATTGGCGGGCAGGCCGTCTGGCCCCGACCCGGGCCCGGCAAAGATCGGCCGTATCAGGCCCCCCGGTGACCCTCGCCCTCCAGGCCAGAGGCGTGATCCACGCGGACGCATCGCCTGCGCCGGCCGGTGACCGCTGTCCATGCTGGGATCTGATAGCGGGCGCCCGCGCGGGCGCGGCCCGGTGACCGTGACTCGGCTTGTGCGTGCCGATAACCTCGTCCACGTCACGCGACCAGGTGATATTCGTTGATCATGCCAGCGACGTGAGCCTGTCTTCGGATGCGGTACAGGTCGAGGTCGACCGGCCCGGGTAGCGGTTTCAGTGGCGCTGCGCTGTGCAGGGAGCGGTGCGGCCGGTGCTGATTGTGGTGGGTCTCGTAGTCGTGCAGGATTCGCCGAAGATGAGCCTGGTTCCAGACGAGGGTGTGGTCCAGGAGTTCACGGCGGCATCCCCTGATCCAGCGCTCGGCGATCGCGTTGGACCACATCGTCAACGACACCCTGTCCAGATGATCAGTACCGGCGTGTGCGGGTGACGCACCGGTTCCATCCGCTGTTCGGCCGGGACTTCGAGTTCGTCGCGCACCGCCATAACTGGGGTGAGGACCGGGTTCATCTGCACGACGAGAGTGGCGTGCTGTTCTCGCTGCCTGCGGG
>DATCEO010000057.1:0-46896 GCA_036510065.1 Streptosporangiaceae bacterium | reverse complement strand
GAGCTGACCGGCTATCTCCAGGTACCCCCGCTGAGGCCGCTCGCCGTCGCGGTGGGCATCGTGGGCGACCTGGTCGTGATCGCCCTGTGGCTGTGGATGGCGCGGTCGGCCGGCCAGCGCCGGAACTGGGCGCGCATCGCGACCGCGACACTATTCGGCCTGGCGACGCTGGACATCAGCGTTTCCCTCGCCGATCCCAGGCTGATCAGCCTGACCGGGAACCTTGGCGGCCTGGCAGTGCTCGTACTGACCTGGCCGGTCGGCGTCGCGGCGGTGTGCCTGCTGTGGCTCCCGGCCTCCACCGCGTTCTTCAAGCGGCAAGACCTGGCGTCGGCTCAGCCGCCGGGCCCGGCGCCCCCCGGCGAATGACGCCCCGTCGATCTCGCATCTGCAGACAGGAGAATCAGCTGATGACCAGGAACGCCATCGCAGGGGTCATTGCCATGGGCGCGACCGCCCTGGTGACCGTGGCCGCGGTTCCCGCCTCGGCCACCACCGCCCCGGTAAGGGCCGCCTCCGCGCGCACCACCCCGACCGCACCCACCCGAACGCACACGATCGGGTCCTGCAGCTCCAGCGGCGATCACGCCGCTTGCGCCCTGAACGTCAGGGCGAGCCGGCCCGTGATGATGCACGCCTACCTCACCGCAACCCCGAACCAGGCCATCGAGGGCCAGTACACCCTCGCTTGCGCGCACGGCGACCGCGGCGCCGGCGCCACCGGGACCTTCGATTCGCGGGGCCCGCTCAGATTCAAGCTGCGCCCCGGAATCGCCCACCCGGTTACCTGCTCACTCAGCCTCCAAGGACACCTGCCCGGCAGCGGGAAACTCCAGGTCTCCGTCACCACCACTTACAAGGGGTAACGCCAGCCCAGCCGGCCGCCGGGGAGCTCGTCCTGATGGCTTACTGCATAATGGCAGATCAGCCGAGCTGAGCTAGTACGGCAGCCTGACTTCGTGGTCTTCATGTTCGGCGCGCTTTTGGTAGTGGCTGGTCCTGGCGCGGTGCTGGTGGCTGCGTCGCCAGGCTGACCAGCGCAGGCGGTGCCGGATGGAGCAGTCAGGCTGGGCGGGGAGGACGTTGAGCAGGTGGTGGATCTCGCTGCTGGTCAGCGGGATCATGCCGTCGGGCGGGGGCTGGCGGGCGTGCTCGGTAGCGGCCAGGACGGCCAGGAACGCGCTGGCGAGCATGGCCAGGGTGGTCCAGCGGTGCCAGGAGTTCCAGCGGCGGACCTGGTGCTGGTCGAGCCCGGCCAGGCCCTTGCCGGCCTGGAAAGTCTCCTCCACGGTCCAGCGGCGGCCCGCGACGCGGACCAGGACGGCCAGGGATGCCGGGGCGGGGGCGTAGCAGCGGTAGAAGGCCAGCTCGCCGGTGGTGTTATTGCGGCGGATGAGCAGGGACCGCTGCCCGGCCGGGGCGCCGCCGGGGTCGATGGTGATCCAGGCCCAGTCGTAGTAGCGGGGGCCCTTGGAGCCCTGGCCTGCCGATAGCCGCTGCCAGGCACGCCGGGGCAGGGTCCTGGCGATGGCGTCGGCGCGCTGCGGGCCGGCGGCGGTGGTGGTGACCTGGTGGCTGCAGGCGACGGCCAGCACGTAGCCGGTGGCGCGGTCCTCCAGCTCGCGGCGCAGGCCCGGATCGGTGCCGTACACCTCGTCGCCGGCCACCCACGGGGCGGCCGCCCCGCCGTCCAGCGCCCGGGCAATCATCTGGCGGGCCAGCTCCGGCTTGGTCGCGAACGCCACGTCACCGGGGACGCCCGCTACTGCGCGCCGCTCCTGGTCGCCTGCCCAGGACGCCGGCAGGTACAAGGCGCGGTCGATCTGGGCGTGCCCGGCGCGGGTGGCGTAAGTCAGGTACACCGCGACCTGCGCGTTCTCGATCCGGCCTGCCGTGCCGGTGTACTGGCGCTGGACCGCCACCGTGCGGGTGCCCTTCTTGAGATCGCCCGTCTCATCAACCACAAGGACCGCGTCCGCGTCGCCCAGGTGCCCGGTCACGTAGCCGCGCAGGTCATCGCGGACCGCGTCGGCGTCCCAGGCGGCACGGGCCAGCAGGTGCTGCAGCCCGCCGGGCGCCGGGTGCCCGGCGTGCTCCGCGATCGTCCAGCAGTTCTTGCCCGGCAGGTCCGACATCAGGCCCAGCACCAGGTCACGGGCGTGCCGCCGCGGCTCCACCCGGGCGAACCGCCCCGCGATCCGGCCCATCAGCTCGTCGAAATGCGCCCGCCATCGCTCAGGGTCTACGCTGTGGCCCGCGGCCACAGCAAGATCATCCGTGTTCCGCACAAACCCGGCATGATCACGCGGTGGCCGTTCCGTGTCACGCCGCCACGCCCAAGATCACGAAGTCGGGCTGCCGTACTAGGCCGCCGACGTAGACGCCCGTCAGAAGATTGGCTCGATGAGGGATTCGGCTGCTCGGCGTGATCGTTTGCGATACCGGCCCGCTGGTAGCAGGTGACTGTCGGCATTTAATTCCGAACTACGCAGGCTTCATTGAGCGCAGACGAACCCGCTGGCAAACCCACCAAATACCCAGTGTCTCGGCGAGCACGCACAAATGTGTTTGATGCATTGAGATTGGCGGCAACGGCGACAAGTTCGAAATGCTGGCCATGGTCACCAGCACTGCCGATATTGCCCACAAATGTCTGCCAGTGCCCGCTTGAGTCAATGCTCAACTGACTATTCACCGGTATGTAGAAGCGCCCAATACTAGGCGCTTCCAGAAGCAGCCATATTTGTTGATCATTAATAATTGAAGCCGTAGACAACGCCTGTGAAGTCGAAGTTCAAGCCCTGCCAGGACACCGCCGCGTCATCCTTGAGATGCGCTGTAATGATCCGGATGACGGTATGGCGGACTTCGCGGCTGGCCTGGAAGGCAAACCGCTCCGGCTCGGGAGCATCCTGGCCCGGATCGGGCTCGTATGGCATGCGCAGATAGCCACACAGCACATCGACGCAGGTCTGCCGGTTCTCGGACCAGTCATCCGCCAAGCCTGCGATGGCATACACCCCGGCCAGCCGGACCGCTGGCGGCTTGTCACCGCCCAGTTGCCCGGCTGCCGTGGCGAACCGCTCATTCAAGGTGCGGGTGCGCTGCTCCGCGAGCGTTCTATTCAGTTGCTTACTCTGCTCCGTCAGCGTTCTGTCCAGCTGCTCGCGCTGCTCCGCAAGTGTCCTGTCTAGCTGGTGCTCTTGCTGTTCGCGCGTCTTTGCAGTGTCGCTGCTGGTTTTGCGGATGCTGTAGAGCTGCGCAGCCAGGGTGCCGATCAGGGTGATGGCGCTCACGCTGGCTGCTATGATCGCCGCGACCACCGCAGAATTCATAAACGGAACTTAGTACAGCTTGCCGTGTTCGGCACCGCAGCTACGGCTCAGCACTAGGTTGCGCCGCGCCCCAACACGTCCGTAAACGTGTTGCCAGCGGACGGCCGACGCACACTCGGCGAGAGCCCCTCGGGCGTGATGGCTGAGTATCCGAACCCCTGCCCGTTGTCTGGTGTGTCCGCATTCGCTCGCCTACCCCTCAGCGGACAGGGTGACATGGCAGGGTCACCCGTCGGCCGCCTCGCCGTGCCAACAGCCGTGACCTCTTGCTTGCAAACCACGCCGAGCTTGTCGGTTGCGGTCGCTCACCTGGCGATGCATCGAGCCATCAAGCCGTCCCCGACCGCGCTAATCGGATGCTGTTGTGGTCAGCCTTGGTGGTCAGGCTGGCCGCCCGGCCCGCAGTCGAGCCGGACCAGGCTATTCGAGATGCTTGCCCCCTCGCGCGGCGGGCAGGGCAGGATGGCTACGTGCGTAGTCAGGTTTACCCATCGTGGGACTATTTCCCACGGAACGTGCGCCCGCCGGAGTGGGTAGAGCCGTTCATCGAGAATGTCCGGGCCGTTGAGCAGAGCATCTCTACCGTCGAACGCAAGACGGGTCTAGACAGCGACCGGGTTCTCCAGGAGCTCGCTGCTGGCCTCCGCGGCCTCGGATTCGCAGTGGAGTCAGGCAAGAAGGCTTCGGAGCGCATCCGGCGGCCGGTCCTCTTCGGCAGCAACGGACACGCAGAGGTGTCCTACGAGATCGACGCCTTCCACGACACTCATGGCATCGTCGTTGAGGTCGAGGCAGGCCGGGGAGCACGTGGGAACGCCACCTACCGGGACATTATCCGGACAAGCCTGATCGTGGATGCCAAGTATCTGGCCCTGCTTCTCCCTGTCGCGTACCGCCACGTCAGCAGTGGCCGTGAAGTCTCAGTTCGCGCCTACAAAGACTGCGCGGACCTTCTCTCAGCCCTCTACGCCAGCCAGCGCCTGCCGCTGCCCTTCCGCGGAGTCCTCCTGGTCGGCTACTGAGACCCGGCTTGGACGGGTGGCCCGCTGCCGGGCGGCCGGTCTGACCTCTTCCTTACCAGGTCGTCTCGTAGGCCGTTCGGGCCTGACCCGCTGCCATGAATCAGCCAACAACCCAGGTCGCAGGTGACCGTCATTGCCGTGGTTGCGCGCTGGATCGGGCACGTAGCGGGCACGGCCAATAAATTCGCCTTGTGACCCTTACTGATGTAACGCGTGACGGCGTCCTGGCCGCGCTGGCCGAGTTCGAGCGGCTTGGCAGGCATGAGTTCCTGCGCTCTACCGGATTTCACCGTTCGCGGGAGTACTACCTCCTGCACAATGGCCAGCTCTACGACTCGAAGCCGATCTTGGGCTATGCCCACGGCGCCAGTACCGGCACGTCACTAGGGCCAAGGGACTTCAGCGGCGGCGACAAGACAGCCGCCTACCGGCTAGAGGCTCTCGGCTTCGAGATGCAGCATCTGCCGTATGTGGACTGGACCCGCGACGAGCTCACTCTGGCGTGCGAGATAGTCGAGGCCAGCGGATGGAGGCAGCTGCCGGTTACCGATCCAGGAGTGATTGCGCTCTCCCAGCTGCTGCAGAGCCCGGCCAATCACCCGTACGAACCACGGCATCCAGACTTCCGCAACACCAACGGAGTGGCTCGCAAGACTGCTGACATTGCAACCGTGCACCCCGAATACCACGGTGGCAGGACCCGCGGCAACAAGCTAGACAAGCTTGTTCTCAACAACTTTCTCGCCGACCCAGAGAAGATGCGCAGGGAGGCGGCACGGATCCGCGAGCTGCTGTCAGCGCAGGACGCCAGCGACCAAGTCCTGCCTGACCTGGACATGGACATGGACATGGACGACGCGCCGCACGGAGAAGGCGGAATCGCGCTCCGTACACACCTCCGCCGCGAGCGCGACAAAAGGCTACGTCTCAAGAAGATCGCTGATACCAAGCGGCGCGGCCTTCCCGTTGCCTGCGAAGCGTGCACCTTTGACTTCGGGGTCAAGTACGGGCCTCACGGACTCGACTACATCGAGTGCCACCATCGTGTTCCGCTTCATATCAGCGGAGAGACCCAGACCAGGCTGGCTGACCTTGCCCTGCTCTGCTCCAACTGCCATCGGATGATCCACCACTTCAAGCAGTGGCTCACGGTCGAGGAACTGCAGAACATGGTCGCGGCCAATACACCGCCGCAGGACAGCCTGGCGCGATCCGCCAGCAATCCTAGCCGCTGGTGACCGCCTTGCCCGTGATCGCGCGCTGAATCGGGTACCTAGGATCTCGGAGAAGCCCTCCTCCCGGCGCCCCTTGGTGACCTCCAGGGCTGCGCGCCGGGCTGCTTCCCGGAACAGTGCCGGGTGGTAGCGACTCTCGGTCAGCACGGCCGCAGCCCCGCCCGCGGTCGGCAGCGACCCGGCGCACCTGCTCTGCCGTCACGGTCTGCTGGTGAGGCGGCCCGTTGGCGGATAGCAGCCGGTAGGCCGAGGCACGAGATATGCCCAGGACGGCAGGTCAGGCAGCTCCGGGCCACCGACTCCGTTCTGGTCAACTAGGGTGTGCTCATTTTGTAGTAATACGACACAAGCATATTTTGATGTCGACGGACAGCACGCAGAAGGTGATTGCTAAGGGAGTCCAGGTCTGCCAGCATTAACCCGTCAGTTCGCAGTGAAAGGAGTTTGAGTGCGCTACCGCTTCAGACGCATGTCGGCCCTGACCGTCGTGGTTTTAGCATTATTTCTGATAAATTCGCTCGCAAGTGGATCCATGGTGCTAGCTGGTATCTCTGCGGGCACCAGCGCACTGACCATTACTAGCACTCCGCATGCGACCCTGGAGTCGCAAATACCGCTGAACTTCAGGATCACCACCAGCGGAACGCCGATCCCATCTATCGCTGAGACTGGTATTCTTCCGCAGGGCATTACTTTTACTGACAACGGGGATGGGACGGCAACCTTGTCTGGTCTCGTCCCAGAAGTAAACTACGGCAAGGTTGAGGTAACCATCACTGCGTCTAATGGTGTCGGATCCTCAGCCGTACAGCATTTCATTTTGTACACTAAGGCAGGGCTGATTGTGCCTAAATTCGTCGGCAGTCACAGCGAGACGGTGACCTACGGCGTCACCGCTGAGCCGGTGACCATCCTAGCTGTGGGTCATCCGCCGCCCCGCATCCTTCACACAGGTAGGCCTCCCGAAGGAATGCACTTCAGCGAGGCATCTAACGGTACTGAACTTATGATCTACGGGACCCCACAGAAATCTGCGGTGGGCACTTATACGATCATGCTGCATGCGCACAGCAAAGCCGGAGCCGTAACTGAGGCCTTCACGGTAAATGTCATAAAGGCGCCGACCCTTGACAAGCTTCAGGCGACTCGAGTGGTCAATGAGGGCGCATCCGTAAATCTGACCATTACTGCGCGCGGATTCACTACGCCGACCCTGGGCGAAACGGGAATACTGCCCTCCGGCATCGGCTTTGCGGACAACGGGGACGGCACCGCCAGTATCACTGGGACCCCCGCCCCCGGCACGAGCGGGAGCTACCCGGTAAGTATAACCGCAACTAACCCACAAGGGGTGGCATCGCAATCCATTACCCTTGTCGTCGCTGTCACGCCGTCTATCACCAGTGCGAACACTGCAACCGCACGGGTCGGCAACAGTTTTTCCTTTTCCTTCACCGCCACAGGTTTCCCGGCGCCCATAATTTCCAAAACCGGTAGATTGCCGGATGGCATTCACCTCACTTTGAACAACCGCGGACTGACGGGAACGCCCTTCAAGGGAACGCAAGGCGATTATCCAATTACCATCACTGCAACTAACCATGCCGGAACGACAACCCAGCAGTTTACTCTTGTAGTGTCCTGACAAGGAGGCGCAGGCTGGACCAGCTGGTCTTTCAGCGATGGGTCGATGACAGCGCTCTACCCGCCGCCCCTGCAGGCCGTGGGCGGGGCTAGGGCCAGGTGACCGGCGACCTATCGCTTACGAGGTCGTTTCTGGCAGGGGTCAGCCTGTGCGAGTCCTGATCAGTGGTCGTTCGCGGTGCCCGAAGGTGCCCGCTTTGACCGCATGGACTTCGCCAACGGCAGCCGCATGGGCGACCCCTGGGCCGCCATCTACGCCGCCGCCACCGCCCGTGGCTGCCAGGCATGGTGACGGAGACGCGGCTAACCAGGCTGACAGAACCGGGTGGGCGAAGGTCACGGGGCGGGGAGGCCGCGGGGGACCCGCCCAACCGCGATGGCATGGCCACGACCGTCAGTGAGAACGGCCGCCACCGGGTGGTGTAACTGGTCAGGGCCAGCCGCGCCAGCTGACGGGCCTGCGTGGCGGTGACGGGGCCAATCCGGCCGATCGTGCCGGGGACGGGCGACTGGCAGATCAGCGTGGCCCAGGGCACCGACACATCGAGCAGCCCCGGCGGCGGGCGGCCCGAGCCCTCGGCGAAGCGGGCATCACCCGCTGCGGCCGGGACGGTCGCCGGGACCGGTGGCAGCGCCGGGACGGTGCCCCGGTCAGCGAAGTGATCGTCCAGTGGATCACCCCAGTACCTGACGTCATCGTCGTAGCCGTCCGGCAGCGGCGGCGGCGAGTCGCGGAAGCCGTCGTCCTCTGGGGCATCCGCGTCAGTTAACGGAGGCTCTGTATCCCAGACGTCCGCTGGCTCGCCAGCGGTGCCCTCGGACCAGCTGCCGTCCGGCGGGCCGCCGTCCAGCGAGCTGCCCAGGGGCGAGCTGCCGTCGGGCGGGCTGCCTGGTGGGCTGCCGCGCGGTGGGCTGGCGTCGGAAGGGCTGGCGCCACGCGGATGGGGGACTGGGCCATGGCGGGATGTGCCGCTCCCTGGCGGCGCGCCGCAGGACCGGTCGCCGCGCGGCGGGTCTTCGCGGGGCGGGTCTTCTGTACGGGGCAGGGCGCCGGGTGGCGGGTCTTCATCGCATGGCGGGTCGTCGTCGGGCGGCGCGCCAGCGGGCGGCGGGATGAGCGGCAGCGTGCCCATGAGGAGTCCCATGAAGACATGGGCGCGGAGGTAGTCCGTGCCGCCGGCGGCACCGGATGCCTTGAGGGCGCGGGCCATAGCGGAGATCCGGGCCATGGCCGCGGCGGCGTGGATGGCAGGCAGCGTGCTGCCGGTCAGTGTCGCGGTCTGGTCCTGGTCCGGGTAGAGACTGACGCGGGCGCGCCGCTCGGCGGCCTGGCGGCGGTGCTCGGCGCCCTCGGGATCGGCGGCGAGCACCGCCCGCCGCAGCGCGGCGTGGAGCTGACCATAGGTCATGTCCCCGGCGCCAGGCACCAATTGGTCCTCTACCTTGCGGGCGTCTGCGTCGCTCAGCGGGGCCGTGGCCTCGGCAATGATCCGGGCCCGGTACAGGTCGAGGGTGCCGTCGGCCAGGGCAGCGCCGGTGACCGGCAGCCGCCAGTTCAGGGTGACGGCGAGGCCAGCCCAGGCGGCAGCACCGCAGGGCGAGAGAGCAAGGCCCAGGCCGACCTGGGCGGCGGCGTCGCGGGTGACCTGAGCGGGACGGCCGTCTGCTTCCAGGCCGGCGTTCTTGTCGCGAGCCGCGGAGCGGGCGGTGATCTGCGCCACGGCCTTGAGCTCGGCGGCCTGGGCCCAGGACGCCACCTTCCGGAACGCCGCCGCCGCTCCGGGCAGGTCACGATCGGCGAGCTGGCCGGGGTCCTGCTGGGCCAGCCATGCCGCCAGCCCGGGTCCGGCGGGCAGATGCTCAGCGACTAACCCCGCTAGGTCGACCGATGGCGCCTGGCTATCGCGGGCCCCATTCTCGGCGGCCAGAATTGCCTCCTGGTCCTCGCCAGCCAGGCCGCCGAGCCGCCGGCCGATCTGCGCGAGAACCGACTCCAGGTTCAGCTCGAACGACCATCGAAGACCGTCCCCGCCCGGCTCCGGGTCATCCCTCGGGACCATCGGGTCGTTGATCTCAGCCACCGAACCACCTCCTGAGCGTCCTGGCTGTTCCCAGTTGCAGTTACTTACTTGGCGGCATCTTCTTAGCTAATAATATCGAGCGATGCCGACAGTACGGTCCTAAAATCGCTCGTAAATTCGATCAACGTATTCTTCGTGAGAACGCCGAGGACCCTCAAGGGACCCGGACGGCCGGTGCCGGGGACTGGCGGAAAGTCAAGACCTGTGGATTGGCGTGCCACGATGAGGTGGCAAGATCAGTTGCAGGAAGGGGACGAAGTTGTCGGAGCTATCAGGAGCCCTCGCTGAGGATCCGTTCAGTGGCCGGCACCCGACCAGTCACGAGCGGCTGACGGGACTGCCCTGGGATGCGTCGTACCACGACGGCCCTGCGCCTTGGCACACTGGCCAGCCGCAGCCAGCAATAGTGCGGTTGGCATCCGCAGGCGGATTCGCCGGAGCGGTGCTCGATGCGGGCTGCGGGACCGGCGAGAACGCTCTTCACGTCGCCTCGCTGGGATTGCCGGTTCTGGGCGTTGACGTGGCTGAGACGGCTTTGGCGATCGCCCGGGCGAAGGCCGGCGACCGTGGGATCGAGGTTGAGTTCGCTGCGGCTGACGCGTTCCGGCTGGAGCGTCTGGGGCGCAGGTTTGAGACGGTGCTGGACTGCGGACTGTTCCACACCTTCGACCGCGACGAGCGACCAGGATACGTGGCGAGCCTGGCGTAGGTGACCGAGCACGATGGAACCCTGCATGTGTTGTGCTTCAGTGACGATGGTCCCGGTACTGGCCCGCACCCCATCAGTAAGGAAGAGCTGAGGGCGGCGTTCAACCCCGGCAATGGATGGAATGTCGCCGCCATCGAATCGGACCGGGTCCAGACCAGATACCACGACGACGGCGCACCGGCCTGGTTCGCGACAATCAAGCGGATCTAGACTGCGGGACTGGCCGGCCCGGTGAGCGACCCCGTGCCGTCACTCAGCAGTCGACTACGCAGAGCAGCTCCCTAGCTCACTGGACGACCAGAACGACCCCGTCCGCCGCCTCCCGCGCAGCAGCTACCTGTTCGGCGCACAGCCGGATCAGCCGCGGCGCGTAAGGCTGCCCATCCTGGCCGGCCGTGTCCTCGTCCGCGGGCGACAGTACGAGGCGATAGCGTTCCTACGTGCCCCCCGGTCCGGCCCCGATGCCCGGCGTGCGCTCAGCACGCGATGCCAGCGACCCGCCAGTCAGCCGGATGCCCGTGAGCGATGCGACCTCCAGCCGGGCCAGGGCAGCCCGCTTCGGCTCCGGCGGCGATGAACTGCCGGCCGTGACCGACCTGCTGGCCACGGCCGTGGCCGAGATCGGCGGTGCGCAGCGATCAGGCCAGGTCCAGATGGCGGAGGCGGTCGACCACGCGATGGAAAGCGGCCGGCATCTGGCGGTCCAGGCCGGGACCGGAACGGGAAAGTCCCTGGCCTACCTGGTTCCCGCCGTCCGGCACGCGATGGAGCGGGGCACGACGGTCGTCGTCTCGACGGCGACCATCGCCCTGCAGCGCCAGCTGATCGACCGCGACCTGCCACGCCTGGCCGCCGCGCTGGCCGGCAGCCTCGGCCGGACGCCAGCGTTCGCGATCCTCAAGGGGCGGCGCAACTACCTGTGCCTGCTGCGGACGCAGGGCGACGTCCCCGCCGATCCCGAGGACACGCTGTTCGACCCGAGCGCGACGTCCGTGCTGGGCCGGCAGGTCAAGCGGCTCCATGAATGGGCGGCGGAGACCAAGACCGGCGACCGTGACGAGTTGGTCCCCGGCGTGGACGACCGGGCGTGGCGGCAGGTGTCGGTCACCGCGCAGGAGTGCGTCGGCGTGCAGCGCTGCCCGTTCGGCACCCGGTGCCACGCAGAGCGGGCCCGTGAGGTCGCCGGGGAGGCCGACATCGTGGTCACCAACCACGCCCTGCTGGCCATCGACGCGATCGAGAACTTCGATGTGCTGCCCGAGCACGATGTCGTGATCATCGATGAGGCCCACGAGCTGGTCGACCGGGTCACCTCGGTCGCCTCCTCCGAGCTTTCCGCCGCCGGGGTGGAGGCGGCGGCCCGGCGGTGCGGCCGGATGGTGGACGAGACGCTGATCAGCGGGCTGCGGGGCGCGGCCGGCGGGCTGGACCGGGCTATCGTCACGGTGCCGGCCGGACGGCTGGACGTGCTGGGCGAGCCGCTGGCGGTGGCCCTGGCGTCGGTCCGTGACGCCGCCGCGGCCTGCGCGTCCCAGCTGCGGGCCAGCGCTGGCGGCGGCGACCAGGAGCTGGACCGCGTGTCGGCAGCGCGGGCGGCCGCCGCCTCGCTCGATGACATCTGGGGGGCCGCGGGCAAGATGCTCGCGGCATTCGGGGCCGATCTCGCGGCCCGGCCGGACGTGGTGTGGCTGGACCGGTCGCCGGATGACGCCACGCGGCCGCCGACCTTGCGGGTCGCGCCGCTGGAGGTGGGCGGCCTGCTAGCGGACCGGCTGTTCGGCCGGCATACGGTCGCGCTGACGTCGGCCACCCTGTCGCTGGGCGGCTCCTTCGAGCCGCTGGCCCGGCAGTGGGGCCTGCCGCTGGCCGGCGCCCGAGCCGACCGGCCTATGGCCCGAGTGCCCGGGCCGCGCCGGGACGCCAGCGAGATGGCGCCGGCGGCCGCGGCGGGCTCGGCGGCCGCGGCGGGCCCGGGAGAAGGCGACGGCGGCGGGGACCGCGGTAAGGGCGCGGGGGACGCCGAGCGGCACCCGCTGGACTGGACCGGGCTGGACGTCGGCTCGCCGTTCGACCACCCGCGCAGCGGCATCCTCTACATCGCCCGGCACCTGCCGCAGCCGGGCCGCGACGGGCTGCCCGAGTCCTATCTCACCGAGCTGCGCGAGCTCATCACCGCGGCCGGCGGCCGGACGCTCGGCCTGTTCTCCTCGATGCGGGCCGCCAGGCAGGCGGCCGCCGAGCTCCGCGACAACCTCGGCTTCCCGCTGCTGTGCCAGGGTGAGGACTCGACCGCGCTGCTGGTGGCCAAGTTCGCGGAGGACGAGCCGACCTGCCTGTTCGGCACGATCTCGCTCTGGCAGGGGGTCGACGTGCCCGGCCGGTCACTGCAGCTGGTCGTCATCGACCGGATCCCGTTCCCGCGGCCGGATGACCCGCTCGCGTCGGCCCGGCAGCGCACGGTGGCCGCCCGCGGCGGCAACGGCTTCATGACGGTGGCGGCCGCCCAGGCCGCGCTGCTGCTGGCCCAGGGCTCCGGACGACTGCTGCGGACCATGACCGACCGGGGCGTCGTGGCCGTGCTGGATCCGCGGCTGGCGACGGCCCGCTACAGCGGGTTCCTGCGGTCGTCGCTGCCGCCGTTCTGGACCACGAGTGACCCCCAGGTGGTTCGGGGCGCCCTGCGCCGCCTGGCGGGCTGAACGCGCCGTCTCAATCCCGCCAGACTTCCGGGCGGCCGGCGGCCAGCATGGATCACATGACCTTGACATCGCCTGTTGTGACCAGAATCCAGGTTCACGCCATCGACGCCGCCGCGGCCAGTCAGCTGCGTGAGCGCAACGATGCCGGCGCTGGCACGGCTATTCAGCGACCCGGACGTGGCCATCGCGCACGTCCGGGCCGTGGAGTTCGGGTGCTTTCAGTTCGAGGTCAGCCGGGGCTAGCCGGGTGCGAGCCCGGTAGCGCCGGCTGACTTCACAGGACGTCGTGGCCGGGGTGCGGCTCGGCCGGGATGACCTCATGCGCCGCGGGAATGGAGCCCAGCCGTCCGGCCTGGTAGTCCTCGAACGCCTGGACCAGCTCGGCCCGGGTGTTCATGACGAACGGACCGTAGGCGGCGACCGGCTCGCGGATCGGCTGGCCGCCGAGCACCAGGATGTCCAGCTTCTCGCTCGGCCCGTCCATCCGGCGCTGCGCCCCGAAGGTGAGCACGTCACCGGGGCCGAACACGGCCAGCTGGCCGGTCTGCACCGCGCGGTGATCCGGGCCGACGGTGCCGGCGCCGGCCAGCACGTAGGCCAGGGCGTTGAAGTCGGGGCGCCAGGGCAGCCGCAGCTGGGCGCCCGGCTCGATGGTCGCGTGCACCAGGCTGATGGGCGTGTGCGTCACGCCCGGCCCGGCATGGCCGGCGACCTCACCGGCGATGACGCGCAGCAGCGACCCGCCGTCCGGCGAGCTGAGCAGCGCGACCTGGCGGGCGCGGATGTCCTGGTAGCGGGGAGCCGTCATCTTCTGCCGGGCGGGCAGGTTGACCCAGAGCTGGAAGCCGTGGAACAGGCCGCCGCTCATCACCAGCTCCTCGGGCGGCTCCTCGATATGCAGGATCCCGCCGCCGGCGGTCATCCACTGCGTATCGCCGTTGGTGATCAGGCCGCCACCGCCGTTGGAGTCCTGATGCCGGAAGACGCCGTCGATGATGTAGGTCACGGTCTCGAAGCCGCGGTGCGGGTGCCAGGGCGTGCCCTTCGGCTCACCTGGCGCGTAGTCGACCTCGCCCATCTGGTCCATGTGGATGAACGGGTCGAGGGTCCGCATGTCCACCCCGGCGAACGCGCGCCGGACCGGGAAGCCCTCGCCCTCGAACCCCTGCGGCGCCGTGGTCACGCTGAGCACCGGACGATCCTGGGCCACCGCGGTGTCCGGTTCCTCGATCCTCGGCAGGAGCAAGATGTCGTCGACGGTCACCGCTGGCATGACTACCTCCTCAGGAGCCGAACATCCAGTTCAGCTTACTGACGGCGCCAACAGTAATTGAACGTGCAACATTCCCGTCGCCGGACCATCCGGCTGCATGGGACGCGAGTTATCGCCGCTTGGAATCTGTTAGGCCGTGGCCACAGCGGGCTAGTAGCGGTTAGCTAGATAGTCAGCAGTGTCGCTAGTAAGGAGCAGCACGGTGTCCGGCGTTCGGGGCAGCACGACAGGCAGGGTCATCACGGGAGTCAGCGGATCGCCGGGCAGCCTCCGGGCGCTCCGGTTCGCAGCGGATATCGCGAGGACGCACGACGCCGTGCTGATCCCCGCACTGGCCTGGGTGCCGCCCGGAGGAGATCTCGCCGACCGCCGCTACCCCTCCGCCTACCTGCGGAAGATCTGGACTGAGGCGGCCGCCGAGCGGCTGGCCGAGGCCGTCGACCTGGCCTTCGGCGGCGTCCCGGCCGACGTGGTCGTGCGCCCCGCCATCTTGCGCGGCGAGGCGGCGCGGGTGCTGGTGACCGTCGCGAACGAGCCGGGCGACGTACTCGTCGTCGGGGCCGGCCGGCGAGGCGGGATCCGGCGGATGTCGTCGGGCGGGGTGGCGCGGTTCTGCCTGGCGCATGCCGGCTGCCCGGTCATCGCCGTTCCGCCTTCGGGCCTGGAGGAAGCCTCCCGTGGCCTTCGCGGCTGGGCGCTGCGGCACCGGTCGCTGGATCCGCGGGCCGCTGCGCTGCACGCCGCCGGGAGCAGATAGGTCACACTGGTGGCGGACGCTAAGTACGGGGCGGGTTAGGGAGCGGGTTAGGGAGGCAGCCATGCCACAGCCGCAGGGAGACGAGCTTGCCAGGGTACGGGCCCACCGGCAGGAGCTGCGCGAGCGGTACCTGCGGCCGCAGGCCGACCGGCCGCCGACGACGGTCGGGGGCATCCACCACCTCGCGCTGATCTGCCGGGACACCGAGGAGACGATCAAGTTCTACCAGGAGTTCCTCGGCTTCCCGCTGGTCGAGCTGGTGGAGAACCGGGACTACGCCGGCTCCAGCCACTTCTTCTTCGACATCGGAAATCACAACCTGCTCGGGTTCTTTGACTTCCCCGGCCACGAGCACCCGCCGTGGCAGGAGACCATCGGCGGCGTCCAGCACCTGGCCATCTCGGTCTCGGCCGAGCAGTTCGAGGCCGCCCGCAAGAAGCTGGACCAGGCCGGGATGGACTACCTCGGCCCGGATCGCGGCGCGGATGACAGCCTGTACTTCCGCGACCCGAACGGTGTCGGCCTGGAACTGTACCGCGAGGACCTCGGCCGGTTCGCGGGCGAGCAGCTCCTCGGCTAGCGGTTCTCGCGGCGGATCACCAGGCGCAGCGCCGACCAGGTCTGGTCGATGGCGCAGACCTTGTTGTCCACCAGGCCGGTCGGCAGGGCGACGTCCCGGATCACCTGGTCGGACATGTCGGTCGGCAGCCCGGACGCCCGCTTGGGCCAGGCGATCCACAGGCCGCAGGCCGGCGCCATGCGAGAGCGCAGCCGGGGCAGGTCGGCCTCCAGTTCCGCCCGCGCGGTCATGAAGGCGACGATCACGTCGTAGCGCGCCTCATCGGCCAGGTCGGTGTGCAGCGACGCGACCTCCGGCAGCGGGCCCAGGGTGTCGTAGAAGCTGTCGGGAGCGCCGACTACCGCGACCTCATCGTCGTCCCCGATGCCGAGCTTGCGCGGCAGCGGAGTATTCGAGTACCCGGCCCGCGGCGCGGACGGCTGGCCCGCCTCGGCGTTCGGCGCCATCTTCCGCTCCTCTCCGCTGGTCACTTTCGGCTCAGCTTCGGCCGGTCAGAACGAGAAGCCGCCGGGCTTCCCGTTCCGGTCGGCGATCAGGCCCGCGATGGTCGCGATAGCGATCTCGGGCGGGGTGCGCGAGCCGATGTTGATCCCGATCGGCCGGTGCACGCGGGCGATCTCCGCCGGCGGCACGCTCAGCTCGGTAAGGGCGGCGACGTGCGGGCCCTCGTGCCGGGGATTGCCCATGATGCCGACCCAGCGGGCGTCGCTGGCCAGGGCATCGCGCAGCGCCACCCCCAGCTCGGGCCGGTGATGGTCGGTGACCACCACGTCCGCCGTTCCCGCCGGAAAGCCGTCCAGGCTATCGGCCATGATCAGGCCGGCGGCCTTGGCGGCCTGGCTGCGCTCGGGGTCGGGCTCGACCAGCACGGCCCGGTAGCCGGCATCGGCGGCGTAACGAAGCAGGAACTCGGCGACCGGCGTCGCGAAGACGGCCACAAGCACCTTCTCCGGGTCCGGCGCGGTGGCGGTACCGGGCGCGGGCGCGGTGCCGGGCGCGGACGCGGCGCCTTGCGCGGGCGCGGTGCCGTGCGCGACCTCGCAGGCCGGATCCTCATGCTGGCTGCTCATGGCACCGAGCTTGCCACCATTGCCGCGCCGCAGGAAATCCCCCGGCACACTCACGCCTCAGGAGTCCCCCATCCCTCAGCGGGTACATGCCCAGGGGGCAGCTAGCCACGCTGGCGATCGTGGATGTCCCGTCGGTAACCCGTGGTGGTTACCCGTGGTTGTTACCTATGGGACATCCACGCTTTCGCGAGTTCGGAATATGGAGGAAGAATGCGGCTGAGTGCGCGTAACAAGATCAGCGCTCGGGTGACGGGCATCACAAAGGGAGAGGCCACCGCCAACGTGCAGCTCGACGCGGGCGGCGTCCGGCTGGTGGCCTCGATTACCGTCGAGGCAGTCAACGAGCTCGGGCTCGCCGAGGGCACCGAGGTCGTCGCCATCGTGAAGGCCTCCGACGTGATCCTGGCCGTGGCCGACTAGCCGGACCAGGCCAGGACCCGGCGGGCCGTGCGGGCGGCTGGCTGCTGGGCCGGGCGCTGGAACCGTGGCGGCCCGGGCGGCTGGTTACTGGGCCAGGAGCTGGCGGACCGCCTCGTGCAGCGGGCCCATCCGCGCCGCAGCGGCTCGCCGGGCCTCGCCGAGCGGGCGGCCGGCCAGCGGCTCCACTACCTCGAGGTACGCCTTGAGCTTGGGCTCGGTTCCGCTCGGCCGGATCACCACCCGGGCCCCGGCCAGCCGGTAGCCCAGCACGTCGGCCGAGGGCAGCTCCCTGGTGCCGCCGGTCAGGTCGCTGACCGAGACGACGGCCGCGCCGCCCAGGAAGGTGGGCGCGGCGGCGCGCAGCCGGGCGGTGACGTCGGCCGGAGCGTCCGTGGCCACCGTGAGCTGCGCCGTCAGGTGGACGCCGTGCGCGGCTTCCAGCGCGTCATAGACCTCGGCCAGCGACTCGCCGCCCGACCGGGCCCTGGTCGCGAGCCCGAGCAGCGCCAGCGCGGCCCCGATGCCGTCCTTGTCCCGGACGACATCGGTGACCGCGTACCCGAGGGCCTCCTCGTAGCCGAGCAGGAGACGGGTGCCGGGCCGCGCCTGCCCCGCCCGGACGATCCACTTGAAGCCCGTCAGCGTCTGGGCGTACGGGGCGCCGGCCGCCGCGGCGATGCGCGACAGCAGCATCGAGGACACGATCGTCGAGACCAGCAGCCGGTCATCGGGGCCGTCCTGCGGGGCCGGAAAGCGGTCCAGCAGGTACGCCCCGAGCAGGGCGCCGACCTGATCGCCGGTCAGTGTCCGCCAGCCGCCGGGGGCGGTGGGGTCGGGCACCGCGACGGCCAGCCGGTCCCCGTCCGGGTCGTGGGCGATCACCAGGTCGGCACCCGACCGCCGGGCCAGGGCCAGCGCCAGGTCCAGGGCACCGGGCTCCTCCGGGTTCGGGAACGCCACCGTCGGGAAGCCCGGGTCGGGCGCCAGCTGCGCCTCCACCACGTCGGGCTCGGAGAAGCCCGCCTGCTCGAACGCCCGGAGCGCCAGCCCGGCGGCGACCCCGTGCAGGGGCGTGTAGACAAAGCGCAGCCAGGCAGCGCCGGGCGGCCCCGGCGATATCGCGCAGATCGCGTCCAGGTAGGCCTGGGCCACCTCGTCGTCCAGCTCCGTGATCAGCGGGCTGCCCGGCTCGGCCACGAGCACCTTGGCCAGCGAGTCAAGCTCGCCGATGGCGGCCTCGATCTCGACGTCGGCCGGCGGGACGATCTGCGCGCCGTCGGCCAGGTACAGCTTGTAGCCGTTGTCACCGCGCGGGTTGTGGCTCGCGGTGATCATGATGCCCGCGGCCGCGCCCAGGTGGCGCACGGCGAAGGCCAGCAGCGGCGTGGGCTGCTGCGGCGGCAGCAGCAGGACCCGGATGCCGGCCCCGGCCAGCACGCGGGCCGCCTCGTCGGCGAACTCGTCGCTGCGGTGCCGGGCATCGAATCCGATGACCACGCCGGACCCGGCCGCGGCCGGGTCGCGCTCCAGCAGCCAGCCCGCCAGGGCCGCGGTCGCGGCCCGCACGACCGCGCGGTTCATCCGGCCGGGTCCGGCCGCCACGGCGCCCCGCAGGCCGGCGGTGCCGAACTGCAGCCGTCCGGCGAACCGGTCCTGCAGTTCCGCCTCGGCCTCCGGGCTCGGGTCGGCCAGCAGCGCCGCCAGCTCGGCGCGGTCGCGCTCGTCCGGATCGTCGGCCATCCACGCGGTCACCCTTGACCGCAGTTCCGCCCCCGTCATGTCGCGCATCCCTGCCTCTCCCTGCGACCTGCCGCCCGCGCCAGGCGGTGCCTGCGTGCGGGACGACGGCCGCCTCCGTGTCGCTACCAGCATTTCACCCCAGTCCGGGCAGGATCTGGGCGAGCAGCTGGCCCATCCGGGCGGCGGACGCCTGGCCCGTGGCCAGTACCTCAGCGTGGTCCAGCGGCTGGTCGGACAGGCCCGCGGCGGTGTTGGTCACCAGCGAGATGCCGAGCACCTCCGCGCCCAGGTGCCGCGCGGCGATGGCCTCCAGCGCGGTGGACATGCCCACCAGGTCGGCGCCGTAGGTGCGCAGCATCCGGATCTCGGCCGGGGTCTCGTAGTGCGGGCCTGGCAGGGCCGCGTACACTCCCTCGGCCAGGCCGGGGTCGGCCTGCCGGGCCGTCGCCCGCAGCCGCGCCGCGTACAGGTCGGACAAGTCGGTAAACCGCGACGGGTATCCGGACGGCGGCGGCGGGCCGCTCAGCGGGGACTGCGCGGTCAGGTTGAGCTGGTCGCTGATCAGCACCGGCTGGCCGGGGCGGAGGTCGGCCCGGATGCCGCCCGAGGCGTTGGTGAGCACCACCACCCGGCAGCCCGCCGCGACGGCCATCCGGACGCCGTGCACGACCGCCGTGACCGGGTAGCCCTCGTACAGGTGCGTGCGGCCCAGGAAGACCAGCGCGCGCAGCGGGCCCACCGGAACCGACCGGGCCGCCGGGATGTGGCCGGCCACGGTCGGCTCGGCGAAGCCGCCCAGCTCGGCCAGCGGGACCTCGGTATCGGCCGGGCCGAGCGCGTCGGCAGCAGGCAGCCAGCCCGAGCCGAGCACCACGGCGACGTCGTGGGCGGCCTGGCCGGTCAGCTTGGCCAGCCGCGCGGCACTGGCCGCGGCGGCCGCGTAGGGATCGGCGCGCGCGGGAGCGGGATCTGTCATGCCTTAACGTACGGCTTTCCGTCGGCCGCCGGCGCCCTGACCCGGCCGACGAGGCCGGCCACCGCGACGATCGTCGCGACGTACGGGGCCATCAGCAGGATCTCAGACGGGATGGGGACATTGATGGTCGAGAGCACGGACTGCAGCTCGGAGGTGAAGCCGAACAGGAGCGCCGCGGCCAGCGCGCCGAACGGGGTCCACCGGCCGAAGATCAGCGCCGCCAGGGCAATGTAGCCCAGCCCGGAGGAGATGTTCGGCGTGAAGTTGCCGTTCGACCCGATGGTCAGGTAGGAGCCGCCGATGCCGGCGATCAGCCCGCCCATGATGACCGCGGCGTACCGGGTGGCCTGCACCCGGATGCCGACCGTGTCGGCGGCCATCGGATGCTCGCCTACCGCGCGGACCCGCAGTCCCCAGCGCGTGCTGAACAGCCCGACCTGGACCAAGATGAGCAGCACGAAGGTGATGTACAGGAAGATCGTCGAGTCGAACAGGACGGGGCCGATGATCGGGATGTCGCCCAGCAGCGGGATCTTCACCGGCAGGTAGGTGGACGGCGAGTTGAGCGTGTTCTGGTAGGGGACCAGGGCCCGGTCGTACAGGAAGCCGGTCAGGCCGGCGGCGAACACGTTGAGCACCACGCCCAGCACGACCTGGTCCACCAGGTAGCGGATGGCGAAGACCGCCAGCATCGCCCCCAGCAGGGCCCCCGCGGCCGACCCCAGGATCAGCCCCAGCCACAAGACGCCGAAGAAGCTGGCCGCGACGGCCCCGGTGAACGCCCCGAACAGCAGCTGGCCCTCGATAGCGATGTTGATCACGCCGGACCGCTCGCACAGGCACCCGGCCAGCGCGCCGAGGATCAGCGGGATGGATGCCTCCAGGGTGCCCTGGAGCAGGTTGACGATGCTGAACGCGGACGGCTGCCCGACCTCCGCCCAGCACAGCAGGGCGACCACGAAGGCGAACAAGACCACGCCGATGCTGATCCGCCGGGCGACCGGGCCCAGCGGCACAAACGCGCGCACCAGCCCGGCCGCGATCGAGACCGCGCCGCACACGTAGGCCGTCAGGGCGGCCGGCAGGCTGAGATTGGGCACGGTGACCTTCGCGAACTCCGGCGCGAAGGCGAACGTGGCATCCCCGTGCCGGGCATGCAGCCCGAAGCCGACGATGTCGACCACGCCGAACAGGATGAAGGCGGCCGCGGCGACCATCCGGCGGTCCACCGTCAGCGAGACGCCGGCGGGCCTGGCGAGAGCAGTCACCCGTTCCACCCCTTGGCCAGTGACTGGCCCGTCCCGCGGGCCGTCGCCTGGTGCAGCCGGAAGATCGCCCGCACCAGCGGCGGCGCCGCGACGAACAGGACCACGAGCGACTGGATCACCGTGGTGATGGTCAGCGGCGTGGAGGTACTGGCCTGCATCGCGATGCCGCCCGCGTGCAGGGCCCCGAACAGCAGCGCGGCCAGCACCACGCCGAGCGGGCGGGCCCGGCCCAGCAGCGCGACGGTGATCGCGTCGATCCCGTAGGTCCCGTAGCTCTGGAAGGTCAGCGTGAAGTCCGTGCCCTGGATGACCGAGCTGGAGGCCAGCCCGGCCAGGCCCCCGGCGATCAGCATGACCAGGATCCAGGTCCGCGGCACGCTCATTCCCGCGCTGCGGGACGCGTTCGGGTTGGCTCCCACGCTGCGGAACTCGAACCCGAGCGTGCTGCGGCCGAGCAGCCACCACACGCCGGCCGCGCAGGCCAGGGCGAGCAGGAAGCCGGCGTTGACGCGCAGGTGCGAGCCCAGCAGCAGCGGCAGGTGGGCGTTACTGGCGATCAGCGGGCTGATCAGGTCCGAGCGGCCGGGCCGCTGCATGGCCGAGGTGCTCAGGATCCAGGCCAGGAAGTCGGCCATCACGTAGTTGAGCATGATGGTCACGATCACCTCATGCGCCCCGGTGGTCGCCTTGAGGAAGCCGACCAGCCAGCCCAGGACCGCCCCGCCGACGAAGGCGCCGAGCACGCAGACGATCACGTGGATGACCGGCGGGAGGCTGACGCCGAAGCCGAGCCAGGTGCACAGCAGCGCGCCGCCGATGAACTGGCTCTGCGCGCCGATGTTGAACAGCCCGGCGCGGAACGCCAGCGCCACCGACAGGCCGGCGAAGATCAGCGGCGTCGCGTTGACCGCGGTCTCCGAGAGCGGGTTGAAGACCTGGCTGACGGTGCCGTCGCTGAAGGCCACGCCGAGGGACTTCTGCTGGAAGACGGCGGCGACGGTGTGCGGGTTGAAGATCGAGCCCTCGAACATCGCGACGTAGGCGGCGGCTGCTGAGTCCCAGGCCGTGGCGATAGCGTGGCCGGGAGCGGCGAAGAAGCTTCCCCACGCGCTGAGCACGACCGGGTCGGTGAAGGCGATCAGCAGGCCGCCGACCACGATGGCCGCCACGAGGGCCAGGATCGTGACGACGACCGAGTTGCCCTCGACGATCGACTCGATCATGAGCCGGCCCAGGCGCGGCGGGCGGCCGCCGTCGTCCCGTGCGGCCGGCGGCGCGGGCTGGTCCGGCGCGGGCTGGCCGGGCGCGGGCTGGCCGGGCGGCGGCTGAGCGGGCGCGGGCTGATCCGGCGCGGGCTGGTCCGGCTGGCCGGGCGCGGGCTGGTCGGTCATGCCGATTCCCCCGGCGGCGGGTCGTCGTCGGCCGGCTCGGCGGGCGGCACTGACGGGGCGTGCGGGGCCGGCCCGGGGCTGGCGTTATCCGTCGGGTTGTCCGCCGTGGCCGGGGCCGCGCCGGCCATCAGCATGCCGAGTTCCTCGACCGGCACCGAGGGCGGCCGGAAGCCGGTGATCCGGCCCTCATACATCACGGCGATCCGGTCGGCCAGCGCGTACACCTCGTCCAGCTCGGCCGAGATGATGACCACGGCCACGCCCTGGTCGCGCTCCTCGATGATCCGCTGGTGCACGAACTCGATCGATCCGACGTCCAGGCCGCGGGTGGGCTGGCTGGCCAGCAGCAGCCGCAGGTCGCGGCCGAACTCGCGGGCCAGGATGACCTTCTGCTGGTTGCCGCCGGACAATGTGGCCGCCGGGGTGTCCACCGACGTGGTGCGCACGTCGAACTGGGCCACCCGGACGGTCGCGTTCTCGCGGATGGCCGCCGGGTCCAGGGCGATGCCGTGAGCGTAGGGCGGGCGGTCGTAGACGTCCAGGACCATGTTGTCGGCCACCGAGAACCCGGCCACCAGGCCGTCCGCCTGACGGTCCTCGGGGATGTAGCCGATGCCGGCCCGGATCCGCTCCCGCGGCGCCTGCCCGGTTATCTCCTGGCCGGCCAGCCGGACCGACCCGGCGCTGATCGGGCGCAGGCCCATGAGCGCCTCGCACAGCTCGGTCTGCCCGTTGCCCTGAACGCCCGCGACGCCGAGGATCTCGCCCGCCCGGACGCTGAAGCTCACCCCGCCGACCGCCTGCTGCCCGCGGTCGTCGGGCACGCTCAGGTCCTCGACCGCCAGGACCACCTCGCCCGGCACGGCCGGGGACTTGCTGACCCGGAGCACGACCTGGCGGCCCACCATGAGGGCGGCCAGTTCCTCGTCCGTGGCCGTCGGCGGCCGCTGGCCCATCACCTTGCCCCGGCGGATGACGGTGATGACGTCGGCGATCTCCTGGACCTCGCGCAGCTTGTGCGAGATGAAGATGATGGACCGCCCGTCGGCCCGGAGCTGGCGCATGATCGCGAACAGCTCCTGCGTCTCGCCGGGAGTCAGCACGGAGGTCGGCTCGTCCAGGATCAGCACCTGGGCCTCGCGGACCAGGGCCTTGATGATCTCGACCCGCTGCTGGACCCCGACGGGCAGTTCCTCGATGCGCGCGTCCGGGTCGATCCGCAGGCCATAGCGGTGGGAAAGCTCCAGCACCTCGCGGCGCATCCCGCGCCGGTCCAGCAGGCCCAGCGCCCGGGTGCGCTCCGCGCCCAGCGTGACGTTCTCCGCGACGGTAAAGACCGGCACGAGCATGAAGTGCTGGTGCACCATGCCCAGGCCGGCCCGGATGGCGTCCTTGGGCGAGCGCAGGGTGACGGGCTTGCCGTCGGCCAGGATCTCGCCCTCGTCGGGCTGAGTCAGCCCGTACAGGACATTCATCAGGGTCGTCTTGCCCGCGCCGTTCTCGCCGAGCATGGCGTGGATCTGGCCGGGCTCGATCGTCAGGTCGATCCTGTCGTTGGCCACGAGGGCGCCGTACCGCTTGGTGATGCCCCGCAGCTCCAGCCGCACCGATCCCTCCCTCCCTCCAAGATGGCAGCCGGCCAGGGCGGCGGTGCCGCCCTGGCCGGAACGCCGCCGCGCGCTAGGCCGGGCTCTTGGTCGGCGCCTTGATCGTGCCGCTGATCAGGCCTTGCTTGATCTTCGCCAGCTGCGCCTGCAGGGCCGCGGGGACC
Source organism: Streptosporangiaceae bacterium (assembly GCA_036510065.1). Lineage (GTDB taxonomy): Bacteria > Actinomycetota > Actinomycetes > Streptosporangiales > Streptosporangiaceae > DASUBV01. Next base: position 22,925 of record DATCEO010000057.1, on the reverse strand, counting down.
TTAGTGGCGAAGTCGTGGTACGGCGAGAGCACGACGCCTCCGTTGGCCAGGTCGCCGATGTAGTTGCCGCCCTTGAAGGTGCCGGTCGCGGCGGCCAGGACGGCCGCCTTGACCGAGGCCTGAATGCCCTTGGTCACGCTGGTGATGAAGTACTTGCAGTACTGCTGGGCTTTGATGCAGCCGTCGGTGTCCACCCACTCCATGTTGACCTTGTCGGAGCCCGCCGCCGCGTCCGCGTTCTGGACCGCCTTGGCCGCACCCAGGCCGACATTGCCGGCCACCGGGAAGATGACGTCCGCGCCATCGCTGATGAACGTCTGCGTCAGGGTCTGCCCGGTGGTCTGGTTGGTGAAGTTGCCGGTGAAGCTGCCGTTCTGGGTCTTCTCGTTCCAGCCCAGCACCTTGACGTTCTTGTGGGTCTGGGAGTTGTAGTACTGCACCCCGTCCCAGAAGCCGTCCATGTAGATCGTCACCGTGGGCAGCTTCTGGCCGCCGAAGGTCGCGACCGTGCCCGTCTTGGACATGCCGGCCGCCAGGTAGCCGCCGAGGAACCCGTCCTGCACGGTGTTGTACACCAGCGCGTCGACGTTCTTGATGACCGGGGAGTAGTTGTAGTCGATGATCGCGAACTTCTGGGTCGGGTTGGCCTTGGCCGCGGTCTGGGTGTTGTCACCCATGAGGAAGCCGACCGTAACGATGATCCCGCACTTCTTCGCGATGAATGCATTGATGTTCGGCGTGTAGTCGCTGCTCGACTGCGACTGGAGGTACTTCACCGTGATGTTCGGGTTCGCCTGGGCCGCCTGCTGCATGGCCTGCCAGGCCGAAGAGTTGAAGGACCGGTCGTCGATGCCGCCGGTGTCGGTCACCATGCAGCCGAGGAACTTCCCGGTCGTCGAGGCCGTGCCGGAGCTGGAGCTTGAGCTGGGGGAGGAGCTTGAGCTCGAGCCGGAACTGGGGGCAGAGGTCGCCGAACCGCACGCGGCCAGCAGCGCGGTCGCGCTGACTGCTGCGACGGTCATCAGTGTCGCTCTCACCGTTACCTCCTAGGTCATGGCAACCAGCGCTGTCATGGGTGTATCAGGGCAGTGGACAGGCCAGCAGCCCTGGACCAGGACGGCGGTGTCCGGCATTTCCCCTGAGGGATGCCCCGAAGGTTAACGGTGGCCCGGAGCCGGGGAAAGGGCAGAAGTGGGAGCAATACCCCCTGTTGCACAATTGAGACCCGCAGGCCAGGCCAGGCCGGCGGGCGAGCCAAGATCGAGTCCAGCCGGAGGTGGGATGAGCATCGACTGGCCCGCGCTGCGCGGCGCTGCCACGGTGGTGGCCGCCCACGCGTACGCCCCGTATTCCGGCCTGCGCGTCGGCGCGGCCGGGCAGGCCGCGGACGGCACCGTCGTCACCGGCTGCAACGTGGAGAACGCCTCTTACGGGCTGACCCTGTGCGCCGAGTGCGGGCTGGTGTCGGCGCTGCACGCGGCCGGCCGGGACCGGCTCGTGGCGGTGAGCGTGGTCGCGGGCGACGGCGCGCCGCTGGTCCCGTGCGGGCGATGCCGGCAGCTGCTGCTGGAGGCCGGCGGCCCCGAGCTGCTCCTGGACGCTGACGGCGGCCCGCGCCGGCTGGGTGACCTGCTCCCGGCGGCGTTCACTGGTACGGACCTGGCCGCCCGCCGGGAGGCGGAGGGTGAGGCGGAAGGTGCCTGACGTCGTTGACCTGATCCGGGCCAAGCGAGACGGCGGCCGGCTCGCGGACTCCGACATCGGCTGGCTGATCGATGCCTACACCCGTGGCACGGTGGCCGACGAGCAGATGTCCGCGCTGCTGATGGCGATCTGCTTCCGCGGCCTGGACCCGGCCGAGCTGCGGGCCTGGACGGCCGCGATGATCAGCTCGGGCGAGCGGCTGGACCTGGGAGCGGTGCCCGCCCCGACGGTCGACAAGCACTCCACCGGGGGCGTCGGCGACAAGGTCTCGCTGATCCTGGCCCCGCTGGTGGCCAGCTGCGGCGCCGCGGTGCCGCAGCTGTCTGGCCGCGGCCTGGGCCATACCGGCGGCACGCTGGACAAGCTGGAGTCGATCCCCGGCTGGCGGGCGGACCTGGACAACGCGCAGATCGTGGCGGTGCTCCAGGCGACCGGCTGCGTGATCTGCGCGGCGGGCCCCGGGCTCGCCCCGGCCGACCGGCGCCTGTACGCGCTGCGCGACGTCACCGGGACGGTCGAGTCGATCCCCCTGATCGCCAGCTCGATCATGTCCAAGAAGATCGCCGAGGGGACCGCGTCGCTGGTCCTGGACGTGAAGGTCGGCAGCGGGGCGTTCATGCGGGAACTGAGCGAGGCCCGTGAGCTGGCCCGGACCATGGTGCAGCTCGGCAGCGACCACGGGGTCCGCACGAGCGCGCTGCTGACCAGGATGGACGCGCCGCTCGGCCGGGCGGCGGGCAACGCGGTCGAGGTCGAGGAGGCTGTCGCCACCCTGCGCGGGGACGGCCCGGCCGACCTGGTGGAGGTAACGCTGGCGCTGGCGCGCGAGATGCTGGCGCTGGCCGGGATCGAGGCCGATCCGGCGGCCGCCCTGTTCGGCGGCCAGGCGCTGGCCCGGTATCGCGACATGATCCGCGCGCAGGGCGGCGATCCGGACGCGCCGCTGCCGAGGGCCGCGCACGCCACCGTGATCCGCGCGGCGGAGTCGGGGTTCGTGCGCCGGCTGGACGCCCGCGCCGTCGGCGTGGCCGCCTGGCGGCTCGGCGCCGGCCGGGCTCGCAAGGAGGACCCGGTGAGCGCGGCGGCCGGGGTCATCTGCCTGGCCAAGCCCGGCGAGCGGGTCAGCGCCGGGCAGCCCGTCCTGGAGCTGCGGGCCGATGAACAGACCCGCTTCCGCCGGGCGATGGACGCGCTCGAGGGGGCGATCGAGATCGGGCCGCGGGCGCCGCGGCCGCTGTCGCCGGTGCTGGAGCGGATCGGCCCCTGAGCCGTCTGTGACAATGGGTGCCATGGCTGTGACGCTCGAGGAGATCCGCCGGGTCCCCAAGGTGCTGCTGCACGACCACCTCGACGGCGGGCTGCGCCCCGCGACGATCGTCGAGCTGGCCGCGCAGACCGGGTACGCCGACCTGCCGGCCACCAGCGCCGGGGAGCTAGCCGACTGGATGAGCCGGGTGGCCCGGCGAGGCAGCCTGGAGCTCTACCTGGAGGCGTTCCAGCACACGGTCGGCGTGATGCAGACCAGGGAGGCGCTCATCCGGGTGGCCGCCGAGTGCGCCGAGGACCTGGCCGCCGACGGCGTGGTCTACGCGGAGGTCAGGTTCGCCCCCGAGCTGCACCTCAGCCGGGGGCTCAGCCTGGACCAGGTGGTGGAGGCGGTCCTGGAGGGCTTCCGGCGCGGCAGCTCCGGCCGGCCGATCACCGTCTACGCGCTGCTCACCGCGATGCGGACGGCGGCCCGGTCGCTGGAGATCGCCGAGCTGGCCGTGCGGCACCGCGACGTCGGCGTGGTCGGGTTCGACATCGCGGGCGCCGAGGCGGGCAGCCCGCCCAGCCGTCATCTGGACGCCTTCCAGTACGTGGCGCGGGAAAACTTCCACATCACCATCCACGCCGGGGAGGGGTTCGGCCTGCCGTCCATCTGGGAGGCCGTGCAGTGGTGCGGCGCCGATCGGCTCGGCCACGGCGTCCGCATCATCGACGACATCGCCGTGTCGCATGACGGCGCGGCGACGCTGGGCCGGCTGGCCAGCTACGTCCGGGACCGGCGGATCCCGCTGGAGATGTGCCCGACGTCCAATGTGCAGACCGGGGCGGCCGCCTCAATCAAGGAGCATCCGATCGGGCTGCTGCGTGACCTGGCGTTCCGGGTCATGGTGAACACCGACAACCGGCTGATGAGCGGCGTTAGCCTGTCGTCAGAGTTCGCGGCCCTGTCCGAGGCATTCGGCTATGGCTGGGGCGACATCGAGTGGCTGACGCTGAACGCGATGAAGAGCGCGTTTGCCCCCTTCGATGAGCGGCTGCGGCTCATCAACACCGTCATCAAGCCCGGCTTCGCCACGGCCCGCGCCGCCCGCCTCGGCTCGGCCGCCGCCCGGTTGGACACCTGAAGACCCAGGACACCTGAAGACCCAGGACACCTGAAGACCTAGCCGGCCTGAAGACCTAGCCGGCCTGAAGACCAAGCCGGCCTGAAGACCAAGCCGGCCTGAAGACGTAGGAGACAGATTTTCGTGTTATCTGCGTGGCCCCCAGCGGTCTCCCCTACGAACGCGGCCAAGCGCGCCGGGCCGCCGACGGCGACGAACCTGGGGGTGCGGGTCTCATGGGCGACAACCTCGGCCGGCTCGGCCTGACGACGGCCCGGGGCTGACCCCGTGGCCGCAGCTTATGGCGACCGGCACGCGGTGCCGGGGCCGCGAGGGCAGAGCCGCCCGGCCATCGACCGGCGGGCCGCTGACTATCAGTCGGCCGGACCCCGCCGCCGCATCCAGCTCGGCCTTGGCCTGATCTGGCTGCTCGATGCCGCGCTGCAGTATCAGCCGTACATGTTCAGCCGGGCGTTCGCCACCCAGGTCATCGCGCCCGCCGGCGCGGGCAGCCCCGGCTTCGTAGCCCGCCCGGTCACGTTCGCCGCCCAGCTGATGGGTCACCACCCCGTGCCGCTGAACGCACTCTTCGCGACCATCCAGCTCGCCCTCGGGCTGGGGCTGTTGTGGCGGCGGACCGCCCGGCTGGCGCTAGCCGGCAGCATCGTCTGGGCGCTGTCGATCTGGTGGCTGGGCGAGGGCCTGGGCGGGATCTTCGCCGGCAGCGCCTCGCCGGTGACCGGCGCACCGGGCGCGGCGGTGCTGTACGCGCTGATCGCCGTGCTGGCCTGGCCGCCGCGGGCGGAGCGGCCGGGCCGGCCGAGCCGGCCGGGGAGCGTGGCCGCGGGCAGCATCGTCGGCTGGCCCGGGGCCAGGCTCGCGTGGGCGGCCCTGTGGGGCAGCGGCGCCTACTACCTGCTGCTGGCCCCGAACCGGGCGCCGGGCGCGCTGCGGGCTGTGGTCGCTGCTGCCGCTGCCGGAGAACCCAGCCGGATAGCCGCCCTGCAGCGCGGCGCCGCGACGGCGATCGGCTCGCACAGCTCGGCCGCGTCGGTGATTCTGGCCGTCGTGTTCGGGCTCATCGCCGTCGGCGTCTTCGTCCCGGTCGCCACCCGGCCGGTGCTGGTGCTGGCGGTGGTGACCGCGGCCGCCATCGGGGTGCTGGGTCAGGCTCTGGGACAGATCATGACCGGTCATGGCACCGACCCGAACACCGGGCCGCTGCTCATCCTGCTCGCCGCCGCGTACTGGCCGGTAGCAGAGCGGAGCCGCCGCCCGGCCCGGCGCCGGGCGCTGGCTCCGTCCGGGCGGCACCGCCGGAACCAGCCGGCCGCGCTCAGCCGCCAGGAGCTCAGCCGCCAGGAGGTAAGCCGCCGGCGCGCCGGGGTAGCGTCAGTGGCGTGGGAATTGAGTCGATTGCCCAGCCCGCCGCTGCCCAGCCCGCCGCTCCGCAGTCCCCCGCCGACCTGGTGACGTCGGCCGCCGGGACCTCGGACGCCGCGCTGCGGCAGCTCCTGCACGGCTTGCCGGGCGTGGACGAGGTCGGCGCGCGGGAGCGCGTGGCCGCGCTGGCCACCCGGTCGATCAAGAAGGACGCCAAGATGGCGGCCCTGGACCTGGCCATCGCGATGATTGATCTCACCACGCTGGAGGGCGCGGACACGCCCGGCAAGGTGCGCGCCCTGTGCGCCAAGGCCCGGCGCCCCGAGCCGCGGGACCCGGCGGTGCCGCCGGTGGCGGCCGTCTGCGTCTACCCCGACCTGGTCGGGACGGCCAAGAGCGAGCTGGCCGGAAGCACCGTCGCGGTGGCCTCGGTGGCCACGGCCTTCCCGTCGGGGCGCTCGTCCCTGCCGGTCAAGCTGGCCGATGTGCAAGATGCGATCCGGGCCGGGGCTGACGAGATCGACATGGTGATCGACCGCGGCGCGTTCCTGTCGGGACGCTACGGCCAGGTCTTCGCGGAGATCACGGCGGTCCGGCAGGCCTGCGGGTCGGCCCGCCTCAAGGTCATCCTGGAGACCGGCGAGCTGGCCACCCTGGATAACGTGGCGCGCGCGTCGTGGCTGGCCATGCTGGCCGGCGCCGACTTCATCAAGACCTCCACGGGCAAGGTCACGCCCGCCGCCACGCCGCCGGTCGCGCTGGTCATGCTTGGCGCCGTCCGTGACTACGAGCGGGCGGCCGGCCGTCAGGTCGGGGTCAAGGTGGCCGGCGGGATCCGCACCGCCAAGGACGCGATCCGGTACCTCGTGCTCGTCAACGAGACCGCCGGCCCGCGCTGGCTCAGCCCGGAGATGTTCCGGATCGGTGCCTCCAGCCTGCTCAACGACCTGCTGATGCAGCGCAGCAAGCAGCGCACCGGTCAGTACGCGGGAGCCAACTACTTCAGCCTGGACTAGCGGCCGCCTCGCGGGGGCGGGGTACGTTATCGGGGGATGAGCGGAGGTTCGGGAAGGCATGGCGGGCACACCACAGCTGGCCGATCCGGCCTGGGCTTATGCTCCGGCGCCGGAGTCGGCCGGGATCGTCAGCATCGCCCCGGAGTACGGGCTGTTCATCGACGGGCAGTTCCGCCCGGCCGCCGCCGGCGGCCAGCTCGCCACGATCAATCCCGCCACCGAGGAGCCGCTCGCCCGGGTAGCCGAGGCGGCCCAGGCCGACGTGGACGCGGCGGTGACCGCGGCGACCGTCGCGTTCGAGCGGGTATGGCGGCCGATGCCCGGTGCCGAGCGGGCCAAGTACCTCTACCGGATCGCCCGGATCGTGCAGGAGCGGGCCCGCGAGTTCGCCGTGCTGGAGAGCCTGGACAACGGCAAGCCCATCCGGGAATCGCGCGACGTCGACGTGCCCCTGGCGGCCGCGCATTTCTTCTACTACGCCGGGTGGGCCGACAAGCTGGAGCACGCGGGCCTCGGCCCGCAGCCGCGCCCGCTGGGGGTCGCCGGCCAGATCATCCCCTGGAACTTCCCGCTGCTGATGGCGGCCTGGAAGCTGGCGCCGGCCCTCGCCGCGGGGAACACGTGCGTGCTCAAGCCCGCCGAGACCACGCCGCTGACCGCGCTGCTGCTGGCCGAGGTCTGCCAGCAGGCCGGCCTGCCACCCGGCGTGGTCAACGTGCTGACCGGCGCGGGCGCGACGGGCGCCGCCCTGGTGGCCCATCCCGGCGTGCGCAAGATCGCCTTTACCGGCTCGACCGACGTGGGCAGGCAGATCGCCGCCGCGGTCGCCGGAACGTCCACGAGGCTGACCCTCGAGCTCGGCGGCAAGGCGGCCAACATCGTGTTCGACGACGCGCCCATGGACCAGGCCGTCGAGGGCATCGTCAACGGCATCTTCTTCAACCAGGGGCATGTCTGCTGCGCAGGGTCCCGGCTGCTCGTCCAGGAATCGGTCCTCGATGAGGTAACGGACCGCCTGCGCACGCGGCTGGCCGCCCTGCGAGTCGGCGACCCGCTGGACAAGAACACCGACATCGGCGCCATCAACTCCCGCGAGCAGCTGACGAAGATCTGCGAGCTGTCGGACGCGGGAGAGGCCGAGGGCGCGCAGCGGTGGTCCCCGGCCTGCCAGCTGCCGCAGCGGGGATTCTGGTTCGCGCCCACGATCTTCACCGGGGTCAGTCAGTCGCACCGGATAGCGCGCGAGGAGATCTTCGGTCCCGTGCTGTCCGTGCTCACTTTCCGTACTCCGGACGAGGCCGTGGCCAAGGCCAACAACACGCCCTACGGGCTGTCCGCCGGGGTGTGGACCGACAAGGGCAGCCGGGTCCTGTGGCTGGCCCAGCGGCTGCGGGCCGGTGTGGTCTGGGCGAATACCTTTAACAAGTTCGACCCGGCCAGCCCGTTCGGCGGCTACCGGGAGTCCGGTTACGGGCGGGAGGGCGGCCGGCACGGTCTGGCCGCGTACCTCGATGCCTGACCGCGGCCCGGCGAAGGCCAGCCGGGCGAAGGCCAGCCCGGCCAAGGCCGGTCCCGCGGGGGCCAGCGAGCCGGTACCGCGCGCGCGGCTGGACGTGCGCAAGACCTACAAGCTGTTCATCGGCGGCGTCTTCCCGCGCTCGGAGTCCGGCCGGTCCTACCCGGTGCGCACGCCGGGCGGTGACTTGCTGGCCTACGCCGCGCAGGCCTCCCGCAAGGACGCCCGGGACGCCGTGGTGGCGGCCCGGCGCGCGGTCTCCGGCTGGTCGGGCGCGACCGCCTACAACCGCGGCCAGGTCCTCTACCGGGTGGCCGAGATGCTGGAAGGCCGAGCCGGCCAGTTCGCTGCCGAGGTCGCGGCGGCCGAGGGGCTGACCGCCATGGCGGCGCGGGCCCGGGTGGCGGCCGCCATCGACCGCTGGGTCTGGTACGCGGGATGGCCCGACAAGCTAGCGCAGGTGGCCGGCGCCGTGAATCCGGTAGCCGGGCCCTACGTGAACTTCAGCCTGCCCGAGCCCGTCGGGGTCGTCGCCGTGCTCGCCCCGGCGGCCTCGAGCCTGCTGGGGCTGGTCAGCGTCCTGGCCCCGGTGATCGCGACCGGCAACGCCGCGGTCGTGGCCGCCAGCCAGGACCGGCCGCTGCCGGCGGCCACGCTGGCCGAGGTGCTCGCCACCTCCGACGTCCCCGCCGGCGTGGTGAACCTGCTCACCGGCTACCAGGCCGAGCTCGCCCCGGTGCTGGCCGGTCACCAGGACGTCGACGCCATCGACCTGGCCGGAGCCGCCCCGGCATCCGCGGCCGACCTGGAGCGGCTGGCCGCCGGCAATCTCAAGCGCGTGCTCCGGGCTCAGCGCGATAGCGCGGGGCCGGACGCCGCCGGGGCGGCAGGCACCGAGCCGGACTGGGCCGCGTCGCCGGGGACCAGCCGGATGCTCGCGTTCACGGAGATCAAGACGGTGTGGCATCCGGCCGGGATCTAGCCGCGCAGCAGTGCGAGCCGGGCAGGGCTAGCCGACGAACAGCGTGACCGTGTCGGCCACGCAGGCGGCCTTCTCGTGACCTTCCACCTCGACCGTGACCCGGCTGTAGGCGAGCTGGCCGAGGCTGGTCTCCTTGACCTCCCGCAGCGTCGCTCCGGCGCGGATCCGCGAGCCGGTCGGAACCGGCGAGGGGAAGCGGAGCCGATCCAGCCCGTAGTTGACCGCCATGGTCAGGTTCTCGATCCGGTAGATCTCGCTGACCAGGACCGGCAGCATCGCCAGCGTCAGGTAGCCGTGCGCGATCGTCTTCCCGAACGGCCCGCTCGCGGCGCGCTGCGGATCTACGTGAATCCACTGGTGGTCACCGGTGGCGTCGGCGAAGGCGCTGACCTGCGCCTGGGTCACCTCGTGCCAGTCGCTGTAGCCCAGGTCCTCGCCCGTGGCGGCGGCAAAGTCCGCCAGGCTGCTGAAAGTCCGCACAGCTCCTACCTCCGTCGCATGGGCCCGTTTCGCGAGCGGCCCGGTGAGTCGCTCAGATCTCGCCGAACAGGCGGTCGCCCGCATCGCCCAATCCTGGGACGATATAACCCTGCTCGTTGAGCTCCCGGTCCACGCCCGCCGTTACCACCCGGACGACGGGCGTGTCGCCAGGGAACGCCCGCTCGATCCGGGCCAGGCCCTCCGGTGCGGCGAGCAGGCAGACCGCCGTGACCGCCGCGGCGTCGCGGAATAGCAGCATCCGGATGACGGCTTCCAGAGTCCCGCCGGTGGCGAGCATCGGGTCAAGCACGAACGCCTCGCGCCCGGTCAGGTCGGCAGGCAGCCGCTCGGCATAGGTCGCGGCCAGGAGGGTCGTCTCGTCGCGGGCCATGCCGACGAACCCGACTTCGGCGCTCGGCAGCAGCCGGGTCATGCCGTCGAGCATCCCGACGCCGGCCCGCAGGACCGGCACGATCAGCGGGACCGGCTTGGCCAGCTTGACCCCCTCGGCCTGCTCGAGCGGCGTGCGCACCGTCGCGGGCTCGACTCGCACGTGGCGGGTGGCCTCGTAGGCCAGCAGCGTGACGAGCTCGTCGGCCAGCCGGCGGAAGGTCGGGGTCTCCGTGCGCACATCGCGGAGCGCGGTGAGCTTGTGGGCGACCAGCGGATGATCGGCAACCAGGGTCTGCATGCCGACAGTCTGGCAAAGCCGGCCGTCGGCGACACGCCGGACCGAGATCACCGGAACTGTCACAGCGGCCCGGCATGATGGCCATAGTCAGCAAGCGCGACCCAACCACTGTCCTTCCCTAACCACTGGCGGATGTCCATGGCGCGGCGATGAGACTGATCCACACCTCGGACTGGCACCTCGGGCGCACCCTGCACGGCGAGAGCCTGCTGGAGCACCAGGGCACGTTCCTGGAGTGGCTGCTGGCGCAGGCAGTGAGCCAGCACGCGGACGCGGTCGTGGTAGCGGGCGACGTGTACGACCGGGCCGTTCCCCCGGCCGACGCGGTGGCGCTGCTCGATTTCGCGCTGACCGCCTTCGCGCGCCAGCGCATCCCCATGATCATCACCAGCGGGAACCACGATTCGGCGGTCCGGCTCGGATTCGGGTCCGGCCTGAGCGAGGCGGCCGGGATTCACCTGCGGACCTCGGTGGCCGACAGCGCCCGCCCCGTCGTGCTGACCGACGCCGGCGGCGAGGTCGGCATCTACGGCCTGCCCTACCTGCTGCCCGACGCGGTCATGGCCGAGCTGGGCGCGGAGCGCAGCCACGAGTCGGTGCTGGCCGCCGCAGCGGCGCGGATCCACGCCGACGCGGCCAGCCGCGGCATCGGCCGGGTGGTGATCGCCGCGCACGCGTTCGTCCGCGGCGCGGCCGCGTCCGAGTCAGAACGCGATATCCGGGTCGGCGGCATCGGCGACGCGCCGGCCTCGGTCTTCGGCAGCGCCTGTTACGTGGCGCTCGGCCACCTGCACGGCCAGCAGCTGGTCCAGCCCGGTGCCGGTGCCGGTGCCGGTCGCGGTGACGCTGACGGTCGCGGTGACGACGCCAGCGCCACTGACGGGGCGTGCCGTGCGAGCGGGCCGACGGTCCGGTACTGCGGGTCGCCGCTGGCGTTCTCGTTCTCCGAGGCTCGCCACCGCAAGTCCGTCACCGTCGTGGACATCGACGCCGCCGGGCAGGTGACGACGACGCTGCTGCCCGCGCCGGTGCCGAGGCCGCTGCGGGAGGCGCGCGGACGGATCGCGGACCTGCTGGCCAGGGCCGACGGCGACCTCGCCGACCTGGCCGGCGCGTGGGTCAAGGTGACCTTGACCGACTCCGTCCGGCCGTCGGCGCCGATGGAGCGGCTGCGCGAGAAGTGGCCGCACACGCTGGTCCTCGACTTCGCTCCCGAGGGCGGCGTGGTCGCGCCGGAGACGGACCTGCGGGCGCTGGCGCAGGCCTCCGACCCGATCGAGATCTGCGGCCTGTTCGTGGAGTACGCAGGCGGCGGCCCGCCCGACGCCGCCGAGCGGCAGGTGCTGCGCGAGGTGATCGAGACGGCGCAGCACGACGAGGCGGCGGCCTGATGCGGCTGCATTCGCTGGAGCTGGAGGCCATCGGGCCGTACGCCACCCGGCAGTGCATCGACTTCGCCGCGCTGACGGGCAGCGGGCTGTTCCTGCTGGAGGGCCCGACCGGCGCGGGCAAGACGACCATCCTGGACGCCATCACGTTCGCGCTGTACGGAGGGCTCTCGGGTGAGGCCGGCGGCGGTGACCGGCTGCACTCGGACTTCGCCGGGCCCGACGCCAAGCCGTCGGTCACGCTGGAGTTCGCCATCCGCGGCACGGACTACCGGATCCGCCGGTCGCCGGAATACCAGCGGCGCAAGCGGCGCGGCGACGGGCTCACCACCCAGGCCGCGCAGGTACACCTGCAGCGCCACGACGGCGAGCGGTGGGTCAGCCTGTCCTCCGGCAAGGCCGAGACCGGTGAGCTGCTCACCGAGGCCATCGGGCTCAGCCGGGAGCAGTTCACGCAGGTGATGCTGCTGCCGCAGGGGGAGTTCGCGAAGTTCCTGCGCAGCGACGACGACGACCGGCGCAAGCTGCTGACCAGGCTGTTCGGCACCGAGCTCTACGATCGCATCACTGCCGAGCTGGAGCGCCGCCGGCGTGAGGCGGCTAGTGCCCGGCAGCAGGCCCAGCTGCGGATCCAGACCGCCGCCGCGGCGGCGGCCGAGGCGGCCGGGCTGGACGAGGCGGGACGGGCCGAACTGCTGGAGCTGGGCCGCGCCGACCGCGCCACCCGGTTCAAGGAGATCGGCGCCGAGCTAGCCCGCACGATCGATGTCAGCCGCGACGCGCTAGCGGGTGAGACCGCCCGGCTGACGCGGGCCCAGGCCGCGGCCGAGCGGGAGAGCAGGCTGGCCGGCCTGCTGACCCGGCTGGCCGAGGCGCTGGACCGGCTGGGCCAGCACGAGGCGACACGGCCGGAGCACGACCGGTGCGCGGCCCGCCTGGCCGACGCCCGGCGAGCCGAGCCAGTGCGGCCGCTGCTGGCCGAGCTAGCCGAGGCCAGGGCGGCGGTCCTCGCGGCCCGCGCCGCGCTGGCCGGGCTGCACCCGGAGCCAGCCGCCGATCTGCTCGCCGAGGTAGCCGGCGATGACGCGGATACCGACGCCGCGCTAGGTGGCGCGGCAGGCAGCACGGCGGCAGGCGGTGTGGCAGCGGCCCGCGCCGGCGAGGCGGGGGCCCGGGCCGATGAGGCTCAGCGCGGCGCGGCGGAACTGCAGCACCTGGCCGAGCAGGAGGCGGCGCTGCCCGGCCGCGAGACCGAGCTGGGAGCCCTGGCCGCGTCCGCGGCGCTGGCGGCGGACCGGGTTACCAGGCTGGAGCTGGCCCGGCAGGAGCTGCCGGAGCGGGTCGCGGCGCTGACCGCCCGGATCTCGGAGGCGCGGATCGCCGCGGCCGGGCTGGCCAGCGCCCTCGAGCAGCGGGCAGCCGCCGCTGACCGGCTGGAGGCCGCCGTCCGGGGCGCCGGCCTCGCGGTGGCGCTGGCCGAGCTAGACGAGGCGGCCCGCGCTGCCATTGACACCCATCAGCAGCTCGTCGATGCCCACCAGCAGGCGATGGCGGCCCGGCTGGAGAACATGGCCGCCGAGCTGGCCGACCAGCTCACCGCGGGTGCCGCCTGCCCGGTCTGCGGCTCCACCGAGCATCCCGGGCCGGCTACGCCGCTGGACGGCGCGGTGTCGGCCGAGGATGTCAGCGCGGCAGCGCGGCGGCGCGATGCCGCGGCGGCGGCGCGCGAGCAGGCCGAGACGGCCAGGGACGCGCTGGCGGCTGAGCTGGCCGGCGTCGCGGCCGTCGCGGGTGGCGGCACCGAGGCCAGCCTGGCGGCTGAGCTGGCCGCCTGGCAGGAGCGAGTAACGCTGGCCGAGCAGGGGACGGCCGAGCTCAGCGAGCTGGAGCCGGCGCTGGCCGAGCTGCAGGCCGAGCAGGAGAAGCTGGGCGAGGACCTGACGTCCGCCACTGCCGCCTGCGCCACGGCGCAGGAGAAAGCCAGCCGCGCCGCGGCCGAGCTGGACCAGCTGCGCGCCGGGCTGGCCGCCGCCGCCCAGCCGTACCCGACGGTCGCGGCCCGGCAGGCCGCGCTGCAGCAGGCCGCGGCCGCCGACCGGGAGCTGGCGCGGGCGCTCGACCGGCTGTCGGCTGCTTACGTCGGTGTCGACCGGGCCAGCGCGCGCGCCGCCCAGGAGGTAGCGGCCAGCGGCTTCGCCAGCCTGCCCGCCGCTCAGGCCGCGGTGCTGGCGCCGGAGGAGCAGGCCGCCCTGGACGAGCAGGTCACGGCCTGGGCGGCGGAGCTGGCGGTTCTGACGGCCGGGACGCGCGACGACGAGCTGGCCGGACTGGATCCGGCCGGCTGCGCGCAGGCCCAGCAGCGCGCGGCGGCGGCGGCGGTCGCCCTCGACGGCACGCTGGCCGCTGAGCGGGAGGTACGGGAGGCGGCGCAGGCCCTGGCCGCCGCCGATGAGCGGCTCCGCGAGCGGCTGGCCGAGCTTGGCCGGGCCGAGGAGGAGTCCGACCGGCTGGCCGAGCAGACCGATCCGGTGCTCCGGCTGACCGGGCTGGCGCGGGGGATGGACGGGCACCGGCGGATCACGCTGACCACCTACGTGCTGCGCCGCTGGTTCGAGCAGGTGGTCCAGGCGGCCAACCTGCGCCTGGGCGCGATGTCCGCCGGCCGGTACGAGCTGCTGCGGACCGACGAGGGCGACCGCAAGAATCAGCGCACCGGGCTAACCCTGGCGGTCATCGACCGGCACACCGGCGAGGAGCGCAGCCCGAGGTCACTGTCGGGCGGCGAGACGTTCTACACCTCCCTGGCCCTGGCCCTCGGCCTGGCCGACGTGGTCAAGGCCGAGGCCGGCGGCGTGGAGCTGGACACGCTGTTCATCGACGAGGGATTCGGCACCCTGGACGCGCAGACCCTGGACCAGGTGATGTCGGTCATCGACGAGCTGCGCGACCGCGGGCGGGCGGTCGGCATCGTGAGCCATGTGGCCGATCTCCAGGAGCGCGTCTACGAGCGCCTGGAGATCCGCCGCCTCGCCGACGGCTCCTCCACCACGAGGGTCGTGGCCTAGCGACTAGAGCATCCCCTCGAGCTGCCCGAAGGAGCGCACGACCGCCGAGCCCGGAGCGGCCGGGCGCCCGCCGGCCTCATCGCGGATGATCTGGACCGCGCTGATGCCGAGCGCGGCCGCCCCCGCGCAGAAAGCCGGCTGGTCGTCCACGAAAACGGCAGCCCCGGCGGCCACGCCGAGCCGGTCCAGGGCGTGCCAGTAGACCTGCGCCGCCGGCTTGGCGTAACCGACCTCGCACGACAGGATCAGCGCGTCGGCCCGGTCGCTGATGCCCAGCTTGTACAGCAGCGGGCGGGTGTTCTCGCTGCAGTTACTGACGATCGCGATCCGGACCCCGCGCGACCGGAGCAGTTCCAGGAAGGGGAGGGCGTCGTCGTACAGCCGCGCGGACGACAGGAGCAGGTCCCGGTCCTTGCGGACGAGCTCGTGCACTAGTTCCGGCCGCGGGTCGCCGCCGCTGGCCCGGATGACCCGCTCGAACGCGTCGGCCAGCGTGAGCCGGCCGACGTTGAGCTCGTGCGCCAGCCCGGCGAGCCCCGTGCTCCAGGCTGCTACCGGGACGCCGGCCATCGTCGCCAATTCCCGCCTGCGCTGCTCAAAGCCCTCGGTCAGGCCCGCGGTCAGGATCGTCTCGTACACATCGATGAGGAATGCTTCCGGCTCGGCCACGCGATCAGGTTACGGAGCGCCGCGGCCGGGTGGACCCGGAGGGCCCGCCTGTGCCCGCCAGCGGCGATGGCCGCTCGCGGCGGGGACCGGCACCGTCCTAAGCCGCTCTCGGCCGGCGCGTCCGGCTCGGCCGGCTCGCTGTGCCGGGGCCGGTACCAGATCGATGAGCATCCGGCGGTGCGGCAGCGCACCCACAGATGGCCCCGGCCCGGCTCACGTGCGGCGGCCGGGCAGTCGCAGGGCATCCACCCCACGATGACGCGGCCGGGAGCCCACGGATGCCCGGCCGAGCACTGCGACGGATAGCACCACCACTGCGGCCTTTGCACTGTACTCATCCGCGTATTAGAACACAGCATCGACACTGCGCTGCCGTTATTGCCCGAATTTTCCCAGGTGAAAGGAGGGCGACCGGTCAATCACGGGGCTCGTCAGTCACGGGGCTCGTCAGTCACGGGGCCAGGCCGCGAACCGCTCCCGCAGCGCAGCGACATCCCGCCCGCTGAGGCCGAGCGAGGCGAACCAGCCATCCGCTACCTGGTCCAGCCGGCGGCCCGCGTCGGCGAAGTCCTGGTCGGTCAGGCCCGGGTCCAGGCGCCTGGCGAAGCCGATCAGCTCGGCTACGGTGTAGCGGGTCAGGGCGGCGGCCGTGTCCAGGTAATCCCGCGGTACCGCGCGGGTGGCCAGCGCGCTCACCTTGCCGCCGATGGCGTCCTCGAGATCCAGGACCGGGCCGAACTCCATGATCACCGGCCGTCTGGCCCGGTCGAAGTAGGCCATCTGCAGCATCATCTGCTGGCCGCCAGGCGCGGTAACGGTCCACTCGGCCAGTCCTTCGCCCATGCCCTCGAAGACATCGGCGAGCCCGCTGGTCTTGTCCTCGCGCTCCGCCGCGAAGCCCGCGGCCGTCAGCGCCGCCTGCACCGCACCGGCGGCCGCCTCGACGCCGTGCTCCTCATCGGTGAACAGGTCGACGTCCTGGGTCACCCGGTCGATGACGCCGTGGGCGATCAGGGCGTTGCCGCCGCCTAGCGCGAAGCCGTGCCGGGCCGCGGCCCGCAGGGCGGCAGCGGCCACCTGCCGGTGCAGCTCACTGACCGGCACCAGGTCAGGCGGCTGCAGCCACGGCGGTACGCAGGACCGGGTGCTCGTCCTGCCAGGCCCGGCGCACGCCCTTGGGCACGAACAGCTTCGGCCACAGCGCGATGAGCGTCTGGCCGTCCAGGAAGCTGGTCAGGTCCTCGGGCCGGGACGCTTCCTGGAGCACGGTCTCGTAGACCCACTGGCGCGTGCCCGGATCACCCAGGTCAAACGTGGCGCCGGTGCCGGACCAGAACAACCGGAGCGGCAGCTCGACCGGGCCCGTGACCGGTCCCCGCAGGTCACCCAGGTCGAGCGCCACGAGCACCCGCCGCCCCGGGCGGGCCTGGTACGGCGCGACCCGGACACGTGGCACCCGGGCAGGTGCCACCTGGGGAGCGGCCGGAGGAGCTTCCATAGGCTCAGCTTAGCCCATCCGGCCAGTAAGCGAAACTCTGTTCTAATACCGGTCCGGCGCCTGTGCGGCGGCGCCCTGGGATCGGCGTGGTCAGCCGCGGAGGGCCGCTGCCTCCAGGGCGGCCACCGGGAGCCACCCGTCATGCTTCCAGACGATCTTCCCGCTGGCCGAGACCAGCGCGAACCATGGCTGGTCCGCCACGCCGTAGCCGTCGGCGATCCGGCCGGTCGTGTCCAGCCCGACCGGGTAGCTGAGCGGCGCGGGGAGGTGCTTCAGATAGGACGCGGCGGCGCCGGGCGACGGCTCCGTCACCGCCTCGTCCAGGGCGACCAGGCCGGGCAGCTTGTCCCGGCGGGCGGCCTGGGCGTACTGGTTCAGGGCGGTCAGCTCATCGCGGAGCCGGGAGGTCTCGCTCAGCCAGGTGGCGAAGAACAGCACCAGCCGGGGCCGCCCGGGGCCCAGCGTGATCGATCCGGAGGTCGCGCCGGCAGCTCCGGCGGGCACGGCCGGGACGGTGGTGCGCGCCGCCGGCGAGATGCCCCCGATGTAGGCCAGCGAGCCCGCCCGCGCCAGCCTCGGGTGGCCGGGCAGCAGCCGGGAGGCGTCCTGCGCCAGCAGCTGGCCGGCCTGGCCGATGCTGGTGTAGGCCATCGTCGTCAGGTAGAGCTCGCGCTCCTGGCCCCGGGTGTCGATGACGTACAGGGCGGGCGTGTGATCGATCTGGCCCCGCTGGATCTGCACGTAGACGTGGTAGGCCTTCCAGACCGCGTGCAGCTGGGCCGCGGAGCCGGTCAGGAAGTCCCACTGGTTCACCAGGCCGTGCGACTGGGAGTAGGCCATGACGTCCGATCGCGCGGTCGCCTCCGGGTTGGCGTCGATCCCGAGCAGCTGAACCTGATCCCCGGCACGGCCGAGCAGTTCCTTGGCCGCCACCATGCTGGCCGTGGTCAGCGGGCAGATGGTGGTGCACTGGGAGTCGGTGAACGCCAGGATGACGACCTTGCCGCGGAAGGCGCTCAGCGAGATGGGCTGGCCGAACTGGTTGGTCAGCCGGAAATCGGGGGCCGCGATCCCGCTGAGCGTGCTGCCGGGGTCGAGGTTCGGATTGGCCGCCGCGGCGCGGGCCTGGCCGCCTGCCGGCGACATCGCCCCCGGCGCCGGGCTCGCGGCGGTACCGGAGCCCTGCTGGCTGGTCCCGCAGGCAGTCAGCGCGAGCGCGGCCACCGCGCCTGCCATGGCGATCAGTCGCGAGCCCGTCAGCGGCCTGCCTGCTCTCACGGTCTGTCATCTTGCCACCTGGCCGGCCCGCGGCCGGGCTCCGGGCCCCCGGCGGCCACGGCGGCAGCGCCGGCCGCTAGCCAAACTCCCAGCCGGCATCCAGCTGGTCGCAACGTTGGGCGGCCAGCGTGAGGCCATGAGCTCACGTACCGGTGCCGCTGCCCTGGCGTCAGCCCGGGGGGAGGCGCGGCTGCTGGTCGTCGACGACGAGCCGACGATCCTGGAGCTGCTGGCCGGGTCCCTGCGGTTCGCCGGCTTCGACGTGGTGACGGCGGCCAGCGGCGCGCAGGCGCTGAAGGTCGCCGCGTCGGCCCGGCCCGACCTGATCCTGCTGGACGTGATGATGCCAGACGGTGACGGATTCGAGGTGCTCCAGCGCATCCGCGGCGGCGGCGGCCGGCGCGTCCCGGTCGTCTTCCTGACCGCCCGCGGCGCCGTCCGCGAGCGGGTAGCCGGGCTTACCCTCGGCGGTGACGACTACGTCACCAAGCCGTTCAGCCTCGAGGAGGTCCTGGCCCGGATCCGGGCGGTCCTGCGCCGCAGCGGCGGCCAGCAGGAACCCGGCTCGCGGCTGGTCGTCGGCGACCTCGAGCTCGACGAGGACCGCCACGAAGTCCGCCGGGCGGGGCGGGAGGTCAGCCTGACGCCGACCGAGTTCAGGCTGCTGAGCTACCTGATGATGAACGCCGGCCGGGTGCTCAGCAAGTCGCAGATCCTCGGTCATGTCTGGGACTACAGCTTCAGCGGCGACGGCAATGTCGTCGAGCCCTGCGTCAGCTACCTGCGGCGCAAGGTCGACGATCGCGATCCGCGGCTGATTCACACCATCCGCGGCCTGGGCTACGTCCTGCGGATCCCGCCTCCGTGAGGTCATGGCCGCGCCCCGCGCTGCGGTCGCTGCTGGCCAGGGCGTCGCTGCGAGCACGCATCATGGTCGCGGCCGCGGTGCTGGTCACGGTCACCTCGGCGGTGATGGGCGCGCTGGGCACGACCATGCTGCGCAGCTACCTGTTCGACCGGGTCGACGCGCAGCTGCTGGCCTTCGCCTCGGCCCCCGGCCGGGCCCGGCCGCCGCGCAAGTTCGGCCACGGGCCGTCGCAGCTGCCGACCTTGTTCCTCATCGGCCAGCTCAGCGCCGACGGCCGGGTCCAGGTGCTCGGCGGCCCGGTGCACGGCGTTGCCGCCCCTCAGATCCCCGCCGCGCGCCGCCGCGGCCCGGCCAGGCCGTTCACCGCCGCCGCGGCGGGCGACCCCGGGCACTCGTGGCGGGTACTGGTGCACCCGGCACCCGGCGGCCGGCGGGCCGTGATCGCCTACAACCTCGACGCGCTGAACAGCACGGTGTCCCGGCTGGAGATCGCCGACGCGGCAGCCGGGATCGTGGCCATCGCCATCCTGGCCGCCATCGGGCTCCCGCTGATCCGGGTGAGCCTGGCCCCGCTGGCCCGGATCGAGGCCGCCGCCGAGGCGATCGCGGCCGGGGACCTGTCCCGGCGCATCGACCGTCCCGCCACCGACACCGAGGTCGGGCGCCTGGCCGCCGCCCTCAACGCGATGCTCGGCCGCATCGAGGCGGCCTACCGAGTCCGGGGCGAGGGCGAGGCCCGGGCCCGTGACTCCGAGGACCGGATGCGCCGGTTCGTGGCTGACGCCAGCCACGAGCTGCGTACCCCCCTGACCTCGGTCCGCGGGCTGGCCGAGTTCTCCCTGCAGCAGGGCGAGTCCGCCAGCCGCGCCGAGCTGATCCGGCTGCTGACCCGCATCAAGCAGGAGGCGACCAGGATGGGCCTGCTCGTCGAGGACCTGCTGCTGCTCGCCCAGTTCGACGAGGACCGGCCGCTGGACCTGCAGCCGGTCGACCTGTCCAGCATCGCCGCCGAGGCCGTCCTGGTGGCCCGCGCCCTTCTGGACGGCCACTCGCTGACCCTGCGCGCCGTCCCCGACCCGGTCATCGTCGCCGCGGACAGCGGCCGCCTCCGGCAGGTCATCGACAACCTGATCAGTAACGCGCTGCACCACACCCCGCCCGGCACGCTGATCACCGTGACCGTCGAGGTGACCTCCGCCCTGGGGCAGCTCACCGTGAGCGACAACGGACCGGGAATGGACCCCGGCCAGGCGGCCCGGGTGTTCGAGCGGTTCTACCGGACCGACCAGGCCCGCAGCCGGGCGCGCGGCGGGACCGGTCTCGGCCTGTCCATCGCCGCCGCGCTCGTCGAGGCGCACGGGGGGACGATCACCGTCGACAGCCGCCCGCCGGGCGACGGTGCCACGTTCCGGGTCCGGCTGCCCCTGGCGACGGCCGATGGCGGCCCGCCGGCCGGCAATATGACGGTGCCCTCAGCTAAGTGACAGTCGGCCGCAACGAGATCGCAAGGCTCGCTCGCTGAACTGCACGTGGCCGGCGTCCGCGCCCGGCTGCCGAGATCGGCCCACCTACCGGCAAGGAAGAGGAACTCCATGTTTTTCACCTACCTGCGGCGCGAACTGCGCCGAAGGAGGCGGCAGGCCAGCTTCATCGCGATCGGCATGGCCGTCGGGATCGGCCTGGTCATCACCGTGACCGCGGCCTCGGCCGGGGTCAGCAACGCGCAGGGTTCGGTGCTGCACGCCCTGTACGGGGTGGGCACCGACGTCACCGTGACCAAGGCCCCCACGGCCGGCTCGGGCGCGCCCGCCGGGTTTGGCTTCCGCGGCCGCTCCGGGACACCGGGCGGCACGAAGATCAGCGTGGATAACCTCGTGAGTCGCAGCCTGGGGAGCCTGCCGTCCTCCTCGGTGACCTCGATCTCCCAACTGCGCCACGTGTCGGCGGCCGCCGGCGGCCTGACCCTGACCGACATGAAGATCTCCGGGAAGATTCCGTCGTTCGCCGCGGGCGGCGGGGCGCCGGGCGGCGGTGGAGGTGGAGGTGGAGGGGCCGGCTTCAGCGGCAACTTCACCAGCGACTCCTTCACGGTCAGCGGGGTAGACCTGGGATCGGGCCAGGTCGGTCCGCTGAGCTCGGGCAAGCTCAAGTCAGGTCAGACTTTCGTTAGCTCAGATGCCACCTCCAACGTGGCCGTGCTGGATTCCGGCTACGCGACAAGCAAGAGCCTGACCGTCGGCTCGACGCTGACCATCGCCAAGACGAGCTTCAAGGTCATCGGCATCGTCGCCGTGCCGCAGGGCAGCAGCCCGCCCGATGTCTACATCCCGCTGGCCCGGGCGCAGGCCCTGGCCGGCCTGGCCGGCCACGTCAACACGATCTACGTGGCCGCCGCCAGCGCCGCGGACATCGGCGGGGTGGCCAGGCAGATCTCCGCGCTGGTTCCCGGGGCGACCGTGACGACCTCCAGCGACCTGGCCAGCGAGGTGACCGGCTCGCTGGCCAGCGCCTCCAGCCTGGCGAACAACCTCGGCAAGTGGCTCGCGATCGCGGTGCTCATCGCCGCGTTCCTGCTCGCCAGCCTGCTGACCATGGCGGCGGTATCCCACCGGGTCCGCGAGTTCGGCACGCTCAAGGCCCTGGGCTGGCGCAGCCGCCGGATCGTCAGCCAGGTGGTGGGCGAGTCCATCACCATCGGGATCGTCGGCGGCATCATCGGGGTCGGGCTCGGCTTCGCCGGGGCTGCGATTGTCTCCGGCGTGGCCCCGCCCCTGACGGCATCGGTCGGGCAGACCACCGGGTCGGCGACGCCCGGCGGTGCCCGGTCCTTCGGTGGCGGCGGGCCCGGCGGTTTCGGTCAGCCCGGCGGCGGCGGGGGCGGATTCGCCCGGGCGGCCGCGAACGCCAGTCACTCCGTCGCGGTCCACCTCGTCGCCTCGGTCACCGCGCAGACGATCGTCCTGGCCGTCGTGCTGGGCATCGCCGGCGGCCTCATCGCGGGAGCCTTCGGTGGCTGGCGAGCGGCCCGGCTGCGTCCCGCCGCGGCGCTGGCCCGGGTCGAGTGACCCTGGCCCGGCCCGGACCGATAACACCGGCCGCCCCGGCCCGGATCGATAGCGAGAGGAAGATATGTACCAGCTGAGGAATGTGACCAAGGACTACCAGAAGGGCCGCGACACGGTACACGCGCTGGCCGGGGTGGACCTGGTGATCGAGGACGGCGAGTGGCTGGCCATCCAGGGCCCGACCGGGCACGGCAAGTCCACGTTGCTGCAGGTCCTCGGCGGCCTGGACCGGCCTACCTCGGGCACGGTCGAGCTGGACGGCCAGGACCTGGCCGCCATGCGGGAGAGCCAGGTGACCCGGGTCCGGGCCACCTCGCTCGGGTTCATCTTCCAGACGTTCAACCTGATTCCCACGCTCACCGCCCAGGAGAACGTCGAGGTGGCGCTGGTCCCGCTGGCGATCGGGGCCGCCGACCGCCGGGCGCGGGCGGTGGCCGCGCTGGAGACTGTCGGGCTCGCCGAGCGGCTCAGGCACCTCCCGTCGGAGCTCTCCGGAGGGCAGCAGCAGCGGGTGGCGATCGCCCGGGCCCTGGTCAAGGAGCCCAAGGTGCTGCTGGCCGACGAGCCGACGGGCAACCTCGACGAGGGGACCCGCGACGACATTATGGAGCTGCTGGACAAGCTGTGGCGAGACCACGGGCTGACGCTCATCCTGGTGACGCACGACAGCTCGGTCGCCCGCCGGGCGCAGCGGCTCGGCATCATGAAGAAAGGCCGGCTGTCGATCAGGCAGGACTCCACGCCCGCCGCTCCCTGGCCGGCGCACGGGCCGGCGTAAATCGTGGATGTCCCGTAGGTACCCCTGGGGTTAGCCCTGGCTTTTCATCCGGGATGCTTAGCTGACCGGCGTTTCGACCGTAAAAGGTGCTCCTGAACTGGGACGATAAGAGTGCTGAAGCCCTTATCAACGCGAGTTCGAGGAGCACCTCAAAAGTGAACCTTACCGGGTG
>DATCEO010000056.1:0-43720 GCA_036510065.1 Streptosporangiaceae bacterium | reverse complement strand
CCGGCGGGCGCCCGGAGCGCCCGCCGGCCAGTGGCATGCGGGCCGCCGGCCGGCCGGGCCGCGGCGTGCTGGCCCGCGGCCAGTCGGCCGGCGACCGGCTGGCCAGCCGCGTGCTGGCCTGGCGCGGCCGGTACCCGGCGTGGGCGCGCCGGCATCCGCTCCTGGTCGACGCCGCCCTGGTGGCCCTGCTGACGGCGTTTTCCGGACCGCGGCTGGCCACCGGCCATGCCGCCGACGAGGTCTGGTCGTCGGTGCTGGCCGCGGCGCTGCTGCTGCCGCTGGTATGGCGGCGCCGGGCGCCATTCCTGGTTTTCATGATCATTGCCGCCGCGGCGCTCGTGCAGTGGTTCACCGGCCAGTTCCTGCCCGCCGACCTGGCCCTGCTCGTCGCGTTCTACACCGTCGCCGCCTACGAGCCGGCCCGGCGCATCCTGATCGCCGCTGGCCTGCTGGAGCTCGGCGCCGTGCTGGCCGCCGTGCGCTTCGCGGCGCCCGGTAACGCGTTCTGGGGCTGGATCCTGATCTCCGGCCTGATTACGGCGGCCGGATTGATCGGCTATAACATCCGGACCCGCCGGGCCTACCTGGCCGCGCTCGAGGACCGGGCCGCGCGGCTGGAGCGCGAGCGGGACCGCGAGTCACAGATCGCCGCGGCCGCCGAGCGAGCCCGGATCGCCCGGGAGATGCACGATATCGTCGCGCACAACCTGGCCGTGATGATCGCCCTGTCCGACGGTGCCGCCTACACGGTGGCGGAAGATCCCGGCCGGGCCGCGAGCGTCATGGGCCAGGTCTCCGATACCGGCCGGTCCGCGCTGACGGAGATGCGGCGGCTCCTGGGCGTCATGCGCCAGCCCGCCGCGGCGCCCGAGCACGCCCCGCAGCCCACCCTGGCCGACCTCGACGACCTGCTCGCCACCGTGCGCGCGGCCGGCCTGCCGACGCAGCTGACCGTGTCCGGGCGTCGGCTCGAGCTCCCGCCGAGCGCGCAGGTCGCGATCTACCGCATGATCCAGGAGTCGCTGACCAACACGCTCAAGCACGCCGACGCGGCCGCGGCCAGCGTCCGGGTCACTTACCTGCCGCAGGCCGTGGAGCTGGAAATCACCAACAACGGCCCGGTGGCGTCGAGCTCCGGGGACGGCCACGGCATCGCCGGCATGCGCGAGCGGGCGGCCGTGTTCGGCGGGAACGTCTCAGCAGGCCCGCGCGCCGGCGGCGGCTGGCGGGTGCACACGGTCCTGCACCTCAGCCCGGCCCCGTCCGGCCCGGGCCGCTCGCTGGGGACGGAGCGCGCGTGACCATCTCGATCCTGCTCGTGGACGACCAGCCCATGCTGCGCATGGGCTTTCGCCTGGTGCTCGACGCCCAGCCCGACATGCGGGTGGTGGGGGAGGCCGGCAACGGCGCCGAGGCCGTCAGCCTCGCGGCCGCCAAGCAGCCCGACGTGGTGCTGATGGACGTCCGGATGCCCGGCGTGGACGGCATCGAGGCCACCCGGCGCATCGCGGCCGCGGCGAGCGCGACGCGCGTGCTGATCCTCACTACCTTCGACCTGGACGAGTACGCCTACGCCGGGCTGCGGGCCGGGGCGAGCGGGTTCCTGCTCAAGGACGTGCCGCCACCGGACCTGCTGTCGGCCATCCGCGCGGTGGCCAGCGGCGACGCCGTCGTGGCGCCCAGCGTCACTCGGCGGCTGCTCGACGTGTTCCTGCCGCACCTGCCCGATCCGGCCGGCGCCGCGCGGGCCGGCGCACCGCCCGAGCTGGCGGCACTGACCGCCCGCGAGCGGGAGATCCTCACCGAGGTCGCCAGCGGCCTGTCGAATGCGGAGATTGCCAGCCGGCTGGTCCTGTCGGAGGCGACCGTTAAGACTCATGTCGGCCGCATGCTCAACAAGCTGCACCTTCGTGACCGCGTGCAGGCCGTCGTGTACGCCTACGAGCACGGCCTCGTCCGCCCCGGCCCGCATCCGTAATGGCCGCGCACCAGGGGATGCGGGCGGAGCGGGTCAGTCAGCCGGGCCCGGGCAGGCTGGGGCTGGCCGCCCGGCGCCTTCGCTAGCTGGCCCGGGTCTGCGGCGGGGCGGCGGTGGCCCAGCGGATCGCCTGCACGACCGCGTGGCCGGCCGGGCGGACGAGGGCGGTTTCCGTGAGCGGCAGCCGCGGCAGGTACAGCGGGCGGCGGGCCCAGCCTGGCAGGAGCGAGGTGGCCGCGGCGGCCAGCACCCCGTAAGGCCCGCGCGCGATCACCGGCAGCGGGGGCCGCAGCAGCAGGAACCGGGCGGCCGACCGAGCCTCTGCCGTTCCCTGGAGCTCGGGCCGGTACTGGCTGATCCGGTCCGCTAGCTCGGCCTCGGTCCGGGGCGGGTCGGGCACGCCGAGTGCGGCGCCGATCCGCGCGACGTCGGCCACGTACCCGTCCCGTCCGGCCTGGTCCAGCGGCTCGGCCCCGAACCGGGAGTGGGCGCGCAGGAAGCTGTCCGCTTCCGCGATATGGATCCAGGTCAGCAGGTGCGGGTCGGACGCCGCGTAGGGGCGGCCGTCCGGCGCCGTCCCGGTGACCCGCTCGTGGATCGCTTTCACCCGGCCGATCGCCGCGAGGGCGTCATCGGCCTGGCCGAAGCTGGTCACGGCCAGGAAGTAACTCGTCCGCTGCAGCCGTCCCCACGGATCCCCGCGGTAACCCGAGTGGCCCGCGACGCCGGCCATGGCCAGCGGGTGCAGCGACTGCAGCAGCAGCGCGCGGATGCCACCGACGAACATGGCGGAGTCGCCGTGGACCCGGCGGATCGGCCGGTCCTCGGCAAACCACCGCTCGCCCGCAGTCCCGTGGATGGCCTGGCGGCGCTCCGGGCCCTCCGACCCCGCCACCCGCTCGAATATCGACGTGCCGATGCGGGACCGGACGGACTGCGTGGCACCCTGGACTCTCATAAATCTCATTGTGCGCTGCAATGACGCAGACCCGGCGGCGGGGTAGCGGGGCGCGGCGGGGTAGCGGGGCGGGACGGGACGGGGCCTAGCGGAGGGCGGCACCGTGCTGGCGCGCGCGGGCGGACGGCTCGTGCAGCAGGACGCCCGAGGTGCGGAACAGGAACTCCGCATAGGTGTCGGGCGCCGTATCCGGCTGGAAGGCCTGCCAGTCGGGCGCCGTTCGCAGGATCGCCATCCGGCGCTGCGCGTCGTTGCATTCAGCGAGGACGGCAGCGATCTTGCGGACAAAGCCCTTCAGGAAGCCGAGGCTCAGTGGCTGGCTGCTTGAGCTGTTCATATTCCTAGTCTGACCGCGTCCGGCGGCTGCCGACAGTGGCAGTCCTGCCACTAGACATAGACATCCTGCCAGTGCAGCGGGCATGCTAGAAGCATGCTGCACGACATCGCCGTGGTCATCCTCGATGGCTTCACGCCCTTCGAGCTGGGCGTGGTCTGCGAGGTTTTCGGCGTCGACCGCCGGGATGACGGATTGCCGGCCTATGACTTCGCCGTCGTGGCCGGCGAGCCAGGGCCGCTGCACTCGGCGAACGGGTTCGCGGTGCAGGCGCCGTTCGGGCTGGACCGGCTCGAGCGCGCGGACCTGGTCGCCGTCGCCGCCGTCTCCAACGAGCGGATCGGCCGCGGCCCCGGCGACTACCCGGAGCCGCTGCTGGAGGCGCTGCGGCGCTGCGTGGCCCGGGGCGCGCGGGTGCTCAGCGTGTGTAACGGCGCGTTCGTGCTCGGCGCGGCCGGCCTGCTCGACGGCCGTCGCTGCACCACCCACTGGCGGCACGCCGCCGACCTGGCCGCGATGTTCCCCGACGCGAAGGTCGACCCCTCGGTCCTGTACGTCGACGAGGACCCGGTGATCACCAGCGCGGGCACGGCGGCGGGTATCGACGCCTGCCTGTACCTGGTGCGCCGCGAGCAGGGCAGCCGGGTCGCCAATGGCATCGCCCGGCGGATGGTCGTGCCGCCGCACCGGGACGGGGGCCAGGCTCAGTACGTCGAGCGCCCGCTCATTGAGCCGCCCGCGGACACCATGCAGGACGTCATGACCTGGATGGCCGGCCACCTGGCCGAGCCAGTCACGGTCGACCAGCTCGCCGCGCGGGCGCTCATGTCGCCGCGGACCTTCGCGCGGCGATTCGTCCAGGAAACGGGAACCACCCCGCAGCGCTGGCTGACCGGGCAGCGCATCCTGCTCGCGCAGCAGCTGCTGGAGGAGACCGACGAGACGGTGGACGTGGTGGCGGAGCGGACCGGGTTCGGCAACGCCACGGCGCTCCGGCATCACTTCCGGGCCTGGCGGGCCACCACCCCGCTGGCCTACCGTCGCACGTTCCGTGATCGCCTCGCGCCGGCCAGCGAGAGCGACATGCTGGCGAAATTGCCGTAAACCGGGAGCCTCTTGGCGGTTTCCTCCCGTATCTTGGCCGGTCAGCGGGCATGCTAGGGCTGTGGATCAGACAAGCCATGGGACGCTGCACCATGTGGAGCTGTGGGTGCCGGACCTGGACCGGGCCGTGGCCAGCTGGGGATGGCTGCTCGGCGAGCTTGGTTATGAGCTGTTCCAGGACTGGCAGGACGGCCGGAGCTGGCGCTGCGGGCTGACCTACATCGTCGTCGAGCAGTCGCCGGCCCGCATCGCCACCCGTCATGACCGCTGCCGCCCCGGCCTGAATCACCTGGCCTTTCACGTGGAGAGCCGCGCGCGGACCGACGAGCTCGCGGCGAAGGCCGCCCAGCACGGCTGGCGGCTGATGTTCGCTGAGCAGCATCCCTACGCCGGAGGCCAGGGCCACTACGCGGCGTACCTGGAGAACATCGACGGCTTCGAGGCCGAGCTCGTCGCGGCGCCGGTGAGCGAGGCGCCGGTGAGCGAGGTGCCGGTGAGCGAGGTCGAGGCCGAGCTCGTCGCGCCGCCCGAGGCTCCGGCACCCGAGCCGGCCTGAGCTGACACGACGCCTAGATCCGGACCTGCCCGGAGGCCATTACAGAAGACGTCGCTGTTACATAACCATGACATCGCGATTTCAGGGGATCATCGCGCCGGGAACGCCTGCCGTCGGCCCCGGCCGTGAGCCGGCTCCGCGGCGCGGCGCGGCCGGTTCGGGACGGCCCAGGCCAGGCGCAGTTCCGGGGCCAGGGCGGCGGTCCGCGGTGGCGCGTCGCCGGCGCCTGCGCGGCCCGCAACGGCCCCGCGGCCGCCGGAACCGCTTCCAGGCGAGAAACAGCCCCGCAACAAAACGCAGGAAGAACAACCGTATTTTGCCGGCTGCGTAACTGTCATGAAACGTGTCGGAAACGCATCTATGGGAGACATGAAACGTAACGACAACACCGAAGCGGTCGGCTGGGACCGTGCTAGTCGGCGCTGCCTGGCATCTCAGCAAACCCCTTCGCTTCAGCCCTTGGAGGCGGAGAGTGGTTCCCTACGCAAGTTGGCTCAGTTCAGGCGATAACGCCTGGCAGATGACGGCGGCGACGCTCGTCGGTCTGATGAGCATCCCCGCGCTGGCCGTCCTGTATGGCGGGATTGTCCAGCGTAAGTGGGCCGTGAACACCATGATGATGGTGTTCAGCGCGTTTGCCCTCACGCTCATCGTCTGGGTCCTGTGGGCGTACAAGATGGGCTTCGGCTCGCCGTGGATCGGGCACTTCGTGGGCAAGCCCGGACCGGTCGTCAACGCCTCTGGTGAGCAGGCACGGGCCAACATTCCCTTGCTAGATGGCCTGGCCCCTAACTTCCGGTTCCCGCAGGGCTCGCTGGTCTACTTCCAGTTCGTGTTTGCCGCCATCACGCCGATCCTGTTCATCGGCAGCGTGATCGGCCGGATCAAGTTCAAGGTCTGGCTGATCTTCGTCCCGCTGTGGATCACCTTTGCGTACGCTGTGAACGCGTTCCTGCTGTGGGGCGGCGGTTACTGGGCTGGCAAGGGTGCGCTGGACTTCTCCGGTGGCTACGTGATCCACCTGGCGGCCGGTGTTTCTGGATTCGTCGCCGCGGCCACGATCGGCCCCCGCCTGCAGCGGGACCGTCAGGTCGGCAAGCCGAACAACCTGCTGTTCATCGCGGTCGGCGCCGGAATCCTGTGGCTCGGCTGGAACGGCTTCAACGGCGGTGACCCGTACTTCGCCGGCGCCGACGCCACCGCGGCCATCGTCAACACCAACCTCGCCACCGCGGTCGCCATGATGACCTGGATCATCCTGGACATGGTCGGCAGCAAGGAGAAGAAGCCGACCTTCCTGGGCGGCGTCAACGGCATGATCTGCGGCCTGGTCGGCATCACCCCGGCCGCTGGTTACGTCAACGGCGTCGGCGCGATCATCATCGGCCTCGTCTGCTCCTCGCTGGTCTGGGTGCTGTTCACCTACCTGCCCCGGAAGGTCTGGCCGTTCAACAAGGTCGACGACGCGCTCGGCGTCGTCTACACGCACGGTTTCGCCGGCCTGTTCGGCGGCCTGCTCGTCGGGCTGCTGGCCAACCCGACGATGATCGTCTACCTCGGCGTCGGCAAGAACCCCGACGTGACGACCTCCGGTGCCTTCTACGGTCACCCCAGGCAGCTGCTGATCCAGCTGGGCGCGGCCGTGACGATCATCATCTGGGACGGTGTGATCACCTTCCTGATCCTGAAGGGCATCGGGCTGTTCACCAGCCTGCGGATGAACGACGAGGAGCTGGCGGCGGGCGACATCATGGTGCACGGCGAGGTGGCCTACCCGGAGGAGGAGCCCGAGTACGCCGAGGCCATGGCCGGGGCCGGAACGCCCCGCGAGCCGCTCGGCGAGGGCGGCGGGGAAGAGCGGGTGCTGACCGAGTAGTAGCTGGTCACGAGGCACCCCTGGCAATACGACGGCCTGGCGCCCGCGATTAATCCGCCTTCGCGGGGCCAGGCCGCTGCCGTGTCACGGGGCCACGGTCCAGCCGCCGTGGCCCCGTGGCTCCCAGGGCCCGCGCCAAACTCGCCGGGCACTGGGCCCCATCGCCGGGCACGTGGCCGCATCGCCGGGCACGTGGCCCTGCGCCGGTCAGTTTCCTGCACCGGCGCCAGTTCATTTCTGTGGATGTCCCGTTGCTAACACGCTGGTGTTACCGATCGCACATTCAGGATTGCCACGGTCGCCTCAGCGAGACTTCTGGGGCTCTGGTGGTTCTTGTGGTGTCAGTGGCCGCGGAAGGCTTCCTCTAGCCACCAGGAGCCACGGTCGGCGGTGACTTTAGCGTCGATCAGCAGTGGCCGGCTCCTTGGCCCGTCCAGCCAGGCCCGCACCGGTCCCAGGTCGCCCGGAGCGCGCACCGTCATGGCCTCGTAGCCGAAACCACGGCCGATCGCGGCCAGGTCGGCCGCCGGGAACTGCACCGTCTCGAGCGGGTGCCCGTCCGGGCCGAAATGATGGACCTCGGCGCCGTACGCCTCGTCGTCATAGACGACCACCACCATGGGCAGACCGAGCCGGACCACGGTCTCCAGCTCGCTCGCGCCCATCAGGACGCCCCCGTCGCCGAGCGCCGCCACCGTGAGCCGGTCCGGCCGGGCGATGGCCGACCCGATCGCCGAGCCCAGTCCCAGTCCGACCGACTGATAAGCCTGCGTGAAGGTGAACCCGTCGGCGTCGGGGACCGTCAGGTACATGCTCGGATAGCCCATGAAGTTTCCCGAGTCCACGGCCACGATCCGCTCCGCGGGCAGCAGGTCGTCCAGGGCGATGGTCAGGGTGCGGGGATCGATCCGCCCGCCGTAGCTCTCGTCGGTGAACGGCACGTCGCGCCACCGGACCTCGCGGGCGATCCGCTCGCGCAGCGCCGCCGACCGATAGCCAGCCGCGCCCCCGGCGCCCCCCGCTGCTGCGCCGCCCGTTGCCTCGCTACCGCCCTCGGCGCCGCCCGATACCTCGCCGCTCGCATCGCATGGGCCGGGCTGACCGGTAAGCAGTTCCGTCACCGCCCGAGCCGTGGCGACGAC
The DNA here is from genome assembly GCA_036510065.1 of Streptosporangiaceae bacterium. Classification (GTDB taxonomy): domain Bacteria; phylum Actinomycetota; class Actinomycetes; order Streptosporangiales; family Streptosporangiaceae; genus DASUBV01. Next base: position 35,772 of record DATCEO010000056.1, on the reverse strand, counting down.
ATCGCCCGTCACGCCGAGGTCGGCCGGGTAGTGGGCTCCGATGGCCGCCGCGTCGTTGTCCACCTGGGCAACGGTCGCACCAGGGCCGATGAGTCCGCCGTGGCGCAGGGTCCACATGTTGAGCGAGCAGCCCCAGCCCACGACCAGGTCGGCGTCGCGGATCAGCTCCGCGGTGAGCGGCGAGGCAAAGCCGCCGCTGACATCCAGATCCCACGCACTGCCCCGGAAGAGTCCCTTCGCCGCGGCCGAGGTGGCCAGCAGCGCGCCGGACGCGTCGGCCAGCCGCTCCAGTTCGCCGCGGGCGGCCGGACCGGCCGCCCGGGCGCCGCGGCCGGCGATGCAGACGGGCCGGGCCGCCGCGCGCAGCGCCTCGGCCAGCGCTACCACCTGAGCCCGCGGGGGAGCGGCCGCCTGCTGGCCCCAGCCGCCATCCCCGCCCGCCGCCCCAGCCCCGCTGCCCACCCCGCCAGCCCGGCCGCCCACCCCGCCGTCCGGCCAGGTGCACTCCCCGGCCTGCAGGTCCAGCGGCAGGGCAAGGATGACGCACCGCCGTTCCCGCGCCGCGGTCTGGTAGGCCCGTACGGTGTCGTCGACTGCCAGCCCCGGAGAGTGCAGGCGAGCCGGCGTGGCGCCGACCGCGTGGCAGATGGCGGCCACGTCGATCCGGAAGTTCGACCGTTTCGCGGCGGCACCCACGTCGGCGGCCAGCACCAGCAGCGGCGTGCGGCTCTTGGCCGCCTCGGTGATGGCCGTCAGCGCGTTGGTCAGGCCCGGTCCCTGGTGCAGCGACAGCACCCCCGGCCTGCCGCTCAGGCGCGCCCATCCGTCGGCCATGCTCGCCGCCCCGTTCTCGTGCCGGGCCGCGATGAACCGCGTGCCGCGCGCGATCAGGGCGTTGGTGACATGGAAGTTGCCGCTGCCGACCAGGCCGAAGGCCGTGTCCACGCCCAGTTCGGTCAGCGCCGCGCCGACGGCCTCGCTAACCAGCATCGGCAACGCGTTCGACGAGGGCAAGCACGCGGGCCGGGCTGCCGGAACCGCCGGTGATCGGCAGCGGGCCGGCGATGACGACCGCCCCGGTGGGCGGCAGCGCGGCCAGGTTCTGCAGCTGGGTGAGACCGTACTTGCCGGCGCCCAGCAGCGCGGCGTGGCAGGGGAAGGGCGGATCGAAGGAGTGCGCGGCGCCGGCGTCCGTCCCCACTGTCTCCACGCCGAACCCCAGTACCGGGGCCTCGTCGGCGATCCAGCGAGCGCACTTCAAAGAGACACCCGGCGTATGGGGCCCGGTCTCGTTGGCGTTCAGGAAGTCTTCCTGGCTGGCCGACCTAGCGTCCCAGCCGGTCCGGTACAGCAGCCAGCCCCGCTCGGGCAGTGGCTCGTGAGCCGCCTCCCACTGCTTGACGTGGTCCACCTCCAGCAGGAAATCCGGGTCCGCCGCCGCCTCCGCGCTGAAGTCCAGCACGACCGCAGGGGCGATCAGGCTGGCCGCGGGCACCTGGGAGACGTCCTCGCCGTCCCGCCCGGTGATCCAGTGCACGGGCGCGTCGAAGTGCGTACCCGTGTGCTCGCCGGTGGTGATGTCATTCCAGTACCAGGCTGGCCCGCGGTCGTCGTACCGGCTCACCTCGCGCAGCGAGAAGGGCACCGTATTGCTGAACGGAGCCGGGAGCCTGATCACGGGCGTCGTGGACTCCAGCCTGGCGGTCAGGTCCACCACCTCGATCGCGCGGGACTGCAGGGCGGTGACGAGCTGGTCGAGTATCGGCATGAGCGCGGCCTCCAGGCGCCAGGCGGCTCGCGAGGCCGGTGCCAGCGCGAGGCATCCACCAGATTGTCGCCGACGCCAGTCGAGCACAATAGGGGGATGAGCAAGCCCGTGGCCATGGCCAAGACCATCGTGACCGAAGACGGCGTCCCGATCGACGCGGTTCACCTGGCCGGCCGCGGTGACCTGGGGATCGTCGTCGCGCACGGGTTTACCCTGAACTGGCAGCACGGGGCGGTCTGGAAGATCGTGACGCGGCTGAACCGGTTCGGCGGGGTGGTCAGCTTCGACTTCCGGGGCCATGGCCGGTCCGGCGGCTGGTCCACCCTGGGTGACCTGGAGATCAATGACGTCGATATCGCCGTCGCCTACGCGCGCGAGCTGGGCTACACCCGGATCGCCACCGTGGGCTTCTCCATGGGGGCCTCGACCGTGCTCCGGCACGCGGGCCTGATCGGCGGGGTCGACGCGGTCGTGGCCGTGAGCGGGCCGGGCCGGTGGTACTACCGGGGCACCAAGCCGATGCGGCGGGTGCATTTCGCGATCGAGCACCGGATCGGCCGCCTGTTCGCCAGTACCTTCCTGAACACCCGCATCAGCGGCGGCCGTTGGGACCCGGTGCCCGTATCACCGACGGAGGCGGCGGCGCGGATCGCCCCCACGCCCCTGCTGATCGTGCACGGCGACCAGGACGACTTCTTCCCCGTTGACCATGCCGAGGACCTCTACGCGGCCGCCGGCGAGCCCAGGGAGCTGTGGATCGTCCCCGGCTTCGGCCACGCGGAGTCCGCTACGCAGCCGGCCCTGCTGGACCGGATCGGCGCCTGGGTGCTGTCGGCCGTGTCCGCCGCCGCGAGCCCCAACGCGGTGGCCTAACGGGCCCGCATCAGACACTAGGATCGCTACTCGTGGAAGAACGCATTCTGGGAACTACCGGTCGACCCGTCTCGGTGATCAGCCTGGGCACCTGGCAACTCGGGGGCGACTGGGGTGAGGTCGACGACGCCGACGCGCTGGCCGTGCTCGACGCGGCCGCGCAGGCCGGGGTCACGTTCCTGGATACCGCCGACGTCTACGGCGACGGGCGCAGCGAGCGGCTCATCGGGCAGTTCCTGGCCGGCCACCCGGGGCTGCCGATGATGGTCGCGACCAAGATGGGCCGCCGGGTGGAGCAGGACCCGGCCAGCTACACCCTGGACAACTTCCGGGCCTGGACCGACCGGTCCCGGGCCAACCTGGGCGTGGACCGGCTCGACCTGGTCCAGCTGCACTGCCCGCCGACCCCCGTCTACTCACGCGACGAGGTGTACGACGCCCTCGACGCCCTGGTCGCCGAGCAGCGCATCGCCGCCTACGGTGTGAGCGTCGAGACCACCGGCGAGGCGCTGACCGCCATCAAGCATCCGGGTATTGCCAGCGTGCAGATCATCCTCAACGCGTTCCGGCGCAAGCCGCTAGACGAGGCGCTGCCGGCGGCGCGGGGCGCCGGGGTGGGGATCATCGCCCGCGTTCCGCTCGCCTCCGGGCTGCTGTCCGGCCGGTACTCCCACGACACCGCCTTCGCCGCCAGCGACCACCGGACCTACAACCGCCACGGTGAGGCGTTCGACGCGGGGGAGACCTTCTCGGGCGTCGACTTCGACACCGGCGTGGACGCGGCGCAGGAGTTCGCCGCGCTGGTCCCGGCCGGGGCCACCCCGGCGCAGGCCGCGCTCCGCTGGGTCATTCAGCAGCCCGGCGTGACCACGGTGATCCCGGGCGCCCGCAGCCCGGAGCAGGCCCGGCAGAGCGCCGCCGCGGCCGACCTGCCGCCGTTCACCTCGCAGCAGCTGGCCGCGATCAAGGACCTCTACGACCGGCGTATCAGGGCCCAGGTCCACGACCGCTGGTAACGCCGCCCCGGCGAACCTGGCTGAAGCCCCAGTTCAGCATCCGGGCCGCCGCGGTAAAGCGAACGCCGGGCGAGACCGCCGAGCTGCCGAGCACGACGCCGGCCAGCAGCTGGCCGCCCCGCCGGGCCGCGAACAGCAGGCAGTAGCCGGCCCCGGCCGTGAACCCCGCCTTGATGCCGATCGCACCCGGGTACCGGCCGACCAGCAGGTTGGTGTTCTGCCAGGCGTAGCCGTGGTGCAGCCGCGTGGGAGCGATCCAGTGGCGGCGCTGGCCGACGATGGCGCGCAAGACCGCCGACTGCAGCGCCGCCCTGGCCAGGACCAGGAGCGCGCGCGGGGTGGCGTAGGTGGACCACTCGGCCGGCCAGGGCAGCCCGTCAAAGTTCGCGAAGTGCGTGCCGGTCATCCCCAGCCGCCGCGCCGTGTCGTTCATCTTCGCGACGAACGCGTGCCAGCCCGGCCCGTAGGCCGTGGCCAGCGCGTACGCGGCGTCGGCGCCCGACGGAAGCAGCAGCCCCTCCAGCAGCTGCCGGGCGGTGAGGACATCCCCGGCGTGCAGCCCGGCGCTGCCGGCGTCATGGTCGCGGGCGTAGGCGACGGCCCTGGCCGTCACCCGGATCGGCCGCTCCAGGTGCCCCGCCCTGATCACCACCAGGGCGGTCATGACCTTGGTGATGCTGGCGATCGGGCGTCTGCGGTTCAGCAGCCGGCTCCACAGCGCCGCGCCGGTCGTCGTGTCCACCAGGTCGGCCGCCACGGCGGTGACCCCCGCCGGCGCCGCGCGCGGGCCGCCCGCGCCGGGCCGGGCGACGGCCGCCCCGGCCGGCGGAGCCCGCACCAGACCGCCGAGGACGGTGGCAGTAATGGCGAGCGAGAGGAGGATCGCGACGGCTCCCGGCCGTAGTAACGGTCGCACGGTGCTCCTGAGCAGCGGGGAACTGGCCGCCCCACCAGCATCGCAGGACCGCACCCGGCCGGGCAAGCCCCGCTAAGTCCGCGCTCGCGGCGTTACCGCCGCAGGCGCCGCCAGACCGGTCGCGGGATCAGCCGCAGGGCCAGGGCCAGGACGCTGAGCGCCCGCGGCACCCAGACCAGGTCGTCGTCGCCAGCCAGCGCCGCCGCGACGGCCGCGCCGACCGCCGCCGGCGTGGTGGACAGCGGAGCCGACGGCATGCCGCGGGTCATGTTGCCGATCACGAAGCCCGGCCGGACCAGCAGCACCCGGACGCCGCTGCCCTGCAGCGCGTCGGCCAGGCCGCGGCCGAAGGCGTCCAGTCCGGCCTTGGCCGCCCCGTACACCAGGTTGGCCTTGCGCGGCCGGACGGCGGCGATCGACGAGAGGATCACGATCGTGCCGTGACCCTGCGCGCGCATCCGCTCGGATGCGGCCAGCAGGGTGGTCACGTGGCCGGTGAAGTTCGTGTCCACCAGCAGTCCGGCCAGCCGCGGATCGCCGTCGAGGACCTCCTGCGGAATCAGGACGCCGGCGGCCGAGATGACCAGGTCCACGTCCCCGCCGTCGAAGGCCGCGTCGATCACCGACTGATGGGTGTCCAGCGCGGCGGCATCGAAGGCCAGCGTGCTGGTCCGCAGCGGCAGTTCCTTGCCGGCGGCCTGCAGCCGCTGCTCGTCCCGTCCGGCCAGCAGTACCTCGGTGTCCTCAGGAGCGTGCAGCGCGGCCAGGATCGCGATCCCGATCTCGCTGGTTCCGCCTAGCAGCAGGATCCGGGCTGGCCTGCCCAGCGCGTCGAACTTCACAGCAGCTCCCTCAGCACGGCAGTCCGGCAACAGGTTCTCTCGGTGGCATGGCTCCGCGTCGCTACATGCCCAGGGCGAATGTCGCGAGCCAGGCCAGCTCGGCGCTGACCATGACGCGGTCGGTGATGATCAGGTCCTCGACGGGCCGGGCCGCCCCGCGGAGGCTGAGCCAGTCAAACCGCGCCAGCGCGATGGCCAGGGGCACGACGCTGACCAGGTGCCAGGCCTCCCGCGAGCCGCCGAAGCTGCTGACCGCCCACAGCGCGTAGCAGACGATGATGCCCGCCGCGATGGCCCGCCCCAGGACGCACAGCACGCGGTAGCTGTACCACCGCATGACCGGCCGGTGCCGGGCCGCCTGCGCCCCGAGGGACGACAGCTCGCCGCGCCGCTTGGCCACCGCCACCATGAGCGCGCCCAGGCTGATCACGGCCAGGAACCACCCGGACGGCGGGACATGGGTGGCGGCGGCGCCGCCGACCGCGCGGAGCACGAAGCCGGACGCCACGCAGGCCAGCTCGAGCACGGGCACGTGCTTGAGGAACAGCGAGTACAGGAACGACACCGCCAGGTAGACGGCGATCGTGACGCTGAGCCAGGGAGCGCTGATCAGGAAGCCGGAGGCCAGGGCGAGGCCGACGGCGACGATGGCCACGGCCAGCGCCTGCCAGGGCGGGAGCAGCCCGGCAGCGATCGGCCGGCTGCGCTTCACCGGATGACGCCGGTCGCGCTCGGCGTCCACCACGTCGTTGACGAAGTACACGGCGGACGAGGCCGCAACGAAGGCGACGAAGGCGACCAGCGCGTAGAGGCCGCCGTTGTGGCGTCCCATCGACGCCCCGGCCAGCGGCGCGGCCAGGACCAGCAGGTTCTTCGGCCACTGCCGCGGCCGGGAGGTCTGGATGACGGCAGCCAGCCAGCGCAGGCCGGCGCTGCGCCGGACGGGCGCGGCGCCGGGCTCACGCAGCGGCACGGGCCCCGGGATCGGTGCCGTCTGCGCGGCCGGCGTTCCCGCTGCCTCCCTCGCTGCCGCCGTCGTGGCGGACGGGGGCAGCGGCGTGGGCGGCGAGCTGCGGGGCGACGGGTGCGTGGTCACCGGGCGAAGACCGCGGTGAAGTCCCGGTTCGCCAGCGAGTAGTAGCGTGCGGGCGGCTGCACCTGATCGGGCAGCATGGCCACGGGCGTCGGGTTGGCAGGGCGATAACCGGGCTTGTAGTACATGTAGTTCGTCCAGTCCGGGTTGATGTCCAGTTCCATCGCCGAGACGGAGCCGGCCCGCTTGAGCAGCTCGGCGAGCGTCCGGACGTCCAGGGCCGGACCGTAGACGAAGACGAGGCGACCGTCGCGGGTGACCCCGATCCCGGAGCGCCAGACATAGTAGCCGCCGCCCAGCGTGGCGCCCCAGTTGCTCTGCACGTTCTGGTCCACTGCCGCGGGGACCTTCCCGTTCTCGACGACGAGGTGCAGGTTCTGCCGGACCCCGACGACGTCGTGCGTCATGTGCATGTGCGCGCCATGCCCCCAGACGCCTATGGCCAAGCCCCCGCCTCGGTAATAAACCATCGAGGCCACGCCGGGTACGAGCGCCCCGCGGTAGGTCCCGTTGAGGTAGAAGCCGCCCCCGGACTGGGCAATCTTGAACCCGCTGTTGAACGTGGCCGCCAGGCCGGTGCGGGCGCCGGCCGGGATGTCCGCGGCGCTGCGCCAGTTCCCCGCACCGGGATCCTCGGTGCCGGGATGCATCTGGAAGCGAAGCAGGTGCGGGTTCATGGACACGATGCCGGCCACGTAGGCCGTGTGCACGGCGTCGGGCCGCAGGTAAGTACCGTAGATGGCGGGCACGTGATTGACCCGGTACAGGATCCGCCACTGGCCCTCCCCCCGCAGCGGCGTTCCGGCGGGCGAGGTCAGCTGCGCGGGCACGCCGAAGCCGGGCAGGATCTTGTGCACCTTCTGCCGGGCCGTCTTCTGGGCCGCAGCGCCCGCGCCGGGGCCGGCCAGCGAGAAGGACGGCTTGCCGCCCACCTTCGGTGCCTTATAGGAGATCCATTCGCCCAAGGTGACCAGCGGGCCGAGATAGTGGTCGCGGGCCCATTCGGCGACCCGCTCGGAAACGGTCCCGCCACCGGGCTTGGTCAGCGCGTGACCCATCGACCAGGAGAACCAGGCGAGGAAAACGACCAGGATGATCAGCACGATTCGTACACCCCGGCGATCCCGCAGCCGCCGGCCGGGCAGCTTGCCCCCGCGCGGCGGCCGGTGCGACCCGCCGCGGCGCCTCCCGCCGGGGGACGGCCGCTCGTAAGCGTCCGTACCTGTCTCGGGATCAGATCCCGAGGTCACCGAGCTGCGCATGGAACTCCTCTGCCGTCGCCGTCGCCCGAGGGCGGGGCGGATTCCGTGTCAGTGGCCGGTCATTCTGGCTACCCAGGGGGTCGCCAGGTGAATAGTCAGCAGGGCGACCAGCAGGCCGGTCGCCAACGATGTGCCCACTACGAGCCATCGAAACCGTCCGCCCGGCGCTGCCATCCGGGCACCGCCGCCCGGCGAGCCGAGCAGGATGCGCGGCAGCCGCCAAGCGTAGGCGAGCACGTGGATGGTCATGACACCGAACCAGAGTACGAAGGTCACCTTGTGCAGCAGCAGCCAGGGGCCCTGCTGCTGCGGCCCGGCCCACGCGAGGGCCACGCCCGTGCCCAGCACCGCCAGCGAGGTGATGATCACGAAGGGACCGAGCAAGCGGAGCAGGGGCGCCGGCGGACCCTTGCGGACGTAGGGCGCCGCGCCGGAGTAATAACGCACGAACCGGTAGCAGGTCGAGCAGATCTTGAGCAGCACCGGCCCGATCAGCAGCATGCCCAGGAAAAAATGCAGGGTCAGCAGTCGGTGCAGCGCCGGGAGGGTCAGCCCTTCCACGGCGAAGCCGATCAGCAGCACGGTCCCGGTCAGCGCGGTCAGCTGCTCATTGCCCTCGGCGCCGCCGACCGCCTCGGGCTGGCGCCGGTGCCGCCGCCTAGCTGTCACGCTCATGATCTCGAGCCCCTTCTTCGCGGGTCATCTGAGCGGGCAAGAGCTCCAGGGCCAGCGTCGGGCAGGCCCGGACCGCCCGGCGGGCGTCAGCGGCCAGGCCCGGCGGCACGTCGCCCAGGATAATCGGGAAGCCCCACTCATCCAGCTCGATGCGCTCGGCCAGCAGGTCCGCGCACAGCGCGTGCCCGGTGCAGGCGATCGGGTCCAGGCGCAGTCTCAGCGTCATCGCCACTCCTCCTCCGCCCATGGCCGCGGGATCGGCGGCTGGGCCGAGTCCGGTCGCCGGCTATGCGCGCCCAGGCAGGGGCGTCCGGCTGCGTGGGCGCGGGCGTCGGCGGCGAACGCGGTCAGCGCGGAGGCCGCCATCTGGACCGCGCCGTCCGGATGGCGGCAGGCGCCGCGGCCGGCAATGACGCCGAACCGGCGGCTGAGCCGCTGCAGGGGGCGGCCTTTCGGCTGGCCCGCCGCGAGCTGGGCGAAGTCGTCGGCGATGGCAGGGAGCCCGAACATGCACGGACCGCACTGCTGCGCGCCCTGCCGGGCCAGATAGTCCAGGATCCGCGCCGCCGCAGTGATCCCGCAGCTGGCCGGGGGCAGGGCGAACAGCACCCCGGCGCCTGGAGCCGCCCCGGCCGGCCGCAGTCCCGCCGGCGTCATCGGCAGCTGCGCGATGTCGGCCATGGCGTGCCAGGTGCCGAAGTAACCGCCGATGAGCACGCTGCCGGACTGATCCGCCCCGCTCAGCGCCAGCACGTCGCCGATGCGGCTGCCCGCCTCAATCTCATAGACTCCGGGGTCGCGCACCGCGCCGGTCATGGTGACGAGCATGGTGCCCGGCGAGCCGGGGCGGCCGGCGGTCCGGAACCAGTCGGGCCCGAAACGGGCGATGAGGGCGACATGGGCCAGCGTCTCGACGTTGTCGATCAGCGTGGGCCGACGCTGCACACCGCGCTCGAACGGCCGCGGCGGCGTCGTCATGGGCTTGGCCTCGCCGCCGTTCAGCCAGCGGACCAGGGCTGTCTCCTCGCTGGCGACGTAGTGGCGCGGCAGCTCGTGCACCAGCAGCCGGACCGGGTCCAGCCGGGCCTGCTGGCGCTCCTCGACGGCACGAAGTACCTCATCGACCTGCCAGGTCCGGCTCCGGTCCAGGCACACGTGGACGGTGTCGGCACCCACCGCCTGCGCGGCCGCCGCGGCGCCGTCCAGCACCAGGTGCGGCGCCCTGGCCAGCAGAGCCTGATCCTTCTCGCTGGCTGGCTCGCTCTCCATGCCGTTGGCCACCACGACCGCCGGGCCCCGGCGCGAGGCCACCGCCGCCATCTTGGTCCCGGTCGGGAAGCCCGCGCCACCCCGGCCGGTCAGCCCGGCCGCCGCCACGGCGTCGACTAGGCCGCCCCGGCCTCGCCGGCCGCTGCCCGGCAGCGGCCCGTACCTCTGGTGATGCTCGTGCAGGCTCGCGGGGCGGCCCGCATGCTGCCAGCCGATGGTCAGCCGCCGGCCAGCCGGCCGCTCCGACGGCTGCGCGGCCTCATCGGCGTACTCCCTGAGCTGGCTCATGCCCTGGCCGCCGCCCGCAGGGTCAGCTGGCCGGACGCCCTGGCTCCTCTGATGATCAGCATGACGTCCGCCTGCTGCTGTGACCCGCCGCTCCCGCGCAGCAGCGCGGTCAGGCGGTGACCGTCCAGCGCGGTCACCGGCCCCTGGCTGACGGCCCCCGAGGTCCCCGGCCTGAGCCGGACCGTGCCACTGGACATGGTGATTCCCCCGTCATCTGGCGTGCCGCGCAGCACGATCGTCAGGGTCCGCTGGGGGGTGTCGCTGGTGCGGGAGTCCACGGTGATGGTGACCTCGCCGGCGCGCGGTCCCGCCGACCGCCGGACCCGGCCGGTAAACGCGGCCATCCGCGGCGGCACCGCCAGCGCCGGAGTCGCGCTGGCGGCCGTGCCACGGCTCGTGGCCGAGCCCAGCAGCGCCACCGGGGTGCCCGCCCGCCGGGCCCAGCCAGGCTGGAGCGGGCCGATGAAGACGAACACGGCCGTACCCAGCGGCACCAGCACCGTGGCCGCGATGGCCGCCGTCCGGCCGGCTCCCGGCTGGGCCAGGGACAGCCGCCACCACGCCGTCCCCGCTACGGCGGCGACGCATAGCGCATCCAGGAGGAGCAGCCAGGACAGCCTGCTGTCGGTTCCGGTGCCCAGGCCGTGCCAGAGCGCGACGGGCCAGCACGCGTACGAGGCCAGATGCACCGCGCGCCAGGCCCGGTACGAGAGTCGGTCGCGCAGCAGGCTCGTCAGCGTGACGGCGAGCAGCAGGTCGAACGCGATAGTGCCCAGGCCCAGCCAGAAGGTGCGGTAGCTCGAGCTGAAGGGGACGACGGCCGACACCACGCTGATCTGCGTATAGCTGTCCGCCACAGTGGCCACCACGTGCACCAGCAGCAGGCAGAGGACCAGGAGCGAGACGTTGCGGTGCAGCCCGGCGGTGACGACCCGCGGCAGGCCGGGCGCCGTGAGCCGCGCGACCCCCGCGATCCCGAGCATCACGGTGAGGGTCAGCAGCACGAGGGCGACCACTCCCGTTGCCCTCGCCGCGTACCACAGCGGGCTCACTCCGGTGCTGGCCGCGCTGAGCGCGGCGCCCGTCATGGGCCCGCTCCGGAAGCCCAGCCGGGGCGGGTGATCGGGGCGGCGCCGGTCGCCGGACCTGGGCCGGCCCGCTGACCTGTCCGCGCCTGGCAGCTCATCATGAGTCAGGAACCGCCCGAAGACACCTGGGGAGCGGCGGGCGTGCTGGCCGGCGGCTGCGGTGGCGGCGCTAGGTGGCGGCGGGCGTGCGTCCGGGTGGCCGACGAGCCACTGCCAGGCGGCTGAGCCGGGCTGGACGGCTGCGCGGACGCCGACGGGAGGCCGGTGCCCGCGCCGGACGGCGGACCGCCGCGGGTTCCGGCGGCCCGGGCATGACCGGGAATGGCGTGCGCGAAGGCCGTGCCCAGGGCCAGCGAGCCGATCGCGACGCCCCCGGTGATGCCCAGCGATAGAGCCCGGGTCCGATGCAGCAGCCGGCGGCGGTGGGCCGCGGCCTGGTAGGCCGGCGTATTTCGTGACACTGGCATTCCCGTCCCTGGCCTCCTGATGGCATCGATGGGCGATCCGTCAGTTCGCTAGCTTGCCGGGCGCGGTGCGCGGGACCGGTTCAGGACTCGTTCAGAAGCGGTTAAGGTCGCCGGGACCTCCGGCGGCCAGAGCCCCTGGCCTGCGGAAGTTTCGGTGCGAGGCCGCGCGCGGCAGCTCGATGGTGACTGTCACGCCGCCGCCCGGGGTGTCCGACAGCGACGCCGAGCCGCCGTTGGCGACCACCAGCCGGTCCACGATGGCCAGCCCGAGCCCGGTCCCGCCGGGCGTGCCGGTGGCGAACCTGCGGAACGCCGCATGCCGCTGCTGGCCGGTCATCCCGGCGCCGTTGTCGGAGACGGTAATCCTGGCCAGTCCCGCCACCGACTCGGCGCGGACCCGGACGCTGCCCCCGGCCGGCAGCGCGTCCAGGGCGTTGGCCAGCAGGTTGTCCAGAATCTGCTCGAGGTGCCCCTCGCGCATGCGGATGCTGACCGGCGCGGGGCTCTCCGCGGTCAGCGTGACGCCGCGTTCCTCGGCGGCGGGCCGCCACGCCGCCGCCCGGTCGGCGACCACGGCGTCGGCTGCGACAGGGATCGGCGCGGCAGTCACGTTCTCGGCCCGCGCCACGGCTAGCAGCCCGCTCACCAGCCGGGTCAGCCGGGCGATCTCCTCCTGGGCCCCCGCGAGCTCCGCGGCGGTCGCGCTGTCGGCGTCCTGCGCCAGCAGGTCCAGCCGGAGCCGCAAGGCGGCCAGCGGGGTACGGACCTGATGCGAGACGTCGGCCATCATGGACTGGTGCCCGTTCACCAGCGACTGGAGCCGCGCCGCCATGGTGTTGAAGGTGGCGGACAGCCGGCGGACCTCCGGGGGTCCCGACGTAACGCTGGCCCTGGTGTCCAGCGCGCCGTCGCCCAGCTGGCGGGCCGCCACCGCCAGAGTGGTCAGCGGGCGGCCGACCCAGCGAGCGAGCCCGACGGCGAGCGCCGCGGCCGCCAGCAGGCCGGCCGCTGCGACGACGCCAATGAGCGTCCACAGCACCACGATCCGGTGATCAAGCGGCTCGGTGGATCGGGACAGGGCCACGGTGCCGATCGAGCCCGTGCCAGAGGTGGGGACGATCGGCGCCGTCACCAGGAGCCGGTCCACGGAGGGATAGCTGTGCGGTGACTGGCTGGGCGCGCCGCTGGTGAGATGGCCGTCCACCGGCCGGCCGGGGGAGCCGGCCACCGCACGGCCCGCCCGGTCGTAGACCGTGACCCGGTCGCCTGCGGCGGCCAGCTCCCGGACCGCCCGGCGCAGGGTCGCGCCCTGGACGTGATCGTCGATCCGCTCCTCGGCCACGTTGGCCAGCGTGGCGGCCGCGGTAGCGGTCTCGCGCTCGAAATCCCGGCGGTCCTGCGCGGCGGTCAGCAGGCCTAGTGGCACGGCCACGACGGCTAGCAGCGCCGTGATCAGCGCCAGGACGGTCAGGACGATCCGCCTGGCCATCAGGGATCGCCGAGCCGGAAGCCGCGCCCGTAGACGGTCTCGATCAGGCCGGGGACACCCAGCTTCCGGCGCAGCGCCGCGATGTGGACGTCCAGCACCTTGGTCGGCCCGTACCAGTTGGAGTCCCAGGCTGATTCCAGGATCTCCTGGCGGCTCTGGGCCCGGCCCGGATCAGCCACCAGGCACTCCAGGATGTCGAACTCCTTCGGGGTCAGCGCGACTTCGTCTCCCGAGACCGTGACCTTCCGGGTCCGCAGGTCCACCGCCAGCGGCCCGTGCCGGATCACGTCACTGTCGGGCCGGACCCGCCGGAGCACGGCCCGGATCCGGGCCAGCAGCTCACTGAGCCCGAATGGCTTGACCAGGTAATCGTCGGCACCCGCGTCCAGGGCGGTGACGCGGTCCGCCTCCTCGCCGTAGGCGGTGACCACGATGATGGCCGCGCTCGACCGCTGCCGGAGCTGCCGGCAGACGTGCACGCCGTCGGTATCGGGCAGCCCCAGATCCAGCAGCACGACGTCGCAGTCCTCGCGGTCCAGGGCCTCGGCCCCGCTGACGACGTGCTGGACCTGATAGCCGCCCCGGACCAGAGCGCGGACCAGCTGGGTGGCGATGCCGGGATCGTCCTCCACGACGAGCACGCTGGCCGCTCCCGCCTGGGCGCCGGAACTTGCGATCTCACCAGGCAGTGCCATGCAGCCACGGTAGGACACCAGGTCCCCTGGTCGCGCCCGGACGCCGCAGCCCGCTACCTACCAGCCTGACGGGAGAGGCATTCCCTCGGTGTAGCCGGCGGCGCCCTGGATCCCCACGACCGCGCGCTCGTGCAGGCCATCCAGGGTGTCCGCCCCGGCGTAGCTGCAGGCGCTGCGCACTCCCGCGGTGATCGCGTCGATCAGGTCCTCCACGCCGGGCCGCCGCGGGTCGAGGTACATCCGGGAGGTGGAGATCCCCTCCTCGAACAGCTCCTTGCGGGCCCGGTCGAACGCCGAGTCCGCCGCCGACCGCAGCCGCACGGCCCTGGCCGAGGCCATCCCGAAGCTTTCCTTGTACAGGCGGCCGTCGGCATCCCGGAAGACGTCACCGGGGGACTCGCAGGTGCCGGCGAACCACGAGCCGATCATCACGTTCGCCGCGCCCGCGGCCAGCGCGAGTGCGACATCGCGCGGGTACCGGACGCCACCGTCGGCCCAGACGTGCGCGCCCAGCTGGCGGGCCTCCGCGGCGCACTCGAGCACCGCGGTGAACTGCGGCCGACCGACCCCGGTCATCATCCGCGTGGTGCACATCGCGCCCGGCCCGACGCCGACCTTCACGATGTCCGCCCCGGCCTCCACCAGGTCGGCCACCCCGGCTGCGGTCACCACGTTGCCCGCCGCCACCGGCACGGCCGGAGTCAGCTCCCGCACCGAGCGCAGCGCGTGCATCATCTTCTCCTGGTGCCCGTGCGCGGTGTCGACTACCAGCAGGTCGGCCCCGGCATCGAGCAGCAGCTTGGCCTTGGCGGCCACGTCGCCGTTGATGCCGAGCGCGGCGCCAATCCGGAGCCGGCCTACGGCGTCCACCGCCGGCTGGTACAGCGTGGCCCGCAGCGCCCCGGTACGGGTCAGGATGCCCACGCAGCGCCCGGCCTCGTCCACGACCGGCGCCAGCCGGTGCCGGCCGTCATGCAGCAGGCCGAACGCCCGCTCCGGGTCCGTCCCGGCTGGCAGGGTCAGCGGGTCCGCGGACATGACCTGGCTGAGCTGGGTGAACCGGTCGACGCCCTGGCAGTCCGCCTCGGTCACCACGCCCACCGGCCGCCCGTCGCGCACGACGATGACCGCGCCGTGGGCGCGCTTGGGCAGCAGGCTCAGCGCGTGGCCCGTGGTGGCGTCCGGGCCCAGCGTGAGCGGTGTGTCGTGCACCAGGTCGCGGGCCTTGACCCAGGCGATGACCTCGGCGACCACGTCCGCGGGGATGTCCTGCGGCAGGATCGCCATCCCGCCCCGGCGTGCGACCGTCTCCGCCATCCGGCGGCCGGCCACCGCGGTCATGTTCGAGACGACGAGCGGGATGGTGGTGCCGCTGCCGTCGCGGGTAGCCAGGCTCACGTCCAGCCGCGAGCCGACCGCCGACCGGCTGGGCGCCAGGAAGACGTCGGAATAGGTCAGGTCATGAGCGGGCGGGGAAAGGAATCGCACGCCCTCGATTGTGCCCCATCGGCCAGCCCCGGACGCCTGACCGAACGCCGGGCCTGAGCGCCTGACTGGTCAGGACGAGTGGAAGGCGGCGTACATGATGGCGCTCAGCCGGTCCACCATCTCGTCCCGGGGCAGCTGAACCTCCACGCACAGCAGGTAGTTGACCCGCTCCAGCATCATCAGGCAGGCAACGGCCGTGAGCTCGGCATGCGCGCTGAGCGGGCCGCTCCCGTCACCATCAGCCGTGGCCGGGCCCGCGCCGACGGTCATGCCCTCGGTCATGGCCTCCGCCAGCCGGAACAGCTGCTGCAGCCCGTCGCCGTAGACCTCCTCGCCCACCACCTCGGCCTGGGTCAGGATGCGCAGGACCGTCGCGTGCGCCGCGTAGACGTCGCAGAACCGGCGGACCCAGTCCCGCAGCGCGGCCTTGCCCGAGGAGTTCCTGGTGACCACCGGGAACTCGTCGGTGATGATCTTCATGCCGTCCAGGGCATCCCGGAGCAGCGTCTTGAACAGGTCATCCTTGTTGGAGAAATACAGGTAGAAGGTGCCATGCGAGATACTGGCCCGGCGGACGATGTCGTCGACCCGGGCCGCCTGGAAGCCACGCTCGTCGAACTCGATGAGGCCTGCTTCCAGCAGCTTGCGGACCGTCTTCTGGCCTTGCCGGCCCAGCGCCCGGCCCTGTGCCGGGGCTCCGCCGCCCATGGATGGTGGCATGGGGCGCATCCCGTTCCGGGGCGGGCCGGCCGGGCGGGCAGCCGGGCCTGGCTCCCCGCAGGGCTTGCTAGCCGCGCCGCTTCGTTGTCGTTCGATCGCGTCGTGCCGCCGGGGCGGCCTGTTCCCGGGTATCTGGCCACCTTCCCTGCTCATGGAGCGAGACTAGTCCGCCAGCGGTGTCGCCGTCATGAACGCCCCGTCAAGAGCCGATGACGTGCGCCAGATAAGGATTGCCAAATCTACGTTCCGGGTCCACCGCGTCGCGCAGCGCGACAAATTCGCTGAAGCGCGGATAGACCCCGGCCAGGTAGTCCGCCGCCTGAGTGTGCATCTTGCCCCAGTGCGGCCGCCCGCCGGCCGCGGTCATGAGGGCCTCCACGTCCGCGAAGTACTCCTCGTGCGGGGCCGACCGCAGGACATGGATGGCGATATAGCCGGAGTCCCGGCCGTGCGCGGTGGACAGCCAGACGTCGTCCGCCGGCGTGACCCGCACCTCGATCGGGAAGCTGATCCGCCAGTCCCGCCGCCGGAACAGGTCCCGGACCTCGCCGAGCACCTCGGCCAGCGCCGCCCGCGGCACCGCGTACTCCTGCTCCTTGAAGCGCACCCGCCGGGGGCTGGTGAACACCCGGTGGGCCGCGTCGGTATACGTGCGGGCGCCGAGCGCCCGGGCGGCGGCGGCGTTGATAGCGGGGATCGCAGCGGGGGCGAAGCGGCCGACCTGGCAGGTCGCCCCGAAGACCGTGTTCGACAGGAACTGGTCATCCAGCAGGTAACGCCAGCCGGGGAGCGGCCGCGCCGGGCCGGGCGACCGGTTGTTCCGCTTGGTCAGGCACCCTTCGCTGTGCGGGAACCAGTAGAACTCGAAGTGCTCGTTGGCGGTGGTGAGCTCGTCGAGCCGGCTCAGCACCTCCGACCACGACATCGGCTCCTCCTGCGCCCGGAGCAGGAAGGCGGGGACGACCCGGAAGGTGACGGCGGTCAGGACGCCCAGCGCGCCGAGGCCGACCCGCGCCGCCTCGAACAGGCGGGGATCGGCGTCGTCGGCGGCACAGGTCACGATGCTGCCGTCGGCCAGTACCAGTTCCAGCCCGGCCACCTGGGCGGCCATGCCGCCGACGTCGCGGCCGGTGCCGTGGGTGCCGGTCTGCACGGCGCCGGCCACGGTCTGCCCCTGGATGTCGCCCATGTTGGCCAGCGACAGGCCGCGGGCGAGCAGTTCGGCGTTGAGCACGTGCAGCGGGCAGCCCGCCTCGGCGGTGACCAGGCCCGCCGCAGCGTCCACCGACCTGATGGCGGTCAGCCTGGCCGGGCCCAGCAGCACCCCGTCGGTCGCGGCCACGGGGGTGAACGAGTGCCCGCTGCCGGTCATCCGGACGGTGAGCCCGTCCGCCGCCGCGCGGGTCACCTCCACGGCTACCTCCTCCGCCGAGCCCGGCGCGGCTCGCCGGACCGGGCGGGCGGTGACGGTCCCCGCCCAGTTCTGCCAGGGCGCGGCCCCGGACGCCGGGCGGCCGGGCACCGAGGCGGCCGGTCTCGTGCTGCGCTGTCGGACCATCGGGTTATTCTGCCGCCTGACCGGAATGTTCCGCACCTAGGCGGCCCAGGCCCGCGACGCAGACCAGCGCGGCCAGGCCGCCGCATCCGGCCGCGAACACGTACCCCCAGCGGGCCCCGCCCGCGTCGACAATGTGCCCGGCGACGGCCGAGCCGGCTGCCACGCCGACCGAGATGGCCGACGACAGCCAGGTCATCCCCTCGGTCCGGCGTCGCGGCGGCGCCTGCCGTTCGATCAGGCTGAAGCCCGCGATCAGCGTGGGGGAGATGGTCAGCCCGGCGAAGAAGATGACCAGGGCCAGGGCCAGCAGGCCCGGTAGCGCCCAGAACGTCGCGACCCCCGCCACGGTCAGGCACAGGGTGATGACGAACCGCCGTTCCAGGGGAACGCGCCACGACCGCGAGCCGTACCAGATACCGCCAACGGCGCTGCCGAGCGCGTACGTGCCGAGCAGCAGGCCCGCCAGCGGCCGGTGCCCGTGCTCCTGCGCGAAGTCCACGGTGCTGAGGTCGATCGTGGCGAACATCGCGCCCAGGAAGACGCAGCCCGGTGCCAGCGTGACCAGCCCGGCCGCCGGCAGCCGCCCCCCGGCCCGCTGCCGCCCCCCGGCCCGCTGCCGCCGCCTGGTCCAGCGGCCCCGTCGGCGCAGTTCCGGTCGCCCAGCCTCTGGTGGCCCAGCCTCTGGTGACACGGGCGCTGGGTGCACGGGCGCTGGGTGCACCACGGCGGGCTCCGTGCCGCGCTGGGCCGCCAGCGCCAGCGTGCCGGCCACGCACAAGACCGCGGCCACGACCACCCCGGCGGCGGGCTGGACCTCGGTGGCCAGCACCGTGGCGAGCGCCGGCCCGATCACGAAGATCATCTCGTCGACGACGGATTCCAGCGCGTAAGCCGTCCCCAGGGCCTGGGCGTCGTCCAGCAGCGCGCTCCAGCGAGCCCGGACCATCGAGCCCAGCGACGGCATGGCCGCGCCCGCGAGGCAAGCGGTGACCAGCAGCGCCGCCAGCGGGGCCCGCAGCTCCGCGCAGGCCACGAACGCGATGGTGGCCAAGCCGAAGACGGCCGCCATCGGCCGCAGCACCCGGCCCTGGCCGAACCGGTCGGCCAGGCTGGCGATCTTCGGCGCGCAGACCGCGTAGCTGACCGATCCCGCCGCGGCCACCACCCCGGCCTCCCCGTACCGACCGGTCTGCGCCGAGATCAGCAGCAGGCTGCCCAGGCCGTACATCGACATGGTCATCCGGCCGACCGCCCCGGCCATGGTGAACCGCAGGGCGCCCGGCAGGCGCAGCACCGCCAGGTACCTGCTGCCGCCCGGCTCGGCCTGCGCCGGCCGATCCCGAACGTCCGTCATATCCCGCCGTGACCTCCCCTCAGACGGTATCGGGCGCTGGCAAGCTGTTTACCTGCGCGTGCCCATCAGGTTCTTGGACCTCCCAGGCGGGGCGGGTTACTGTGGACCGGACATGGGACGCCTTGCCCGACGCCGTCGCGTCGCCGCGCCCACCGGACGCCTGAGCGGCGCCCGGCGGGCCGCGGCACTCTCAGTGACCGCGCTCGTCGGCCTGACCGGCCTCGGGCTGGGCGGCCAGCTGGTGATCCGGGGCCAGGCCAGCCAGGCCGCGGTCAGGCAGGCGCCCACGACGCCCCAGGCCCAGCTGGCCGCGGCGCGCGTGATACCGCAGCCGACCGCGGCGGCCACCGGGCCCGCGAGCGGCCAGCCCGCTCCGGCGGCTTCGGCATCGCCGAGCGCCCAGGCCCAGTCCTTCGGCCGGATCATCCTGCCCGACCTGCTGATCGTGGCCCCGAAAGGGCTGAGCAGCAAGCAGATCACCCGGCTGGGGGCGATCTCCGGCGTTCAGAACATGATCAGCTTCGACGGGGCTCAGATCACCGCGGGTGGCCGCTCGGTGAGCGCGATCGGGGTGGATCCCGCCACGTTCCGCTCCTGGGTGCCCGTGCGTACCGCCTCGGACCAGGCGCTCTGGACGGCGCTGAGCCGCGGCGAGTTCGTCGCCGCCGACTCGGCCGGCCGGCGCCTGCAGCTGAAGCCGGGGGCGGGTTACCGGCTGTCGGGCGCGTCCTCCGAGGTCGTCACCTTCGGGTCGACGGCGCGCCTGGCCCTCAACGGGGTCGACCTGCTGGTCAGCCAGGCCATGTCGCGCAAGCTCGGGCTGGTGCATCAGGTCGCGGCGCTGATCAGCGCGCCGGGCGTCAGCATGACCAGCCTGACCAGGACGGTGTCCGCCATCCTCGGCCCGACGGCCCGCATGGAGAGCCTGCGCAGCCAGCAGCTGCCGGTCGCCGGGACGACATCGGGCGCCGTGCCGACCACCTACCTCCAGCTGTTCAAGTACTCCGCCGCGCGGGAATGCCGGGGCCTGTCCTGGACCATCCTGGCCGCGATCGGCCAGATCGAGAGCGGGGACGGCACCAACGTCGGGCCGTCCACCGCGGGTGCGCTCGGCCCCATGCAGTTCCTGCCCTCGACCTGGGCCCGATGGGGGATCAACGGCCCGGGCCAGACCGGACCGCCCAACGCCCTGAACCCCTACGACGCGGTGCCGTCGGCGGCCCGGCTGCTGTGCGCGGACGGCGCCGCTGGTGGCGGGCAATCCCTCTATAACGCCATCTTCGCCTATAACCACGCCGACTGGTACGTGCGCGAGGTGCTCGGCCTAGCCGCCCGGTATGCGGCCGACTACAGCTGACCGGCTCTGCTGAGCCCCGGATCACTGAGCAGCTGAGCTCTGGCCTCCTCACCACCGAGCCCCGAGCCAGTAAGTCCATCAGCACTGGTTGGATGGTGAGCATGCCGGCCTATGACGCGCTCCTGCTTGTCTCCTTCGGCGGCCCGGAAGGACCCGAGGATGTCCTGCCCTTCCTGCGGAACGTCACCGCGGGCCGGAACATCCCCGATAGCCGCCTGGAGCAGGTAGCCGAGCACTATTACCTGTTCGGGGGGATCAGCCCGATCAATCAGCAGTGCCGCGACCTGGTCGCGGCGATCGAGAAGGACTTCGAGGCCGGCGGCATCGACCTGCCGGTCTACTGGGGCAACCGGAACTGGCAGCCGTACCTGGCTGGCACCGTGGCCACTATGGCGGCCGATGGCGTGACCCGCGCCCTGGCCGTGGCCACGTCTGCCTATAGCTCGTACTCGAGCTGCCGCCAGTACCTCGAGGACATCGAGCACGGCAGGGCCCCGCTCGGGCCGGCCGCGCCGCGCATCGACAAGATCCCGCCGTACTTCAGCCAGGCCGGATTCACGCAGTCGTTCGCCACCGCCGCGGAGGCGGCGCTGCAATCCCTGCCAGCTGACGTCAGGGATCAGGCGGACCTGGTCTTCACCGCGCACAGCATCCCGCTGGCCATGTCCGAGCGGAGCGGGCCGCTTAGCGGCGCCTACCCGGCCCAGCTGGCCGAGGTAGCAGGCCAGGTCGCGGCCAGGCTTGGCGTTACCCGGCCCTGGCGGCTGGCCTATTCCAGCCGCAGCGGACCGCCCGCCCAGCCCTGGCTGGAGCCCGATATCAGCGACTGCCTGGCCGAGCTGGCCGCGGCCGGCTCGCGCGCCGTGGTGGTCGTCCCGATCGGCTTCGTCTCCGATCACATGGAGGTCCGGTTCGACCTCGACGTCGAGGCGGCTGAGACGGCGCGGCGGCTCGGGCTGCCCTTCGCCCGCGCGACCACGCCGGGCACGAGCGCGCCGTTCGTCGCGATGATCACCGACCTGGTCCGGCAGTGGCAGGCGGAGCCGCCCGCATCCGGTCCGCCCGGCGTCACCGCCGCCGCGGCCCCCCCGGCGGGGCACGGGGCAGCCGCGGCCCGGAGATTCTGCGGCAGTGACTGCTGCGTTCCCGCCCCGGCCCGCCC
The DNA here is from genome assembly GCA_036510065.1 of Streptosporangiaceae bacterium. GTDB lineage: Bacteria > Actinomycetota > Actinomycetes > Streptosporangiales > Streptosporangiaceae > DASUBV01. Next base: position 14,392 of record DATCEO010000056.1, on the reverse strand, counting down.
GCTGGCGGCCAGGTGAGCGCCCTGGCCGACCCCGGCGACCTCGCCGGGTTGGCCTGCGCCGTGGCAGGGGAAGCCGGCGACCTGCTCATCGCCCAGCATGGCCAGGTCCGGGTCGTCGACACCAAGTCCAGCCCGACCGACGTGGTCACGGAAATGGACCGGGCGGCCGAGGAACTGATCCGGCGGCGCATCCTCACGGCCAGGCCCGGTGACGTGATCCTGGGGGAGGAGGGCGGTCAGATCGGCACCGAATCGGCCGTCCGGTGGATCGTGGACCCGCTGGATGGAACCGTTAATTACCTGTATGGCCTGGCCGACTGGGCGGTGAGTATCGCGGCCGAGGTCGCCGGCACCGTGGTGGCCGGGGCGGTCTTCGTGCCCGTGCACCGCAGCCTGTTCAGCGCCACCGCCGGCGGCGGGGCCTGGCTGCGGTTGCCCTGGCAGGACGGCCGCGAGCGGCTGTCCTGCAACAGCGGGGTGCGCCTGCCCGATGCGCTGGTCGGCACCGGGTTCGGCTACGCGGCAGGCCGCCGGGCGGTGCAGGGTCAGGTTGTCGCGGCCCTGCTGCCGCGCATACGCGACATCCGGCGGGCCGGCGCCGCCGCCGTGGACCTGTGCTCGGTGGCGGCCGGGCGGCTGGACGCCTTCTACGAGCGCGGGCTGCATGAGTGGGACTTCGCCGCGGGCGGCCTCATCGCCCGGGAGGCCGGGGCGCAGGTCGCCGGCCTGCACGGGCGCCCGGCCAGCGAGTCGATGACCCTCGCGGCCGGCCCCGGCCTGTTCGGTGAGCTGCATGACGTGCTGGCACGCCTGGACCCGGAACGCGACCTCTGAGCTTCGCGAGCGGGGCCGCCGTTAGCCCGGTCCCCGCCGTTTGCCCTGGTCCCGCCGTTAGCCCTTGGTCAGGGTGCCGGTGGCGGGCGGCCCGACCTTGCCGCGGAAGCTGAACGAAAGGCCGCCGGGGCCAGGCGACAGCGTCACCAGGCCGTTCGCGCACGTGCTCTGCCCCGTGACGATGCCCTGGCTCAGGGTCAGCATGCCGTGCCGCAGCGACTGCGCGGTGAGGTCCCCGGAACAGCTGAACGTGGCGCTGGAGTACTCGATGCTCCCCGTGGACGATCCGGCCGTAATGCTCACCTTGACGTGGAACGCATCAGGCGGATTCAGCTGCTTGGCCGTTCCCTGCCACGATCCCGTGAAGGCCGCCGGTATCGCCGGGGGGATGGCCGGCGTCGCGGCGCTGACGGTCGAGGAGACCGGGCTGGTGGAACTCTGGGCGATGTCGGCGTGCGAGCCGTTGCCCGGTCCGCGGGCACTCTGCATGACGTGCACGATCACGAAGGCCACGGCGGCGATCACCACTATGGCCGCGGCGATGGTCAGCGCCCCGGATCTGCGGCCGGATGAGGGGTGGCGGCGCCCGGCCGAGTGCTCGTGCGCCGAGTGGGCTGAGTGGGCTGAGTGGGCTGAGTGGGCTGAGTGAGCCGGGTGCTCGGCGTGCTCGGCCTCGCCGGGTCCGGCGCAGACATCATCGGGGCCGGGCGACCTGCGCTCCGGGCGGCGCGGCCGCTGGAGGTCGTCGGGGCGGCGCTGGCTCAATGGCCGCGCCGACCTGCTGCCCGGTCCGGAGCGGGCCGCCCTGGCCAATTCCGGCGCCCCCCGGGTGACCTGAGCGGCACGGCGCGAGCCCTCCGCCAGCACCCCGGCTGGCGGCTCGACGTTATCGAGCAGGCGGAGGACGACTGACCTGGTCGGTGGCCGCAGCGACGAATCGCCTGCCAGGCAGTCGGCCACCGCCCGGCGCAGCGGCTCGGGCAGTGCCGCCAGGTCCGCCAGCGTCGCGGGGGGCCTGCCCATGGCGGCGAACACCATCGTCTGCGCCCAGGCCAGCATGTCCGCCGAGGGGGTGGCGGAACCATAGGGCGGCGTTATCCCGAACTCGATGATCCGCGGCCCGCTCGCGCTCATCATCACGTGCTCCGGTCCGAAGCTGCCGTGCACCAGGCCGGCCTGGTGCACGGCAGCCAGCCCGGTAGCGGACCCCGTGGCGAGCGCCATCAGCTGCGGGCCGTCGAACCTGCCGTCGTCCGAGACCGCCTCGAGCAGCGACTTGCCGGCGACGTACTCGCTGACGAGGTAGGCATAGCCGTCTTCCACGCCAGCATCGAGGATGCGGGCCACGCAGAACGGGCTGACCCGCGTGGCCGAGCCCGCTTCCGCGGCGAACCGGTCACGCGCCGCCGCGTCGCGGGTCCAGTGGCCCTGCAGCAGCCGCAGTGTCACCTCGGTGCCGTCCCCGGCGGTAGCCAGGTACAAAGGGCCCGCGCCGGGCATACCGGATATACGGCCGGTCAGCCGATATCGGCCGACGCGGTCGGGATCTTCGGCACGCAGCGGGGTGACGTGGGGCACAGACCATCCCCCGTGGTCATCGGTGAGCGACAGGGTGAGTGGTTCGTACCATACGCACTCCGGACAAGATGGTTGAGCTGATCGGGCAAGTTACTCGCTGGTCAGCGGCGGGCCGGCCCGTTTGGCCGGGACGGAATACGGCAAGGTAAGCAGGCGCTGAGCACATCCCGAGCGGGGATCTGGCTACGACACGAGGAAGTTGGCGGCGGTAGTGCTGTACCTTGCGCCAGGACGTGGAAGAATTCCCCGCCGGAATCGGGCACAACCGAGGCTTCCCGAGCGTTACATCCGCGCGACGAGGTTAGTGAAGATGGAGGGGTTAGGGCCAAGATGGCTACGGACTACGACAGCCCGAGGAAGACCGACGACGAGCTAACAGAGGACAGCCTGCAGGAGCTTCAGGCACGCCGGATGGACAAGTCGGCGACGGTGATCGATCTTGATCCCGACGACGTCGCGGAGTCGCTGGAGCTTCCCGGGGCAGATCTGTCCAATGAGGAACTCTCGTTTCGGGTCATTCCTCGGCAGGCAGATGAGTTCACCTGTTCGAGTTGCTTCCTGGTGCATCACAGGAGCCAGCTCGCCGAGACCCGCGGCGGCCAGCTAGTTTGCCGGGAGTGCGCGGCCTGATGGCGTTGTGATGACGAGATGAGCGCTCAGGCCGGGGGGGATCCCGACAAGAGGGCAACGGCCTGATGCCGCAAGACCCGGCGCGGGCCGCGCTCGTGTAGCTATGCGGGCGGCCGGGTCGATGGCAGCAGCGCTCTTTGCCGTAGCACCGCGGGCAGCAGCGGCTACGCCGCGGGGATGGCGTCCCAGGCGGCTACGGCCCTCGGCCAGGGGCGACTGAGCCATGCGCGCCAGCGCGCGATCCGGCGGCAGCTCGGCCGTGCACGCTGCTCGGCAGTCCCGTACACGTTTAGCTAGTTTTCCCGACTCTACGCCGATTCGGCCGATGATTCAGGCGTTGCGCCATGTCGCGGAGCGCGCGCGAGTCGGCTCAGCGTGACCGGCCGCCTCACGGCGCTGCGTGGGTCGGCCAATGAGTCCCGTCAGGGCCTAGCAGGGCGTTGCGCATCTCGCGCGACAGCCACTCGGTGTAGGCCAGCTCAGGCCAGCCGCACTGGAGCACGAGGGCGTTATAGTGCGCGGGATCGTTGAAGATCCACAGCAGGTCAGTCGCGCGGCGGGTGGTATGGCCTGGTTGCAGCGGGCCCAGTGATTCCAGGTGCCGGACCACCATCTGTGCCCCGGCCCGGCGGTTACGTTGCAAGTTATCCCACAGGTCGGTCACATCGGGCGATTCGTCGGCCGCCCGCCGGACGGCCTCGAAGGTCTGAGCGGCGCGTCCGCCGATCAGCGTGCACACCCTCGCGTAGGCGTCGAGGACGCCGGCTGGAGTCGGCGCGTCCCAGACCGGCCGGAACCAGGGCCGGTCCGCCACGGGAACGGGCTCGTCGTCGCCCGCCAGCGCCTGGTCGAGCGCCTGGCGCAGCAGCGCCGACTTGGAGCCAAACGCCGCGAACACGGTGGGCCGGGCCACGCCGGCCGCGGCCGCTATATCGGCCAGCGAGGTCGCAGCGTACCCGCGGGCCGCGAAGAGTTCGCTGGCCGAGTTGACGATCACCTGGCGTGTCTGCCGCGCGCTCTCCTGGCGGACCGCAGACTCGTACCGCCGCCTGGGTGACTGGCCCTTGACGCCGCTCATAGATCCGCAATACTAATCCACTATTCATTAGACTGACGTCTAACTAATCCGAGGACCACTATGTCACAGGTCATGCCTGTCCGTCCGTATATGAGCCGGGCGGGTGAAGGAGAAGAGCTGTGGTTCCTGGGCTGCCTGGTCAGTATCAAGGCCGCCGGGGCGCAGACTCGTGGCCGCCTGACCGTGGCCGAGTTCCTGAACCCCGCGGCGTTCGCTCCGCCCCTGCACCGGCACCTGGAAGAAGATGAGCTGTTCTACGTCCTTTCCGGCGCTGCCGAGTTCCGCTGCGACGGCGAGACCTTTTCGGCGGGACCGGGTGACTTCGTGCTGCTGCCCGTCGGCCTGCCGCACACCTTCATCGTCGGAGCCGACGAGCCGCTGCGGGCCTTGCAGATCACCACGCCCTCCGGGTTCGAGCACTTCGCGGCCGCCGTCGGCGAGACCGCGCGGCACAGTCGGCTACCGGATCCGGCACCGGTGGACGCGGCCGCCCTCGGTCACGCGGCCAGCCAGCACGCCATCGAACTGCTCGGCCCGCCCCCGCAGCACTGACGCAGCTCCGGCCCGTAAGGGGTTCCGGGTTCTTCGATGCCGACTGAGCCGCCACCCCCGCACTCGCCTGCCGTGGTCGGTCACCAGGGCCGCAACCCGCTCGACGTCCTCCGCGGTGGGCACGCGAGCGTCGTGCCCGGCCGCCAGGGCGGGAGCGGTGTACAGCGGCAGCGCGGCCGCGGCCCGCCACTCACCCAGCCACGCATGCGTGGCCGGGGCGACGCGAGCACAGCGGCGCCTCGGCCACACCGATGCGCTTACTTGCCGCGCAGGCCGATCGGGTTGCCGTCGGTGTCCTCCAGCACGCACACCCGCGCCCCCGGACTGATCTCGCGGGGCGCGCTCCGCTCGGTCGCGCCGGCGGCGAGCAGACCGGCGCGGACGGCGTCGAGATCGTCGACATCGGCATTGACCACTGGCCCACCAGCCACATCGCCATGAGGATCCAGGCCGACCTCGAAGCCGTCGGCAGAGTAGCCGACGTAATAGGGCTGGTCGGTATGCGGCGTGCCGAGCAATGCGGTGTAGATCGCCTTGGCGGCGTCCAGGTCGGATATCGGGACGACCATGCTGCGGATCGTCGGACTCATCTGTTCTTCCTCTCGGATTCGGCGGTCACATCCGCGACCGCTGCTTCGTCGATGAGGTGACCCATCAACCGAGCAGGAATGTGACCGCGATGGATGCCAGGACCGTGATCTTCCAGGGCAGCGTAGCCACCTGTGGACGGTGGCCTACCCAACTTCTGGCTCGGTGCACGAGGCCGACGACGCCGTCCAAGAGGCCTAGTACTGCAGCCGTAGATCGTGATCTTGCGGCGTCGGGGGGCGGGAATACGGGACGGCCACCGGTTGATCATCATGGTTTGTGACAACTCAAGACGATCGTGCGGTGGCCGCTGGCCACAGCGTAGACCCGGACCGCTGGCTCGGCGCGCTCGATGAGCTGATGCTCCGGGTCGGCTCGCGGTTCGGCCGGGTGGAGCCCCGGCGGCGGGCGCGGGCGTTCGTGCTGGGCCTGCTGGCCGAGCTGCCGCGCAAGAACTGCTGGACCATCGCCGAGCATGCCGGGGACGCCACGCCCGACGGGATGCAGCACCTGCTGGCACGGGCCCGCTGGGACGCCGGCGGGGTCCGTGATGACCTGCGCGGCTACGTCACCGGGCAGTTAGGCCACCCCGGTGCGGTGCTGGTGGTGGACGAGACAGGCGACCTTAAAAAGGGAACGGCCACGGTGGCGGTGCAGCGTCAGTACACCGGCACGGCCGGGCGGATCGAGAACGCGCAGGTCGCGGTCTACCTCAGCTATGCCGCTGCGGCCGGGCACGCGCTGATCGACCGGGAGCTGTACCTGCCCCGGTCCTGGACAGATGACCCGGCGCGGTGCCGGGCCGCCGGGATCCCCGCTGACGTCGGGTTCGCGACGAAGCCGCAGCTGGCCCGCCGGATGATCGAGCGGGCGGTCACGGCCGGGGTGCCGTTCGCCTGGGTGGCCGGTGACGAGCTCTACGGGGATAACGGGCCGCTGCGCGCCTGGCTGGAGGACAGCCAGATCCGCTACGTGCTGGCGGTGTCCTGCGACCACGGGGTGCCCGCCGGGGCCGGGTACCTGCGCGCGGATGAGATCGCCGCCCGCCTGCCCCGGCGATCCTGGCAGCGGCTGTCCGCCGGGGAGGGCGCCAGAGGCCACCGCTACCACGACTGGGCCTGGATCACCATCCCCGGCCCCGGTCCGGGGTGGCGCTGGCTGCTGATCCGGCGCACCCCGCGTACCGGGGAGCTGGCCTTCTACCGCTGCTACGCCCCGCACCCGGTTCCGCTGGCCGCCCTGGTGACCGCCGCCGGGCGCCGGTGGACAGTAGAAGAAAATTTCCAGGCCGGCAAGGGCCTGGCCGGCCTGGACGAGCACCAGGTCCGCCGCTGGACCTCCTGGTACCGGTGGGCCACCCTCGCCATGCTCGCCGCCGCCTTCCTCACCATCGCCGCCGCCACCGAGCACGCCCGCAGCCCGGCCCCGGCCGGCCAGGCGCTGCTGACCCGCAACGAGATCGCCCACCTGCTCGCCACCCTGACCAGCCCCGCCCGCGACGTCCGGCACCGGATGCGCTGGTCCCGCTGGCGGCGACGCCACCAGCACCGCGCCCGGACATGCCACTACCAGCGGCAATCCATGCGGCAATGAAGATCACGATCTACGGCTGCAGTACTAGCTGCGTCTGAACCGCCCCGGCGACGATCTTGCGGTGGGCTACGCCTGACCGTCCGCCCGGACGGTGGCAGTCCGCGCCTGTCACGCCATACGCGTCGCCTCTGCCACGCGCGTCGTCCCGCATCGCTGGGAGAACTCCAACAGCGGCAAGTGGCGATACACAGGTGACGGGATCACAGCCGACGGGAGTCACCGTGAGCAAGCCACAGCGATCATGGCCGCGACGCTGAGTGACGAGTCGGCCGCTGGCCCTCCTGACCCGGCCGGGGAACCCGCTGTTGAGCAGCCCGGATTCGCCGTATCCGAGCCAGCCGGCGAGCTGACCGACTCTGCCGCCATCCGGGAGTCTTTCCGGCAACCGGAACAGTTCGCCGTGCTCTATGACCGGTATGCGACATCCCTGCACCGCTACGCGGGCCGCAGGGTGGGCGATGAGGTCGCCGACGATCTGGTAGCCGCTACTTTCCTGGCCGCCTTCCGGGGTCGGCAGCGCTACGACCTGGCCCGCGCCAGCGCCCGGCCGTGGCTATTCGGCATCTTGACCAAGGAGATCGCGCGGCGGCACCGGACCGAGAAGGCCCGCCTCCGCGCGCTCGAACGTGCCTGGTTCGACCAGCCGGTCGACGGACTCGCCGACCAGGTAGCGGCCGACGTGAGCGCCCAGGCGGCCAGAGGGCAGCTTGCTGCCGCACTTACGCGCCTGTCCGCAGCCGAGCGCGCGGTCCTGCTGCTGATCGCCTGGAGCGACCTCAGCTACGACGAAACCGCCCAGGCCCTGAGCATCCCCGTGGGAACCGTGCGGTCGCGCCTGAGCCGGGCGCGCCGGAAGGTAGGCGCGGCACTGGGCGGAACCAACCCGGCGGCTGTTACCGAGGAGCGAGCATGAACGACCTGACAAGCCTGCGGGACCTGGGGGACACCCTCGACCAGGAGCTGCGCGGCCCCTCGCCTCAGCTTCGGCACCGAGTCCTTACCGGCATCGGCCAGCAGCGGGCCCGGATCGCGGGGAGGCAGCCCTGGTCCGCCCGACGGCGCCTGGCGGTGACTGGGGTCCTGGCCATGGCCCTGGCCGCCGCGCTGCTCGCTGCCTCGACCCTGCGGCTCTGGGGTGCATCACCCGCGGCCAGCGCGCAGGCGGCGCAGATCCTGCACCTGGCAGCCGTTGCGGCGCAACGTCAGCCAGCCCTGACCACTGGTCCCTCCCAGTTCATCTACGTCCAGTCTGTGGAGACGGCGGCCACGTTGACTGGCAGTTCCGACGGCCGGATCACCAGCGTGCACCTGAGCACGAACCTGCGCGAGATCTGGAATTCTGTCTCCGGCACCCGCGACGGCTTGCTGCGCGAGCAGCCCCGCTCGGGGACTGCGCCGGGCCAGCCCACAGGTCCCTGGCAGACGACCTCTCTGGCGGTCTGCAGCCATAGCTGGACCACTCCTGTCGCCGGAGCCGCCCTGACCCCGCCCGGCCGCTGCGTCCCACAGCCAGCCGTCCCAACCGGACTCCCCACTTCCATCCAGGCAATGGTCGCCTACCTCTACCGGAACAGTCACGGCCAGAACCCGCCGGCCGTTGAAGCTTTCATTACCGCCGGCGACCTGATCCGCGAGTCCTACGTCCGTCCGCCCGCCCTGGCCGCGCTGTTTGCTGCGGCGGCCCAGCTACCTGGCGTCAGTGTCGTGCCCCGGGCGGTCAACGCCGCCGGCCAGCGGGGAATCGCAGTACAGCAGCGCTTCCGGGGCATCAGCCAGCAGCTGATCTTCAATCCGCGAACCTATGCCTTCATCGGCGAGCGGCAGGTTGCGGTCAGTGCCGCGTCGGGCCTGCGCGCCGGCACCATTCTTGACTCAACGGCCATCCTCAGGCTGGCAGTGGTCGATCGCGCCGGGCAGCTTCCCCGGCCAGTCAGGTAGCCGTGCCGGATGCGGCAGAAGCTGCGTGCCGCCACCGTGCAGGCGGCTACTGGACGATGAGCGGCCGGCCGGCCGGGGCGACGGTCTTCGGCGCGGCCGCCTGCCCAGACCTGGGCGCTAAAGGCGGCAGCCCTGCCGTGCTCGCTGGACAGGAACCATGCCCTGATCGACGGGATCATCGGCGGAGGGAGGCGCGGCTCAGCGTTCGGGCAGGGTGGGGTGCGGATCCGCCGGGGCGATGCCGGTCATGCTGCTGGTGATGGCCCACCGCTCGTGATCCCGCCACGCGCCGTCGATGAACAGCAGGTCCGGCGAGTAGCCCTCGTTGCGGAAGCCGAGTCGCTGGACCAGCTTCAGGGAGGCATGGTTGCCGGGCTGGATCTGGGCTTCCAGCCGGTGGAGTCGCAGCTGCTCGAAGGCATAGCGCAGTACCAGGTCGAGGCCGTCGGACATGTAACCCTGGCCCGCCATGCAGGCGAAGGCTGCGTAGGCGAGGGAGCCAGACTGGAACCGGCCGCGGATGATGCTGTTGATATTCACCACGCCGGCGATGGCTCCGGTCTGGCGCACGCAGATCAGCTGAGATTCCTCGGTGGGCCGCTCGTACCGGGAGAGGTAGGCCTGAATTCCTGCGGAGTGGCGGGCAAAGACATCCACGGGCGGTGCAGGTCGACGCTGGCGGTCGCCAGATCAAGGAATTCGCCCTGATCACGGCTGCTCAGCGGACGGAGGGTGACTCTGCGGGAACCGGTCCGCCGGTCGATCCGGAATGCGTCGCTCGCCGCCTCTGCGTGGGATCCGCCGTCCTGTTTCATAACCGGAACGGTATCGAACGCCCGTCAATTATCGCTTCGGGTCATCCATGCCTCAGGGCGCCGACAATGGCTCTGCCACCTCATCCAGCGGACGCGGGTGGTTCAGCCGCCATTAGGCGGCGGTGGTGTGGGGTGGCCCGTGGCTGTGCAGGGTGGTGGTGTGGTTGGGGCTGGTGGCGGTGGTGGTGGCGTCGGGGTTGAGGGTGATGGTCCAGCCCCAGCGGTGGATCCAGATCAGGTGGTGGAAGGGGCATAGCAAGAGCAGGTTGGTGAGGCAGGTGGTGCCGCCTTGGGATCTTGGCTTGATGTGGTGGACGTGGCAGGCGGCGGGTTTCTGGGTGCAGCCGGGGGCGGCGCAGTGCCGGTCGCGGGCGATGACGGCCCGGCGCAGGTGCGGCGGGACGGTCGCGGTGGCGGTGCCGACGTCCAGCGGCAGGCTCTGCGCGGCCGGGAACTCGCTGGCGAGCAGCCCGGCGCGCAGGAACGACGCGAGCCCGGCCGGGCCCGACAGCACGTCGGCGGCGTGGGCGAGGATCAGGTTGTGGAGGCGGGCCAGGGTCCGAGGCGGCAGGGCGGCGGGGTCGGGGCTGCGGGGGGCGCGGCGGTCCCGGATCCCGGGCTGGCCGGCGGGGGGTGCTCCCGGGGCCGGCGGCAGGCCCGGCGGGACGCCGCTGCCGGGCGGGAGGCTCGTGCCGGCCAGGGTGCCGGGGAGGCCAGCGCGGAGGGTGGCCAGGAACTCGGCGGTCAGCCTCGCCAGGGCGGCCCGGTTGACGTGCCCGGTGACCATCGGGGTGATCTGGGCGTCGCAGGCGTAGGCCGCTGCGGCGGCGGCGCTGGCGGCCCAGCCGGGGGTGCCTTCCCCGCCGGCCTGCCCGGCCCCCCAGGCCTGCTCGGCGGCGGCGGCGCCGGGCAGGGCCCGGAGCTGGGACAAGGTCATGGTCAGCTGGACCTGGGTGGGCTGCCCCGCCCGGTCGGGCAGCCCCCCGGCGCCGATCAGGCGCCGGCAGGCCTCTTCCAGCGCGTCATGATCACGCTGCGGGCGGGTCCGCCGGTCCTCGGGGCCGGCTTTCCTGCCCAGCGCCTCCAGCACCGCGGCCAGCGCGGCGGCGCACTCGGGGGTCAGGTCCCCGGTCAGCCGCCCCGACCCCCGGAAATGCAGGTCCAGCTGCAGCAGCCGGTCAGCGAACCCGTCCTCACCGTCACCGGGGCCGCCGCCGCCGTCCGCGCCGTCGCTGCCGTGGGCCGCGCCAGGGCCGTCCTTCGCGTGACCGCCGCCGCCGGGGCCGGGGTCAGCGTCACCGGGCTGGCCGTCGCCTCCCGCGCCGCCGCCGCTGCTGTCTGTGCCGTCGCTGCCGGGGCCGGGATCGCCGGGGTCGGCGTCGGGCTGGGCGCAGCGCCGGTACATTTCCTCGGCCAGCCCGGACAGGTCCGCGAGCTGCGCGCCGCCGGCCGCGGCGGCCAGCAGGATCTGGTCCGCCCCGTCCCTCCGCCCGGCCGGCAGCAAATCCGACCAGTCGCAGATGTGCCGGGCCCAGGACGCCGAGACCTGCCCGCCGGCTAACGCGGCGGCGACCAGCGGGTGCGCCGGCAGCCGCCTAGCCCAGCCGACCGCCCCGCCCGCGGCGCCCCGGGTGACCTGGGTCTGCCACATCAGCCACGACCGGGCCCCCCGGTGCCCGTCATCCTCAAACCCCAGCTGCCCGGAGAACACCCCCAGCACGTTCGCCCTGGCGGCGGTGTGCGCCGACTCGGCCCGCTCCAGGTCCCGCAGCAGCCCAGCCTGCACCGCCGTCGGCAGCGACGCCACATCAGCCTCGGCCAGCCACGCGAGCCCGGCCCGGGCCATCGCGATGGCCTCGCCCGCGGTGGCGGGCGCGCCGGGCGGCTGACCGGGAACGCACATCTCCGGGCTCCTCTCTGCGACGGAACTGGGCTGCGACGGAACTGGGCTGCTACGGAACTGGGCTGCTGCACAACTTCGATGATACGTTCGATTCTATCGGACCCCACCGACAATCCGCCCGCCGCCCAGCCGCACGCGCAGAAATCTCCTCCGCGAGTTCAGCGGATTCGGGAACTCAAGGACCTCGGCAGGCTGGCAAGCCATGACAGTCACCCATAGCCACTGCTGCTACGGCGGCGCTCCCGGCTCAGGCGCCGGACCCGTCAGCATCTAGCTGGCGGCTAACGCGTCAGTGACACCACCTCGGAGGCCGTTCCTCTTGTTCCGCCGGCCAGCCGCAGCTGGTGCAGAGTCCAGCCGCGGCCTGTGGCGTCGAGCGGGCGCGTCCAGTCCGTGAAGATCTCCTCGGCTCGCCGGTAGGACATCCGGGCCCGGCCGGTCACCTGGCACACGTCACCGGGCTGTATCCGCGCGGACGCGCGCCGGTCAGTCAGGAACAGCGGGCCGCATGGCCGGCCCGCTAGCAGCCAGCTGAGGATCTCGGAAGTCTCCGGGCGCCACCGGACCGCCCCTGGGTCCCCGCGAGCGCGGCCGCTGCCGACACCGCCCACACCGGGGCCAGAGTCAGCCCTCCACCTCTCACCGTCCGCAACGCTCCAGCCGCGTACCCCGGCTGCCTTAGCGCGCCGCGCGACGAGGTCCACGGCGTTGGCGTCCAGGGCCAGGAGCTGCTCAACGGGCGAGCCGGAGTCATAGAGCAACCGCCAGAGCGCCTGGTCGCGTAGCGCGGCCGGCAGCGCGAACACCGTCGCGACTTGAGGAGACGACAGCCCGGGCAGCGTCGGCGGGCCGCTGACGAGGTGGCGCAGGCCCGCGGTCGGGTCCTGGCGGATCCAGTGCAGGTCGAGCCACCAGCCGACGGCGCTGCGCAGCGCCGAGAGCTCGCGGTTCACGGTGCGAGGGTCTGCGCGGTCGCGGCGCTGCGCCACTGCCGCCGCTAGCCGCGCCGGGGGTCCTCGGTGTCCAGCAGCGTCAATGGCACGATGGGCGGCCGCGCGCCGCGCCGCTGGCTGCCTGGCGGCGGGATCTTGCCCACCAGCGGCCACGCCCAGCTGGTCAGCGAGATCCGGTACACGCGGCGCGAGGCGGGACTGAGCGAGGCCTGCTCCAGGTAACGGTCGACCGCGACCGCGAACTCCACGGGCCGGTGGCCCGCTTCGGGCCGTCGGTCGGCCACCGCCGATGTCCCCGCTCGCACCGCGAGCCTCCCTCCGCCGAACCGGCCGCGCTCCAAATCCGCGCTTCGTCCGCTCGCTCCCGCAACAGTGTTCATTCACGGGTGTGGGTCCGTGATGTCAGGCGGTTGCGGGCACCGGTAGCCAAGGCTGGCCGGCGAGGGCGGCATGGATGGCGTCGGTGGCGCGGATGCCGTGTCCGCGTGCGCTGACCAGGTAGGAGCGCACCCGGCAGTAGGCGGCGAGGGTCGCGCGGGTGTGCCAGTACCCGGAGACGGCCTGGTGCCGTTTCGGGCCTTTGATGGCCTGCTCCGAGGCGTTGTTCGTCCACGGGATCTTGAAGTTGCGGGTGAATAGCCAGACCTGCGTGGCCTTGGCCTGGAGGCGCTTTGCCAGGTTGTAGCCGGGGTGGCGGCCTTTTGTGCCAGTCGCGGAGCCGGTTGGTGGTGATGCCCCAGGCGACCTGGTCGTCGTAGCGGGCGCGCAGGCCGGCGAGCAGCCCGGGGTCCAGCCGGGACTTCCCGTCGTTCCTGGCGGCCTGGACCGCGGCGGCGGCCTCGCGCAGGATGTCGCAGACCTGCCCGGCCCATGCCTGCCACTGCGGGTGCAGCTCCAGCACGCCCTTGCAGTGCCGGATCAGGTGAGCACAGCATTGCTGCACCCCGGCGAGCTGGGCATCGAACTGATGCCAGCCGGCGTAGTCGTCACGGACCAGGTAGCCGTGCCAGCCGTCCAGCACGCCCGGGCCCGCGATCGCTGCGCTGGACCGCGATCCGAGGGCGGCGTACCAGATCAGCCGCGCATCGGGAGTGCGGATGGTCACCGCGTGCGGCGCTCCCGGTACGGCCTCGCCGTCAGGGCCGGCGTCTTTGCCGACGACGCTGGCGGGGGTCTCGTCACCGCACAGCACGTCCTCGGCCCGCAGGGCGGCTGTCATCGCCTCATCGAAGCCCGCAGCCTGCAGTCGCTGCGCCAGCCGGGCCAGGGCGCGGGCCACGAACCCGCTCGATACCGGCGTCCCCAGCAGCGCTTCCATCAGTGCGGCGGTCCGCTCGACCGGGACGTTGCCCTCGGAAGCAAGCAGCACGGCGGCGGCGTTGATGTTCGGCCCGTAGACGACCGACCCGGCCTGCGCATGCGGCGCCGCTGCGGTGGTGATCTTCTTGCAGCAGCCGCACCGGCGGCGCGGCAGCCACCAGTGCACCTTCTCCATCACCACCGGCAGGGTGTCCCACACCTGCGCCCACGACGCGCCGGCGTCACTCGCGCCGCTGGCCGGATCTGCCAGGTCAGCGCCGCACCCACGGCACCCTGCCGGCGCATCAGCGGTCCCGGTCCAGTCCGGTGCCGCCGTCGGCGTCAGCCCCGATCCCTGATGCCCCTGCTGGCCTCCCGGCCTGCGATCCCTGGATCGCTCACGCGAGGAACGGTCCGCCGAGCGCTTCGCCTTACGCCCGGCCCTCGCCGCGAGCGGCTCCTTCGAGGACGGCGTCGAAGAGTTCCCCGAGTTCATCCCCAGGCGGCGCCGCAGCTCGGCGTTCTCCGCCCGTAATCCAGCGTTCTCGGTCTCCAGCCCATCCACACGGCCCGCCAGGGCAGCGACCAGCCCCGCAAGCTCCTCGGGCGAAGGCGAGGGCTGGGCGTCCGC
>DATCEO010000055.1:0-34601 GCA_036510065.1 Streptosporangiaceae bacterium | reverse complement strand
TGGTCATCTACATCGGCGCGGGGATCACGCACTGCGGTCCGTGAAGCGATCGCGGCCACGGCCGCCAGCTCCCCGGCGGCCGCCCACGACGCCACCCGCCGGTACGCGGCCGCGATGCCCGGCAGGTCCCAGTCCGACAGCACGCCCGGATCCGCGTTCGCCAGCCACGCCGCCAGGCCCGGCCCCGCCGGCAGCTGCCCGGCGATCACCCCGGTCAGGTCTCGCGACCTCACGCCCGCCGACCCCGCCGCCACCCGCTCCGCGGCCAGCGACCCCTCCTGATCACCAGGATCCTCATCACCAGCAGCGTCGATCGCCGCCAGCAGCCCGGCCAGATCCAGCTCAAACGACCAGCACAGGCCGCCGCCCGGCTCCGGGCCTGCCATAAGCTCCCCCGCCGGGCCAGGCGGGGTCGGCGCAGATGCGCCCAGATCCGCATTACCCTGCCGACCGGGCCGCGTACCGGGCTCACGACCCGGCTGCCGTGGCGACCCGGCGGGTAGCTCACCCGATCCTGCGGCAGGTGGCTCGCCCAGTCCTGGCACCTGGTCACCTCCCAGTGCGGGGGTCGCTCAGCCGGACCGCACTACGCGGCTGGCCTGGCTTCCATCATTCTTCGATAACTCTATCGAGCGCCACTGACATTTTGCCAAGCGCGCGAACCTTCAATCGATGAGAATGCCCCGTCCGGCAAAGCCCACGGACGGACAGCCGGCCACGCCCCTCTCCCGGTCCGCCAGCCAGCTCTGTCGCCCTCGCCGCATGGGCCGTCGCGCAGGTCCACGGCAACTCCGCCTCGGGCGGCCACTCTCTCCCACGCGCCGGATCGCTCAGCCCGCGATCCACGCCTTTCACCGGCCCCCCCGGCCATACGCCGCTGCTCGGAACCGTAGGCTCTCTCCCGATGGCCGACCCGCCCGCAGGCTGCCTCCTCTGGATTTGCCAGTACCTAGCCTGACCAGCTGAATCACGCCAGTCCGTTAGCTGTGGGGCGCACCGGGTAACGGGTGAGTCCAGGGCCTGGAGTTAGGGTGGTATCCGTGACGGCATTTTCCACAGATCGGTCATATGCGGAAGCACTGGATGCGGAGGATCAGCTAGCGGCGTTCCGGGATCGGTTCGTGCGTGACGATCGCGAGCTGATCTACCTGGACGGAAACTCCCTGGGCCCGCTTCCGGTGCGGAGCCAGGCGCGAATAGCCGAGGTAGTCGACCAGGACTGGGGCGTCGGCCTCGTGCGATCCTGGAAGAACTGGGTCGGGCTGCCGCGACAGGCCGGCGACATGCTGGCCGAGCATCTGCTGGGCGCGGCTCGCGGTCAGGTCCTGGTGGCCGACTCGGTGACTGTCAACCTCTACAAGTTGGCATCGGCGGCGCTGGACGCGCAGCGCGGCCGCGACGTGATCATCACCGATGACGATAACTTCCCGACCGACCGTTATGTGCTGCAGGGAATCGCGGCCCAGCGCGGCTGCGAGCTGCGGTTGCTGCACTCCGACATCGACGAGGGCTTGTCAGCGCACACGCTGGCCGAGGCGCTGGACGACCGGGTCGCGCTGGTGAGCCTGTCGCACGTCGCCTACCGGAGCGGGGCTCTGGTGAACATGGCCGAGCTCACCGACCTGGTGCACCGGGCGGGCGCCCTGACCATCTGGGACCTGTGCCACGCGGTGGGGTCGGTGCCGGTCGAGCTCGACGCGGCGACCGCCGACCTGGCGGTGGGCTGCACGTATAAGTACGTGAACGCCGGCCCGGGCTCTCCGGCGTTCCTCTACGTCCGTGAGGAACTGCAGAATCGGCTGCGCCAGCCCATCTGGGGCTGGTTCGGCCAGCGGGACCAGTTCAGCATGGGTCCCCGGTACGACCCGGCGCCGGGGATCGACGCGTTCGCCACCGGGACCCCGCAGGTGATCGGGACGGTCGCGGTCGAGGAGGGCACCCGGCTGCTCGGCGAGGCCGGCATCGACCGGCTCCGGGCCAAGAGCATGGCGCTGACGAGCTACCTGATCGGGCTGGCCGACGAGTGGCTGACGCCGCACGGGTTCGTCCTGGCCTCGCCCCGCGCTGGTCAGCGGCGCGGAGGGCACGTCAGCCTGCGCCATACGGAAGCCTTCCGGATCAGCCAGGCGCTGATCCGCGAGAAGGTCATCGGTGACTACCGCACGCCGGGCCGGCTCCGGCTCGCTCCGGCGCCGATCACGACCAGCTTCAGCGATGTCTGGGATGCCCTGGAAAAGCTCCGGCAGATCGCGGCGGACAAGTCCTACGACGACCTGCCCACCGAGCCATCGGTAGTGACCTAGATGTAACGCCCAGGCACCAACCCGCAGCTCATAACCGCTGGCACCTGATCCGGGCTACTCCCACTCGATGGTGGCCGGGGGCTTGCTCGTGACGTCCAGGACCACCCGGTTGATCTCCGGGACCTCGTTGGTGATCCGGGTCGAGATCGTGGCGAGCACCTGATCGGGCAACCGCGCCCAGTCGGCCGTCATCGCATCCTCGCTGGTGACCGGCCGGAGCACGACGGGGTACCCGTAGCTGCGGCCGTCGCCCTGCACGCCGACGGACCGGACGTCGGCCAGCAGGACGACGGGGCACTGCCAGATCTCGCGGTCCAGGCCGGCTCGGGACAGCTCCTCGCGGGCGATGGCGTCGGCCGCCGCGGCGATGCGCAGCCGCTCGGCGATGACCTCGCCGACGATCCTGATGGCCAGGCCCGGTCCGGGGAACGGCTGCCGCCAGACGATCTCGGGCGGCAGGCCGAGCTCGGCTCCTACCTGGCGGACCTCATCCTTGAACAGCGCGCGCAGCGGCTCGACCAGCTCGAAGCCCAGATCCTCGGGGAGGCCGCCGACGTTGTGATGAGACTTGATATTGGCCGTGCCGGTCCCGCCGCCGGATTCCACCACGTCGGGATAGAGCGTGCCCTGGACGAGGAAGGACACCTGGTCGGCCTCGGCGCCGGCCTCCGCGATGATCTCCCGTTCCGCCTGCTCGAAGGCCCGGATGAACTCGCGCCCGATGATCTTCCGCTTCTGCTCGGGATCCGTTACCCCGGCGAGCGCGGCCAGGAAGACGGGCGCGGCGTCGACGACCTTGAGATCGACGCCGGTAGCGGCGACGAAGTCCTTCTCGACCTGCTCGACCTCACCGGTGCGCAGCAGCCCGTGATCGACGAAGACGCAGGTCAGCTGGTGACCGATGGCCCGCTGGACCAGCGCGGCCGCCACCGCCGAGTCCACCCCGCCCGACAGGCCGCAGATCGCCCGGGCCTCGCCCACCTGAGCCCGGATCCGGCTGACCTGCTCCTCGATGACGCCGCCCATGGTCCAGGTCGGCTGGCAGCCCGCGGCGGCCAGGAAGCGCCGCAGGATCTCCATTCCGTGCTGGGTGTGCAGGACCTCGGGATGGAACTGCACCCCGTACAGGCCGCGATCGGGTGCCTCGGCGGCGGCTACCGGCGTGGTCGCGGTCCGAGCCGTCACGGCGAAGCCGGGCGGCGCGACGGCGCAGCTGTCACCGTGCGACATCCACACCTGCTGGCGGGCGGGCAGCCCGCCGAGCAGCACCCCGTCGGCATCGGCGGCGAGGTCGAGCATGGTGGCACCGTACTCGCCGCCGCCCGTGCAGGCCACCGTCCCGCCCAGCCTGGCCACCATGAGCTGGAAGCCGTAGCAGATGCCCAGGATGGGCACTCCCGCCTCGAGCAACCCCGCCGGGGCCGGGGGCGCACCGGGCGCATAGACGGAGGAGGGACCGCCGGACAAGATGATCGCCGCGGGCCGCAGGGCCAGCATCTCCTCGGCGGACATGGTGCTGGGGACGATCTGCGAGTACACGTGGCACTCGCGGACCCGGCGCGCGATGAGCTGGGCGTACTGGGCCCCGAAGTCGACCACCAGCACGGTGCTAGCTACCACGGGGCTGGCTACCACGGGGCTGGCTACCACGGGGCTGGCTTCCGACACGGTGCCCACCTCACTGGCCATGGCCGACAAAACCCCCAGGAAAACGCCGAGCATGCGGCAGCGCGAGCAAGTGCCACGCGCAGCCGCCCAGTCTAGTGGCCGACAGCGTCTGATTCCCTGGGCGCGTCGGCGGCGCCGGCCACCATGGTGCCGGGAGCGCCGGGGGCGCCCTGGGCGTCGGAGCTGGCCGGGCCCACGCGGACCCGGGCGATCCGCCGCCCGTCCAGCTGGGTCACCGTCAGGCGGCGCCCGGCGACCTCGGCCGACTCGCCGTCACCGGGCAGGTGGCCCAGGGCGGCGAGCAGGTAGCCGGCCACCGTCTCGTACGGGCCCTCGGGCAGCTCGATCCCGGTCTGCTCGGCGAACTCGTCCAGGTTCAGCAGTCCGTCCACCTCGACCTGGCCACCGTGCAGCTGCCGGGGGCGGCCCTCGTCGGCGTCATATTCGTCCTGAATGTCCCCGATCAGCTCCTCGACCAGGTCCTCGAGGGTGACGATGCCGGCCGTGCCGCCGTACTCGTCGACCACGATCGCCAGGTGGGCCCGATCGCGGCGCATCTCGGACAGCGCCGACAGCACGGTCTTGCTGGTGGGCAGGAGCTTGACCGGCCGGATGATCTCGCCCACGCGCCGGCCCGCCTGCGTCTCCCGGGGATCCAGGAGGTCCCGGGCGTGCACGAAGCCGATCACGTCGTCGTAAGACTCCTGGTACACCGGGAACCGCGAGTGGCGGGCGTCGGCCGCGATCGCCGCGGCCTCGGCCAGCGGCATGGTCGCCGGCAGGAACTCGACCTCGGTGCGCGGCACCAGGACCTCGCGGATCTGCCGCTTCCCGGCGTTGAACACCTCGCTGACGATGCTGCGCTCGTCGGCGCCGAGCGCCTGGTTCCCGGCTACCATGTCGCGCAGTTCCTCGTCGGTCATGACGCCCCGGCCGGCTCTGGGGTCGCCGCCGAAGATCCGGACCACCACGTCCGTGCACGTGGAGAGCAGCCAGACGATCGGGGTGGCCAGCGTCGCGAGGCGGTCGATGACCGGGGCGGCCGTCAGCGCGACCCGCTCGGCCCGCTGCAGCGCCAGGCGCTTGGGGGTGAGCTCGCCGAAGACCAGCGTGAAGAAGGAGATCACCAGCGTGACGACGACGATCCCGACGACCGCGGCCACGCCCGGCGGCATCAGCGAGGCCAGCGAGTTCTTGAGCCGGACGGCCAGCAGGTCGGCTCCGAAGGCACCCGAGAGCAGGGTGGCCACGGTGACGCCAATCTGGACCGCGGACAGGAACCGGTTGGGGTCTTGCGCGAGCCTGGCCGCGCGCTGCCCCTTCTTGCCCCGCTTGGCCAGCGACCGCACCTGGCCCTCACGAAGCGAGACCAGGGCCATCTCCGCGCCCGCGAAGAAGCCCCCGATCAGGATTACGACTAGGACCAGGAGAATGTCCCAGCCGACGCCATTCACGTCTGGATCCCCGACCTCATTCTCAGCCGGGCGACAGCTGCCCCCAGCGGTATCCGGACAGTCTACGCAGCCCCGGGAGGCTGGGCGAGCCAGGTCAGCGGCGCGGCAGCCGCCACGTTACGATCTTGACAGAACATCCTGGTTCGCACCGCCGCATCGAGGGGGGCCGCCCAATTGCCTCGAATCCATGACGATGCGGTCGCGATCGCCGGCGAGATCAGCCAGCTGCGGCACGCGATCCACCGCGATCCCGAGATCGGCCTCGACCTGCCCCGGACACAGGCCAAGGTGCTGGAGGCCCTGGACGGGCTCCCGCTGGAGATCACCACCGGCCGCGGCCTGAGCTCGGTGACCGCCGTGCTGCGCGGCGGCCGGCCGGGCCATACGGTGCTGCTGCGCGGCGACATGGACGCGCTCCCCGTGGCCGAGCGCACCGGTGTCCCGTACTCCTCTCAGGTTGACGGGGTCATGCACGCGTGCGGCCACGACCTGCACACCGCGATGCTGGCCGGGGCCGCCCGGCTGCTGTGCGCCCGCCGGGCCGAGCTGGCCGGCAACGTCACCTTCATGTTCCAGCCGGGCGAGGAGGGCTGGCACGGCGCCCGGCAGATGATCCAGGAGGGCGTGCTGGACGCCAGCGGGGAGCGGCCGGTCGCGGCCTACGCCCTGCATGTCATCTCCGGCGCCCATCCAGCCGGGGTCTACTGGGGCCGCCCGGGCCCCATGCTGGCCGCCGCCGACACGCTGGAGGTCACCATCCGCGGCCGGGGCGGGCATGCGTCCGCGCCCAGCCACGCGGCCGATCCCATTCCCGCTACCTGCGAGATCGTGACCGCCCTGCAGACCCTGGTCACCCGCCGTTTCGACGTGTTTGACCCGGTGGTCATCACGGTGGGCAGCCTGCACGCCGGCACGACCAGCAACGTCATTCCCGACGATGCCCGGTTCACCGCGACGGTCCGCTCGTTTTCCGCGGCCGCGCGGACCAGCGCCCGGGATTCCTCGCTGCGCCTGATCCGGGAGATCGCCGCCGCGCACGGGCTCACCGCCGACGCCGAGTGGGTGGAGGGCTACCCGGTCACGGTCAATGACCCCGCGGAGCTCGCCTTCGCCGAGCAGGCCATCATCGAGTCGTTCGGCGAGCAGCACTTCGTCCGGGCGGCGAACCCGGACACCGGCGCGGAGGACTTCTCCTACGTGCTGGCGGAGGTGCCCGGCGCCTTCGTCATGCTGGGCGCGTCGCCGCCGGGCGTCGATGCCGCGACGGTTCCGTCCAACCACTCCCCCGAGGCCATCTTCGACGACGCCGTGCTGGCCGACGGGACCACGCTGTACGCCGAGCTGGCCCTGCGGCGGCTAGCCGCGGCCGCCAGCTGACCCTCAGGGGGCGAACGCGCTGGCGGCGGTGCGACAGGTCGCGTTCCCGGTGATGCCGCCGAAATTCTGGGCCAGGCTGCCGACTGAGGCGCCGGGCGACGGCGTCGCGGACGCCCCGGAGCCCCCCGACGCCCCGGCCGCTGCCGAGGCCGAGGGCGTGCTGGTCAGCCCGGTGAAGCTGGAGCCCAGAATGAGCTGGACGGTCCCCGCGGTGACCGCGGAATCCTGCTGCACCGTCGCGCCGGGAATCTGCGCGGCCAGGGTCGCGGCCTGCGGGAGAGCGGCCGCGGCCGCGTACTGGATCACCGAGCCGGTGTAGCCGGAGCTGGCCGCGTTGGCCGCGCCCAGGACGCGAAATCCGCGAGCGGTCAGGCTCGCCGCCGTGTCGCCCGCCAGGGTCGGCGCGGTCGTGCCGTTCAGGACCTCGACGCTGACGGCGGCGGGGGCGACGGTCTCGATGACGGTGCGCCGGTGATGGCGGCCCCGGCCCCTGGCCTTCGCCTTCCTCGGCAGCGTGGTGTCGTGCGCAATGGCCGAGAACAGCTTCTGGTCCCCCGGCTCGACCAGCTCGACCTGCGCCGGAGCCGGCGGATAGACCTGCGTCGGGGCCTCGATGAACTGCGCGTCCTGGCTGGTCAGCGTCCGGAAGCTCTCGGCCATGCGGAGCAGGTCGGTCTGGGTCAGCCCGCGGTCGGTGGCGTAGATCGCGTGCGCGGCGTCGTCGACCACCGGCAGCAGCTTGGTGGGATCAGACAGCAGGCCGCTGTGCAGGACGCCGCGCAGCATCTCGGCCAGCAGCAGGTCATCGCGGTTGATCCGCTTGAGGTCGGTGCCGTCGGCGATGGCATACCTGGCCCGCCAGAACTCCAGGAAGACCAGGCCGCCGATGTGGTGCTGGCCGGCAGTGAGGTTCAGCCCGGACCGCGAGTCGTGGATGGTGGCCGGGACGCAGACGTTAACGCCGCCGACGTCGTTGACCACCTTGACGACGCCGGTGAATTCCAGCTGCATGAAGTGATCGAGGTGGATGCCGGTCACGTGCTCGACGGTTTTCCACAGGCACGACGGGCCGCCGTGGGCGAGCGTCTGGTTGATCTGCACGACCGCCGCGGGGTCGTTGAGCTGGCCGGGCAGGCCCGGCATGGGCGCGCAGCCGTACTGCGGGACCATCGTGTCCCGCGGGATGTTCAGCACCGTGACGCGATGGCGGCCGGGTGAGATGTGCACGACCATGAGGGTGTCGGAGCAGCCGCACCCCCCGGACCCGACATGCAGCACGAAGCGCTGCCGCTGGGTCAGCCCGGCCCGGCTGTCAGAGCCGAAGACCAGCAGGTTCAGCGCATTGTTGTACTTGGGCGGCCGCTTGCCGAGCCCGGTGACGGCGTCGCGGCGGATGCCGTCCCAGATCTGCCGGTACTTGATGTAGCCCGCGAGCGCCCCGGCGACCAGGACCACCACGACGACGCTGGAGATCCACGCGGTGACCACGAAGGTTAGCGGGCGCCGCGGGCGGCCACCATGTCCCGGCGGCCGTCCGCTAGCTTCCGCCGCGGCGCTGCGGCGGCCCTTCGCCCTTGTGCGCATGAGCCTCTCACCAGCCAACGACGGGAACCAGCCGACAGGTTCCCGCCATGGTAGGTGCTGAGCTGCGGAAAAGCCGGCCGAAGATCGGAACGCGGGGCCGTCTGCAGGCGCTCATTTTGCCTGCGCCTTACCCGCCGGGCCGCCAGCCGAGCCAATTACGGCTGGTCATCCCGCATATGCGCAGGGCGGGCCGAGGGACGCCGGGAGACGCGGCTACAGGCTCGCGACGTCGGCCTGCTTGGCCCGGACGGCGTCGGCCGCCGCCCGCAGCCCGGCCAGCTCGGTCGGGGTCAGGTCGCGCTCCACGATCGCGCGCACGCCGGCCGACCCGATCTCGGCCTCGACGCCCAGGTAGACGTCCGAGATCCCGTACTGGCCGGTCACCCAGGCGCAGACCGGCAGGACGGCACCGGAGTCCTCAGCGACCGCGCGGGCCATCCGGGCCGCGGCGGCCGACGGAGCGTAGTAGGCCGACCCGGTCTTGAGCAGCCCGACGATCTCCGCGCCGCCGTTGCGGGTCCGCTCGACCAGCGCGTCGATGTCCGCCTCCGGCAGCAGGTCAGCCAGCGGCTTGCCGTCGACCGTGCAGGCCGACGGGACCGGCACCATCGTGTCGCCGTGCGAGCCGAGGGTGAGGGTGCGCACGGAACCGACTGGCACCCCGAGGCGCTCGGCCACGAAGTAGCTGAACCGGGCGGTGTCGAGCATCCCGGCCTGGCCCATGACCCGGCTGGCCGGGAACCCGGACACTTTCGCGGCCAGCGCCGTCATCTCGTCCAGGGGGTTGGACACCACGACCAGCACCGCTTCGGGCGCGTGCTTGACCACCTGCTCGGCCACGCTGCGGACGATCTTGGCGTTCACCCCGATCAGGTCCATCCGGCTCATGCCCGGCTTGCGCGGCAGGCCGGCGGTGATCACCACGACGCCCGAGCCCGCGATCGCCTCGTAGCCCTCGCCGGACGGGCCGGTGGTCTGGCCGGTGACCTTGGTCTCGAAGCCCTCGACCGGGCGGGACTGGTTCATGTCGAGGGCCAGGCCCTCGGGCTTGCCTTCGACGATGTCGGTCAGCACGACCTCGTCGAAGATGTCGTACTCGGCTAGCCGCTGCGCCGTGGTCGAGCCGTAGAACCCGGCCCCGATGACCGATACCTTGCCTGTGCGGGCCATTCCCGTCGTCTCCTTTGTGCGGTACGTCTTTGAGTGCTGTGCCGGGCTCGCGGTCAGGACTGCGCAACCGCGGCGCGCAGGTTGTCGT
Organism: Streptosporangiaceae bacterium; assembly: GCA_036510065.1. Classification (GTDB taxonomy): domain Bacteria; phylum Actinomycetota; class Actinomycetes; order Streptosporangiales; family Streptosporangiaceae; genus DASUBV01. Next base: position 24,957 of record DATCEO010000055.1, on the reverse strand, counting down.
CCAGCGCCGCCAGGAACTCCTCGGTGGTCAGGAAGGGCGTGTCCTGGCCGACCAGCAGGGCGAGGTCCTTGGTCATCTTGCCGCTCATCACGGTGTCCACGCATACCCGCTCCAGCGTCTCCGCGAACGCGGTGACCTCCGGGGTGCCATCCAGCTTGCCCCGGTGCGCCAGGCCCTGGGTCCAGGCGAAGATGGAGGCGATCGGGTTGGTCGAGGTGGGCTTGCCCTGCTGGTGCTGCCGGTAGTGCCGGGTGACGGTCCCGTGGGCCGCCTCGGCCTCCATGGTGCGCCCGTCCGGGGTCATGAGCACGCTGGTCATCAGGCCCAGGGAGCCGAAGCCCTGCGCGACGATGTCGGACTCCACGTCGCCGTCGTAGTTCTTGCAGGCCCAGACGATGCCGCCGCTGCCCTTGATCACCTGAGCCACCATGTCGTCGATGAGCCGGTGCTCGTAGGTGACCCCGGCCGCCTCGTACTCGGCCTTGAACTCGGCCTCGAAGACCTCCGCGAAGATGTCCTTGAAGCGCCCGTCATAGGCCTTGAGGATGGTGTTCTTGGTGGACAGGTACAGCGGATAGCGACGGTCCAGCGCATAGCGCATGGTGGCCCGGGCGAAGTCCGCGATCGAGTCGTCGAAGTTGTACATCCCCATCGCCACGCCGCCGCCCGGGAATTTCGCCACTTCCAGGTCGATCGGCTGGCCGTCGGCATCATCGGGGCTGAAGGAGATGCGGAGCTGGCCGGCGCCGGGCACGACGAAGTCGGTGGCCCGGTACTGGTCGCCGTGGGCGTGGCGGCCGATGATGATGGGCTGCGTCCAGCCGGGGACGAACCGCGGAATGCTGGAGATCACGATCGGCTCGCGGAAGACGACGCCGCCCAGGACGTTGCGGATGGTGCCGTTCGGTGACCGCCACATCTTCTTGAGCCCGAACTCGGCGACGCGGTCCTCATCCGGCGTGATCGTGGCGCACTTCACCCCGACCCCGAACTGCTGGATGGCGTGCGCGGCGTCCACGGTGACCTGGTCGTCGGTGGCGTCACGGTTCTCGATCGACAGGTCGTAGTACTTCAGGTCGACATCCAGGTACGGCAGGATCAGCTGGTCCTTGATGAACTGCCAGATAATCCTGGTCATCTCGTCGCCGTCGAGCTCCACGACGGGATTGGTCACCTTGATCTTGGACATGCCGCTGCATTCCTTCCACACGCCTGCGCCATTGCGATGGCGGATACCTGTCCGGGCGGGGGGCCCGCGTCGTCTGTTCCTGGCCACGTCCTGGGCTTGCCCGCGCCGCCGCGCCCGCCCCGGGCAGGCCGGGTCAGGCCGGGGCGGGAAATACCAGTCCCGCGACCAGCAGGCCGATGCCCAGCGCCACGAACGCCGCCACGTCAGCGAGCCGACCCCGCGAACCGAGCATTCCCGCCCGGCGCTCCGGTAGCCCCAGCCTGGCCGCGCCCGCCACGAGCAGCACGCCTGCAATCACCAACGTACCGCTACGGACATTGCGCTCGCCGCTGCGCATCCACACCAGGCCCAGCCCGACGCCGAGCAGGATGATCACGTAGGGCACCTGGTCGAGCAGGGACCGGGCAGCCGGGCCGCGGCTGGCCTCGCGGCGGGTGGCCTGCGCCGAGCGGGCCGCGGCCCGGCGCTCTTTCTCCAGCCGCGCGGCCGCCTTGGCCGAGTGCTTCACCCGGCCTCCAGCGGGACCCAGGTCAGCCCGCTCTCGCCGATGTACTCGCTGTCCGGCCTGATCAGGCGGTTATCGGCGTGCTGCTCGATGATGTGCGCGGTCCACCCGGCCATCCGGGAGACCGAGAAGACGGGGGTAAACAGGTCGGTCGGGATGCCCAGGTAGTGGTACACCGTGGCGGCATAGAAGTCGACGTTCGGGTACAGGCCCTTCTGGGCGGCCACGACCTCCTCCATGCGCCGCGACATCTGGTAATAGGTGTCGTCGCCGGAGGCGGCCGCGACTTCCGCCGAGAGCTTGCGCAGGACGGTGGCGCGCGGGTCCTCGCCCTTGTACACGCGGTGCCCGAAGCCCATGATCTTCTCGCCCTGGCTCAGCCGGGCGGTCACCTGGTCGCTGACCGCGTCCACCGGGTCGCCGGCGGCGGACCTCCTGATGGCCTCCAGGCCCCGCATGACCTGCTCGTTCGCGCCGCCGTGCAGCGGGCCCTTGAGGGTGGCCAGGGCCGCGACGACGGCCGAGTGCATGTCCGACAGGGTGGCCGCGCAGACCCGGGCGGCGAACGTGGAGGCGTTCATCGTGTGGTCGGCATGCAGCACCAGGCAGGTGTCGAAGATCTCCGCCGCCCGGTGGCCCGGCTGGGCGCCGGTGAGCTGCAGGAGCAGGTTCGCGGCCACGCCCAGGGCGGGATCGGGATCGGGCACCGGCTTGCCAGTGCGGACCGCCTCGAACGCCGCCACCAGGATGGGCTGCTGGGCGGTGAGCCGGGCGGCCTTGCGCTGGTTGGGCTCGGGCTCGTTGGAGCCGGAATCGGGATCATCGGCGCTGGCCAGCGAGACCAGGCTGCGCAGGGCCTCCATGGGCTGCTGCGCGCATGACACGGCCGGCAGGCTGGCGCTGACCAGCGGCCCGAGCGCCCGGCCGGCGGCCAGCTCCGCGCGGTAGCCGGCCAGCTCCCCGCGTCCGGGCGGCGATCCGCGCTGCAGGAGGCAAGCGACCTCCTCGAAGCTCGCCGTCCCGGCTAGCTCGTTGATGTCGTAGCCGCGGTAGGACAGTCGCCCGGCCTGGCCGTCGATATCACTCAGCGCGGTCGAGGCGGCCACGACATCGGCCAGCCCTCTCGACGGCTTTTCCGCCATATGTTTCCTCCTGGACGCCCGCTCCGGAAGTGTACTTCCGTGTCAGGCCCGGCCGACATGCCCGTCTCGCCGACGGCTAAGACCGGGGACAGCTACATATAGCGCGCAGGGTAGAAAGCGCGACGGCCGGGTAACCCAGAAGTGACATATCGGTGGCTGCTGCGACAGGCGGGAGAAACGGTCATGGAGTGCCCTTACATCCGGGTAGAGGAAAGCGGCGCCACCATCCCGCTGCTCCAGGACGTGACCACGGTGGGTCGCGGCCGGTTCGTCGACGTGCAGCTCGCTGACCCCAGCGTGTCCATGCTGCACGCCGAGATGGTCCGGCGCGGGCCGTATGTGTACGTGACCGATCTGGGCTTATCGCATAACGGCACCCGGGTCAACGGGCGCCTGGTGGCCCGGCGGCTGCTGGCCGACGCCGACGTGCTGACCTTCGGCTCGGCGCGCTGCCGGATCGGCGGGATCGCCGGCGAGGAGCTCAGCGCGGACACCGAGCTGCGCCGGCCCGCCACCCCCGAGCTGACCCGGCGGGAGCTGGACGTGGTTGCCTCGCTGTGCCGCCCGGCCCTGTCCGACGAGGCGTTCGTCGAACCCGCGACGGCCCGGGAGATCGCCGTGGACCTGGTCGTGACCGAGGCCGCCGTCAAGCAGCACCTGCTCCGGCTCTACCAGAAGTTCCGGATCCCCGAGGGGCAGGGCCGGCGGGTCCGGCTGGCCAACGAGGTGGTGGCCCTGGGCCTGGTGCGGCCCATGCCGCCGTCCGCGCTCCCCGAGCGCGTCCCGCCCGTGAGCGCCGCCGTCCCGGCCCAGGCGGGGACCGATGGCGGACCGGAGTGCCCGGCGCCCGATGGCATCGGGCCCGATGGCATGGAGGCCGTCCAGCCGCTGGTGCCGCTCCAGGCCGTGCCGGTGCAGGCCAGCTAGCCGAACGGCCAGATGCCCCACTGCTTCGCCAGCTTGACCACGTTGAACTGGCCGGGGTGCAGCAGCCTGTGCGGGAGCAGCGTGACATGCGGCAGCAGGCGCAGGTGGTGAACGGGCCAGAAGAACGGCGGCAGCGAGAAGGCCGCGGCCAGCACTCCGGCGGCTAGCGCCGCCATCCCGATGAAGACGACCACCGCACTGGCGGGGCTGTCCGTTATCGCTCCGAAGAACTTGCTCAGTGGCCGACGGCACCGGCTAGATCCCGGGCCGAGTCCGTAGCAGGCAACCAGGGCGCCGGCGGCATAGGCGCCGGCCCGCGGCAGCGGGTGACCGGGCAGCGCCACGAAGGTCACCGCCGCGGCGGCTGCGGCGAACAGCAGGGCCAGCGGCAACGTCAGCACCAGGCGCAGCAGCGAGCGGAGGACGGCGAAGGGCAGGTAGGCCAGGATCGCGGGCAGGTCGGCCGCGCGAGGTCCGGATCGCGAGCGCCGCCGCCCCAGCCAGGAGCCGGTCAGGTCGGCGGATCGCAGCGCGACCAGGCCCAGCAGGGCGGCGGCGGTCCCGGCCACCGGCAGCAGGACGGCGGCGGCCACGGCCGTGGCGATCACGGCCAGCACCAGCGGCTGCCGGGCCGAACGCGGCCGATCCGGGTTCCGGTCAGCGCGGCCGCCGCCTGGCTGGGCCAGCGGGCCGGGGGGCTGGTCCCGCGGCTGCAGCTCGCCGGGCGGGGACTGACCGTAGCTGACCGGCGGCAGCAGGTCAGCGAAGTTGTCCGGCCGCCGGGCGGCCAGCTCCCGGGTTCCCGGCGCGGGCGGCGCCGGGCGGCCGGGGCCGCCGGTAGCCACGCCGACCCCGCTGGCCAGCAGCCGTCCGGCGGGCAGGTCGCCCAGGGTAGCGCTTACCCGGCCGTTGCGCCCCGGGGCGGCCATGGCCGGACCGGGGAACAGCGCGGCCGGATTCAGGGTCCCGATGCGGTCGGCCAGGTCGGCCGCGGTGGGGCGCCGGGCCGGGTCGCGGGCCAGCGCGTGCAGGACCAGCGGCAGGAGGGGCGAGGGCATGGTGGACAGGTCGGGCTGGCCGTTGACGATGCGGTAGAAGATCGCCTCGAAGGAGCCGGACCCGAAGGGCGGCCGCCCGGTCGCGGCGAACGCCACGGTGGCGGCCCAGGAGTGCACGTCGGCCGCCGGGCCGCTCGGGCTGCCCTCGATCACCTCGGGGGCCAGGTAACCAGGGGTGCCCATGAACATCCCGGTCATGGTCAGCCGGGTCGAGTCCGGGGCCTGCGCGATGCCGAAGTCGATGACCACGGGGACGCCGTTGACGATCATGACGTTGGCGGGCTTGAGATCCCGGTGCACGACGCCGGCCGCGTGCACCGCGGTCAGGGCGCTGGCCAGGCCGCCGGCCAGCGCTAGCAGGGCCGGGCCGGTGATCGGCCCGTCCTGCGCGACCACCTCCTCGACGGTGCGGCCGGGGACGTACCGGGTGACGATGTAGGGCGGGTCGCTCTCGACATTGGCGTCGATGACCTCGGCCACGAACGGGCTGTGCACGCGGCGCATCGTCTCGAATTCGCGGGCCAGCCGCCGCCGGGCCGTCATGTCGCCGGGCACGCCCCGGCGCAGCGCCTTGACCGCGACCAGCCGCTCAGCCGGGTCGACGGCCAGGTAGACGACGCCCATGCCGCCCTCACCCAGCCGCTCGCGCAGGCGATACGGCCCGAGGCGCCCGGGACTTCGTTCCTCCTGCACCGTCATGACCCAACAGCCTACGGATCCCGGGCGCCGATGAGGAGCACGAACGCCGCCAAGTTGGCGTTTGCCCGGCCGGTTCCCGCGCGATCGCCGCTAGCTGCCGGTCACCAGCCGGCGCAGCGCCTCCGCCGCGGCCGCGTTCTGATCGGCGTGGGTCATCAGCGCCTTGGCCAGCTCCGCGATCCACTGGCCGAGCGGCACCGGCTGGCGGGACAGCACGACGCCGCGCACCTCGCGGCAGATCTCGGCGGCCGGCGCGCCGCGCTGCACGCCCAGCGACATGACCTGATCACCGAGACGGACGGTGACTTTCGTCACTGTGCCGGAGCGCCCGTGCATGCGGTCGGACACCGACCGTTCCCGGTCGACGACCACGCAGCCGGGCGGCAGCGCCTCGCCCAGCGACTCGGTCAGCACCCGGGCGTAGATGGCGACATCCGTGCTGTCGGCGCGCAGGGCCGCCATCAGCATGTCGAGCGATACGTCGTCGCTGGCTGCCGGGTCGCCGGGCGGGTCGCCCGGCAGCGCCGGCTCATTGCCCGGCAGCGCCGGCTCATTGCCCGGCAAAGCTGGCCTTTCCCGGTCCGTTGTCCACGAAGCTGCGCATGCCGGTCCGGGCGTCCTCCGTGGCGAACAGCCCGGCGAACTGCAGCCGCTCGATCTCCAGGCCGGTGCGCAGGTCGACCTCCAGGCCGTCGTCGATGGCCTGCTTGGCGGCCCGCAGAGCCACGGCCGGCCCGGTGGCGAACCGCTCGGCGAACTTCAGCGCCCCCTGGTAGACCTGGTCGTCCGGAACCACCTGGTCGACTAGCCCGATGGCCAGCGCCTCGGCCGCGCCGACAAACCGGCCGGTGTAGACGATGTCCTTGGCCCGGGCGGGCCCGATCAGCCGGGGCAGCCGTTGCGTGCCGCCCGCGCCGGGAATGAGGCCGAGCAGGATCTCCGGCTGGCCGACCCGGGCGCCCTCCCCGGCCACCCGAAAGTCGGCGCACAGCGCCAGCTCGAGGCCGCCGCCCAGCGCGTAGCCGGTCACGGCGGCGATCACGGGCTTGCCGATCCGGGCCACGGCGGTGAACGAGTCCTGCAGGCGCCGGGAGCTGCCCGCCATCTGGGCGTAGCTGGCGTCGGCCATTTCCTTGATGTCGGCCCCGGCCGCGAACACCCTCTCGCCGCCGTAGATGACCACCGCCCGGACCTGCGGGTCGTCCGACACCTGCGCCGCCGCCGCCGCGATCTCCGCCTGGACCACCGTGTTCAGCGCGTTCATCGGCGGCCGGTCCAGCCTGATGACCGCGATGGCCCCGCCAGCCTGCCCGGCCGCGGCCTCCACTCGCACAAACTCGCCCATGCACCACCTCCGTGCGCAGGCATGATCCTACGCAGCCGGCCCGCCCGGGACTATGACGCGCCCCGGTTGCTCGGTCCGGCGGCCGGGTGCCGGCCGTCAGCCGCGGCTGCGGCTGTCTCCCGCATCTCCTGCGCGAGCACGACGTCCACCGCGTCGGCCAGCGCCTTGGCCGCCGGCCCCAGCTTTCCGGCCAGCACCGACGCACCGAGGCGGCTCAGGCTGCGCCCGGCGCCCGGCGCGTCGTAGCGCAGGAACGCGGCGAAGGCGTCCAGGCACGCCTGCTCCTCTGGCGTGCGCTTGTGCTGAGCCCGCCGACGGCCCCTGGCCTGTCGCGGGCCGTCCAATGTCAGCATCACACCCATAACCGTCCCCCCTCGGACAGACCACGGATAGCGGTCGCGCTCCCGGAGCCAACCTATGGCGAAGGACTGCGAAGGGTCAACAACTTCGCGCGAAGTTCTCTGGACCTACTGCGAACTCTGTGCGAAGCTAGCGGCATGGCAGAACGTCCGGAACCGCCCCCGTGGGGGGCCTTGATCACGGCAGCGCTGCGCAGCGCCAAGCTATCGGCCCGGCAGGCCGCCCGGCAGGCAGGCCTCAGCGAGGGGCGGTGGCGGCAGATCACCGGCGGTTATCAGGTCGTCAGCCCCGGCGTCTACGCGCCGGTCCGCGGGCCGGCGGCGACGCTGGCGCGGATGGCCGCGGTGGCCGGGGTCGCCCCGGCCGAGCTGCGGGCGGCCGGGCGCGAGGACGCCGCCCGGCTGCTGGCCGCCCGGGCCGCGGACAGCCGCCCCGACGACGAGCTCCTGCAGCGCATCCGGGCCATGAGCAGCGACCAGGCCCGCGAGCTGCTGGCCCAGATCGCCGTCCAGCTCGGTATCGCCGAAACCGGGACCGCCCAGGCCGGGGCCGCGCAGGCCGGAGGCGCCCAGGCCGGAGGCGCCGAGCCGGGCCGCGAGCAGCGGTACGGAACCTAGCCGATGACCGCCGGGGACGGGGACCCGTACCTGGAGCTGGCCCGGGTACGGCGGCTGGTCAGCGAGCTGGCGGCGGCCGACGCCGGCCCGGCGGCCGAGCTGGCCTGCGCGCTGGCCGACGTCGTGCTGCGCGTCGCCGACCGGGTCGACGCGCTCTGGCAGCTGATCGCGGCGGTCGTCAGCGCGGCCGACCCGGCCAGGGCCGGGACTGGCGCGAGCGGGAATGGCGGGGTCGGGAATGGCCCGCCCGGGAATGGCCCGCCCGTGGAGTTCCTCCAGGCCCTGACCTCCGCTCGCGGCTCGGGCCACGCCGGCGTCCGGCTCAGCCTGGCGGGCAGCGAGTGGGTGGCCGCGGTCAGCCAGGACCAGCGCTCGGCCGACCCGGCGGCAGCCTGGGCCGCGCTCGAGCGCCTGGCCCAGTCCGCCGGCGACCAGCCCGCCGGCGACCAGCCCGCCGGCGACCGCCCCGCCAGCGACCAGCCCGCCAGCGAGGATCAGGGCGACAGCGAGGATCAGGGCGACAGGTAGATCGCCTGACGGCGGAAGGCCCTGGTGGCCGCGGCGTTGCCTTCGAGCTGCCAGTCCTCGTGGTAGGGGCCGTTGTCCTGTGCCTTGTCGAACCAGATCAGGCCGAGCAGCCTGTCCCGGCGCACGCCGCCGAACAGGTCGGTGATGCCGGCGGCCTGGTTGCCCGTGCCGGGACCGACCGCCGTCTCGGCGATCAGCACGGGCTTACCCAGCCCGCCGACAGCGGCCAGCGCCGTGCCGAACACGGACTGGAAGGTGTTCCCCGGCCCCACGTAGTACCCGTCCAGCCCGATCCAGGTGACATACCCGGCGCCGGGCCACCATTGCCCGGCGGCTGCGGCGTCGGCGCCCTGGGCGTTCATCGTCCACAGCCAGATCACGTTCTCGGCGCCGGCGGCCCGGAAGACCCCGACGACGTGCCGCCAGGCCGCGACCCAGGTCCGCGCGGAGTACCGAGCCGCGCCCCACGGGTACCAGGATCCGTCCGGCTCGTGCGCGAAGCCGATGATGACCGCGTGGCCGAAGGCGACGACCGCGCTGGCGTAGGAGGTCAGGTAGGCGTCGTACCGGCCCGCGGCGATGCCGGTGAGGCTGGCCGTGAACGGCTCGATCTGGACGGCGGGCGTGGCGCCGTCGTCGTAGGCCTGCTGGGCGAAGGAGCTCTTGAAGTGCTCCTGCCAGGAGCTGTAGTACAGCGCCACGTTGGGCTGCCGGCCGGTCGTGACGGCGAACTGGTCGATGCCGCTGACGCTGCCGGGCACGCCGCCGGCGTAGACCCCGAGATAGTGCAGCGGCGTAGCCGGCAGGCTAGCGTGCGCGACCCGCCGGGGGCCGCTGGGCCCGGCCGCGACGGCGGACCCCGGGGCCGGCCCGTGCGCGGTCCCGCCGGCAGCGCCGGCCTCCGGGCTGGAGGTGGCCACGACGGCGGTGGCCGCGGCGACGGCGGTGGCCGCCGTGACCGCGATGGTCGCGGCGCCCAGGTGATTCCCGGCCGTCGCGGCGAGCTGGCTGACGTTCTGGGCCGCCCCGCCGAGCCCGGCGGAGAGCCGGCGGAAGGCGTGCCGGATCCCCTCGGTGCTGAGCGCGGGGTACAGGGCGAGCCGGGGGAAGCGCCGGATGGTCGCCATCACCTCATGCACCGCGCGCTTGCGTGCCCGGGCGTCCAGCGAGGCCCGCACCATGACCGTCTTCCCGTCGGCGGAGGCGAGCGCGTCGATGCCGTCCGGCAGGTCGTTCGTCCGCAGGATGCGGGTCACGCCGCCCGGCCTGGACGGCGACCGCCGCCCCCGGCCGGGCAGGGCTGGCGGCGGGCTGGTCATCCCGACCTCCGGCCGGGAAAGATCAGGCGCCCGACGACGACCAGGTTCGCCACGCCCGCCGCCGCCACCACCGCGAATCGCGGCGAGCCGGTCTGCGCGATCCGCCAGCAGGCCAGGCCGACCCAGAGCACCGCCAGGGTGCCGTTCCAGCCCGTGACGCCCCACCAGAACCGGCGGGTGGTGTTGCCGCCGCCGCGGGACGGCTGCCAGGACATCACCTGGCCGCGGGCGTAGTCCCACAGCGACAGCACCTGGGCCCAGCCGATGGCCAGCGATAGCGGCCAGATCCGCGGCGAGTACGGCGCGTTGTGCCACAGCGGGTAGATGACGATGCCGGTGACCAGAGCCGGCAGCAGCAGCAGGGCATTGTGCAGCTGGATCTCGCCGGGCAGGCAGGCCAGCAGCGTGATCGGGATCAGCGGCAGGATCAGCGTCCGCAGCGCCGTGGTGAGGTTCCACAGCCATCCGGCCAGATAGGGCAGCCGCGCGGCGGGCCGCATCGGGACCCGCCACATGTGCCTGGTCCAGATCAGCGACGTCGCGCCGCAGCACCAGCGATACTGCTGGCGCATGAAGGACTCCAGCGTGGCCGGGCAGACCCCGGTGGCCAGCGGTACCGGCAGGTAGGTCAGCCGGTAACCGTGGTAACGGACGTCGAGGCCGGTGTGGCTGTCCTCCGCGTAGGGAATCTTGGTGAAGCCGCCCGCGGGGGCGAGCGCCGCCCGCCGGTAGACCGCGTTGGACCCGACGCAGAGCGCCGATCCCAGCCGGTCCCGCGACACCTGGACCGCCCGGTAGAAGACCTCCAGGGTGGGCCCGGCGGCCCGCTCCACCCAGGTCTGCCGATCGCTGGCCCGAAAGTACTGCGGAGTCTGCACGATCCCGACGGTCGGGTCATCGAGGTAGGGCAGCGTCTCGGCCAGGAAGTCGGCGCGGGGCCGGAAGTCGGCGTCGAAGACGACGATGTGCTGCCCGCTGGTCCGCGCGAACGCGTAATTGAGGTTGCCGGCCTTCTTGTGCTGCCGCAGGTGCGGGCGGCGCACGTAGGTAAATCCGAACGACACCGACAGCTGCCGGGCAGCGTCGGAGGGCCCGTCGTCCAGGATGTAGGCCTGCGCCCGCCCGGGGTAGGTGTAGATGAGCTCGAAGACCCCGGTCCAGGTGTTGCGGAGCACGTCGGCCGGCTCGCCGCAGATGGGCAGGAAGATGTCGACGTCGGGCCAGCGAGCCGGCCGCCAGCCCTTCACGGCCAGCACGTGATCGGCCAGGCTGAAGCTCGGGCCGCTGAAGTTCACCGGCAGGCTGATCAGCTGGTAGGCGATGTAGACGGCCGTGTAGCCGGAGAAGATGAGCAGGATCGGGTGAGCGGCCTCCATCAGAACCTGCGAGACGATGATGCAGCTGGCGCTCAGGGCCAGCGCCGTGGTCAGGAACGGCAGCGACCGCCAGCCGTAGGACGCCTTCTCGGCGTCGTCGGGCGGCTCGGGCAGGACGGGCCGGCCGGGCCCGGCCACCCGGTGGCGGCCGCGGGCGGCCAGGCCGGCCAGCATCATGGCCGACCCGCTCTCACCCAGACGTTCCAGGAGCTGCCCGCGAGTCCGCCGGGCTGGGCGGCCACCCGCTGGTAGCCAGCCAGCACGATGGTCCGCTCCAGCCGGTCCGCGCGGGCGGCCGGGCCGAGGCTGAGCAGGATCACGCCGAAGTAGTGCCGCCTGATCGCCTCCTGGCAGGCGGCCAGGCCGGTCCGCCGGCCGCCCGCGGCGGGACCGGGAAACCGGCATCGCGCCGGGCCGCCGATCACGCGGCCCGCGACCTCCGGGCCCAGGTAGTCCTGCAGCAGGCCGCCGTCGTTCGACAGGATGGGCCCGCCATGGCGGCCCAGGACGGTCGCCATCGTGGCCACGATCGGGCCTGCTGGCCGGCCGCCGAGCTGCTGGGCGGCCCTGGACAGGCCAGGGCCGGCGGCCAGGGCCACCAGGCCCAGGCCCACTCCGAACGCCGCCGCCGACTTGTGCCGGGGCACGCCCCTGGCCAGCGACGTCACCGCGTAGCCGGCCACGATGCAGGCGAACCACGCTCCGCAGGTGCCGGGCCAGAGCAGCCCGGCAGCACTCAGGTCCCCAGCCACCGTGAGCGGGACGGCCGCCACGGCGACGGCCAGGATCACGCTCATGGCGGTGACCGGCCAGGCCGGCCGGGCGGCGAGCTGCGCCAGCGCGCCGATGGCGGCCAGGATCGCCACCGCTCCCAGCCAGGGGCCGGCCGCCGCCACCAGGCCGGCCGGCGACGAGGTGGCTTTGCTCGGCAGGGCGGCCAGGACGTGAGCGAGGTAGGGCTGCCCGCCCCCCAGCTGGCCGGCCGCCAGCCAGCCGGCGGCCAGCAGCAGGCCCGGGGCACCGCACATCAGGGCCGCGGCCCGCCAGGCCGCCGCCGGGCCGCACGAGCGCCAGCTGGCCAGCGCGGTCACGAGCGCCGCGATGAGGGCCGCCGGGATGCAGCGGTGGTCGGTGGCGCAGGCCAGGGCGAGCGCGGCGCCCGACGCGACGGCCAGGGCTCCCTGAGCCCGGCTCGAGCCCCGCGCCGCCTCCGCGGCCCTGATCCCGAGCCAGGCCGCGAGCGCCACCAGGCTCAGCGAGATCGCCCCGCCGCTAGCCAGCGAGCCGAGCACGGCGGTCCCGCCCAGGCCCGCGAACAGGGCGGCCGCGAAGAACGCCGAACGCCGGTCAATGAGCCGGCGCGTCACGCCGTGCAGCGCCAGGGTCGCCCCGAGCATCAGGAGCAGGGACAGCAGCCGCGCGGCTATCGGGCCGCCCAGGCCGCCAGCCAGCCGCAGCGACGCGGCCGCCTGCAGAACCAGGATGACCGCCACCGGCCAGCCCGTCGTCGTGCCGAGTCGCACCCAGCCGCACCGCACCCAGCCGGGCCGCACCCAGCCGGACCGCAACCAGCCGGACCGCAACCAGGCTCCCAGCAGCGGAGCCCGTCGCGGCGGCGGGGATCGGTCCGGCCGGACCGTCGCCGGCGGCTCGTCCGCCAGCACAGCCAGCGACATCAGCACGGTCATGGCCTGGCCGGGCCGGGTCGCGGGGGAAACGCTACCCACCTCCTCTGGCCGGTCAGGGCGGAAGCCGCCGGGGAAGGCGGGCCCGCTCCCCCCGGCGGCTAAATCGCCCACGCCTGGCCCGGTCTCCGCTAAGCGGTCCGGGCAGGCACGTGGCGTCTTTCACTCCCCGGAAGCACGCGGCAGGGAGACACCCTGCCAGCCATTCAGGAAGCTCCGCACTTCACTCTCGCTGTAACGCCGGTGCCCGCCCGGGGTACGAATCGACGACAGCTTTCCGCCCCGTGCCCACCGGGTGACGGTCTTGGGGTCCACGCGAAGCATCGCGGCGACCTCGGCCGGGGTGAGCAGACGGTTGTCCGGCTTGATCTGGGTTCGCACGACTGCAGGTCCTCTCGCACTCGGGGGTAATGGTCAGGTAACAGAACGTGACGATCTACGAGCGTTACTGACCGAGAACGCTCTATCACAGGATGTCACATCCCCCTCGGATATGCGGGCCTTCCGGTGGCCACGGGAAGAAATTCTTCTCGCGAGAGCGGAATGCCCTTGGTAGCAGGACGGCTCGTGCAGGGGGGCGGTTTACTCGCGGAGCGTGTCATCTCGAACACGCAATGTCGCAGCAATGTCGCACTAATGTCGCACGGTACGTAGCCAGGCGGAAACTGCCAGCGAACGAGGAGCAATCCCCGAGCTCGGGGATAACGGCCGCAGCGGGCCGATAAGCGGGGCCGCGGCGGCGAGTTACCGCAGGTCGCCGTTGACCATTCCGGCAGTGGCGGCCGGCACGGTGACCAGGCCTAGCTCGGCCGGGCTGCTGACCAGAGGATGGCTGGGCAGTACCCGGACGGTGTACCCGAACGGGCCCGGCTCGCCGAGCTCGGCCTGGCCGACATAGCGGGCCACCCCGTCGTGACCCGGCTCGCCGTCCAGCACCAGCGGGCGGCGCACCGGGTCGAGGATCTCGTCGGAGTCGCCGGCCCGGCCGTAGACGACCTCGACGGTCAGGTCGTCCGGTGACAGGTCGCCCAGCGCGACGCTGGCCCGGATCGTCAGCCGGCCGCCCGGGGTCAGCTCGCCGTCATCGGCCTCCACGTGCTCGACGCGCACGCCGGGCCAGGCCGCGGTCACCCGCCGCTTCCACTCCGCCAGGGCCCGCGCGCCGCCGAAGTCCTCGGCGTCGCCCGCCAGCGCCGCCGACGACCGCGCGGCCGGCACGTACAGGTCGGTCACATACTGGCGAACCATCCGGGTGGCCTGCGCTCGCGGGCCGAGCGTCCGCAGCGTGTGGGCGACCATCTCCAGCCACCGGCGCGGGATGCCGTCAACGCCCTGGTCGTAGAACAGCGGCGCGACGGACTGGCTGACCAGGTCGTAGAGCGCGGCGGCTTCCAGCTCGTCGCGCCGGGCGGGATCGGTCACGCCGTCGGCCGACGGGATGGCCCAGCCGTCGGCGCCGTCGAACCACTCGTCCCACCAGCCGTCGAGCACCGACAGGTTGAGGCCGCCGTTCAGCGCGGCTTTCATCCCCGACGTCCCGCAGGCCTCCAGCGGCCGCAGCGGGTTGTTGAGCCAGATGTCACAGCCCTGCACGAGCGAGCGGGCCATGGCCATGTCGTAGTCGGGCAGGAACACGATCCGGTGCCGTACCCGAGGGTCGTCGGCGAACTTGACCATCTGCTGGATGAGCAGCTTGCCGCCCTCGTCGGCCGGGTGAGCCTTGCCGGCGATGACGATCTGCACCGGGCGCTCCGGGTCCAGCAGCAGCTCGGTGAGCCGGATCGGGTCATGCAGCATCAGGGTCAGCCGCTTGTAGGACGGCACCCGGCGGGCGAAGCCGATCGTCAGGACGTTCTCGTCGAGCACGCCGTCGATCCAGATGAGCTCGGCGTCCGACGCCCCGCGCTGCCGCCAGGACGCGCGCAGGCGCTGCCGGGCCTGGCTGACCAGGCGGGCCCGCAGCAGCCGCCGGATCTCCCAGACGCGGTCGGGGTCGGCGGCGACGCGATCCCAGGACTGCTCGTCGTCGGCCAGGTCGCCGCTCTGGCCGCCCTGGGCCAGGCCGATGATCTCCGGCGCCACCCAGGTCGGCGCGTGCACGCCGTTGGTCACCGAGCCGATCGGCACCTCGGCGGTGTCGAATCCCGGCCACAGGCCGGTGAACATCTCCCGGCTGACCTCGCCGTGCAGCTTGCTGACGCCGTTGACCCGCTGCGACAGCCGCATGCCCATGACCGCCATGTTGAACACCTCGGGATCGCCACCGGGAAAGGTCTCGGCCCCGAGGGCCAGCACCCGCTCCAGCGGCAGCGCGCCATCGGCCGCCTGGCCGCTGAACTGGCGCTTGACCAGGTCCACCGGGAACCGGTCGATGCCGGCAGGCACCGGGGTGTGGGTGGTGAAGACCGTGCCGGCCCGGCACACCTCCAGTGCCTCGTCAAAGGTGAGGCCGCGCTCCACGTACTCGCGGATGCGCTCCAGGCCCAGGAATCCCGCGTGCCCCTCGTTGGTGTGGAAGACGTCGGGCTCCGCATGCCCGGTGACCGTGCAGTAGGCGCGCACCGCCCGGACGCCGCCAATGCCCAGCAGCAGCTCCTGGCTCAGCCGGTGCTCGGTGCCGCCGCCGTAGAGGCGGTCGGTCACCTCGCGCAGGGACGGCTCGTTCTCTTCCACGTAGGAGTCCAGCAGCAGCAGCGGGACCCGCCCGACCTGCGCGATCCAGACCTGCGCGGCCAGGGCAGCGCCGTCGGCCAGGGCCACCCAGACCCGGACCGGCGCGCCGGCGCGGTCGCGCAGCAGGGTCAGCGGCAGGCCGTTGGGGTCGCTGGCCGGGTACCGCTCCGCCTGCCAGCCCTCGGCCGACAGCGACTGGGTGAAATAGCCATGCCGGTACAGCAGGCCCACGCCGATCAGCGGGACGCCGAGATCGCTGGCCGCCTTCAGGTGATCGCCGGCCAGGATGCCGAGGCCGCCGGAGTACTGCGGCAGTGCGGCGGTCACGCCGTACTCGGGCGAGAAGTAGGCGATGGCCGCCGGGCCGCTCCCGCGCAAGCCGGCCCCGCTGCGGCCAGCCCCGGGATCGCCGCCCGCCTGGTACCAGCGCGGCCCGGCCAGGTAGTCGCGCAGCTCGTCAGCCGCGTCGCCGAGCCGCCGCAGGAACTTCCGGTCCGTGGCCAGCCTGGCCAGCCGGTCCTGGGGCACCTCGGCGAGCAGCGCGACGGGCTCCCGGTCAGCGCGCTCCCAGGCCGCAGGGTCAATGGCGGCGAAGACCTCCCGGGTCTCCGCATGCCACGACCAGCGCAGATTGAGCATCAGCGCCCGGAGCGGGGCGAGCGGCTCGGGAAGCACCGGGTTGATCGTGAATCGGCGGATGGCTCTCACGTGCAGTGACCCTAATGCCAGTTGGCACCCGGCGTGAACATAGGCCCCCGGGCACCCGGCGACCGCCCCTCGGGCCGGGCTTCGCGGCTTGATCGGGGCAGCTTTGGACCGTCCGGCCCGCTTTGGGTGCGCGGCGGCGGGTAGCTTTTGCAGAGTGATCGGCAGAATCCCCATCATCGACGTGCAGCCCGTCGTGCACTGCGGGCGCTACCCGGCTAAGGCTGTCCCCGGCGAGCTGGTCGAGGTCACCGCCACCGTGTTCCGCGAGGGGCACGAGATGCTCGGCGCCGGGGTGGTCCTGCGAGATCCGCAGGGCCGCAACCAGCCGCTGGTCCTCATGCGCGAGCTCGCGGAGGGCTCCGACCGCTACGGGGCGGAGGTCAGCGCGACCAGCGAGGGCCTGTGGCAGTTCCGGATCGAGGCCTGGGGTGATCCGATCGCCCGCTGGTACCACGACGCGGCCATCAAGGTACCCATCGGCCAGGACGTGGACCTGATGTTCGCGGAGGGGGCGCTGCTGATGCGCCGCGCCGCGACCAGTATCCGGATCCCGCGCGGCGCGGCCCCGGCTCAGGTGCACGCCGCGCGGGCGGCCTGGGTGATCCTGGGTGACGTGGCCCGCCAGCTCACCAATGACCAGGTCCCGCCGCTGGAGCGGCTGACGGCCGCGATCCGGCCGCAGGTCCTCGAGGTGCTGCGCCGGTTCCCGCTGCGCGACCTGCTGACCAGGTCCCGGTTCAGCCAGCTGATCGTGCAGCGGCAGCGGGCGCTGTACGGATCCTGGTACGAGCTTTTCCCGCGCTCGGAGGGCGCCATCCTCGACCCGGCCGGGCACCGACCGCCCGAGTCCGGCACCCTGAAGACCGCCGCGGGCCGGCTGGACGCGGTCGCCGAGATGGGCTTCGACGTCGTTTACCTCCCGCCCGTGCACCCGATCGGCCAGGTCGCGCGCAAGGGGGCCAACAACACGCTCCTCGCCGGTCCCGGCGATCCCGGATCCCCCTGGGCGATCGGCTCCGCCGAGGGCGGCCACGACGCCATCCACCCCGACCTCGGGACGCTGGCCGACTTCGACGCCTTCGTCGCCCGGGCGGGCGAGCTCGGCCTGGAGGTCGCCATGGATCTCGCGCTGCAGGCGGCGCCCGACCATCCGTGGGTCACCGAGCACCCGGAGTGGTTCACCACCAAGGCCGACGGCACGATCGCCCATGCCGAGAACCCGCCCAAGAAGTACCAGGACATCTACCCCATCAATTTCGACAACGACCCCGCGGGCATCTACGCGGAGGTCCTGCGGATCGCCCGGCACTGGATGGACCACGGCATCAGGATTTTCCGGGTGGACAACCCGCACACCAAGCCGCTGCCGTTCTGGGAGCGGCTGCTGGCCGAAGTGGCGCGCACTGACCCGGACGTGCTGTTCCTGGCCGAGGCCTTTACCCGCCCGGCGATGATGAAGGCCCTGGCCGCCATCGGGTTCCACCAGTCCTACACCTACTTCACCTGGCGCAACACCTCGGCGGAGATCGTCGAGTACCTGACCGAGCTGGCCGGCGAGGCGTCGGCCTACATGCGGCCGAATTTCTTCGTGAACACGCCGGACATCCTGAGCGAGTACCTGCAGCACGCCGGCCTGACCGCATTCCGGGTCCGGGCGGTGCTCGCGGCCATGCTGACGCCCTCCTGGGGCGTTTACTCCGGCTTCGAGCTCGGCGAGAACCTGCCCGCCGCGCCCGGCAGCGAGGAGTACCTGAACTCGGAGAAGTACGCCTATCGACCCCGGGACTGGGAGCGGGCCCGGCAGCTCGGGGTGACCATCGCACCGTTCCTGACCAGGCTCAACGCGATCAGGCGGGCCCATCCGGCCCTGCATCAGCTGCGGAACCTGCGTTTTCACTACCCGGACCAGCCGGGGATAGTGTGCTTCTCGAAGAGCATCGGCGCGGCCTCGCCGGGAGGCGTCGGCCGGGATACCGTCATTGTCGTGGTAAATCTCGATCCGAACCAGCCGCGGGAGGCTACTGTCTGGCTCGACGGCGCGGCTCTCGGCCTCGATGTCGGCGCGGGTTTCCTGGTCACCGATGAGCTCACCGGTACCGAGCACTGGTGGGGGCAGGGAAACTATGTACGGCTGGATCCAGCCATCGCGCCTGCCCACATCTTCACCGTCTCCGCATAACATACGTATAACACGGCAATCGCCGCGCCGCCCCCGGCGCGTAGCGTCACGCTGCCGCCGGTCAGGCGGATATATCTAGCAGACCAACCAACGCAAGCAGGAGAACTGCGTGATGCAGCCCACGCATGAGTCGCAGCCCGGGTCGCCGCTGCCCGAGTTCCGCGCCGGATCGGGAGCCGTCCCCACGGAGCCCGTGCCCGACTCCTTCTCGTTTGACAAGCCCCGAGATCCGCAGTGGTACAAGCGGGCGGTCTTCTACGAGGTCCTGGTCCGGGGCTTTCAGGATGCCACCGGGGACGGCACCGGCGACCTGCGCGGGCTGACCTCCCGGCTGGACTACCTGCAATGGCTGGGCATCGACTGCATCTGGCTGCTGCCCATCTACGACTCCCCGCTGCGCGACGGCGGCTACGACATCGCCGACTTCACCGCGATCCTGCCGGACTACGGCACCATCGGAGACTTCGTCGAGCTGGTGGAGGGGGCGCACGAGCGCGGCATCCGCGTCATCGCCGACCTGGTCATCAACCACACCAGCGACGCCCATCCCTGGTTCCAGGCGTCCCGGACCGACCCGCACGGCCCGTTCGGCGACTTCTACGTCTGGTCCGACACCGACGACCGGTACGCCGACGCCCGGATCATCTTCGTGGACACCGAGCAGTCGAACTGGAGCTACGACCAGGTCCGCGGCCAGTACTACTGGCACCGGTTCTTCTCCCACCAGCCCGACCTGAACTACGAGAACCCCAAGGTGCAGGACGCCATCCTGGAGGTGCTGCGGTTCTGGCTGGACCTGGGCATCGACGGCTTCCGGCTGGACGCGGTGCCCTACCTGTACGAGCGCGAGGGCACCAACTGCGAGAACCTCAAGGAGACCCACGAGTACCTCAAGCGGGTCCGCGCCGAGGTCGACCGGCTCTATCCCGACCGGGTGCTGCTGGCCGAGGCTAACCAGTGGCCGGCCGACGTGGTCGAGTACTTCGGTGACCCCAGCGTCGGCGGCGACGAGTGCCACATGGCGTTCCACTTCCCGCTGATGCCGCGCATCTTCATGGCCGTGCGCCGGGAGCAGCGCTACCCGATCTCCGAAATCATGGCCCAGACCCCGGCCATCCCCACGGGCTGCCAGTGGGGCATCTTCCTGCGCAACCACGACGAGCTGACCCTGGAGATGGTCACCGACGACGAGCGCGACTACATGTACGCCGAGTACGCGCGGGACCCGCGGATGAAGGCCAACATCGGCATCCGGCGGCGGCTGGCCCCCCTCCTGGAGAACGACCGCAACCAGCTCGAGCTGTTCACCGCGCTGCTGCTGTCGCTGCCCGGCTCGCCGGTGCTCTACTACGGCGACGAGATCGGCATGGGCGACAACATCTGGCTGGGTGACCGGGACGGCGTCCGCACCCCCATGCAGTGGACCCCGGACCGCAACGCGGGCTTCTCACGCTGCGACCCGGCCCGGCTGTACCTGCCGGTGCTCATGGACCCGATCTACGGATTCCAGGCCCTCAACGTCGAGGCCCAGGAGAAGAGCACGGGCTCGCTGCTGCACTGGACGCGGCGCATGATCGAGATCCGTAAGCGCCACCCGGTCTTCGCCCTTGGCACCTTCGAGGAGCTGGGCTCGTCCAACCCCAGCGTCCTGGCCTACGTCCGCGGATTCGCCGAGGAGTCATCGGGCGGGGCCGACCGGATACTGTGCGTTAATAACCTGTCGCGGTTCCCCCAGCCAGTCGAGCTGGATTTGCGGCGGTTCAGCGGCTCGACCCCGGTGGAGTGCATGGGCGGCGTGACGTTCCCGCGCATCGGGGAGCTCACCTACCTGCTGACGCTGCCGGGCCATGGCTTTTACTGGTTCGTCCTGCAGCCGCCCGCCGACTAGTAACGGACCCGACAGTACCGGACCCTGCTGGCGGTCCAGCTGAACCGCTGGGGCCTGGCAGGCGATGTAAGGGCATGGGACCGACCGCCGCGCCACCGCAGAGCCGGCTGCCCGCTTCGCGCCGTCTGCTGGCCCCGCGCCTGGCCGGCGCGGTGCTGCTCGCGGTGACCGGGGCGATCCACCTGGACCTGTACCTGACGGGCTACCGGGACATCCCGACCATCGGTCCGCTTTTCCTGCTGCAGATCATCGTCGCGTTCGCGCTGGCGGTCGCGGTGGCGTTGGTGCCCGGGGTCCTGGCCGCGGCGGCTGGCGCCGGCTTCGCGATCGCCACCCTGGGCGGCTACCTGCTGACGGTGTGGGTGGGCCTGTTCGGCTTCCAGGAGGTCCGCACGACCGCGGGCCTGGTCGCGGGCCTGGTGGAAGTGGCGGCGTTCGGCGTCCTGGCATACGTGGGGCTGGCCAGCCTGCGGGACGGCGCTGGCCGGGGGCTGCCGGGCGGGACGGCGGCGGCTGGCCTGACCCGGTCGCTGCCAGGCGGGGCGGCGGCCACCGTGGCCGGACTGTCGGCCGTGGCCCTGGTGGTGCTGGGCGTGTCGGTCGGCACCGCCAGCGGCGGCGGGACGGGCAGCCCGGCCGCCGCGGCGGGCACCGGCGCGGTGGTCAAGGTCGTGATCAAGAACTTCATGTTCCGGCCGGGCAACCCGGATGTCCGACCTGGACAGCGGATCGAGGTCATCAACCAGGACTCGGTCGCGCACACGCTGACGGCCGGGCCGTCGGCGGCGGACAACAACCTGTTCAGCACTGGCCTGGTGGGCCCGCACCAGACCATGATCGTCGCCGCGCCGAAAAAGGCGGGAATGTACCCCTTCTACTGCACGGTCCACCACTTCATGACGGGCATGCTCATCGTGGGAAAGTAGCCGTCGCGGCCTGCCGATTTCGCGTGGTTCCGCCCGTTAGGATGAACCTCTCCGGGGCGCGGCTGGCTCTATGACACATGTGTGACAGAACGTGATGGTTCGCTGCGCCTTCCCCGGGGAGTACTACCGGATCGGGATGAAGGGGAAAGGAGCGCGCGCCGATGACCGTCGAGACTCTGAATCTCCCAGAGCTGCTGGCCAGGTGGCTGCCGGCGCAGCGCTGGTACGGGAGCCGGGAGGCCCCGGTCGGCCGCCTCACCATCACCTCCGATGTCACCCTGGCGACGGGTGATCCAAGCACGGGCGGTCCAAGCACGGGCGATCCGGAGCTGCGGCACCTGATCCTGACCGTGGACCAGGGCATCCAGACCGCCCGGTACCAGCTCCTGGTCGGACTGCGCAGCAGCGTGCCGGACTGGCTGCGGCACGCGGTCATCGGCCGGCTCCCGGACGGGAGGACCGCCTATGACGCCCTGCACGACCCCGAGCTGAGCAGCCGCCTGCTGCATGACATCGCCGGCCAGCGCGAGGTGGGCGGCCTGGCCTTCCAGCGTGAGCCGGGCGTGTCGTTCGGGTCCTGGCCGGGGGCGCGCGTGATCGCCGCCGAGCAGAGCAACACCAGCGTCGTCTTCGGCGAGGCGGCCATCCTCAAGGTCCTGCGGCGGCTGTTCCCCGGCGCGAACCCCGATCTGGAGGTCGCGGCGGCGCTGGCCCGGCTCGGCTCGGTGCATGTGGCGCCGCCCTACGGGTGGATCGAGACCAAGGTCGACGGGGAGCCCATGCTGCTGGGGGTGCTCTCGCGCTACCTGGCCCGGGCGAGCGACGGCTGGTCGCTGGCCGCCGCGAGCATCGGCCGGCTGTCCGCCCAGCACGGTGACTACGGCCGCGAGTACCTGATGGCCCCGGTGCCGCGCGGCGGCCCGGGCCACCCGGCGGCCAACTTCGCTCAGGAGGCGCACCTGCTCGGCCGGGCCACCGCCGAGCTGCACGCCGACCTGGCCAGCGCCTTCGGCACCGAGCAGCTGACCAAGCAGGAGCTGGCCGAGCTAGCCGAGCAGATGACCGGCAAGCTCAGCCAGGCGACCGCGGTAGTCCCCGAGCTGGCGCCCTACGCGGCCAAGGTGCGGGCTAGCTACGCCGACCTGGCCTGCCTCACCACGCCGGTGACCATCCAGCGGATCCATGGCGACTACCATCTAGGCCAGGTACTGCGCACCGAGGACGGCTGGGTGGCCCTGGACTTCGAGGGTGAGCCGCTGGTGCCGCTGGCGCAGCGCACCGGGCCGTACCCGGCGCTGCGCGACGTCGCCGGCATGCTGCGCTCCTTCGACTACGCGGCCCGCCATCAGCTGCACGGGCATCCAGACGCCAAGCAGTTGCGCGGTCCGGCCGACATCTGGGTAGAGCAGTGCCAGCAGGCATTCTGCGCGGGGTACGCTCACGCGGGCGGGCTCGACCCGGAGGCCAATTCGGTCATGCTGCGAGCCCTAATGCTGGAGAAGGCGGTATACGAGGTGGAATACGAGGCGCGACACCGGCCGTCCTGGCTAGGGATCCCGCTCGACTACATCGCCGCGGCCTGATGACCGGCCCCGCGCGCCCGCAGGCCGGCCCGGCCAGCCCCGGCCCGGCCAGCCCCGGCCCGGCCAGCCCCGAGCCGGCCAACCCCGAGCCGGCCAGCACCGATGTGGCCAGCACCGAGCCGCCCAGCACGGATGTGGCCCCGGCGAGCGCTGATTCGGCTGCGGCTGCCAGCACCGAGCCGAGCGCGGCCAGTACCGCGCCGGGCAGCACCGATCCGGGCAGCACCGATCCGGTGAGTCTCGCGGTCATCGACGCGATCGTCGCCGGGGTCTACTACGACCCCCATGCGGTGCTCGGTGCTCACCCGAGCCCGGACGGCGTGACGATCCGGGCCCTGCGCCCGCTGGCGGTATCGGTGACCGTGGTGCTGCCCGACGGCACCCGCGCGCCCATGACTCACCTGCACGAGGGAGTCTTCTCGGTCACGCTGCCGGTCACGGTGGCCAAGGACGTGCCCGACTACCGGCTGGCGGTCGCCTACGCCGACGGCATGGAGACCATCAGTGACGACCCGTACCGGTACCTGCCCACGCTGGGCGAGATGGACCTGCATCTCATCGCCGAGGGCCGGCACGAGGCGCTGTGGCAGGTGCTCGGCTCGCACGTGAAGGGCACCATCGGGACCGCCTTCGCGGTGTGGGCGCCGAACGCGCGCGGGGTCCGGGTCATCGGCCAGTTCAACCACTGGAACGGCCGCCCGCACCCGATGCGGTCGTTGGGCGGCTCGGGGATCTGGGAGCTGTTCATCCCGGGCGTGGCAGCCGGAATGATCTACAAGTACGAGATCTGCGGGCCCGACGGAGTCTGGCGGGCCAAGGCCGACCCGATGGCCAGGCTGGCCGAGCAGCCGCCGGCCACCGCATCGGTGGTCTTCGAGACCGGCTACGAGTGGGGCGACCGCGACTGGCTGGCCCGCCGCGCGGCTACCGACGTGCTGACCAGCCCGATGAGCATTTACGAGGTCCACATAGGCTCCTGGCGGCCGGGCCTGTCCTACACCGAGCTGGCCGACCAGCTCGCGGACTACGTCACGGAGCTGGGCTTCACCCACGTGGAGTTCCTGCCGGTAGCCGAGCATCCCTACGGCGGATCCTGGGGCTACCAGGTCACCTCCTATTACGCGCCGTCCTCCCGGTTCGGCTCGCCCGATGATTTCCGGTATCTCGTGGACCGGCTGCACCAGGCCGGCATCGGAGTGATCGTGGACTGGGTGCCCGCGCACTTCCCCCGTGACGCCTGGGCGCTGGCCAGGTTCGACGGCACCCCGCTGTACGAGCACCCCGATCCCCGGCGCGGCGAGCACCCCGACTGGGGCACGCTGATCTTCAACTACGGCCGCAACGAGGTGCGCAACTTCCTGGTGGCCAACGCCATCTACTGGCTGCAGGAGCTCCACATCGACGGGCTGCGGGTGGACGCCGTGGCCTCCATGCTCTACCTGGACTACTCCCGCAAGGACGGCGAGTGGGCCCCCAACGAGCTGGGCGGCCGCGAGAACCTGGACGCCGTGGCCTTCCTGCGCGAGGTCAACGCCACGGCCTACCGGCTGGTCCCCGGCATCACGATGATCGCCGAGGAGTCGACCGCCTGGCCGGGCGTGACCCGGCCCGTCTACCTGGGCGGCCTCGGCTTCGGGCTCAAGTGGAACATGGGCTGGATGCACGACACGCTCGCCTACCTGGCCCGCGACCCCGTGTACCGCAGCTACCACCACGACGAGATCACGTTCTCGATGATCTACGCCTACAGCGAGAACTACGTGCTGCCGCTGTCGCACGACGAGGTCGTGCACGGCAAGCGCTCGCTGCTGCGCAAGATGGCCGGCGACGAGTGGCGGCAGTTCGCCGGGCTGCGCTCGCTGCTGGCCTACATGTGGTCCCATCCCGGCAAGCAGCTGCTGTTCATGGGGTCGGAGTTCGGCCAGGGCGACGAGTGGTCGCAGGAGACCGGGCTGCAGTGGCACCTGCTCGACTACGACTCACACCGAGGCGTGCAGCGCCTGGTCTCCGACCTCAACCAGGTCTACGGCGACCATCCGGCGCTCTGGCGGCAGGACGCCTCGCCGGCCGGGTTCAGCTGGATTGACGCCAACGACACCTCTGGCAACGTGCTGTCGTTCGTCCGCCGGGCCGGTGACCCGGCTGGCGGTGACCCGGCTGGCGGTGACCCGGCTGGCGGTGACCCGGCTGGCGGTGACCCGGCTGGCGGTGACCCGGCTGGCGGTGACCCGGCTGGCGGTGACCCGGCTG